>NZ_JBFUHG010000001.1:0-551341 GCF_056402515.1 Cellulomonas sp. P4_A2
CGGCCCCGCCGGCCGCGCCGCTCGCCGCTGCACCCGCCGCGATGCCGCCGCCGACGGGCAGCGCCACCCCGAGCGCTCCGAGGGCCGCGATCCCGAGCACCAGCGGGGCGATGACGGCCCGCATGCCGTGGTTGACGTCGCCGAGCTCGAGCACGAGGGCGCGACAGTCCCCGCAGTCGTCCAGGTGGGCCTCGACCTGCGCGGTCTCCCGCGTGCCGAGACCGCTGCGCACGTAGGCACCGAGCTTGCCCGCGACCCCGCGACAGCCCTCGTCGAGCGGATCCTGCAGGTGCTGCTGGAGGTACGCCTGGCGCAGACCCTCGCGCGCCCGGTAGGACAGAGCGGCGACGCCGTTCGCGGTCAGCCCGAGGATCGGCGCGATCTCGGCGGGGGGCAGGCCCTCGACCTCGGTGTGCCACAGCACGGCCTGCCAGCGCTCGGGCAGAGAGTGGAACGCGCGCGCGACGACACCACGCTCGAACCCCGCGAGCGCCGGGTCCTCCGCGGTCGCGGCCATCGCGGTGCCGCGCTCGAGGACCGCGACGTCGTCGGTCGGCTCGACGCGCCGCGCCTTGTCGCGCCCGACCCCGGCCACGCGGCGCACGACGGTGAACAGATAGGCACGGAACGCTGCCTCGGGACCCTTGCCCCGCTGCAGGGCTCCGAACACGGCCGCGAAGGAGTCGGCGACGACGTCGTCGGCGTCGGCCTCGGAGTTCGTGTACTGCCGGGCGACCACCCAGGCGGCCCCCGCGTGACGCTCATAGAGCGCGCCAACGGCAGCGGCGTCGCCGGTGCGCGCGGCAGCGATGAGCTCCGCGTCGCCCGTGACGCCGTCGTCGAGCCGCGCGCTGAGTGCCACGACACGCTCCCGTCCGTACAAGCGTCCGAGGGCACAGCCTGCCATATGCGTCGAACCACTCGAACCACACGTACCAGGGTGAAATTCACCGGGTGAAAAGCGCAGGACCGGCGTCACAGACCGCGCACCGCCCACTCTCATCCGGCGTGACGATGAACTCGGGACCGAACAACGCTGCCTTTCCGGCGCTCTCCGGTGAGTCCCTCGACGGGCTCCCCCACGGCGTGCTGCCCGCCGCCCTGCGCGAGCGGTGGCGCGACGAGAGCGTCGGCTCTGTCTGGCTGCGGCCCTCCGACTGGTATCACCCCGCGGTCGACGCGATCGCCGCCGCCATCCTGTCGCCGTCCGACACCGCGGTCGCCGCGGAGGAGCTCGGTCGTGCGCGCGGCTACGACGGGGTCGGCATCGGCGAGACGATCGACGACCTTGGAGCCCTCTACCGGGCGCTCGGCGCGACAGAGCCCCCGGCCACGGTGATCCGCGCGCTGTGCGAGGGATGGGCCGACGCCCAGGCCGGCGCGCTGGCGTTCGGCACCGCGCTCGACCCCGAGTCGGGTCTCCCCACCCGGCAGTACCTGGCGATCCGGCTCGCGGAGACGTACCGCGACGCCGCGATCCCGACGCAGCGCGCCCGCACGTCGAACGACGTCGGCCACCACCTGGTGCTCGTCGACGTGGCAGCGGGGGACATCGACCCGTTCACGCGGGCCGCCCGGTCCGCGGCCGTCGGCGCGGCAATGACCACCACGTACGGCGAGGGTCACCCGATGGCCACGCTCGGCGGCGGCGTGTTCGCGGTGCTTTCCCGGACGGACGAGCACACGCCCACCCCGCTGGAGGCCCTGCACGCCGAGATCGACCGACGGTGCGAGCTGCTCGACATCCGTGCGGCGACACGCATGCCCGTCCGGGTCTGGGTCGAGCCCCTGCCGGACACCCACGAGCAGGCGCTCCGCACCCTGGAGCGGGTCGCGCGCGCCTGACGATCCGCGTGTTGCCCAGGTCAAGCACTCGTCATGCTCGGCTCCGCCGCAGGTCAGCGACGAGTCGGTGGCCAGGCCGGGACAAGTCCGATCTGCCGTATTAACGTCTATGCATGAACTCCGCTGGACTTGCCCCGAACGACCCCACAGGGCGGCCGGTACACGAGTCGCCCAACCCGCCGAGCGTGCCGACCGCTCGGCCCCCGCACGACAGCTCCCTCCCGCCGGTCGACCCCTCCCTGGCCGCGGAGCCGGGCCCGTTGCTGGCTTCCGGCGCGACCGTCGACGTGTTCGCGATCGACGACCAGACGGTGCTGCGCCGGTACCGGTCCGGACGCGACGCCACCCACGAGGTGTCCCTGCTCCGCCACGCGGTCGCGCACGGGTTCCCCGCCCCCGCGGTGCTCGCGGCCAGCGGCCCGGACCTGGTCATGGAACGCCTGCACGGCCCGACCCTGCTGCAGGCCCTGGGTGCCGACGAGGTCTCGCTCCCGGACGCAGCCGCGATCCTGGCCGACCTGCACACCCGCCTGCACGCCATCGACGCTCCCGCGGGCTGGGGCGCGAGCGAACCGGACGCCTGGCCGCTCCTCCCGGCCGGACCGGTGATCGTCCACCTGGACATCCACCCCGCCAACGTCATCCTGTCCGAGGCGCACGGCCCGGCGCTCGTCGACTGGTCGAACGCCCGCACCGGCACCGCGGAGCTCGACGTCGCGCTGACGGCGTTGATCGTCGCCGAGGTGGCGGTCGACGCGGGCGGGCTCTACTCGCAGGCGGCCCGTGCACTGCTCGCGGCGTTCCTGCACGCGATCGACGTCGACCCGACCGACGCGCTCGACGCCGCCGCCGAGCTGCGGTCCGCCGACCCGTCGCTGGTGCCCGGCGAGAAGGCCCTGGTGCCCGCGGCGGCCGGGCTGGTGCGGGACCTCATCGCCGTGGCCCGGCCGTCGAGCTGACGGCGACCACGCACACCCGCACACGACGACGGCCGCCCTCGGTCGAGGGCGGCCGTGTCTCTTGCAGGTCTGTGGGTGTCCCCGCGCCGGTCAGGCGGGCGTGAACGTGAGGCAGTCGGCCTCGTCGTGACCCGCGCCGATGCGGATCGACGCGGCCGTGCACTCGAGGTGTGAGTTGTGGGTGCACTCCGCGCGCTGGCAGGCGCCGACGTGGGTGACCACCTTGTCGAGGCCGCCCTTGATGCCGAGCGGGATGAACGTGGTGCACTGCGCGTCGCCCGAGCCTCCACCGATCGTCACAGCGGCCGCGTGGCAGTGCGAGTGGTCGTTGTACGAACAGCCGGCGACCGAACACTCGTCGACGGCGGGCATGTCCATCAGCGTGCTCATGACGACCTCCGTGGGGGACTCAGCGGTGCGTTCTTCACGACGGTAGACCCGTTGCGGGCAGCCTGCCTAGCCAGTGAGGCCTTGCTTACCCGCAGGTCAGAGGCCCTTTTGAGGTGAGGCTGCCCTCACCAGGACGGCCGTCCGGGCGCCCCACCTGCGGCGATGCGCTACAGCGACGTGTAGCGGCGGGACCTGACCAGGCCGCGCACCGCGAAGCCCGCGAGCAGGAGGCCGCCGAGCGGGATCAGCCAGATGAACGGGCTCGTGCTCTTGATCCGGGCGTCGCCGTCGCCCGGGTGGACCGTCGTGTAGATGACTGTCACCGCCGACCCCATGGCCGGGCAGCTCTGCGTCGAGATGCTGGTGCCCGCGCGGTAGGTGGAGCCACCGACGCTGAACGACGCGACCGGCGAGCACATCGAGCTCCCGTCGTCGTCGACCCAGGTCCGGTGGTCGACGACCGTCCCGGAGACCGTCGACTCGTCGGAGTGGGTCAGGTTCTCGCTTGTGATCGAGGTCGCGACGACGAGCCCGATCAGCAGGACGACGAGCCCGAAGACCAGCTGCCCGACGGGGCCCATCGGCTTGCTCCGGCGACGACGCCCGGCATGGCGGTCGTCCGGGTCCGGCCCGCCCGTGAACGGACCGACCCGCCACGAGAGGCCCCCGGTGCTCGCGGCGTCGCCGGCGCTCGTGCCGAACGGGTTCTCGAACGCGGGCCGGCCGTAGGGCTGGACGCCCGGGCCGGTCGGCGTCGGTGGCGGAGTCTGGGACTCGATCAGGTCGGCCGCCACGGCCGCGAAGACCCCGACGAGCCCGCCCTGCTGCTGCATGGCGTCGAGCGCGGCGACGGCCTTCTCGCGGTCGTCGGTCGGTGACGCCTCGTCGGACCCGTAGGGCTGCACGGTGTCCGTGCGCTGCGTGGGCACGGCGACCGTCTCCGGGTCGGGCCGCGTCATCGACGTCCAGGCCGTGCCGTTCCACCAGCGCTGCAGCAGGTCGTCGTCAGGGCTCGGGTACCAGGCCGCGGGCGGCGTGCTCATGCGTTGGTCCCCCCGCCGCGCCTCGTCGACCGAGCGCCGCTCAGGGCGCGGCCCACGGCACCGAGCTCGCGCGCGCTGCGGTGCAGGTCCCGGCTGGTCACGTACAGCACGCGGACGCCGATGCCCACGAACACCAGCCCGACCAGCTGCAGGACGACCGCGACGACCGGCGGTCCGACGAAGAGCAGGACCAGACCGAAGACGCCGACCACGGCGCCGAACCCGATCGCCTTGATCGCGCCGAAGGGGCTGATGTCCAGGTCGTCGTCGTCATCGTCGCCGCCGAGCCCGACCTGCAGGTTCTGCAGGGCCGGGTCGTGCGTCCGGGCGAACCCGAGGTCGCCGAGCATCACCAGAGGCACGCCGGGTGCATCGGTGATCGGGACCGATCCGTACGGGACGGGTGGGTACTGCGCGGCCTGCTGGTGAGCTGGCCGTTGCGCGGGCGGGTACTGCGCGGCGGGCTCGTAGCGGGCGACCGGCTGCGGTGCGGCGACCTCCTGCGCGCCCAGGGCCGCGGACATCGCGCCGCCGATCGTGCCCGCGAGCCCGCCGCGCTCCTTCATGGCGTGCCACATCTCGGCCGCCTGGCGGTTGTACGGCTCGACGTGGCTGACGTCGAGCACGCGCGCGGTCGGCTCACCCGGCACGGGCTGCGGCACGTCGTGCCGGACGTGGTCGGTCCAGCGCGCACCGTCCCACCAGCGATGCACGCCGTCGCTGTCCGGGCTCGGGTACCACCCGGGCGGTGCTGTGCTCACGCGTGCCCCCATGCGTTTCGACGCCCGACGACCGAACGGCCGACTCCTTCGAGGAATCGGCCGTTCGTGGTCGGCGGTTGAGCGCCCGTTCGGGTTCAGAAGTCCCAGTCGTCGTCTTCGGTGTTCACGGCCTTGCCGATGACGTAGGACGAGCCCGAGCCGGAGAAGAAGTCGTGGTTCTCGTCGGCGTTCGGGGACAGGGCCGACAGGATCGCCGGGTTGACGTCGGTCTCGTCGCGCGGGAAGAGCGACTCGTAGCCGAGGTTCATGAGGGCCTTATTGGCGTTGTAGCGCAGGAACTTCTTGACGTCCTCGGTCAGGCCGACGCCGTCGTAGAGGTCCTGCGTGTACTCGACCTCGTTGTCGTACAGCTCGAAGAGGAGCTCGAACGTGTAGTCCTTGAGCTCGGACTTCTCGGCCGCCGACAGCTTCTCGAGGCCCTTCTGGTACTTGTAGCCGATGTAGTACCCGTGGACGGCCTCGTCGCGGATGATCAGGCGGATGAGGTCGGCCGTGTTGGTGAGCTTGGCGCGGCTGGACCAGTACATGGGCAGGTAGAAGCCCGAGTAGAAGAGGAACGACTCCAGCAGCGTGCTGGCCACCTTGCGCTTGAGGGGCGAGTCGCCGCGGTAGTACTCCATGACGATCTCGGCCTTGCGCTGGAGGTTCGCGTTCTCCTCCGACCAGCGGAACGCCTCGTCGATCTCCTTGGTGGAGCACAGCGTCGAGAAGATCGAGCTGTACGACTTGGCGTGCACCGACTCCATGAACGCGATGTTCGTGTAGACGGCCTCCTCGTGCGGCGTGATCGCGTCGGGGATCAGCGACACCGCGCCGACCGTGCCCTGGATGGTGTCCAGCAGCGTCAGGCCGGTGAAGACGCGCATGGTGAGCGTCTTCTCCTGCTCCGTCAGCGTCGCCCAGCTCTGCACGTCGTTGGAGACCGGCACCTTCTCCGGCAGCCAGAAGTTGCCGACGAGGCGGTCCCAGACGTCTGCGTCCTTGTCGTCGTCGAGCCGGTTCCAGTTGATCGCCGAGACGCGGCTGACGAGCTTGAGCTTCTCGCTCATCGGTGTGCTTCCTTCGTGTCGAGCAGAACGTCGAGCAGAGCGGTCAGAGCATGCACGAGACGCAGCCCTCGACTTCCGTGCCCTCCAGCGCGAGCTGGCGCAGGCGGATGTAGTAGATCGTCTTGATGCCCTTGCGCCAGGCGTAGATCTGCGCCTTGTTCAGGTCACGCGTGGTGGCCGTGTCCTTGAAGAACAGGGTCAGCGAGAGGCCCTGGTCGACGTGCTGCGTGGCCTCGGCGTAGGTGTCGATGACCTTCTCGTAGCCGATCTCGTACGCGTCCTGGTAGTACTCCAGGTTGTCGTTCGTCATGAACGGCGCCGGGTAGTAGACGCGCCCGATCTTGCCTTCCTTGCGGATCTCGATCTTCGACGCGATCGGGTGGATCGAGCTCGTCGAGTGGTTGATGTAGGAGATCGACCCCGTCGGCGGCACGGCCTGCAGGTTCTGGTTGTAGATGCCGTGCTCCTGCACGAGCGCCGACAGCGCCTTCCAGTCGTCCTGCGTCGGGATGTGCACGCCGGCCTCGGCGAACAGCTCCGCGATGCGGGCCGTCTTCGGCTTCCACTCCTTCTCGGTGTACTTCTCGAAGTACTCACCCGTCGCGTACTTCGAGTCCGCGAAGCCCTCGAACGCGCTGCCGCGCTCCTGGGCCAGCAGGTTCGACGCCCGGATCGCGTGGTACGCCACCGTGTAGAAGTAGATGTTCGTGAAGTCGAGGCCCTCGTCGGACCCGTAGAAGATGCGCTCGCGGGCCAGGTAGCCGTGCAGGTTCATCTGCCCGAGGCCGATGGCGTGGCCGCCGGCGTTCGCCTTCTTGATGGACGGCACCGACTCGATGCTCGTCTGATCGGCCACGCCGGTCAGGGCGCGGATGGCGACCTCGACCGACTTGCCGAAGTCGGGCGAGTCCATCGCCAGGGCGATGTTCATCGAGCCGAGGTTGCAGGAGATGTCGCGGCCGACCTCCTTGTAGGAGAGGTCCTCGTTGTACGTCGACGGCGTCGAGACCTGCAGGATCTCCGAGCACAGGTTCGAGTGCGTGATCTTCCCGGCGATCGGGTTCGCGCGGTTCACCGTGTCCTCGAACATGACGTACGGGTAGCCGGACTCGAACTGCAGCTCGGCGAGCGTCTGGAAGAACTCGCGGGCGCTGATCTTCGACTTCTTGATGGCCGCGTTGTCGACCATCTCGTAGTACTTCTCGGTGACGTTGATGTCCGCGAACGGCACCCCGTACACGCGCTCGACGTCGTACGGCGAGAACAGGTACATCGGCTCGTTCTTCTTGGCCAGCTCGAACGTGATGTCCGGGATGACGACGCCCAGCGAGAGGGTCTTGATGCGGATCTTCTCGTCGGCGTTCTCGCGCTTGGTGTCGAGGAACCGGTAGATGTCCGGGTGGTGCGCGTGCAGGTACACCGCGCCGGCGCCCTGGCGGGCACCCAGCTGGTTGGCGTACGAGAAGGAGTCTTCGAGCAGCTTCATCACGGGGATGACGCCGGAGCTCTGGTTCTCGATGTGCTTGATGGGTGCGCCGTGCTCGCGGATGTTGCTGAGGAGCAGGGCCACGCCGCCGCCGCGCTTGGACAGCTGCAGGGCGGAGTTGATGCCGCGCGCGATCGACTCCATGTTGTCCTCGATGCGCAGCAGGAAGCAGGAGACGGGCTCACCGCGCTGCGCCTTGCCGAGGTTCAGGAACGTCGGGGTGGCCGGCTGGAAACGACCGGACACGATCTCGTCGACGAGCGAGATGGCGAAGTCCTGGTTCCCCTCGGCCAGCGCGAGGGACACCATGCAGACGCGGTCCTCGAAGCGCTCCAGGTACCGCTTGCCGTCGAACGTCTTGAGCGTGTACGACGTGTAGTACTTGAACGCGCCCAGGAACGTCTGGAAACGGAACTTCTTGGAGTACGCGTACTCGAAGAGGGTCTTGATGAAGGCGCGGTCGTACTGCTCGAGGACCGCGGGGTCGTAGTACTTGTTCTCGACGAGGTAGTCGAGCTTCTCGTTGAGGTCGTGGAAGAAGACCGTGTTCTGGTTGACGTGCTGCAGGAAGTACGCCCGCGCCGCCTCACGGTCCTTGTCGAACTGGATCTCCCCGTTCGCGCCGTACAGGTTCAGCATGGCGTTCAGGGCGTGATAGTCCAGGCCGGACGTCTCTACGCGGGTATCTGCGACTGTCGTTGCCAAAATCTTCCCAATCCCTCACGGACGTTGTGAACGTCCTCGCTCGTACCCATGAGCTCGAAGCCGTACAGGTAGGGGACGTGGCACTTGGCCGCGATGATGTCCCCCGCTATGCAGTACTTCTCGCCGAAGTTCGTGTTACCGGCCGCGATCACGCCACGGATCAGTGCACGGTTGTCCTCGTCGTTGAGGAACTTGATGACCTGCTTTGGCACTGCCCCACCCTCGTTGCCCCCGCCGTACGTCGGCAGGATCAGCACGTACGGCTCGGAGGCGTGCAGGAACGGGTCTGTCGGCTTCAGCGGGATGCGGTGCACATTCACGCCGAGCGCGGCCAGGCCCAGTTTCTGCACGAATCGGTGGGTGTTGTCCGAGGCGGAGGAGAAGTAGATGAGGGAGCTCATCGGGTCCATCCCCTCGGCCTCGGGTCGTACGTACGGCTGTCCCACCGGGCCGGCGCGGTTCGAGACCAGCGCCGGGCCCGGGAGTGGTTGGGGCGTCCGTCAGGCGACGGCGGTGGCCAGTCGCTCGGCGAGTGCCTTGATGCGGTCGGGGCGGTAGCCCGACCAGTGCTCGCCGTCCACGATCACGACGGGCGCCTGCAGGTGACCGAGCGACATGACGTAGTCACGCGCGTCGGCGTCCTGGCTGATGTCCACGACGGTGTAGTCGGCCTCGAGCTTGTCCAGCGCGCGGTAGGTCGCGTTGCACTGGACGCACGCGGGCTTGCTGTAGACCGTGATCGTCATCGTGGCTCCTGTGATCTCACGTACTGCGAGGCTGCCGCGTGCTTCCTGAACCGCTAGGTGAGCCCGCGCTTGATTGGCTTGGCAAGACACTACACCTAGTGGTCGGGGAAGCAATGGACCACTAGGGCTTGTAGTGACACGGATGTCATTCTTCACCCTGTGGACAAGATCCAGGCTACAGCCGACCACTGACACGGCCCCTCACCAGCGCGTTAGCAGGGGCTTCCACAGGCATCCACAGACCCCCATCGGACACCCACAGGGCGGTGCACACCGCTATGCACACGCCGTGTGTCCGATTCGCCCCGAAAAGGGCGCGGGGGCGCCGCCTGCACCAGGAGCTGTACGTTCGTCAGGACGGCCGCGGCTCCCCTTACGCCCGTCCTGCTCGACCCGACACGGCCCGGTCAGGGAGACCCGATGACTCGACAGAGCGTGCACACCGACGACGCCCCCGCCGCGCTCGGCCCGTACAGCCAGGCGATCGTCGCGGGTGGGTTCGTCTTCTGCTCGGGCACCGCCGGGATCGACCCGGTGACCGGCGAGATCCCGGACGGCATCGAGGCGCAGACCGAGCTGGCCCTGCGCAACGTGTCCGCGACGCTCGAGGCGGCGGGCTCGTCGATGGCCGACCTCGTCAAGACCACGATCTTCTACGCCGACGTGGCCGACTTCGCGGCGCTCAACGCGGTGTACGCACGCCACATGCCGACCCCACCACCGGCGCGCTCCGCCCCGGCGAACGTCGTCCTGCCCCGCGGGCTGCTGGTCTCCATCGACGCCATAGCGGTCGTCTCCGGCTAGGTCGGCCCGACGACCACCCTGCGCACGACGCGTTGCTGAGACACCCTCAGCCGCCGTGCGCGACCGACGTCGGTGTCGTGCGGGATGCTGTCCTCGTGCAGATCACCACCCTCGGGGCGCTGGCCGTCGACGGCCGACCCGTCCGTGGCGACAAGCTGGTCGCACTCATCGGCGCGCTGCTCGACGCGCGCGGGCGTGTCGTGTCGTCGACCACCCTCGTCGAGGACGTGTGGGAGGGCATCCCGCCCGACGACGCCGGCGGTGCGGTGCAGGCGCTGGTCTCCCGGGCGCGCCGGCTGGGGCTGCCCGTCACCGGGGCGCCCGGCGGGTACCGGCTGCCGGTCGACGACCTGGAGGTCGACGTCGCGCAGGCCGAGGCGCTGCTGGACAGCGCGCGGTCCGCGCTGCGCGCCGGCGAGCCCGCGGTGGCGCACGCGCTGACCGGGCAGGCGCGCGCGCTCGTCCCCGCCGTCCCGGACCTGGCCGACGCCGCGACGGCCCGCCTGCTGGGCGAGGTGGTCGCCCTGCGCGCCGAGAGCGGGCTGACGGTCGGGGACACGGCCGACGTTCTCGACGACCTGCGCCGCTGCGCGCTGCGCACGCCGCCCGACGAGCCGCTCGTCGCGCTCCTGGTCCGCGTGCTCGCCGCGCAGGGTCGCGACGCGGAGGCGCTCGAGGTGGTCGAGCACGTGCGCGAGGAGCTCGCCGACCGGTACGGCACCGACCCGTCCCCGGTCGTCGCGCAGGCGCACCTGGCGCTGCTGCGCGGTGAGCTGGCCTCGACGCCCCCAGAGCCGGCGGCCCGGGCGCGGTCCGTGCTGCCCGGCTCCTGGCGGCGGCCGGCGACGGCCCTGCTGGGTCGCGACGAGGACGTCGCGGAGCTCGAGCGCGCGCTGACGACCAGCCCGCTGGTCACGATCGTCGCGACGGGCGGTGCCGGGAAGACGCGGCTGGCCACCGAGGTCGCACGACGGGCCGTCGCCGACGGCAAGGCCGTCCGCGTCATCGAGCTGGCCGGCCTGCGCGGGCCGGCGGAGGTGCTGCCTGCCGTGCTGGCGGCCATCGGCGGCGGTGACGCGACCGCGGTCCGCGTGGACCTGGCCACCGAGCGGCGGCTGCTCGACCCCGAGGACCGGCTCCGGATCGCGGCGAAGGACCTGGACGGCCTGCTGGTGATCGACAACTGCGAGCACGTGCTGGACGCCGCTGCGACGGTCGTCGGCGACCTCCTCGCCGTCGCGTCGGACGACGTCGTCGTGCTGGCGACGAGCCGGGCTCCCCTGGGACTCGTCGGCGAGGCCGTGCACCGCCTGCGGACGCTCCCCGACGACGACGCGCTGGGTCTGCTGGAGGCGCGCGCCCGCGCGGGCCGGGCGAGCGTCGGCTGGGAACCCGCGCGAGCGCTCGAGCTGTGCCACCGCCTGGACAACCTGCCGCTCGCGCTCGAGCTCGCCGCCGCGCGGCTGCGGTCGATGACGGTCGAGGACGTGCTCGACGGGCTGACCGACCGGTTCTCCCTGCTCGACGACGCGCTGCGCGGGCTGCCCGAGCGGCACGCGAGCCTGTGGGCGATGGTCGACTGGAGCCGCGAGCTGCTCGACCCCGCCGACCGCGAGCTGCTGGAGCGCGTGTCGGTCATCCCGGCGCCGTTCACGGCCGAGACCGCGATCGCCGTCGCCGACAGCCAGCCGCACATCGTCCGGCGCGGCCTGTCGACGCTCGTCGAGCAGTCGCTGCTGAGCCTCGACGAGCACGACGACGGCTCGGCCCGGTACCGCATGCTCGAGACGGTCCGCGAGTACGGCGAGGCCCGGCTGGACGCCGCGGGCGCTCGCGCGGCCGCGATGACCGGGCTGGTGCGCTGGGCCGGGGTCGAGGCCGGCAGGCTCGGCGAGGACTTCATCGGGTCCGGGCAGGTCGCCGCGTTCGACCGGTGCGCGCAGGAGCAGGAGTCGCTCGTCGCGGCGCTGCGCTGGGCGGTCGAGCACGACGACGAGATCGCGCCGGTGCGCATCGCCGCGACGCTGTTCCATCTGTGGAGCGTGCGCGGCGCGCACGTCGAGGTGGTCGAGTGGTCGATGCGGATCTTCAAGGCCGACGACCCCGTCGCCCGCCGGACCTCGGCACTGTTCCGCGGCGCCTCGTCGGGACGGCCGTTGCCCGATGCCGACAAGATCGCCGCGGCCGGCCTGTTCGCCGCGATCAACGCGGGCGTCGCCATGTCGTTCCGGCTGGTGGCGCTGGCCTGGCGCGCGATCCAGGTGGTCATGGCCGAGCGGCCCACGCAGGTGAGCCCGCGGATGGCGTCGCTGACCTCGATCATGCCCGCGCTCGGCAGCCTGGACACCGCCGAGTCCGTGGCCGCGGCCCAGCGGCTGGTCGACACCGCGGACCCGTTCCTGCGCGGCATGGGCCTGTTCATGCGGGCGGCCACGCGCGAGAACGCGGGCGACCCGCTGGCGTCGAGCGACGACGCCCGGGAGGCGTACCGCGTGTTCGAGCAGGCGGGCGACCACTGGGGCATGGGCATGGCCGCGCAGGGCGTGGGCCAGTGGGAGAGCGCCCGCGGTGGTGCGGACGCGGACGAGTGGCTGATCCGCAGCATCGAGCACCTCGAGCTCGTCGGCGCCATGCAGGACGTCCGCAGCATCCGGGTCCTGCTCGACGTGCAGCGGGCGATCGCCGGCGAGGACGGCGCGCTCGACCGGCTGCACGAGGTGACGCGGTCGCCGCAGGTCGAGGACATGGACGTCGCGCAGGCCTACCTCGGGCTCGCCCACGTCGCGTGGGAGGGCGACGACGTCGCGGACGCCGTGCGCTACGCCGAGGCGGCCACGGCGATGATCCAGGGCGACGCGATCCACGCGCCGCAGGCCCGCATCCTGTTCCGGGTGGCCGCTGCCGTCGTGCACCTGCGGTCCGCGGGGACGCCCGGGATCGACGAGCGGACCGCGCTGCCCCGGGCGGTCGAGCTGCTCGAGCTGGCGCGGGTCGAGGCGCAGAGCATGGCCGACATGCCCGTGCTCGGCTCGTTCGCCCTGGGTGCCGCCGAGCTGGCCGCCTACCGGGGCGACGTCGCCACGGCGCGCGAGCTGTGGGCGCTGGGCGTCCGGCTCGGAGCGAGCCTGGTGCTGCAGTTCCAGCTCCGTCTCGCCGACCGGCTCGTGCTCACGCTCGGTGACCAGGAGACGCAGGACGCCTCGACGGCGGCCGCGCGCACGCTCTCGTCGCCCGAGGCTGCCGCGCGGATCCGCGCGCTCACGGCCGTCCTCGCCTGACGGTCCTACGCTCGAACCACGACGGAGAGGAACGGCCATGGACTTCCTGGTCTCGACGATGAACGACGCACCCGGCTACCGGATCGTCACCGTGCTCGGCGAGGTGACGGGCCTGACCGTGCGGGCGCGCAACGTCGGCGCGCAGATCGGCGCCGGGCTCAAGGCCTTCGTCGGCGGAGAGCTCAAGGGCCTGACCAAGCAGCTGCAGCAGAGTCGCGACGAGGCGGTGCAGCGGATGGTCGAGGCCGCGCAGGCCCGCGGCGCCAACGCGGTGATCGCGATGCGGTTCGACGCCGACGAGGTGGGCAACGGCTACCAGGAGATCGTCGCGTACGGCACGGCCGTCGTGATCGCCCCGGCGGCCTGACGACACGAGGAAGGCGGCCACCCGAGGGTGACCGCCTTCCTCGTCGGAAAGGTCAGGCCTTCTTGCGGTACGCCCGCAGGGCCAGCGGCATGAACACCACGACCAGGCCGAGGCACCACAGCAGCGTGTAGACGAGGCTGTTGCCCATCGGCGTGCCGAGGAAGAAGCCGCGCATCGCGGCGACCAGGTGCGTCAGCGGGTTCCACTGCACGAACGTCTGCATCCAGCTGGGCAGCGACGTCGCGGGCACGAACACGTTGGACGCGAAGGACAGCGGCATGATGATCAGGAACATGATCCCCTGGACGGCACCCGGGGTCCGGACCTTCATCCCGACGAAGACCGAGACCCAGCTGAGCGACAGGGCGAACACCACTGCGAGCAAGCAGCCCGCGACCGCGCTGAGCGGGTCGGTGAGGATCCGGAAGCCCATCAGGTAGCCGATGGCGAGGGTGACGACCGTGACGATGACGTAGCGGACCACGTCGCCGAACACCGAACCGACCAGCGGGGCCGACCGGGGGATGGGAAGCGACTTGAAGCGGTCGAAGATGCCCTTCTCCATGTCGGTGTTGAGGTTCACGCCGATGGCGATGGCGCCGGTCGCGATGGTCTGCGCCAGGATGCCGGGGAGCAGGAACTGCAGGTACGTCTGGGTGTCACCGGCGACCGCGCCGCCGAAGATGTAGACGAAGATCACCAGGAAGATCGCCGGCTGGAGCGTGACGTCGATGAGCGCCTCGGGGGTGCGCATCGTCTTGATGAGGCTGCGCTTGGCCAGGGCAAGCGAGTGCCGGACCAGCGGGAACGGACGCCTCTTGACGACGGCGGCGGCGGACGGGGTGTTCGGCGCCAGGGCGCTTCGCGACGTGGTTGCGGTGGTCATCACGCCACCTCCTTCTTGTCTGTGATGCCGGCGGTGACGGTGGTGTCGTCCTCGGACGCGGTGCGACCCGTGAGCGTGAAGAACACCTCGTCGAGGCTGGGCAGGTGCAGGGAGAGCTCGGTGACGCCGATGCCGACGCTCGCCAGGCGCGAGACCGTGGCGGTCAGCGCCGAGTCGTCGGCGACCGGGACCGCGAGGACGCCCTTGCGGATCTCCTCGGCGCGACCGTCGGAGGACACCTGCGCGAGGATCGTCGCGGTCTCCTCGAGGCGGGTCAGGTCGGAAGGGCGGACCTCGAGGGTCTGGCCACCGACCACGCGCTTGAGGCCGTCCGGGGTGTCGTGCGCGATGACCCGACCGTGGTCGATGACCGTGATCTCGTCGGCCAGCGCGTCTGCCTCCTCCAGGTACTGCGTGGTGAGCAGGACGGTCGAGCCCTCGTTGACGAGGGTGCGCACGACGCCCCACATGTCCTCGCGCTTGGAGGGGTCCAGGCCGGTCGTCGGCTCGTCGAGGAAGATGACGTCGGGCCGGCCGACGAGGCTGGCGGCGAGGTCGAGGCGACGGCGCATGCCGCCGGAGTAGGTCTTGGCGGGCCGGTCGGCCGCGGCCGTGAGGTCGAACCACTCGAGCAGCTCGGCGGCGCGGGCGCGGGCGTTGACCTTGCCCAGGTCCAGCAGGATGCCGAAGAGCACGAGGTTCTGGCGGCCGGAGAGGTCCTCGTCGACGGACGCGTACTGGCCGGTGAGGCCGATCGACTGGCGGACGCGCACGGCGTCCTTGACCACGTCGAAGCCGTTGATGCGGGCGGTGCCGGCGTCGGGGTTGAGGAGGGTGGACAGGATGCGGACCGCGGTCGTCTTGCCGGCACCGTTGGGGCCCAGCACGCCGAGGACGGTGCCGCGAGCGACGGCGAGGTCGACGCCCTGAAGCGCCTTCGTCTCACCGAAGTGCTTGACGAGGCCGTGGGCCTCGATCACCAGGTCTGTTGTCATGGCACCAGCCTGTCCGGCCTCGCTGACAGGGCACCGACACGGCGCTGACACGGCGGTGTGGGCGGTGTCAGCGCCCGTGTCAGCGCAGTGACCAGCGGCAAGGTCCGAGCAGATGAGCGCTCGGGGGCTCATCTGCKCGGACGTTGTGTGGTTACGGGAGGGCGATCGTGGGGTCGAGGAACTCGTTGGTGTAGAGGTCCGACGCCGTCAGGCCCTTGGCCGGGGCGGTGCCGGCGTCGATGAGGATCGGGGTCGCGATGTCCAGGATCTTCTGCACGCGGGACTCCTCGAAGCTGCCGAGCGTGCCGTCCGGGCCGTTGGCCACGATGCCGAGGTCGAGCTGCTGCTTGGTCCCGTCGGCGGCCTGGGCCGCGTCGTAGACCCATCCGGTGTTGAACTCCTGCACGGCCTTCACGACGAGGGCGTTGGCCACCGTCGGGTCGGCGAAGTAGTCGACGGTGGCCTGCTGGACCACCGGGATCAGCTTCTTCAGGCAGTCGGCCTGCTTGGTGACGTCCTCGGTGCGCACCGACAGCGCGACCGCGTAGAGCGGGTAGCCGGTGTCGGCGATGAGCTGGTAGTCCACCGGCTTGTTCCAGGACGGCAGCTGGTTCTCGTAGACGAACGGCTCGTCGGTGGCGAAGCCCTGCTGCGCGTCCTTGCCCTGCGCGGCGACGAAGTTGGCGGGCGTCCCGTCGTAGGTGCCGTCGATCTGGTCGGGCCGCAGCTGGCCGGAGCCCGTCAGGTAGGACATCCACGTGGCGCCGGCGAAGTAGCGGACGAACGCGTCGGTGTCGGCCAGGTCGGAGATCTTGTGGACGTCCGGGTACGTCGCCGGGTCCCACATGATCATCCAGGGCGCCTTCTCGAACGTCGCCATGACCGCGGTGGTGGGCAGCGCGACAGAGTTCTGCACGGACTCGTCGGTGTTCACCCAGCCCAGCAGCACGTCCTTGTCGGAGTACATCTGCGACGGCACGGGCGTGAACCCGATGGCCGGCCCGCCCGCGCGGACCTCGACGTCGACCCCGGTCCACTCGCCCTGGGAGTACAGCGGGCCGCGGACCACCTTGGCGTCGGCGTCGATCGTCGGGTTCGGGCCGAGCAGCTGGTAGAGGCCGCCCTGCTCGGCCTGCGGGTTCCAGTCGGTCTGGATGACGACGGTCGCGGGGCAGACGCCGCTGAGGTCGACGGCGCCGATCGGGGTGCCGGCGGTCGCCGACGACTCGGACTCGGCCGCGGTCGAGCCGCCGCACGCGGCCAGGGAGAGCGTCACGAGGCCGGCGACGACGGCTGCGCCCACGCGCTGGGAGGTGGTCATGGTGATGCTCCTTATTGTGAGGGGACTTCAGAGCCGGTCGATGTCGGTCGCCGAGACGGGGGTCCCGGAGGCGTCCGACGCAAGCGAGAAGCGGTTCTCGGTGGTGACGTAGAAACTGGCGCCGAAGCGGCCGACGGGGTGGAAGTCCGCGAGCGCCACCCGCCAGAGCTCGGTGTCGACGAGGCCGTCGGCCGCGTGCAGGTGTCGGATCCGGCCGAGGTAGACCTGCCGGGTCGTGGTGAGGATCCGTTCGTCGACCGTGCACTCGAACGCGACGGGCGCCTCGGCGATCCGCGGCGGCCGGACGCGGTACGCGGGCGTGGCGGTGAGGCCGACGGTCGCGAGCTCGTCGACGTGGGCGGGGAACGCCTCGCCGCACGCGTGCATCCGCGCGGCCATCGGCTGGTCCGGGATGTGCACGACGAACTCGCCGGAGGCGTCGAGGTTGGCGGCGGTGTCCTTCTGGGCGCCGCCCTCGAGCCGGTTGATGCTGATCATGAGCAGCGGCGGATCCTCGCCGACCATCCCGAACATGCTGAACGGGGCGGCGTTGACCACCCCCTCGGTGCTGAGGGTCGTCACCAGCGCGATCGGCCGGGGGACGATCAGCGACGCCATGAGCTTGTACCGCTGGTGGACCCCGAGCTCGTCGAAGTCGATCTCAGCCATGCGAGGCCACCCACCAGCTGAGCAGGACGTCCCGCAGGGCGTCGCCCTCCTCGGCGTAGCGGTCGCGGTCGTGGAGCGCTCGGAGACGAAGCGCGTCGGCCTCGTCGAGCTCGACCGGCACGTCGATCAGGCGGACCGGCGTCCGGGCGAACGCGGGTGCGTACGACGGGTCCTTGGCCAGACGCCGCTCCGTGCGGATCGTGGGCTGGCGGAAGTCGGCGGGCGTGCGCTGCGTGGCGTAGGACCGCAGGGGCGGGACGGCCTCGATCTCGTCGGTCGTGGCCGTGCGGACCTCGACCCGCACCGGGTTCAGCGAGAAGTTGCTGGTGCCCATGATGTCGTTGCCGCAGACGTTGGGCACCGCCAGCACGTCGGTCAGCGCGAGCAGCTCGACGAGGTCGCCCGGAGCCGTCGACTGGCGCAGGATCTCGGGCATCCCGTCGACCACGCGCGTGGCCATGAAGAGGTTGAACGAGTCGTGCACGTCGTCCGGGGTGAGCCCGTACTCGCGCTGCGCCTCGGCCTGGATGTCCGCGCAGTTCGTGTGCTCGGCGAAGCCGTGCATCGACTCGTACATGGTGGCGCTGCACCGCGGGAACAGGGTGTCGTTGATGCCGGCGGTGTCGGTCTGCAGGTACATCAGCGCGCGCTCTCGCGGCGGCGCGGACCACAGGAACGACCCGGTGCTGGGGTTGGTGCCGTGCAGCGTGCGGGTCCGGCCCACGTGCATGAACTCGCGGTAGTCGTGCAGGTTGAAGACGTTGAGGTCGACGCACTGATCGCCGGTGATCTGCTCGACGCGCAGCACCTGGCCGGCCCGGACCTCGAACGCCTTGCCGGTGCCGGGCTCCAGGACGGTCTCCTCGAGGGTGGTCCGCTCGTCGGCGGCGTCGATCTCCGCCCACCACTGCCACGGGGTGCCGTTGGTCCGTGGGTGCACGCGGCGGACGACCCCGTCCGCGCTCTCGCCCAGGGCGAGCCGGACGAGCGCCGGGGCGTCCGGTGCCTCGTCGGCACGGATCGACGCCTCGACGAGCTCGAGCTGCTGGTCCGTCAGGCGGACGATGATCTGCGACATGATGTCCTCTCGTATACGGAACCGACGTTAGTTCGTATACGGAAACTCACCGTTTCGTATCCGTCAAATGTTCGTTGCGGTCAGGTTTCGCGCGTCCCGGCCCGTATACGGTTGCCGCATGGACCGACCTGCCGACCGCGCGAACGCCGCCTTCCTCAGCCTGCGGTCCGCGATCGTCGAGGCTGCGCTGCCGCCCGGCACCCGGCTGCCCGAAGACCTTCTGGCCCAGCAGTACGGGGTCAGCCGCACGCTCATCCGCGGGACGCTCGCCCGGCTGACCGCCGCGGGGCTCGTCGAGACGGGCAAGGCGAAGTCGGCCCTGGTGGCCAACCCGTCCCTGACCGACGCGAAGGAGACGTTCCAGGTGCGGCGCTGCCTCGAGCGGGAGGCCGTGCGGCGCATCGCCCTCGGCTGGCAGTCGGCGACCGGCGAGGTCCTGAGCGCGCACATCGAGCGCGAGCTCGCCGCGACGGCCACGCCCAACCCGCAGGTCTCCGGCCGGCTCGGCGCCGAGTTCCACATCCTGCTGGCCGAGCTCAGCGGCAACGCGCTGCTGGAGCGCTACCTCAGCGAGGTGGTCTGGCGGTGCGCGCTGATCCTCGCCGTGCACGGGCGCGACCACGACCAGCGCGGGTCGGTCGCGGAGCACGAGCGGCTCGTCGCGCTCATGGCCGCCGGTGACGCCGACGGCGCCGAGGCACTGATCGTCGCGCACGTCGCCGCGGTGGAGGAGCGCACGCTCGCGGGCGTCGGGGTCGACGAGCACCTCGACCTGGCGTCGGTGCTCAGCCGGTACTGATCAGAGCAGGGTGGCGAGCAGCCGGTCGAGCTCGTGGTCGGACGTGAAGTAGTGCGGCGAGGCCCGGACGACCTCCGTGAGGCCCCGGGCACCGAAGTCGAGCTGGGCCGACGAGACGCGCGTGACGCTGACGTTCACGCCGGCCCGGGCGGCAGCGACCCGGACCTCGTCGGCGGACCTCCCGTCCACGGTGAACGTGACGATGCCGGACCGGCGCACGCCCTTGTCGCGGACGGTCACGCCCTCGATCGCGGCCAGGTCGGTGCGCAGGCGGGCCGCCAGGCCGCAGACCCGCTCCTCGATCGCCGGCAGGCCGACGGCCAGGGCGTAGTCGACCGCCGCGCCGAGGCCGAGGTTGTCGGCGATCGAGCGCTCCCAGGTCTCGAAGCGACGGGCGCTCGGGACCGGTGCGTAGGTGGTCGCGGACGTCCACGTGGCTGCGCCCAGGCCGAGGACCGGCGGGACGAGCTGCTCGGTGATCGCGCGCGACGCGTAGAGGAACCCCGTCCCTCGCGGCCCGCGCAGGAACTTGCGGCCCGTCGCGGCGAGCAGGTCGCAGCCGATCGCCGTGACGTCGACGTCGAGCTGACCGACCGACTGGCACGCGTCGAGCAGGAAGAACGCCCCGGCCCGCCGGGTGAGCGCGCCGACCTCCGCCGCCGGGTTGACCACACCACCCCCGGTCGGCACGTGCGTGAGCGCGACCAGGGCGACGTCGCCCGTCTCCAGCTCGGCGCCAAGAGCGGACAGGTCGACCTGGCCGTGCTCGTCGTCGTCGATGACCTGGAGCGTGGCGCCCGTCCGCTCGCACGCCTGCAGGAGCGCGATCGCGTTGCTCACGTACTCGGTGCGCGCGGTGAGGATGCGCTGGCCCGGCTTCAGCGGGATCGACGAGAACGCCACGTCCCAGGCCACGGTCGCGCTCTGCACCAGGGCGATCTCGTCGTTGTGCGCGCCGACGAGCCGCGCGACCGAGTCGTACACGGCCTCGACGCGCCCGGTGGCCTCCGTCTCGGCCTCGTACGGACCGATCTCCGCCTCGCGGCGCAGGTGCGCGACGACCGTGTCGGTCACCACCTGCGGCCGCAGCGAGCCGCCCGCGTTGTTCAGGTGGGCGACGTGCTCGACGCCGGGGGTGTCACGCCGGACGCGGTCCAGATCGATCGTCACGCGGGGATCTTAGGCAGGTGCGCCGCCGGCGGGACCAGCTGGTTCAGCGGCTGGAAGGTCGCCAGAGGACGACGGCCGCGCGGTCGCTCGGGGAGGCAGGGCGACGGCTGCGGGCGCGATTGACGGCGACGTCGCCGGTCGGGTCGGCCGTGAACACGCGACGACCGGGGTCGACGAACGCGCGGAGGTACTCGATCTGTCGTCGCAACCCGTCGAGCTCCTGCTCGAGCTCGAGGATGCGCTTGATCCCGGCGAGGTTCACGCCCTCGTCCTGGGACAGCCGCTGGACCTCGCGCAGGGTGGCGATGTCGCGCAGCGAGTACCGCCGTCCCCGGCCGCTGGCGCGGCTCGGGGTGACCAGGCCGAGGCGGTCGTACTGGCGCAGGGTCTGCGGGTGCATCCCGGCCAGCTCGGCGGCGACCGAGATGACGTAGACCTTCGCGTCCTCGCCGGGCACGGCTACTTCCTCGCCGAGTCCAGCAGGCCGGCGCGCACGTCCTCACCCGACGTCGCGATGCCGAACGCCTGGACCGCCTCGCGCGCCGCCCCGGAGAGCCGCTGGGGCACGACGACCTGGACGGTGACCAGCAGGTCGCCGGTGTTCTTCGCGGTGGCCACGCCCTTGCCCTTGACGCGCAGCACCCGCCCGGACGGCGTGCCCTCGGGCACCTTGACCCGGACGGACGAGCCGTCGAGCGTCGGCACCTCGATCGTCGCGCCGAGCGCGGCCTCGTCGAACGCGACCGGCACCGTCAGGCGCAGGTTGTCGCCGTCGAGCGAGAAGACGGGGTGCGGGGTGACGTTCACGGTCACGACCAGGTCGCCCGCCGGGGCGCCCATGTCGCCGGGGCGGCCCTTGCCGCGCAGCCGGATCTTCTGGCCGTCGCGGACGCCCGCGGGGATGCGCGCGTTGACGGTGCGGCCCTCGACGTTCAGCGAGACCTGCGAGCCCTCGACGGCCTGCCGGAACGGCATGGTGACCGTCGCAGCCAGGTCGGCGCCGGCCTGTGGTCCGCGGGAGAAGCCACCGCCGCCGCCGTTGCCGAACAGCCCGCCGAGCAGGTCCTCGAACCCGCCCTGGTTCGACGAGTACCGGACGCGGCCGCCGCCCGGGGCACCGCCGCCGCCGAACATGCCGCCGAACACGTCCTCGAAGCCGCCGTTGGCGCCGCGGCCGCCCGACGTGAAGCGGGCACCGCCGGCCATCGCGCGCAGCTGGTCGTACTGGCCGCGCTGCTCGGGGTCCGACAGGACCGCGTACGCCTCGCCGACGTCCTTGAAGCGGGCCTCGGCCTTGGCGTCACCGGGGTTGTGGTCCGGGTGCATCTCGCGCGCGAGCTTGCGGTAGGCCTTCTTGATGGCGGCCGCGTCCGCGTCCTTGGGGACGCCGAGAACCGCATAGAAGTCCTTCTCGAGCCAGTCCTGACCGGTCACGACGCCTCCTCTCGTTCCGTCCCGCAGCGTCCGAGCAGATGGCCGCCAGGTGCGGCATCTGCTGACGGTCGGCTCGCTGACCTCGGCGGAGTGCGAGTGCATGAGCGCCTCGTGCACCGCCGGGTCGAACGGCTCGCCGGCCGCGCCGTACCGGGTGACCCCGAAGCGACCCAGGGTCGCCTCGAGCTTGTCCGCGATCGACGCGAACGGTCCGGTCAGGTCGCCGTGCTGGCGGGCCAGCTCGATGTCGTCGAGCACCGGGATGAGGGCCTCGACGACCGCGTGCACGCCCCGGTCGTGGGCGGCCAGGCCGTCGGCCTTGGACCGCTTCACGAACGAGGAGTACTGCTGCTCGAGGTTGTAGTAGGCCGCCTTGGACCGCTGGAGCTCGTCGAGACGCTCCGCGGCGATCCGCTCGGCCTCCACGAGACCCTCCAGGACGACCTCCTCCTCCGCGTTCTCCGCGATGGACTCGGCCTCGGCGAGGACCTGCTCCTCAGGAGTCAGGTCGTCGCCGTCGCCCTCGGTCGACGACGTCACTTGGACGCCGCCTCGTCCTCGTCGTCGACGATCTCGGCGTCGACGACGTCCTCATCCTGAGAAGCAGAGCCGGCCGGGGCGTCCGCAGCAGGCGCCTCGTCAGAGGCGTTGTTCGCCGAGTACAGCGCCTCGCCGATCTTCTGGCTCGTCGTGAGCAGGGCCGCGTGCTTGGCCTTGACCTCGTCGACGTCCGTGCCCGCGAGCGCGGTCTTCAGCTCGCCGACGGCGGCCTGGACCTCGGTCTTGACGTCGTCGGACAGCTTGTCCGCGTTGTCGACGAGCAGCTTCTCGGTCGAGTAGACGAGGCCCTCGGCGGCGTTGCGCGTCTCGGCCTCCTCGCGACGGGCCTTGTCCTCGGCCGCGTGCTCCTCGGCCTCGCGCACCATGCGCTCGATGTCCTCCTTGGGGAGGGCCGAGCCGCCGGTGATCGTCATCGACTGCTCCTTGTTCGTGCCGCGGTCCTTGGCGGACACGTGCACGATGCCGTTCGCGTCGATGTCGAACGTGACCTCGATCTGCGGGACGCCACGCGGAGCCGGCGCGATGCCGGTCAGCTCGAACGTGCCGAGCGGCTTGTTGTCCCGCGCGAACTCCCGCTCGCCCTGGAACACCTGGATCAGCACGGACGGCTGGTTGTCCTCGGCGGTGCTGAAGATCTCGCTCCGCTTGGTCGGGATGGCCGTGTTGCGCTCGATGAGCTTGGTCATCACGCCGCCCTTGGTCTCGATGCCGAGGCTCAGCGGGGTGACGTCGATGAGCAGGACGTCCTTGCGGTCGCCCTTCATGACGCCGGCCTGCAGGGCGGCGCCGACGGCGACGACCTCGTCCGGGTTGACGCCCTTGTTGGGCTCCTTGCCGCCCGTGAGCTCGGTGACCACGTCGGTGACGGCCGGCATGCGGGTCGAGCCGCCGACGAGGACCACGTGGTCGATGTCGGCGAGCTTGATGCCCGCGTCGCGGATGACCGACTGGAACGGCGCCTTGGTGCGGTCGAGCAGGTCCTGCGTCATCTGCTGGAACTGCGCGCGGCCGAGCTTGGTGTCCAGGTGGACCGGCCCGTTCTCGCTCATGGAGAGGTACTGCAGCGAGATGTTGGTCGTCGTCGCCGACGACAGCTCCTTCTTGGCCTGCTCGGCAGCCTCACGCAGACGCTGCACGGCGATCTTGTCCTTGGCCAGGTCGACGCCCGTGGAGTTCTTCACCTCGGCGATGAGGAACTCGACGATGCGCTGGTCCCAGTCGTCGCCGCCGAGGCGGTTGTCACCGGAGGTCGCGCGGACCTCGATCGTCGAGAAGCCGTCGTCGTCCTTGCCCACCTCGAGCAGGGAGACGTCGAACGTGCCGCCACCGAGGTCGAAGACGAGGATGAGCTCGTCCTCCTTGCCGCGCTCCAGGCCGTAGGCCAGGGCGGCCGCAGTGGGCTCGTTGATGATGCGCAGGACGTTGAGGCCCGCGATGGCGCCCGCGTCCTTGGTGGCCTGGCGCTCGGCGTCGTTGAAGTACGCCGGGACCGTGATGACGGCCTCGGTGACGGGCTCGCCCAGGTAGGCCTCCGCGTCACGCTTGAGCTTGGAGAGCACCCGTGCGCTGATCTCCTGCGCGGTGTACTTCTTGTCGTCGATCGCCGTCGACCAGTCCGTGCCCATGTGGCGCTTGACGGACGTGATCGTGCGGTCGACGTTGGTGACGGCCTGGCGCTTGGCGATCTCGCCGACCAGCACCTCACCCGTCTTGGAGAACGCGACGACGGACGGCGTCGTGCGCGACCCCTCGGCGTTGGCGATGACCGTGGGCTCGCCGCCCTCGAGGACAGCGACCACCGAGTTGGTGGTACCGAGGTCGATGCCGACTGCTCGTGCCATGTGTGTGCCTTCTTTCGTGTGCTGCTGTTGCTGGGAGTGCTCTTGAGTCCGGCTGGCTCAAGTCTGCGTCCGCTTCCGGCCAGACGCAAACTCGTGTCGGCCAAACTTGAGTCTGTATCGCTCAACTCTGGCCGATGGTGAAGCATTCCCGTCGGGGGTCCGCAGTTCGCCGAAACTGCCAAGGGAATCGGCCTCCAGAACAGAGGGCCCTTGACGCCCAGATCCCTCGGCAGCCGTGGCCACACCGGTCCTCCGAGCTGGGCCCGATAGTCCGATGACGTCGGCGCGGCCCCGCCAACCCCGGAGACTCTGATGTGCTGATGTCCTACCCGGCGGGGAGGATGGGCGCGGGAAGGTACAGATGAGCGACATCGCGGACGTTCCACCCGCCGTTGTGGGCAGGCTCCGGGTGATCTGCGGGGAACTGCCCGAGGCGTACGAGGAGCCGGCGTGGATCGGCCTGCGGTGGCGGATTCGCCGGCGGACGTTCTTGCACGTCTACACCACCGACGAGAGGCGGTCGGCGTATATCGATCTGGACCATCCGGCCATCCTGATGACCTTCCGGGCGCCGCCCGGGGAGTTGGCCGCGCTGGCGCATTCCGGCCCTCCGTTCTTCCGGGCCGACTGGGGTGAGAATGTCGTGGGAATGGTGCTGGACGACGAGACGGACTGGGTCGAGGTTGCCGAGCTGGTGACGGACAGCTATCGCGTGCAGGCGCCCCGCCGCCTTGCGTTCCGGCTGAAGGCAGGTGGATGAACCGCCGGCTCGTCCCAGTGGGAACTCACCGGCGTGATCGGTCGGCCACGTGCTGCAACTCGCAGTCGCCGTCAGGAGAACAGCTGGACGTGGCGCTCGACGCCACTTGGTGGCTCTCGATGAGTTCCTACAACCGCGCGCTGATGGAGCGTGCCGAGTCCCGACTGCCACCCGCTGCTGGTTCGCCTTGCTGCCGCAAGTCCACCGCACCACCTAGCCGAGACGACTCCGTGCGTGCAGGAAGTGTGGCGCGAGCAGCAACTGTTCCCCGACGGCGCCTCGTAGAGTCGCCGCATGGCTTCCGACGATGCCGTTTCCCGCTCCGCGCCCGCACCGGCGTCACCGCCGACCGTCCCCTCGCCCAAGGTCGGTGGCCTCGAGGTCCGCTCCGTGACCAAGTCATACGGGCGGCGCCGCGTCCTGACGGACATCTCGTTCCACGTCCCCGCAGGACGGTCGCTGGCCGTCGTGGGAGCGAACGGCTGCGGCAAGTCGACCCTCTTGAAGGTCTGCGCCGGCCTCGTCTCGCCCGACCGCGGCACGGTCCGCGTGCACGGCCGCCTCGGGTACTGCCCGCAGGAGATGGGGCTCGACGGGTTCCTCACCTCCGAGGACCACCTCGCCTGGTTCGGCCGCGGGCGAGGGCTGTCCCGCCGGGCCGCGGTCGCCGAGGGCAGCCGGGTCGCGGCGGCGCTCGACTGGTCTGTCCCCCGCCGGCAGCAGGTCCGGCACCTGTCGGGCGGCACCCGGCAGAAGCTCAACGTCACGACGACGATGCTGTCCGACCCGGGCGTCGTGCTGCTCGACGAGCCCTACCAGGGCTTCGACCACGGCAGCTACCTGGACTTCTGGGGCCTCGTCGACCAGTGGTGCGACGAGGGCCGCGCGGTCGTCATCGTCACGCACATGCTGCACGAGCTGAACCGCGTCCACGACGTGCTCGACCTGTCCGGGACAGAGATCGACTGATGCGTGGCCTCGCCGTGACCGCCCAGATGACCATCCGTGACCTGCTCGGCCGTCGCACCGTCGTCCTGCTGCTCATCCTCGTCCCGCTCGTCTTCTACGCCGCCCGCCGCGACGACTTCCAGGGGCAGGCCATCCGGTTCGCGAGCCTCGGCCTGGCGTGGGCAGTCAGCACCGTGGCGCTGTTCGCCACGAACAGCGTCCGCGCGCTCGAGCCGCGGCTCCGTCTCGCCGGGCACGGCAGCGTCGGGCTCTACCTGGGCAGGCTGACCTCCACCGTGGGGCTGGGCGCGTTCGTCGCCGCCCTGTATGCCGTACTCGTCACGCTCGACCAGGAGACCGTGAACCCCTGGTCCGCCGTGCTCGCGCTTGTCGCGTCCGGGACGATCGCCGCGGTCCTGGGTCTGCTCGTCGGCGCGGTCATCCCCCGGGAACTCGAGGGCATGCTCGTTCTGATCACGATCGTGGGCCTGCAGATGATCATCGACCCCACCAGAGCCGTCGCCGAGGCGCTCCCGCTGTGGTCCACTCGCGAGCTGGTCGGGCACGCCGTCGACGGTGTCGGGGACGTCGACGCCGCGATCGTGCACTGGGTCGCGTACGGCGTCGGCATGGCCGTCGTCGCCCTCGCGATCACCGCGGTGCGCCTGCGCCGGCGCCGGCACCAGGAGTACGTCGGCGCCGCGTGAGCACTGCACCGATGCCTGGTCAGAGCGGTGCGCTCCGGACAGATCCCCTGAGTTCCTACACTGCGTCTCATCTAAGTTGGCCAAACCTGGTTGGCCACTGCGCGCCCGGGGCAACGACCGGGCTGCGCGTCTCCGCGGTTCAGCGGATACCGTGACGTGACCGACACGCTCTGGATCGACGGCAAGGCGAGCAACACAGGCCGATGAATCCGACAGACGAGTACATCGCGTCGTTCCCCGACGAGGTCCGGCCCATCCTGACGGAGGTCGCCGAGGCGCTGCGCCGGGCACTTCCCGGAGCCGAGGAACGGATCCGCTACGGGATGCCGGCGTTCATGCTGAGCGACCGGTACGCGCTGCACTTCGGCGGGTGGAAGAAGCACGTCGGTCTCTACCCGGTCGCCCCGCTGGAGCCGGAGCTCGAGGCCGAGGTCGCCCCGTACCGCGCGGCGAAGGACACGGTGAAGCTCCTGTACCGCGATCCGGTCCCGACCGACCTCGTCGAGCGGATCGCGACGGCGTTGCGGGCCCAGCACCCGTAGCACTCAGAAGGTCGCGGCCAGCTTGTCCAGCGACGAATCCAGGCCCCGTCGCGACAGCTCGGCGACCTGCTCGTCGGCGTACCCGCGCTCGACGACGGTCATCAGCCCGTCGCGGACCGTGATGACGTGCGGGACCTCGCGCGGGATGCCGGGTGGGAAGCCGAGGTCCTGCGGGTCGTGAGAGCCGCCATCGGCGTCGCTGAACCCGTGGAGGAACTCGAGCCGCTCGCCGACGTCGACGCGCGTGTAGGTCCACGTGCTCCAGAGGTCGACCCCGTCGGGCGTGCGCATGGCCACGAGCGAGACCCCACCGACCCGCACGTCCATCCGCGCGACCGGGCAGGTGAACCCCTGCGGCCCCCACCACCTGCGCACGGCTTCGGAGTCCGTCCAGGCAGCCCACAGGACGCTCGCCGGGGCGTCGAACGCCCGCCGCACCTCGATGTCGGTCATGACGCCAGCGCCTGGTCGAGGAGGGCCATCGACGAGCGCGTCCCCGACTCCAGCCCGCCGGACGGCACCCACCGGTCACGGTCCTCCACCGACGCGAACAGCGACACCGACGTCAGCCGGCACCCGGACGCGGTGGGCTCGAACGTCTCGACGAGCAGCTGCAGGGCGCCCGGCCCGCCCTCCTCGAACTCGAAGGTCGACACCAGCCGGTGCGGCGCGCTGACCTCGTGGAACACCCCACGCATCGGGTACTCCGTGCCGTCACCGCGGGTCATCACCAGGCGCCAGCGCCCCCCCACGCGCAGGTCGTGCTCGTCGACGACGACCGCGAACCGGTCGGACCCTTTCCAGCGCGGCATCAGCTCGGGGTCGGTGTAGGCGCGGAACGCGATCTCGGGCGGCGCGTCGAAGTCGTGCACGACGACGACGTCCTGCCGCCCGGGCTCGATCATCAGCTCAGTGGTTCCCATCGAGGTTCTCCTCGTCTCTCCGCAGTGCGGCGATCTCACGGTCCAGGGCGTCGAAGCGCTGCCGGAAGGCAGCCCGGTGGTGCTCGAGCCAGTCGGTGGCGTCATCGAGCGCGTCTTCCCGGAGCCGGCTCGGACGCCACTGCGCACGCCGGCCCCGCGTGATCAGGCCGGCCTCCTCGAGCACGCGCAGGTGCTTGGAGACGGCCTGGCTCGTCATGTCAAACGGTTCCGCCAGCTCGGCAACGGTCGCCTCGCCTTCGGCCAGCCGGGCGAGGATGGCCCGGCGGGTCGTATCGGCGAGGGCGGCGAACGTCGCGCTCAGCGAATCCATCTGTGAAACCTTCTGGTTGTGTAACCGGTTGGTTGGATACTGGCCCTGGCGACTGCCGTTCGTCAAGCGCATCCGGGAGGCCGGAGGGCGCACCGGGTCGGGGAGTCCACGAAGGTCCGCGGCAAGCTCGTTCTCACCGTCGGCTGACCTGCTTGACCCCGGAGGTCCTCGCTACGGTGGCCAGGTGGTTCCCCACCGGCCTGCCGCTCCTTGGTCGGCCCCACGGCTCGCGGCAGCAGTCGCCACTGTGCTCGGGCTCGGCAGCGCAGCGGTCAGCGCCTATTGGGCGCTCGGCGGGGACGGCCTGCTCGACACCGTCGGCGGCGAGATCGAGGAGTGGGGACGCCGACGGACCGCGAGCGTCGCCGTCGTGCTGTGGCTCGTCGTCTCGCTCAAGGCCGGCGTCGCGCTCGCCGCACCCGTGCTCGCCGGGCCCCCGGGCCGGTTCCCCGGCTGGATGACCGGCCGTCTCCCCCGCACGCTGGGATGGATCGCCGGGATCGTGCTCCTTGGCTACGGCGGCGTCCTCACCGCGGTCGGCCTTCTGGTCCAGGTGGGCGTCATGCACGCGAGCCAGGACAGCGACCAGCGGGCCTTGGCCTGGCACGCCTACGTGTGGGACCCGTGGTTCGCCCTCTGGGGACTGGCTCTCGTGACCAGCCTCTGGTTCAGCAGGCCCGGCGCCGCCGGTCGAGAGGTCGCCCGACGAACGTGACGCCAGCGCTCGGCGCCTTCGACGACCACGATTGAAGCTGGAATGAGTTCCGTAGGTGCAGTGACCGAGGACTTGGACACGTACATGAGACGACGGCCGTCTCACCTACTTGTCCGGTCGCAGGTCAGCGAGGTGGGCGTCGGACAACCCGGATGAGTTCCTCCAGAAACTCGCCAGCCTCTCCAGCCGCCCGGCACCGGCCCGTTGAGGGTGTTGCCACCTTGCGCGAGAATCGCGCCATGGCGCTGACCACCCGGATGCTGACGCCGGACACGTGGGACGACTTCGCTGCGCTCGTCGAGTCGAACAACGGTGTGTGGGGTGGCTGCTGGTGCATGGGATTCCATCCGGGCGGTTCCACCGGGACGCGCCAGGGCAACCGGGACGCCAAGCAGCAGCTCGTGCAGCACGGTGCCGTGCGCCAGGTACTGGTCTACGACGAGGAGAGATGTGTCGGCTGGTGTCAGTTCGGCACCCCACCGGAGCTCCCCAACATCAAGAACCGCCGCGCCTACGACGCTGAAGCGCAGGATCCGCCCGACTGGCGGATCGGATGCATCTTTACGAACTCGAAGGACCGCGGCCACGGGATCGCTGCGGCCGCCGTGCAAGGGGCCCTGGACGAGATCCACCGCGCCGGCGGCGGCGTCGTCGAGGCCTATCCGGAACAAACGGCGGATCGACCCCCGCAGCGAGGCGCATATCTCCACACCGGACCCGAAGAACTGTACGAGCGGCATGGATTTGTGAGGGACCGGCGCATCGCCAAGTGGCGGTGGGTCATGCGCGCCACCCTCTGACTCATGAGCAGCCCGCCCGTCAGAGCTCGGCAGGCGGAACCCCTCGCCAGTACCCACCGCCCCGCCACCGCGACGACGACTGCTCGCTCGGGCCGGCATGCGATTGCTCCTGCACGTCCTCGACCTCCGCCCGCTAGCGTGGGTCGCCATGTCGTCCGAGCCCGCGATCACCTTCGTCCGACCTCCGCAGCTGACGGCGCGAGCGCCTTACGCCTACGCGGCTGTTGCCGGGCCCGGCCAGCTCGTCTTCACCGCGGGAGCCTGCCCGCTCGACGCCGACGGCAGGACGGTCGCTGTGGGCGACGTCGCCGGACAGGCCGCACAGGTCATGGCGAATCTCGTCACCGCGCTGCAGGCCGCCGGCGCGCAGCTGACCGACGTCGTCAAGACGACCATCTACGTCGCGTCATCCCAGCAGGCCGATCTCGGCATCGCCTGGCACGTCGTCCGTGCTGCCTTCGGCACCCACGACGCCCCGAGCACCCTGCTCGGCGTCAGCGTCCTGGGGTACGACGACCAGCTGGTCGAGGTCGAGGCGATCGCGATCCGTCCGAGCGCGATCTGAGATGACACGTGACCAGGCAGAGTCCAGGACTCCGGGGCGGATGGACGGCTCGCCCGAACGACCTGCGCGGTTCTTCGACAGTCCCGAGGAGTTCGGTGCCTGGCTGGCACTGCACCACGACACGGAGACGATGCTGTGGATGGGCTTGAAGAAGAAGGGCGCGGCTGATCGCGGCCTGACCTGGGAGCAAGCGGTCGTCGAGGCGCTGTGCTGGGGATGGATCGACTCGGTCTCGCAACGCATCGACGACGAGTCCCGGCGGCAGCGCTGGACCCCTCGCAAGAAGACGTCCCACTGGAGCCGGGTCAATCTCGATCTCGTCGAGAAGCTGCGCGCCGAGGGGCGGATGCAGCCGAGCGGGTTGGCGATCTGGGAGCAGCGCACCCGCGAAGAGGCGCCCTACAGTCACGAGCGACCGTGGGCCGGACTCCCGGACTCGTTTGCCGAGGAGCTGGCTGCGTCGCCGGCGGCCACCGCGTTCTGGGAGGCGTCGACTGCGACCTACCGCAAGTTCTGCGCCGTGTGGGTCACCTCAGCCAAGCAGGACGTCACCCGCGCCCGCCGGATGGCACAGCTGATCGAGTGCAGCGCCGAGGGCCAGCTCGTGCCGGGCCAACGCTACGGCGACGTTCCGGCGTGGTTGGCGCGGGCCGCCGCTGCCGCGGCTGAAGCACGATGAAGGAGAAAGCCTGCGTCCTACGTCGTCGAGAATCCTCTTGCGGTCGGCACGCCCCACGCGCAACGGTCGGGGCGTGACCGTCCCCCCGCGCCTCGCCCCCCTGCTGGCCGAGTACGACTTCGCCAGCACCCGGCTCCTGCAGCGCCTCAGCGGCCCCTGGGTCGACAGCGGCGACGACGAGCAGGTGGTGGTCGAGCCGCTCACGGACGCGGAGCTCCTCTGGGAGCCCGTCCCCGGCGCGTGGACCATTCGCCGGCAGACGGACGGGCCCGGCGGCCTCGGCGCGACGAGACTCGTCGGAGCGGGCGAGTGGGGCCACGACGGGGGCCGCCCGCACCCCTGGCCGCCGCCGGTCACGAGCATCGGCTGGCGCATCAACCACGTGGCCAAGACGCTGGCGGGCCGCGCGGACCACACCGACGGCACCCACACCCACACGGAGGCGTCCGACGAGCCGCAGGGCACAGCAGCGGGAGCCGTCGCGGGGCTGACCGCAGCGGTCGCGGCATGGCGCGCGACACTCCTGGGAGCCGACGACGCCGCCCTCGACACGGTCGGCTACAGCACCTACCCGAACGGTTCCGACTCCGAGGAGACCTTCCTCGACGTCGTCTGGTGGATGAACCAGGAGGTCGTCCACCACGGCGCTGAGATCGCCCTCCTCAGGGACCTGTACATCCGGCTGGCGTGACGCGCAGGTGCGCCCTAGTCCGCCTGGCTGAGATGCACCATGGCGTCATAGAGCTGCTCGTCCGTCATCGGCGGTTCGGGGATCGGATGTGCTCCCTCGGCGCGGTAGGCGTCGAGCATGAGGTAGAGAGGGCGCCGCCACGCCGTGGGCGCCGTGGAGCTGGTGGCGTCGATGATCCGCCCGTTGGACCAGATGAGGTTGACGATGTCGGCCCGAGTGATGTCGAGGCGTGCCGCGCCGGCTCCTTGCGCTCGGGCGAGCACGTCCTCGATCTGCTGGCACATCTGATCGTGGATGGACTCGGTGACAGCGTTGCCGGGAAAGCGTCGGGAGAGGAAGTCGTTGAATCCTCGGTCGCCCGCCTGCACCGCGAACAGGTTCTCCAGATAGGCGACGAAGCCATCCCACGGATCGTCGATCCCCATCGCCTCGTCGGCGCCACGGAGGAACTCCTCGAGCCGCGGCCTGAAGGCGGCCATGAGCAGGTCCAGACGTGTCGGGAAGTGGCGATACAGGGTGCCGATGGCGACCCCGGCGTCGCGCGCGATCTTCTCCAAGGAGGCGTCCACACCGTGCGCGGCGAACTCGCGCTGCGCCGCATCGATGAGCTTGGCACGGCGCTCGCGAGCGTCGCGGCGTAGCGGCCTCCGCGTCTGCTCGATGTCGCTGGTGCTCACCCGCCGAGTCTACGGGAGGCACCCCTCCGGAATATCCTGAGGCATCCCTCCGGTTAAGCGGGGACGGCCTCAAGGGCCAGCACCGATCCGGTATGCACGCCGGACACCACGGAGGGACGATCATCATGACCACGATCAGCATCATCGGCTCGGGCAACATGGCCACGACCATCGGCGCCCGGGCAGCGAGACACGGCCACTTGGTCGAGATCATGAGCCGGGACGCCGCCAAGGCTCGCGCGGCTGCCGACCAGATCGGCGACGGAGCCACCGTAGGGACGTTCGGCGCAAGGCCGGCGGGCGACATCGTCATCATGGCCGTCCTGTACGCGGGCGCGGTCGACGCCGTCGTTCACTACGGCGATGCGCTGGCCGGCAAGATCCTGGTCGACATCACCAACCCGTTCAACGCCGACGCGAGCGGGGTCGTGACCACGCCCGGCAACTCGGTCTCCCAGCAGATCGCCGCCGCCGCGAAGGGTGCGCACGTCGTCAAGGCGTTCAACTCGATATTCCGCGGCGTCATTGCCGCCGACAAGCCCTTGGACGTGCTCTTCGCCGGTGACAGCGCCGACGCGAAGGCACGCTTCGCGGCGTTTCTGACGAGCTTGGACATGCGCCCCCTCGACGTCGGAGGGCTCGAGATGACTCACGTCCTCGAATGGGCCGGCATCCTCCTCATGGGCCTGGCGCGCAACGGCGCGGGCTTCGACGTCGCCTTGAGTGCCGAGGTCGGCTGAGCATGGCGGCGGGTCCGCGGCGCGTCAGTCTCTACGGGAAGAGGGGCTGACCGTCGTCGGACGGTTGTCCGCCTGCAGGTCGCGCGGTGACCCGATGAATTCCTCCAGGCCCTGCGACCGCTCCCACTGCTCCCTGGTGACCTCATACCTGAAGCCGCCGAGCTCGGCGCCCTCGACCGCCATCATGTCCTCGGGCGTCTCCAGCGTCTGCGTGACCACCATCCCGACCTTCTCCATCACGTGCTGCGACGTGCGGTTCAGCGCCATCGTCTCGCCCCACACCATGCGGACGTCGAGGTCGGTGAACGCCTTCGCGAGCAAGGCCGCGGACACCTCGGTAGCCAGGCCCCTGCCCCAGGCGGCCTGCCGCAGCCGGTATCCGAGCTCGGCCTCGTCCAGCGGCCCGTCGCGCTCGGGACGCAGGCAGAACCACCCGATGAACGCGCCGCCCGCCGTCTCGTACGCCGCGAAGAGGCCGAAGTCGCCGGCCCACCGGTCGTAGCCGGCGAGGATGCTCGGCATGCCGAGATCGCGGTACACCTCGAGCGCGGTCGGCTCGCCTCCGGACAGGTAGCGCATGACCGCGGGATCGCTGTCGAGCTCGGTCAGCAGGTCGGCGCCGTCGGCGCCGAAGCGGCGCAGCGTCACACGTTCGGTCTGCAGGTACGGGTCCACGGCGGCAAGGATGCCCGAAACGGGACCTGGCGAGCACGGTATTTCGGCGCCGCGGTCGGGCACGGGAGCGAAAGAGCAGCCAGTGCGCGTCGATGTCGTCGGCAACCACCGGCCGACCGCTTGTCGGTGTCGGACGACGGTGGGAGGGTGCCCGGATGACGGAGGTCCTGCTGCTGCACCACGTCCTCGGGCTGACGGACGGAGTCCGCGCGCTCGCCGATCGCCTGCGCTCCGCAGGCCACACCGTCCACACGCCGGACCTGTGGGACGGGCGCGTGTTCGACAACCTCGCGGCCGGCATGGCCCACGAGGAGGAGACGCTCGGGTGGGACGAGATGGTCGCCAGGGCAACGGCCGCGGCCGAAGGGCTGCCCACCGACGTCGTGTACGCGGGCATCTCGATGGGGGCCGTGTACTCGCACCTGCTCGTCGCGAGGCGACCGGGAGCACGCGGCGCCGTGTTCCTCGAGGCGTGCACCGGCCCGGACGACTTCGGTGGCTGGACGCCCGGCGTCCCGTTGCAGGTGCACGGCCACACAGGTGACGAGTTCTTCGGCCCCGAGGCGGTCGCCGACGCCGAGGCGAAGATCGCCATCGCGGGGTCCGGCGCCGTCTACGCCTACCCCGGCGACACACATCTGTTCGTCGACAGCTCCCTGCCCACCTACGACGAGGCGCAGACGGATCTCGTGGTGGAGCGGATGCTCGAGTTCCTGGCCGACCGCTAGGCGCGCCCGGCCGGTGCGCCGGACTCGCTGGCGGCAGTCCGGACGCTGGATACTTGCCATATTGGAAAGTTCGATCCATACTTTCCAACATGGAAAACATGGACCCCGCTGCGGCGGCCGCCGCCCTCGATGCGTCCGACCGGGCGCGGTCCGCCATCGCACGCTCGGTCCAGGTGCCACGCGGTCACGACGTGCTCATCGGCGCGGCGGTCGCGGTCCAGATCGCCACGGCGGTCATCGGGATCGCGAGTGCCGACGACGTCGGAGCGTCGGAGGGTTCCGTCCTCGCCTGGGTGGCCGCCGGTGTCGTCGTCTTCCTCGTCGCCGCGCTGGTCGAGGTCGTGCGGTTCCGTCGGCTGAACGGGGTGCGTCTCGACGGGTTCACGGGCCGGGTCGTCCTGGGCACCGACCTGTGGGCGTCGCTCTCGTACGGTGGCGCCGCGATCGTCGCCTACGTCGCCGCGGACAGCGGGCTCTGGTGGCTGGCCCTGCTGGTCTCGTCCGCGGGCGGCGCCGCCTACGCGTTGTGCGGCCGGCGCTGGATGCGCCGCTACCGGGAGGTTCCCGAGCGCGGGCTGCGGACCGAGTCGAGGGTGCTCCTCGGTCTCTATCTCGGCGTCGCGGTCGTCGCGCTGGGCCTGCTGGCCGCGAACTCACGATGAGCGCAGCACTCGACCCGCTGATCAACCCGCCCGCGCGGCTGATGCTGCTGTCCATGCTGACCGCGGTGTCCGAGGCGGAGTTCGCCACCGTGCGCGACCAGCTCGACGTCAGCGACTCGGTGCTGTCCAAGCACGTGTCCGCACTGGCCGCCGCCGACTACGTCGTGAGCCGAAAGGGAGTGCACCGCGGGCGCCGCACCACCTGGATCGCGCTCACTCCGACGGGCCGGACGGCGCTCGGCGTGCACGTTGCGGCCTTGCGCGCCGTGATCGACGGCATCCCGGCGGGCTGAGGCCCCGGCCCTCAGGCCCGTTCGACGCTGTCGGCCTGCGGTCCCCGATCGCTCTGGCGCACCTTGTAGCGGACCCGGTCGCCTTCCTCCAACGCGTCGGCGCCGCGGACGACCGACACGTGCACGAACAGGTCCGCGCCCCCGGCGTCCGGGGTGATGAACCCGAACCCACGCTCCGCGTCGTACCGCGCGACGACTCCCTCGCCGCCGCGCACGGAGCCGGCGGACTCGCTCGGGGCGCCGTATCGACCGCGGCCCGACGGCGCGGGCGGCGCACCGCGACGTCCCGAACCGCCGACGAGCCGGACGTTGCGAGCCTGCGGTCCCTTGTCGCCCGCGGCGGCGTCGAACGTCACGCGATCCCCGTCGGACAGCTCGGACAGCCCTCCGAGCAGCTCCCGGACGTGGACGAAGGCGTCCTCGCCTCCGGCGTCCGGGGTCACGAACCCGAAGCCCTTGTCCGCGTCGTACCAGGACACGGTGCCGTCGGCTCCGTCGGACGCCACGGCCCGTGCGGCCTGGGCCCCGAGCGGGAGCAGGTGGTCCGCCTGCGGCCCCTTCTCGCCGTCGACGACGAGGAACGCGACCCGCTGCCCGTCCGTGACGACGCCGCCGCCCACGATGGCCGAGCTGTGCACGAAGATCTCCGCGCCGCCGCCGTCGGGCGTGACGAAGCCGTACCCCTTGCCCGGCTCGTACCAGGAGACCGTGCCGAGCACGCCGAGGGGTGCATCGGGCGCGTGGTCGCCGATGACCCGGACGCGACGAGCCTGCGGGCCGCGGTCTCCCTCGCCCACCTCGAACTCGACGACCTGCCCCTCTCGGAGAAGCCGCGGTCCGCCGTCGTCGAGGATCTCGGAGGCGTGGACGAACAGGTCCTCGGCCTCGTCCCCGAGGGAGAGGAAGCCGAAGCCTCGCTCGGCGTCGAACCAGCGGACAGTTCCCTGGGGCACGGGTCACTCCTTGTCGAGGCAGCAGTTTGCTGTCACCAGTCTCCCCCGACGAGGCCGCGGGCAGGTGCCCGACGTGGGTCCAGCTCGCCGGGCGGACGCCTCAGAACATCGACGCGAGGGCATCCGTGATCGCTCGTGCGTCGCCGTCGAGGAGGGATCTCGCCCGTTCCGGCGGCTCCGACCTGAGGATCCAGCCGTCTCCGCCGAAGCGAGGGATGACGTGCAGGTGGAAGTGGAAGACCGTCTGAAACGCGGCTTCGCCGTCGCAGAGCAGGAGGTTGATCCCCTCGCAGCGCAGGCGCGATCGTCGCAAGGCTCGCGCCATGTCGTGACCGACCGACCAGACGTGAGCGCTCGTGCCTCGATCGAGGTCGTCCAGGCCCGCGGCGTGGGTGCGCGGGACGACGAGAAGATGGCCGGGCGTGACGGGGTTCAGGTCCATGAAGGCGACGACGGTCTCGTCCTCGTACACCACACTGGCCTCGGCCCGTCGGGCCGCGATGGCGCAGAAGATGCACCCTTGTGCCACCGATGTCACGTCGTGCGTCATGCGTCAGCCGCCCAGCGCCGGTGGGTCAGCCTGCTGGCCCTCGCCACCCTGCTGCAGATCGGGTCGCTCGACCGGGCCCTGCGGCGTCGGGAGCTCCGCGAACAGGTCACCGAGCTCGCCCGACGTCGGCACGCGGACCGCGTCGGCGGCCGTCCGCAGGGTCTCGGGGTCGACGCCGTCGCCCTCGAGCAGGATGTACGCCTCGCCGCGCTGGACGGAGCACCGCAGGACCGCCGCCGCGGCGTCCGGCAGCTCGGCACATCGGGCGACGCTCGGGTCGGTGTGCCGATCGGTCGTCAGCGCCACCGTGCGCCCCCCGTCCTTCGTGCCGTACGTCGCCGACATGCCGTCGTCGCCCATGACGCCGACGGACTGCGGCCAGAGGTCGAACCCGTCGACCTCCGTGACGTAGACGAGCTCGGGCGCGATCCCGACGTACTCGGTCCGGGCGGCGATCTCGGTGGGCTCAGCGGGATCGGTCGCCGAGGCGGCTCGTCCGGCACACGCCCCGAGCGCGAGCGTGAGCATCACTGAGGCGACGGCGACGGCGACGGCGACGGGGCGGGCGTGGATCACTGAGGCAACTTATCGGGGAGTGAGTCCGTCGGCTTCGTCGAGGCACGTGCGGGCCGTCGCTGTACCGGCCACGTCGCTCGCGGTGGCTCAGGCGTACGCGACGACGACCTGGTCCCGGCCGGCGTCCTTGGCGGCGAGCAGGGCAAGGTCGGCCGCGTGCAGCGGATGGTCACCGGCGACCAGCGGCCCGACACCGACGGACACCGTCACCTCGAGGCCTGGGGCGAGCTCGCCCCATGCACGCCGCCGGACGAACTCATGGACGCGCCGCGCGACGGTCTGTGCGGCCAGTCCCCCGTCGCTCGGCAGGATCACGAACTCGTCGCCGCCGTACCGCGCGACGACGTCGCCGCTGCGCGACGCGGCCCGCAGGATCTCCGCGAGGGTCTGCAGGACGAGGTCCCCGACCGAGTGGGACCAGGTGTCGTTGATGGCCTTGAACTGGTCGATGTCGACGAACACCGCGTACGCGCCGTCCGCGGCCGAGGCGAACGCCTCCGGGAGGACCCGGCGGTTGGCGAGCTGGGTCAGCGGGTCCTGGCCGGCCGCCCGGCCGGCTCGGGAGGTCTCCGAGGCCAGGCGGCGCAGGTCGTGCCGGTCCCGCAGCGCGGAGTACCGAGCCTCTCGTTCGGCCCACGCGCGCCCGAGGGCCGCCTGCGCGGTCTGCCGCCACAGGTCCATCGCGGGCTGCGGGCCGTGCTCGGCGACGATGAGGTCGGCCAGCTCGGCTCGAGCGGCTCCCGCCCACACCTCGCGGCTCGGGCTCTGGGTCGCCTCGAGCACGGCGTGGAGCTGTTCGGCCGCTGCGCCGTACTCCCTCGCCTCGACGTGCGCTCGGGCCAGGACGAGCCCCAGCAGGTGGGTCTCGAGGAGCTCGGGGCGCGCCGAGAAGCCCTCGGCCGCGCCACGGGCCCGACTGAACGCCAGGTCCGGCTCGCCCAGGTGCAGCAGCGCGTACGCCTCGATGACGCCGGCGCGGGCCTCCATCGACGGCTGGGACGCCCTCTGCGCGAGCCTTCGCATGCGGCTTGCCCTGCTGGCGGTCCGCGCGAGGTGGGCGTCGGCCTCGTCCACCCGCCCCTGGGTGAGCAGTGCGGTCGCCCAGTAGGCGCTCAGCATCGCCATCTCCTGCGCGACCAGGAGCTGGAGCTCGGGCTCGTCCTGCCGGGTGATCGCGCTGAGTGCGGCCTCCGACTGCTCGACCAGGTGCGCCGACCGCATCGCCAGTGCCACCGCCATGCTCGCCGACAGATGGCCGTAGCTGTCGGCCGGGATGTCCTGGAGCAGCCAGTCCGCCTCTGCCGTCGCGGCGATCGCCACGCTGTGCTCGCCCAGGCTGTTGCTCGCCTCGGCCACCATGGCGAGCGCCTTGGCGCGCCAGGTCGGCATGGCCGCCTCGCCCAGGCTCGTCAGGAGAGTCTGGGCAGCAATCACGGCGGCCCGGTGCTCGCCGAGCTCCTGGAGGGCGATCGCCTCGATGTAGCGCAGGTAGAGCGACGTGAGCCAGTCGCCGGCGGCGTCCGTCACGCACACCCACTGGCGGCACTGAGCCACGGCCCGCGTGGAGAAGCCGTCGAGGTAGCTCTGGTGCGCCACGTCGGAGAGCTCGTCCAGCGGGCCGAACTCCGACACCAGGACCAGCTCGCGGCTGGTGGCGCCCACTTCGGTCGGAGGCATGACCCTCCCGGCGAGACGATGGCTGACCGTGCGCCGGCGACGCACGAATGACTTATCGGCTCGAAGGCCCGAGCTGTTGAACGATCTCGCCCGCTCGCACGGGTGATCCACCCGCTACCCGGCGAGTTCCCGGACCGCCTCGGCGAACACCGCGAGGTGACGGTCGACGTCGGCCGCGGTCGTCGCCGGCGACATGAGCGCCATGTTGTGGAACGGCGTCAGCAGGATCCCCCTGTTGGCCAGGAAGAGGTGGAGGAAGGCGTCCAGGTCCGGGTCCGCCGCGGCGGCCGAGGCCCCGCCGTCGCGCGGCGCAGGTCGGGCGAAGCGGTACTCCGCCCGGGCGCCCAGCTGCACCACGGACCAGGGCAGGTCGTAGGCGTCGATGGTCTGCTGGATCCCGGCGGTGTAGCGGCTCGCGAGCTCCACCATGCCCTCGAACGCCTGCGCGGTGAGCACCTCCTGCAGCGTCGCTCGCATCGCCGCGAGCGACAGCGCGTTGCCCGCGAGCGTGCCGCCGACCCCCCCGACGTCCACGATGTCGGCGGTACCGCGAGCGACGCAGTCGTGGACGGCGTTCGCGACGTCGGCGCTCAGCCCGTACGCGCCGCTCGGGATGCCGCCGCCGATCGACTTCCCGATCACGACGATGTCGGGAGCGAGGCCGTCGCGCTTCGTCATGCCGCCCGGGCCGGCGGAGAACGTGTGGGTCTCGTCGATGATGAGCAGAGAGCCGTGCCGGGTGGCCAGGGCGCGCATCTCGTCGAGAAAGCCAGGATCCGGCAGGACGATGCCGATGTTGGTGAGGGCCGGTTCGGTGAGGATCGCCGCGACGTCCCCGTGGGCGAGCTCGCGGTCGAGGGCGTCGAGGTCGTTCCACTCCACGACCCGGGTGGTCGTCGTCGGATCCACCGCGGGGCCGACGTTGCCGGGACGGACCTGGGGGGTGCCGTCCGGCCCGACCACGACCAGCGACTCGTCGACCGTCCCGTGGTAGCAGTACGAGAACACGAGCACGCGCGGCCTCCCGGTCACCATGCGCGCCAGCCGGATCGCCCAGCGGTTCGCGTCGGTGGCGGTCAGCGTGAACGACCACTGTGGGACCCCGAAGCGGTCGGCGAGCTCGGCCGCCACGGTCTCGGCGTCCTGCGTCGGCATCATCGTCGTGATGCCGCCCTGTTCGGCGATCCGTTGCTGCACCGCACGAACGGTGGGCTCCGGCGAGTGGCCCGCCATGGCGCCCGTGTCACCGAGGGCGAAGTCGACGTAGTCCAGGCCGTCGACGTCCGTGATGTGCGCCCCGCGGGCCGTGCTGAACGCCAGGGGAAACCCACCTGCACCCATGTTCATCCAGGTCATGGGCACCCGGCCGAACAGGTGCTCGGCGCGATCTCGCAGCGCCGCTGACTCCGGGTGCAGAGCGCGATAGCTCTCGACCTCCCGCTCGAGCAGGGCGGCCAGGCGGGTGCGGTCGACGGTCGTCACGAGGGCACGCTATCGGTCGCGACCTGCCCGTATGCCTTCCCAGGCCACCCTCGTTGGCCGCGTTGGCCGCACCAGGGCCGGTGCGGGCTCAGGCGGGGCGATCACTCAGTCGGCCGGCCCGTCCCAGGTCCACTTCGGGATCGTCAGGCCCGCGGGCACGTCGTCGGCCGACGACTCGTAGCGGGCCATCGTCGTGGTCGTCGCCCACGCGAAGTAGACACGCAAGGCGGCGGCCAGGCGCGGGTCGGAGGTGAGCCCGACGTCGTCGAGCGCGCCATCGAAGCAGGCGATCGCGCGGCGGTCCATCTCCTCGTGGGGGCCGTTCCCGCTGTGCATCCGCACCACCGACGACTCGTCGCCGTACCGCTGGGAGTACTCGTCGGGACCGCCGAGCGCCTCGACCCAGTAGGCCGCCAGCCGTTCGGTGTGCTGCGGGTGGAAGCCGTGACTGAACGCGTGGCTCACCACCTCGTCGGCGAGGACACGCTCGTGCCAGGCCTCGGCGAGCCGGTAGAGCCCGTCGTGCCCGCCGGCGGCCTCGAACAGACTCGGCATACGACCACTGTGGCACCGGCGACCGCCGACGACCAGGCACGTGTCACCACCACGCTCGGCACACCCGGTCTCGCTCCCGGGGCCGCTGCGTCGGCGCGCGAACGCAGCACGCACCGACAGTGCTGCCTTGTCGGGCCTTTCGGCCCTGTGCCGTCGTCTGTCGCCGCACGAGGATCGAAGACGTGAACGCACCTTGGTGGCGAGTCGAGATCGCGCAGACGGACGGCACGCTGAAGACGTCCGACGAACCCGACGAGGACCTGCTCCCGCCGTTCTTCGACTAGCGAGGACCGCTCAGCCGCGGTCCTGCGAGTAGCGCGGTCCGGTGTCGCCGGCACCGATCCAGAAGCTCGAGTTGTCGTAGACCAGACGGACGCCGTGCGTCAGCTCGCACTCGCGCGCGAGGCGACCGACGGGGTAGCGGGTCCGGCACTCACCGCAGTGCAGCGTCGTGTCGTCCTGGGCCATGGCGCACCTCCTCCGAGGGTGGCGGCCAGCGGGGCGTCGGGCCGCTTGCACTTCATGGTGAGACCTGAGCACGCCCGATCGGGCGGAACGTGAGACAGGTCACCGTCGCGCGCGGTCCGGACGAGCACGTCGACGATCCCTTGAACCCCTCAACGCACGGTGGCCCGTCCTCCCCGGGTTCGGAGCGCGGAAGGGGTCGAGGGGTTCCGACAGCCCCTGCCTCGACGGCTGCTCCGGGCCTAGCGTGGAGCGCATGACGATCCCCACCCTCACCCTGAACAACGGCGTGACCATGCCCGCCCTCGGCTACGGCGTCTTCCAGACCCCGCCCGACGAGACGATCGCGGCGGTGCGCTCGGCGCTGGGGGTCGGGTACCGGCACATCGACACGGCGGCGGCCTACGGCAACGAGCGCGAGGTCGGGCAGGCGCTGCGCGAGTCCGGGGTGCCGCGCGACGACGTCTTCGTCGAGACGAAGGTCTGGATCAGCGACTACGGGTACGACGCGACCCTGCACGCGTTCGACAAGTCCGCCGCCAAGCTCGGCATCGAGACGATCGACCTGCTGATCTTGCACCAGGCGCTGCCCAGCCGGTTCGACCTCACGATCGATGCCTATCGCGCGCTGGAGACGCTGCTCGCCGACGGCAGGGTCCGCGCGATCGGGGTGTCGAACTTCATGACGAACCACCTCGACGACCTGCTCGCCGCGACGGCGGTGGTGCCCGCGATCAACCAGCTCGAGATCCACCCGTACTTCCGCCAGCCGGCGGTGCTGGCCGCCGACGCCTCTCACGGCACCGTGTCCCAGGCGTGGTCCCCGATCGGCGGCATCACGTTCTACCGCGACTCCGGGCACACCTCGACGCTCGAGGACCCGACGATCGGCGCGATCGCCACCGCGCACGGCAGGACGCCCGCGCAGGTCATGCTGCGCTGGCACCTGCAGCAGGGGCGCTCGGCGATCCCGAAGTCGGTCACCCCGTCGCGCATCGCGGAGAACTTCGACGTCACCGGATTCGACCTCACCGACGAGGAGCTCGCGACCATCGACGGCCTCGAGACCGGTCACCGCGGCGGTCCGGAGCCCGAGGCGATGACCCTCGAGGCCTTCGGCCGCCCGATCCCGGAGGCCTGATCAGCCCTCGAGCTCGCCCGCGAACCGGCGCACCCGCTCGGCCATCGCCGCCGGAACCTCCGCGACGGCGAAGTGGCCGCCCTCGGGCAGTCGCTCGAACACGCGCAGGTCGCGGTAGAACCGCCGCGCGACCGACTCGGGGTTGTCGTGCTCGTGCCGCTGCACGAAGACCGCCGCCGGCACCTCGACGGGTGGGACCTCGGCGTCCTGCCCGTCGAAGTACGACCGGAACGAGGTGCCGATGGTCTGCGTGACCCAGTAGAGCGTGGCCTCGGTGAGGATGCGGTCGCGGGAGATGCGCCGCTCCACCGCCGAAGGGTCGCCGGGCGGGGTGTCGCTCCACTCGACGAGCTTCTCGGCGATCCACGCGAGCAGTCCGGCGGGTGAGTCGTTCAGCGCCGCGGCGAGGACGTCCGGCCGGGTGCCCTGGACGTGTGCGTAGCCGGCCTGCTGGTACCAGCCGTCGGCCATGCGGTCGTAGAAGGCGCGCTCGGTCGGGTCGGTCGTCGCCTCCCGCTCGTCCTGCGCCAGGAAGTGCGCGTGCGTGACGACGATCCCCGCGACCGCCTCGGGGTGCGTCGCCGCGATCAGGTCGCTGACGTTGGCGGTCACGTCCTCGCCGTAGGTGAGGTAGCGCGAGTAGCCGAGCACGTCGGTCATCAGCGCGTGCGCGAGCCCGGCGATCCGCTGCTCGGTGATCGGCCCGTCGAGCGGTGGCGAGAAGGTGAACCCCGGCAGGCTCACCACGACCACGTCGAAGTCCGGCAGCAGGTCGGAGAAGTCGAGCTGCAGGGCGAACGTGTGCGGCCAGCCGTGCATGACCAGGAGCGCCGGGGCGTCGGGGACGGCCGACCGCCGGTGGGCGAAGTGCAGCGTCGCCCCGTCGACCTCGGCGAGGAACTGCGGATGCTCGTTCAGCCACGCCTCGCGCGCACGCCAGTCGAACGACGACCACGTCGCGACGAGCTCGCTCAGGTACGCCGCGGTCATGCCGGAGGCCGGACGACGGGGCGAGTCGTCGAGCAGGCGCGTCCGCGCCAGCCGCTCGCGCAGGTCGTCGAGAACCGGCTGCGGCACGTCGATGGTGAACGGTCGGACTGTCATGGGCCGACGGTACGAGCACCCTCCGACATCCCGCTGGACACCACCCCTGCGCCTGGCACGGGTGCGCGGAGCGGCTCAGCCCTGCGCGAGCCTCGCGACGTCCTCCCACTGCTCCCACGTGGCGATCCGCGACGCGTAGTCCGCCTTGGCGGTGCCGAGCGGCGAGGCGCCGAAGAACACGCGCAGCGGCGGCTGCTCGGCGTCCACCACCCGCAGGATGGCCGCGGCCGACGAGGTCGGGTCGCCCGGGGTGCCGATGCGCCTGGCCCGCGCCTCCTGCATCTGCGCCCGGTAGTCGTCGTAGTCGGCGAGCGGGGTCGCGTGCCGGGCCGACGAGCCGCCCCAGTCCGTCGAGAAGCCTGCCGGCTCGACGAGCGTCACGTGGATGCCGAAGCCCGCGACCTCCTGGGCGAGCGCCTGGCTGAACCCCTCGAGCGCCCACTTCGACGCGTGGTACGCGCCGATGTTCGGGAACGCGGAGATCCCGCCGATCGACGAGACCTGGATGATGTGCCCGGCGCCCTGCGCCCGCAGGAACGGCAGGGCGGCCTGGGTCACCCAGAAGGCACCGAACAGGTTGGTCTCCATCTGCTCGCGCAGCTCGGCTTCGCTCAGCTCCTCGATGAAGCCGAACTGCCCGTAGCCGGCGTTGTTCACGACGACGTCGAGCCGACCGAAGTGCTCGTGCGCCCGCTGCACGGCGGCGAAGTCGGCGGCACGGTCGGTGACGTCCAGCGTGAGGGGCAGGACCGCGTCGCCGTACGTCGCGACGAGGTCGTCGAGGGTCGAGGCGTCGCGGGCCGTCGCCGCGACCCGGTCGCCGCGTTCGAGGGCCGCGACCGCCCACTCCCGGCCGAAGCCGCGCGACGTGCCGGTGAGGAAGCAGGTCTTCTGCGTCATGCCTCGACGCTAGGACTTCGAGTGCACTCGAACGCAAGTCGGACCGCCGAATCGACCTGGACAAGGCAGAGGGTTCCGACGACGATCGGCCGATGCCGCCGGAGAGCTGGATCGAGCACCGCCGCCCGAGCGACCGCGAGATCGTCGGGTGGATCAGCCCGGAGGGTGACGGGTTCGTCGCCCACGACGCCCTGGGACGCGCGGTGACCGGGACGGTCGACTGGCTGGACGCCGAAGAGGCGCTCGAGGAGCGCGGCCTGCACTGGATCGCCGACCTGTGGCAGCTCGACCTGCCCGACGGTTCCCGCGAGCGCGTGCGGATCGTCGAGGTGACGCCCGAGCGCGTCGTCGTCAAGGTGGACGACTTCGGGGCCGTCGACGTGGTGACGGCCAGCTACGTCCTGCCCTTCCCGGCGCCGGACACGCTGCGCCCGTTCGAGGGCGACGCGAACACGATCGACGGCGGTCTGGCCGGGAGCTAGACCAGCTTCGGGTACGCCACCAGGAACGACGAGGCGACGACGAAGAGCACGAGCGCCAGCCCGAGCAGCACGTCACCGCCGCGCGTGGACTTCATCCGGCCGGAGATGGCGGCGAAGAACAGGACCGCGGCGAACGCCACCGTGAGCACCGTGTAGTTGTCGCCGCGCTGGTTGTTGGTCAGCGCCTGCTGGTACTTCGCGTCGGCACGCGCGTCGGACGCCTTGGCCAGGTCGAGCTCGGGGATCTTGTACTCGGGCAGGTCGAAGGGCGTCGCCGCGGCGTCCGGGTTCTGCAGGGGCTTGGACTCGATCCACACCGGGAACGCGGTCGCGAGCGGCTCCGGGAACCGTGCCGACAGGAACTCCGCGAGCGCCGTGTCGTTCGCCGCGTAGGCCGCGGCCCACTGGGAGAACAGCGTCGCCTGGACGCTGATCTTGCGGTTCGCGACGCCCTCGTAGCGTGTGGCCTCGATCCGCGCCGTCGACGCCTGGCTGAACGAGATCGACATCGCCCCGCCCCACTTGCTCGACTGGAAGCCGACCCACGCCGTCAGGATCGTCGTCACGGAGAGCAGCACGACCACGACGACCTCGCGCCAGTCCACGCCAGTGCTCGCCGGCGCCTCGTCCTCCATGTGCCGATCATGACGCCGCGCCGGGGGATCACGCGTCCCGACGCGCGCACGCTCACGCGTCGGGAGGCGCCGGACCCATGGATCCGCGGACCACGAGCTCGGTCGCCTCGCCGACATCCGCCTCTACGGGTAGAGGGTCCGCGCCCGCCCGGCGGTCACTTCTGGCGCGAGGCCTTGGCCGCCGGGCGGACCTCTGCCCAGAGCTGCTCGTAGCATCGCGCGGCGCGGCTCGCCGGGGCGAACGCGGTCACGGGGGCGCGCTGCTCGGCCATCTGCTCGATGATCGAGAGCGCGGGGATCTCGGTGCTCGCGACGCGCGTGCCGTCGCGCGGGATCGACTCGATGACGTCGCGGTGCAGCCGCTTGCGGCGGTCGACCATCGAGAAGAACGCGACGAGCTCGGGTCTCGGCTTGTCCGAGTCGGCGACGAACGTGCTCAGCTGGTCGAAGGTGCGCAGCGAGAGCGTCGCGGGGATGAGCGGCACGAGCAGGGTGTCGGCGGCGTTCAGGATGTTCTCGGACATCAGCGAGATGCTCGGCGGGCAGTCGAGGAACACCATGTCGTAGACGTCGGGCACGGTGCCGATCAGCTGGCGGAGCCGCCGCGTGCGCTTCTTGGCGTCGTCGAGCTCGAGGTCCATGTTGCGGTAGCTGAAGTCGGCCGGCAGGAGGTCCAGGTCGCCGAAGTCGGTCGACCTGATCGCGTCCTCGATCGGGCGCTTGCCGGTCACCAGGGCGTGGCCGCCGCCCTTGACCCGCGGCTTGACGCGAAACATGTACGTCGCCGCGGCCTGCGGGTCGAGGTCCCACAGCAGGGTTCGCCGGCCCTCGCGCGCGGACAGGTGCGCGAGGTTCACGGCGGTCGACGTCTTCCCGACCCCGCCCTTGATGTTGTACGACGCGAAGACCTTCATCGGGTGCCTCCCTGACGGTTCGAATGTCGAAGGTCCGACGTACGCACGGTCTCACGCCCGTCGTCCCCGCGGGGCCGTACCCGACGAGCTCGCGTGCTTTCATCGAGCCATGAGCCGGCTCCCGAGGACCAGGGCATGACGAGCACGTTCGTGATGAGGACGCTGAGCGGGGTGCACCGCGCGATCCTGACCGTGAGTCGCGGCCGGCTCGGAGGCACCCTGCTCGGGCATCCGTCGCTCGAGCTCGTCACGGTCGGACGCCGCTCGGGGCGGGCGCGTACGTCGATGCTGACGTCGCCGGTCCAGCTCGGGGAGAGCCTGGTGATCGTCGCGTCGCGGGGCGGCGACGACCTCGACCCCGCGTGGTTCCTCAACCTGCGCGACCACCCGCAGGTGCGGGTCGCGGTCGCCGGCGGCCCGGCCGGTCCCATGCAGGCCCGGGTGGCGACGCCGGACGAGCGCGACCGCCTCTGGCCGCGCGTCGTCGCCGAGATGCCGCGCTACGCGCAGTACCAGGAGCGGACGTCGCGGGTCATCCCGGTCGTCCTGCTGGAGCCGACGGACGGCCCTGCCGCCCAGGTCTGAGCGGGTCAGCGCAACCGCAACCGCACGATGACCTCGCCGTTGCCGTCCTGTTCCCCGGTCGGTACGAAGCCGAGCCGCGCGTAGAACCCGGCCGGCCCGCCGACGCCCTCGACGTAGCTCGTCAGCAGCTCGGTCGCCCCCTCGGCCCGGACGAGGTCGGCGACGCGAGCGACGATCTGCGCGCCATAGCCCCGGCCCTGCTCGGCCTCGTCGACGAGCAGCTTCCACAGGAACCACGGGCCGACGATGTTCGGAGGCTCCGGCACGACGTCCCAGCTGAGCATCACGAAGCCCACGGGCCGCCCGGACACGTAGACGGCCCGGTACCACGGCCGCGCCTGTGGGTAGGCGGCGGCGTCGGACAACGCGCCGCGGACGGTCCCGACGAACTGCTCCTGGGCTGCGGACACCCGCACCGCGCACACCTCCGCCTCGTTGGCGGCTGTGATCTCGACGAGCTCGACGGGCACGGCCCGAGCCTAGGTCGCCGGGGCGACGAGGACCGCGGCGTGCACGGCCGCCAGCGCGCCGAGCTCGTCGGCGACCATGGTGACGGCCGCGATCCTGCCGTCGACGACCGTGAGCACGTCGATCACCCGGAGCGACAGCCTCTCGCCGGTGGGGGCGAGCACGCCGGCCGAGGTGGTCAGCGGTCCGACGTGCCGGCCCTCGAGGCGGAAGGCCACGGCGACCTTCGAGCCGGCGTCGCACACGTCCAGGATGTCGCGGCTCACGTCCGCGAACGCCTGCTGCAGGGTGCGCGCGCTGCGCACCAGGTCCTCGGCGCTCAGGAGCGTGCCGTTCACGCGGACCGGGTCGGCGTAGAGCCCGCGGAACGCCTCGGCGGCGTCGGAGCCGGTCGGGAGCGGCCTCGTCCACAGCTCCAGCAGAGCCGGGATGTCGACGCTCACGACGTCCCCCGAGAACGTGCCCTGGCGCGGGCCTTCGACCGGGAGCGTGCGACACGCGCCTGGCGCAGCGCGTCACGGTCGGCGGCGAGCCGACCGAGGTGCACCTCGTGCACGCCGCGGGTGGAGCCGAGACGGTCCGACCACAGGCGGTCGTCGTGGGAGGGATGGAACTGCCGAGCAGACATGGCACGACCTCGTCAACGGTGGGGAACGCACCGCGTCCCGGTGCTGAGCCCAGGCAACCCGGTCACGCCTGCAGGACGGTTGCGAGGAGCTTGCAGCCGGGAGGGCTGAAGCGGGCTGCAGGTTTTCTGCAGGTCGGTCCCGTGACGATCCGGGCAACCGATCGAAGGACGAACCGATGACCACGCTGCTCTCGACGAGCGCCCCGACCCGTGGCGCCACCCTGCTCGAACCGGGTCCGTCCCGAACGTGGCTGCCGCCCGCGGCACTCGCCCTGGTCGCGGTGATCTGGGGCGTGACCTTCACGGTCGCCGACGACGCCGCCGCGGCGCTGCCCGCCGCAGACCTCGTGGCCTGGCGGTTCGGGCTCGGTGCCCTGGTCCTCGCCCTCGCCACCCGGTCGGCACCGCCCCTGCCGCCCGCGCTGCGCCGACGCGGGCTGGCCCTGGGCGCCCTGCTGGGGTCGGGGTTCCTGCTGCAGACCTGGGCGTTGACCTACACCGACGCCCTCACGTCGGGCTTCCTCACCAGCCTGCTCGTCGTCATCGCCCCGCTCGCCGCGTGGCTGGTCTTCCGCGAGCGGCTCGGACGCGCCACCTGGGCCGGCGTCGCGCTGGCGACCGCCGGCGTCGCGGTGCTGAGCCTGCGAGGCGCCGGCCTCGGGCCGGGGGAGCTGCTGACGATGGCGTCCGCCGCGGCCTGGGGCGCCCACGTGGTCCTGCTCTCGCGCTGGTCGGTGCCTGGTCATGCGCTGCGGCTCGCACGGGTCCAGACGGTCGCGGTCGCGGGCCTCGCCCTGGTGGTCGTGGCGCTCCGCTCCGCGGCCACGGGCACCCCGCCGATGCCCGCCCTGCCGCCCGACGCGGAGGCGTGGGCCTGCGTCGGCTTCCTCGCGGTCGTCGCGACCGCACTGGCGATGGCCCTGCTGAGCTGGTCGCAGTCCCGGGTGAGCGGTACCCGCGCGGCTGTCATCCTCACGCTGGAGCCCGCCGCGGCTGGACTGACGGCCGTCCTGACGGGAGCAGCGCTGTCAGCCCGGACGGTGGTCGGCGCGGTGCTGCTGCTCGGCGCGATGTACGTGGTCGAGCTGGGCAGCCGGCGAGGCGACCGATGAGGCCGCCGACGAGCCTCGTCGAACGCCTCGGCGGCGTCGACGCCGTCCACCTCGCGGTCGACGACCTCTACCGCCGCGTCCTCGCGGACCCGGCACTGCAGCCATACTTCGCGCACGTCGACATGGCCGCGCAGCGCCGGCACATGACCGAGTTCCTGCTCGCGGTGCTCGCCCCGCGGACGCGCCCGGCCGACGAGGCCCGGCTCACGAGCGCGCACGCGCCCCTGCACCTCACCGACGACGTGTTCGACCGCACCGCCGGGCACCTGCTCGACACCCTCGCGGCACGGGCGGTCGAACCCCGGCTGATCGACGACGTGATCGTCGAGATCGCGGCTCTGAGGTCGCAGGTCGTCGCCGTGCGCTGACGGCGTTCAGGTTCCTGCAGGCCGTCTGCAAGCGACTCCACCCAGAGTCGTCCACATCGAGCGGACCACCACGGCCGCCACCACTCAAAGGAGTTCTCATGACCACCACCCTCAGCCCGGAGCTCGTCGCCCCGGAGCAGGTCGACAAGGGCAAGCGGCTCGTGCGCCTGGCCGTCGTCAGCGCCGGCGCGGCCGTCGCCGCGATCGCCCTGGCAGGCCTTCTCGACCCCGGCTACAGCGCCCGGAGCGAGGCGATCAGCGCACTCGCGTCGGAGGAGTCGAAGTCCGCAGCCATCATGATCTTCGGGTTCGTCGCGATGGCGGTCACCCTCCTCGCGTCGGGCAGCTACCTGTTCACCCGGCTCAAGGGCAAGGCGGGCAAGGCAGGCTCCGCCCTGGTCGTCGTGGCCGGCGTGCTCACGCTCGTAGCGGGCTTCGCCCGGCAGGACTGCTCGAACCTGCAGCAGGCGTGCCTGGCGCAGGAGGAGGCCGGCCTGGTCTCGAGCCACCACGTCGTCCACAACCTGGTGTCCCTGGTCCTGTTCCTGGTCCTCATCGTCGGCACGTTCCTGCTGGCCTCCGGTGTGCGGCGTTCGGGCCAGCCCGGTCTCGGACGCCGTACCCGGTTCGCCGCGACCGCCTCGCTCGTGCTCCTGCTCTGGTTCGTCTCCGGCGCCTTCGGCTCCAACGGCGGCCTGGTCGAGTGCGCGTTCATCGCCGTGGTGTTCGGCACTCCGGTGCTCCTCGCCACACGGATCCTCGGACGCGCCCAGCCGGTCGGCTGATCGTGCGGGAGGTTGCCCGGGTCAGCCGTGCACCAGCACGGCGACCCGGGCGAACGCCTCGTCGGTGTCCAGGGCGTGGCCCTCGTCGTACCGCGCGGTCAGGTCCTCGGCGGTGATCCGCCCGGTGATCTCCCCCAGGTACGCGAGGGTCTCGACCGGGTCCATCCGCTCGGGGGCGAAGCCCACGAGCTGGCCCTGCCGGTGGGCGATGCCCGCCAGCTCGGCGGCGTGACCGCTCTGCCCGCGCCGGAGCAGGACGTAGGCGGCGCTCACCACGCCGACCAACCAGGACGTGACGTCGCGGTCGGCCAGGGAGTCGCCGATGACGCGCGCCAGCCCGGCCTGGGTCTCGTCCGAGAAGTCGCCGTCCGTGATGCGCGCCTTCGACCCGATCCACAGGGACGCGACCGCGCACCACGCGTATCCGCAGGCGTCCGCCTCGGTCACGGCCGCCGCGGAGTGTCGTCGGGACTCGACGAGGTCGCCCGCGCGCAGATAGCCCGTGCTCATCGCCAGCAGCGCGTCGGCGGCCCGTTGCGGCGAGTCGATGCTGCGGGCGAGCTCCAGGGCCACGCCGGAGTCCCGCAGCGCCTGGTCGATCTGGCCGAGGTTGGCCTCGAAGAAGGCGACGGTCGAGAGCGCGTAGCTCGTGGCGGCCTCGTCCTGCGACTCGGCGGCGAGACCCGAGGCGGTCCCGAGCTCGTGCACGAGCGTCGCGTAGTCCCCTGCCAGATAGCTGAGGAGCACCCGGCCGACCGACCCGCGCAGCAACAGTGCCGGGTCCTGGGCGGCCGACAGCGGCTCGAGCGCACGCAGGCCCTCGACGATGTGCCCCCGCCGGTACCAGAACCAGACCATGCCCACCGCGATCCTCAGGTGGACCTCCGGGTCGCCGACCGGCCAGGCGAGCGCCGCCCGGATCGTGTCCTTGTCCTGGTCCAGCCGGTGCATCCACTCGCGGCTCGCCGGGCCGCGCAGCTCGACGTCCGCCCGCTCCGCCACTGCCGCGGCCCATTCGACCACCGCCTGGCGGACCCGCTGCGTCGTCTCGTCGGAACGCTGAAGTGCCGCGTACTGCCGAAGCGTCTCCAGGATCCGGTAGCGCCTCGGCGTGCCCTCCAGGACCGAGACCAGCGACTTGTCGACCAACGACAGGAGCGTCGCGAGCACGCTGCGCCCGCCGGCGATCGCCGTGGCCCCCTCCAGGTCGAAGGACCCCTCGAACACGCTGAACACCTCGAACATCGCACGCTCGTCCGCGGAGAGGGTGTCGTACGACCAGGCGATGGCCGCCGTCATGCTGGCGTGCCGTTGGTTGCCGCGACGCCCGCCGCTGAGGAGTGCGAACCGGTCGCCCAGCTGGTCGGCCAGCTGGGCGACCGACAGGGCCCGGCACTGGGCCGCGGCCAGCTCGATGGCCAGGGGCAGGTCGTCGAGTCCCCGGCACAGCCGCGCCAGCGCCTCCCGCTCGGACGCGTCGGGGTGCCACCCCGGCAGGAGGACGGACGCACGCTCGAGGAACAGCTGCTCCGCCTCGCCGCTCGGCAGCGGCCGCAGGTCGAGCACGAGCTCACCCGGAGCACCGAGGGTCTGCCGGCTGGTCGCGAGGACCCGCACGCCCGGGCACGTCTCGAGGAGGGTTGTCGCCAGCTGCGCGACGTCGTCGGCGATCTGCTCGCAGTTGTCCAGGACGAGGACGACCTGGCGCTCGCGCAGGGTGGTCGCCAGCGCGGCGGCGTCCTGCGCACCGCCGATCGCCAGCGCGGTCGCCACCGCCTCCACGAGCAGGGAGCCGTCGGCGAGACCGGCGAGGTCGACGAACCACGGCCCGTCGGCATCGCGGCGCGCGCGGGCCGCCTCGAGGGCGAGCCGGGTCTTGCCCATCCCGCCGGTCCCGACGATCGTGACCAGGCGCTGGGCGTCGAGGCGCTCCGCGAGGATCCGTAGCTCGCCGGCGCGGCCGATCAACGGCGTAACGGACCCGGTCAGGTTGTGGTGGCGGCCGCCCTCGAGGTCGCCGCGAGGAGCCGGTCGCGGACCCGATCGTGGCAGGTCGAGGGCCGGGTCCTGGTCGAGCACCTGCGCGTGCAGCCGGCGCAGCGACCTGCCCGGCTCGACGCCGAGCTCGTCATCGAGACGCCGGCGCACCTGGTCGTAGGCCGCGAGCGCCTCGGCCTGCCTCTCGTCCCGGTAGAGGGCCAGGACCAGCAGCGCGTGCAGGCTCTCCCGGAACGGGTGCTGCTCGACGAGGGCGCCCGCGGCGCCGACGACCGCGGACGCGTCGCCCAGGCTGAGCAGCGCGGTCAGGCGCGCCTCCTGGGCCAGGAGCACGAGCTCCTCGAGACGCGAGGCCTCGGCCGCGGCGGCGTCGCCGAGCGAGTCGACGACATCGGCCAGAGGCGGCCCGGAGACGAGCGCCAACGCCGCGTCCAGACTGCGCAGCGCGGCACCGGGGTCGTCCGCCAGACCGGCGCGCGCATCCGCGAGCAGCCGGGCGAAGCGCCGGGCGTCCACAGCGTCGTCGGGCACCTCGAGGACGTAGCCCGGCGCGCGCCGCACGATCTGGGGACGCGCCCCGTCGGACCCCGGGACGTCGTCGACGAGGCTCTTGCGGAGCCGCGAGACGTACACCTGGAGCGTGGACAGGGCGGACTCGGGAGCGTCGTCGCCCCACAGCTCGTCGACCAGCCGGTCCGTCGAGACGACCTGGCCCGACGACATGGCGAGTGCCGCGAAGACGGCCCGCTGCTTGGGCGAGCCGAGCGACACCTCGTGGCCCCCGACCGTCGCGGAGACCGGACCCAGGATCCGCACGCCGGCGGGGACGAGGTCAACCACCGGGCCCGCTCATGGCCGCAGCCTCGCGCACGCGAAGAACGCGGGTCAAGGACGGGCGTTCAGTAGCCGCCGATGCGGTCCTGGGCCGCCTTGCGGGCCGCGACGACGTCCACGAAGTGCCGGGCCGACAGCGGTAGACGCTCGCGCGCGTCCGCCAGCCGACGCACGGTCGCGCGGTCACGCGCCCCCGGCACCACGTGGTGGAGCACCTCGGTCGACTGCAGCAGCAACGCGGTGATCACGGCCTGCGCGCTGGGCTCACCGATGCCCGAGCAGGCGCGCTCCACGCGGCCGAGCGCGGCGGACCGTGCCGCCTCGGCGACGTTGACGAGCGCCGGCGTGCGACCGAACGGGTGCCAGCGACCCTCGAACCGCTCGCCGACCGGGCCGAGCTCGTCCAGGACGCCGTCGGGGGCGAACGTCGCCGCGTGCCGGACCCATCCCCACGGCTTCTCCGGCGCCACCTGCGCGCACCGCCGCCCCAGGCGGGCGAGCATCGCCGGCAGGTCGTCCGCGAGCGCGGCCGGTCCGGCCACGACCCGTCGTCGGTCGATCCCGAACGTCTTGGTCCCGACCATGTCGATGACGCCGAGCAGGCAGGCGTCCGCGCAGAGGCCGGCGGCAGGGAGCAGCCACTCGCTCTCGTAGCCGCGCCAGGTGCCGCGGTCGGTCACCGCCAGCAGGACGGCGTCGCCGCGTACCGACGGCAGGGTGGTGATGGTCTCCATGTCGACTCGCTCTCGTCGCGGGGCGACCCGACCGGTCGTCCCCTGCACGAGAAACCTGCCCGCCGGGGCATGCAGGCCGCTGAACGTTCCCCTGCAGGACCTACGGCGCCGACGGGACGAACGGCCGGGTCTCCTGCGTGCCTCCGCCGATGACCAGGCAGGTGGCCTCCGGCACCTCGAGCCACGCGCCGCGCAGGTCCCCCAGCGGTTCGGACACCACGATGCGCGTGTCCTCCGACAGGTCGTGCAGCACCGGGTTGTCCGGGTACTGGTGGCGCAGGACGGCGACGTCCTGGTTGTGGAACAGCGACCGCGACCGCCCCTCGGACGAGTACCGGACCGCCCAGAGCCGCTCGCCGTCGGTCGTCGCGATCGTGCCCTGGAACGGGTACTCGACGCCGCGGCGGCGCGCGACGTCCTCGACGAGCCCGATCGTCGCGGCGATCGCCTTGGGCGGATCGTCGGTCAGCCCGAACGTCAGCGCGAGGTGGAAGAGCGTCTCGGAGTCGGTGGTGCCCTCGATCGTCGGGAAGAGCTCGGGGTCGATCTCCAGCTGCAGGTCCCGCTTGAGCTCCCCGAACCGCGAGACGAGGCCGTTGTGCATGAACAGCCAGCGCTCGTGCCGGAACGGGTGGCAGTTGGTCAGCTGCACGGCCGACCCGCTGGTCGCCCGCACGTGCGCCAGGACCGTGCCCGACCGCACGTGCTGCGCCAGCTCGCGCAGGTTCCGGTCGCTCCACGCGGGCTCGATGCTGCGGAACAACCCGGGTGTCGACGAGTGCTCGTCGTACCAGCCCACGCCGAACCCGTCGCCGTTGGTCGGCTCCGCGCCCAGCCGGCTGTGCAGGCTCTGCATGACCAGCGAGTTGGCGGGCTTGTAGAGCAGCTCGTCGAGCCTCACGGGCGAACCCGTGTAGGCGATCCAGCGGCACATCGTCGGCCTCCTCGCCGCGGTCACTGCGTCCGTCCAGAGTCGCACACCGTCGACGCCCGCACGCAGGCGGCTTGCCCCGGCTCGAGGCATGTTCGTAACGTGACGGCCGACCGTCGGCCGGCAACGGCGGTCCCGAACCGGACGGAGGTGCGCGCGTGGAACGCTCGTCGGCACGTGCGCGCACGCCGTGATCGAGGGGTTCGACGACGTCCTCGCCCGCGCCCGGAAGGGCTCGGGTGACGCGTTCGCGACCATCTGGACCGACCTGTCCCGCCCGGTGGCCGCGTTCCTGCGCTCCCGGGGCGCCGACGACCCCGACGACCTGACCAGCGAGGTCTTCCTGTCCGTCTTCACCGGGCTCGACCGTTTCCGCGGAGACCAGGACGACTTCCGCTCCTGGGTGTTCACGATCGCGCACCGCCGATCGGTCGACGCGTGGCGCCGGCGGGCGCGGACCGTCGCGGTCGCACCGCTCGCCGACGACGAGGACGGCGGGACGGTGCCGAGCGCGGAGGACGGCGCGCTCGAGACCCTCTCGCGGGAGCGCGTGCTCGCGGTCCTGGGCACGCTGACCGACGACCAGCGCGAGGTGCTCACGCTGCGCATCGTCGCCGACCTCACCGTCGAGCAGGTCGCCGCCGTGATGGACAAGCAGGTGGGGGCCGTCAAGGCCCTGCAGCGTCGCGGTCTCGCCTCCGTCCGCCGGGCGATCGAGAGACAGGGCGTACCCCTGTGAGCCTTTTCGACGATGACCAGGACATGAGGATCCCCGACGAGCAGCTGCTGTCGGGGCAGTCCGTGCCGAGCGAGCCGGAGCTGACCTCGTTCGTCGCGACGCTGCGGGACCTGGCGGACGGGCCGGCGCCGACCCCGTCGGCGGCGCTGGCGGCCCTGTTGCGCGACGGCCTCCCGACCGCGCAGCCCGCCGCCGACGCCGACGTCGTCGACCTCGGCGCGCACCGCTCACGGCGCCACACCCTGCGCCGGGCCGGCGCGGTGGCGGGAACGACGGTCGCCCTGAAGATCGCGCTCGGCGTCGCCGTGGCCGCGGCCGCGGTCGTCGGCACCTCGCAGCTCGACGGCGCTCCGGACATCGTGCGCGAACCCGCGCAGGCGGTCGTCGGTGCGGTCGTCGACACGTGGCAGGCGGTGACCGGAACGGCCCCCGCGGTCGAGCCCGCAACGCCCCATCAGGTGCCCGCCGTGCCGTCGGACCCCCAGGACGGGGCACCCGCCGTCCCGGCTGCGCCTGCGGCGCCGTGCGACGGCAGCTGCGCGGTCGACCCTGCACCGGGCCGCGGTCCCGTCGTCATCCCCCCGGGCTCGACCACCGCTCCTGGGCAGACCGGCGAGGCCCCCGGCGCGCCGGCGGACCCGGGCCGACCGGCGGAGCCCGGGAAGCCCACGGACCCGGGTCGCTCCGACGAAGCCCCTGGCCAGGACCGCAAGGCCACCCCCGCACCGGCCGCGACGCCGGCCCAGGGCGCCCCGGCCGTGCGCCCCACGCAGGCCCCCGCGCACGGCGGCTGACGCGAATCTCGTCGCACCCGTACCCCTGCGGGCCGGTCCGGCGATGACGTGGTTGAGAGGCGCGGTCCCCACCCCACCCGGGGTGGTCCCGGGGTCGCACCGGACTCAGGAGGTACCCCATGAGCACCACGACCCTTGCCGCCGTCGTGGCGAAGCTGGCCGCACTCGGCCTGCCCGCCAAGGCTGCCGGCGTGGCCGTGGCCGTCGGTGTGATCGGCGGCGTGCCCGCCGTGGCTCACGCCGTCGACTCGTCCCACCAGACGCCGGCCGTCGTCGAGACGACGACCTCGCCGACCGACGAGCCGACCGTCGAGCCGTCCACGGCACCGACCGACGCGCCGACCGCCATCCCGACCGACGACGCGACCGCAGCGCCGACCCCGACCGAGGAGCCGAGCGCCCCGGCGCCCGAGCCCACACAGCCGGCGTCCGACAAGGACCTGCCGGACGCGGCCTCGTTCGGCCAGTCGGTGGCCGACGACGCCCGCGACGGCGGCGTCGACGGCCAGGAGATCGCCGAGCAGGCTCGGCAGAAGTCCGCGAGCGACACCGCTCTCGAGCACCGTCCCGACGTGACCCCGCCGACGGACAAGGCGCCTGCCGACCCGGGCGCCCACGCCGAGGACTGACTCGGCACCCCTGACGTCCGCGGGCCTCGGTACATCCCCCTCCGAGGCCCGCGGACTTCTCCGTCTCCCGCCCCGGAACGGCCCTCAGCCGGCCCTGCCGCGGGCGAGGACCAGCATCCGCTCCTCGATGGTCGCGGGCACCGGCTCGACGGTCGCGGGCAGGGCGGCGGCGGCCAGGATCCGACGCACCTCGTCCAGGTCGACGTCGGCGACGCGCACGTCGCGGCCGTCCAGCGTGACCGGCACACCGGCGGCGTTCAGCGCACCGAACACCGCGGCCCAGTCGTCGGTGCGGACCGCACCGGCGCTCGTCGACCCGACGATGTCCGCCTCGCTGCCCTCCCCGACCAGCAGCCCGTCGGACATCAGCAGGAGCCGGTCGCACTGCTGCGCCTCCTGCATGTAGTGGGTGGTGACCAGCACGCCGGTGCCGTCGGACGCCTGCTCGCGGATGGTGTCCCACAGCGCCGCGCGCGAGAGCGCGTCGACGCCCGACGTCGGCTCGTCGAGGAGCAGGACCTCGGGGGCGTGCGAGAGGGCGACCACGAACGACAGGGTGCGCTGCGAGCCCAGGGGCATGTCGCCGACGAGGGTCGAGGCGTACCGCGCGAGGTCGGGAGGCAGCGTCGGCACGGGGGTGCCGTAGGCGTCGGCGACGAAGCGCATGTTCTCGGTAGCCGTCAGGTCGAGGTACAGACCGAGGTTCTGCGGCACGTAGCCGATCCGTCGCCTGCGCTCCCGCGACGGCGGGCCGCCGAGGATCTCGACGCTGCCCGCGCTGGTCTCGATCAGGCCGAGCAGCATCCGCATGAGGGTCGTCTTGCCGGCGCCGTTCGCGCCGAGCAGTCCGACGACCTCGCCGGGCCGGACCGCCATCGACACGTCGGAGACGGCCGTGAAGTCGCCGAACCTCCGCGTCACCGACGACGCGCGCAGCAGCACCTCGCTCACGACGGCACCCGACGCAGCAGCGACAGGGCGATGACGATGTCCTCGAGGTCCGGATCGATGACCTGCCCCGCCGGCGGCGACCCGCCCTCGGGCCAGTACTCGTGCCGCTCGGTCCCACGACGCCATGACCAGGCGTCGCGGACCGCGGAGGCCGAGCTCGTGACCGTGCCGTCGAACTGGGCGCGCACGTGCTCGTACGACCCCTGGACCAGCACGCGCCCGGAGTCCATGACCACGAGGTGCCCGGCGCGCTCGGCCTCGTCGAGGTACGTCGTCGACATGATCACCGCGGCACCGTCGGCGGCCGCCTGCGACACCATCCGCCACAGGTCGATGCGGCTCACCGGGTCGACTCCCGTGCTGGGCTCGTCGAGCACCAGCAGCGCGGGCCGGTGCACGCTGGCCAGGCAGAACCCGAGCTTGCGACGCATCCCGCCGGACAGCTGCGACGCGAGCCGGTCCTTCGCCCGGACCAGGCCGGCACCCTCCAGCAGCTCCGCCCGGCGTTGCTCGAGCCCCGGTCCGGCCAGACCGTAGATCCCCGCCACGAAGTCGAGGTTCTGCGTCACCGACAGGCCCGCCCAGCTTCCCGACGACGCGGGCAGGAACCCGATGTCCTTCTTGCCGGGCGCCTCGACCTCGCCGTCGTCGAGCCGCTGCTCGCGGACCAGCGCGCGCAGCAGAGTCGACTTGCCCGCGCCGTCTCCGCCCACCACGGCCACGACGGACCCGGCGGGCACCTCGACCGTGACGTCGTCGAGCGCGACCGTGCCGCCGAACCGCACCGTGGCGGACCGCAGCCCGTAGGTCACGCGGCCACCTTCTTCGCCGTGCGGCCGCCCGGCGCGAGGTCGCGACGGAACCGCAGGGTGGCCGCGGTGAACACCACGACCGCCATGACCGCGAGGACCGCGAACGCCAGCCACAGCGACGGGAACGAGGCGCCGCGCAGCATCACGCCCTGCGAGATCATCGTGAAGTAGGTCAGCGGCAGCAGGTACCCGATCCAGCGCACGCCGGGCGCCATCGCGTCGAGCGGGAAGATCATCCCGGACAGCAGGATCTGCGGGAACATCACCAGGAACGCGGTCTGGATGGCCTGCCCGGTCGTCTTGGAGATCGTCGAGATGAACACCCCGATCCCGAGCACGACGAACAGGAACAGTGCCGCACCCAGGGCGAAGACCGCGACGCTGCCGTTGAACGGGACGTCGAACAGCAGCATCCCGAGCACCGTCACGATGATCATGTCGATCGAGGCCAGCAGGAAGTACGGCACGATCTTGCCGAGGATCACCGAGCTGGGCTTGATCGGCATGACCGCGAGCTGCTCCAGCGTGCCGGCCTCCCGCTCGCGGACCAGCCCGATGCTGGTGACGAGGGTGCCGATGAACGTGAGGATCAGGCCGATGATCGCGGGGATCATCACCCACGACGTGGTCAGGTCCGGGTTGTAGAGGACCTCGGTCTGCACCGCGTCGCCCGCCGCGTTCAGCGTCCCGACGATCGACTGCGCCGCGAAGAGGTTGGACCCGTCGACGAGCGCGAGGACGGGCGTCTGGCCGGTCACGAACGCGACGTCGACCTTGTTGTCCTGCAGCAGCTGCTCGGCGTCGGCCTGCGTGTCCGAGGGTTCGAGGACCGTCACGTCGAAGAACTCGGGCAGCTGCGCGGCCACCTGCTCGGCCTGCGGCCCGACGACGGCGGCCTTCACGGTCGAGACGTAGAAGTTGGCCGCGTACCCGAAGATCACCAGCAGCAGCAGCGGCAGGACCACGATCATCGCGAGCGTGCGGTGGTCGCGGACGAGCTCGCGGAACTCCTTGACGATCATCGCCCTCATGGACCGAACGTAGCGCCCGGGTGCGGCGGCGGTCAGGACCTCCCGTACACCTCGAGCTCGGTGGCCTTGGCCGACAGCCACACCTCGTCGCCCAGGCCCAGCCCGAGCTCGGCGACGGCCGCCGGGGTCACGTCGACCAGCGCGGAGGGTGATCCGGCGAGGTCGAGCCGGACGCGGTCGGTGAGCATCGTCAGGCCGACGATCGTCGCCGGCCAGGTGTTGCGGACGCTCGACGCGTCGGGCCGGTGCGGGCTGACGATCACCGCGGACGGGCGCAGCGCGACGAGGACCTCACCGCGCTCGGCGTGGTCGGGGACGACGAACGCCCCGCCCGTGTCCAGAGTCACGCGTGCACCGTCCGCGGTGCCGGCGTAGAGGTTGAGCCCGACGAGCTTCGCGACGTACTCGGTGGCCGGGCGCCGGGCGACGTCGGCCGGGCTGCCCTCCTGCACGACGCGCCCCTGCTCGAGGACCAGCAGCCGGTCGGCCAGCAGGAGCGCCTCGAGCGGGTCGTGGGTGACGACGAGGCACGGACCGGCGAAGCCCGACAGGTGGCGCTTGAGCTCGGTCTGCACGTCGAGCCGCGTGCGTGCGTCGAGGGCCGACAGCGGTTCGTCGAGCAGGAGCACGCCGGGGTCGCCGGCCAGCGCGCGGGCCAGCGCGACGCGTTGCGCCTGCCCTCCGGACAGGTCGCCGGGCCGACGGTCGGACAGCTCGGCCAGGCCGAGGCGCGCCAGCCAGTGGTCGGCGGCCGCTCGCGCCTGTGCCTTTCCGAGCCCCTGGGCCCGCGGCGCGAACGCGACGTTGTCCCGCACGCTGAGGTGCGGGAAGAGCCGGTAGCTCTGGAAGACGAATCCGACGGGACGCTCGGAGGCCTCGCGGAACGCGCCCGTGCTCGCGTCGTCGAGCACCTCGCCGTCGAGCTCGATCCGGCCCGACGAGACCGGCGTGAGCCCGGCGACCGCGCTGAGCAGCGTCGACTTGCCCGCGCCGTTCGGACCGAGGACCGCGACGACCTCACCGGGCGGGACCACGACGTCGACGTCGAGCGTGAACGGCCCGCGGGTCACCTGGGCGGCGGCGACGAGGCTCATGACGCGACCCCGCCCCGGAGCCACCGGTCGCGCAGGGCGACGAGCACGACGACCGAGACCAGCAGCAGCACCAGGCTGAGCAGGATGGCCGCGTCCGGGTCGGTCTCCAGGGCGTAGTAGACGGCGATCGGCATGGTCTGCGTGCGGCCCGGGAAGCTGCCGGCGAAGGTGATCGTCGCGCCGAACTCCCCGAGCGCCCGCGCCCAGCAGAGCACGGCACCCGCGGCCAGCGACGGCGCGATCAGCGGCAGGGTGACTCGTCGGAACACCGTCATCCGACCCGCGCCGAGCGTCGCGGCGGCCTCCTCGAAGCCCTGGTTCGACGACCGCAACGCCCCCTCGACCGTGACGATCAGGAACGGCATGGCGACGAACGTCTCGGCGATGACGACGGCGGCGGGCGTGAACGGCAGCGTGATCCCGAACCACTGGTCGAGGTACTGCCCGACGAACCCGGTGCGCCCGAACGCCAGCAGGAGCGCCACACCGCCGACGACCGGCGGCAGCACCAGCGGCAGGGTGACCAGGGCGCGCACCAGCCGCAGGCCGGGGAAGTCGGTGCGCGCCAGGAGCCAGGCCAGCGGGACCCCGACCAGCAGCGAGATCGCCGTGGCGGTGGTCGACGTCCACAGCGACAGGCGCAGGGCCTCACCCGCGGCCGACCCGTGCAGGATCGTCCACGCGTCGCCCCAGGGCGCCCGGATCAGCAGACCGAGCAGGGGGACGACGAGGAAGAGGATCCCGACGAGCGCCGGGATCAGCAGCGGGACGGGCGCGGAGCGCGACCCGCCCCCGCTCGTCGTGCGGCGCGCGCGCTCGCGGGTGCTCAGCGTCGACGGCATGTGGCCCCGCGTCCCGGGCCGGCAGAGGTGTCCATGGAGGTCAGGGCAGCTCGAAGCCGGCCTGGGTGAGCACCTTCACCCCGGCGGGCGACAGGACGTAGTCGACGAAGGCCGCCGCGACCTCCGCGTTGGTGCTGTGCGCGAGCGTGGCGATCGGGTAGTCGGTCGAGGCGTTGTCGCCCTCGTCGATCAGCACGCCCTTGACGTCGTCGCCCGCCGCGACCACGTCGGTCACGTACACGAGGCCGGCGTCGACCTCGCCGAGGGTGACCTTGCTGAGCACCGCCTTGACGTCGGGCTCGAGGGTCACCGGCGTGACCGCGAGGTTCGCGTTGGTGAACACCTTGGCCGCGGTGGCTCCGCAGGGCACCTCTGGCTGGCACAGCGCAGTCTTCACCGCGGGGTTCGCCAGGTCGTTCAGCCCGGTGATGCTGGCGGGGTTCGAGGGCGGGACCGCGATCTCCATGCTGTTGGTGGCGAACACGACCGGGTCGGTCGCGTCGCCGGCCGCCACGACGTCGTCCATCGTCGTGGCGCTCGCCGACGCGAAGACGTCCGCGGGGGCGCCGTCGGCGATCTGCCCGGCGAGCGCGGAGCTGCCGGCGAAGCTGAAGGTCACGTGGACCCCCGGGTTCGCCTTCTCGAACTGCTCGCCGAGGGTCGTGAACGACTCGGTCAGCGACGCCGCCGCGAGCACGGTGATGTCGCCCTCGAGCGAGGCTGTCGTCGTGGCCGACGGCGCGCTGCTGCTGCCCGCGGCGCCGCCGTCGGAGGAGCTGCAGGCCGTGAGGCCGAGGGTGGCGGCGGCCGCGACGAGGACGAGCGCACGACGTCGACGCATGCGGAGGACTCCTGGGTCAGTGGGTGCGGGGGATCTCGACGGACACGTTCGTCGCCTTCACGGCCGCGACCGCGAGCACGCCCGGCTCGAGGCCCAGCTCGTCGGCGGCCTCGCGGCTGAGCAGCGAGACGAAGCGGTGCGGGCCGGCCTGGATCTCGACCTGGGCCATGACCGTGTCCTTCACGACGCGGGTGACCAAGCCGGTGAACCGGTTGCGGACCGACGCGGCCGCGATGTCGCCGGGTGGGACCTGGGCGGCCTCCTTCGCGAGCTCCTCGGCGAACCTCGCGAGCACGGAACCCTCGATCGCCTGACGCGCGGAGGCGTCGGTGGTCGTCTCGATCCGGCCGCTCTCGGCCCAGCGGCGGACGGTGTCGGCGCTCACGCCGAGCAGGTCGGCGGCATCCTTGATCCGGTAGGTGGGCATGCAGTAAGCGTAGCCGCAGATGCGGCGCCCTGGACGCCCAGGCAACGCACGTGCCCGTGTTCGTGATGATTCGCGCTGTACCTACGGTGCGAGCAGCCCGGCGCCCGGGCCGTCGAACCGGAACCGGTCGAAGGCGTCCTGGATGGCGACCGCGGCCGCCCCTCTCGCCCACGCGGTGAAGCTGGACTCGTCGACGTACAGCTGGACCTCCGTGGCGCGCGGGTCGCGACTCGCGGTGACCGCCGCGCGGACGCGGTCGCCCGCCACCGACATGAGCCCGATCCCGTCGCCGGCGAGCACGACCGCCGGCTGCAGCGTGAGGTTGGCGGCGAGCGCGACGAACCGGCCGAGCGCCTCGGCGGCCGAGTCGACGACCGTCCCGGCGGCCGGATCGCCCGTGCGCGCGAGCTCCAGGGCCTCGTCGTAGGTGACGGTGCGCTGCACTGCGGCGGACACCTGCGCCGCGATGGACCCGGAGGTCAGCATCGCCTGGGCGCACCCGCGGTGACCGTCCTGGCAGACCGGGCCGGTCGCGCTCAGCGGGATGTGCCCGCCGAGCCCCACACCCGCGTCCGGGGACCGGACCACCTCGCCGTGGACGACCAGGGCGTACCCGATCCCGGCGCCGATCGTGAGGACGACGAAGCCCGGGATGTCGCGGCCCAGGCCGAACCACAGCTCCGCCTCGGCGAGCGCGACGAGGTCGTTCTCGAGGACGGCCGGCACCCCGAGCTCCGCCTCGACGAGCCCGGCGAAGTCGACGTCGTGCCAGCCGAGGAACGGTGCGAACTTGACGCGCCCGTCCCGGACGGTCCCGCCGAGCGACACCCCGACCCCGGCGAGCCGGCCGACACCCAGCGCGCGGACCGCGGCCGCGAGATCGACGGCGACCTGGGCCGGCTCCGTGCCGGTCAACGCCCGCGACCCCTGTGCGAGCAACCCGGCGCGCACGTCGGTCGCGACGACGTGCACCGCGTCGCCGGTGATCTTGGCGCCCGCGAAGGACGCGAGACCCGGTGCGACGTCGAGCGGACGCGCGGGGCGGCCGACGGACCCGGACTTGTCCTCGAGCTGGACCATGAGGCCGTGGTCGAGGAACGGCTTCGCGAGGCGCGTGAGGCTCGGCGGCGAGAGGTTGAGGCGGCTGGTCAGAGCGGCACGCGAGATGGGCCCGTGGATGAGCACAGCCCGGGCGAGTGCCTTCTCGGTCTCCGTCAGCGCGGTCTCGTGCGGCTCCATTGCTTCCATCCTGGCACGAACCCCGGCCATCCCGGCCGAATACCCTGGGTGGATCTCACTCTTGCGGGCCGATTTCTTTCGTGTTAGAACTAATCGCATGATTCACCCGGACCCCGCGACCGACCGCGAAGACGCCGTCGGCACACCTGAGGCACCGACCGTCCTGCACCTGCGCCGTGGCGGCACCAGCGTCGTGCTCGACCTGGGCACCACACCGCACCCGACGATCGTGCACTGGGGCGAGGAGCTCGCCGGCTCCACCGACGAGAGCCTCGTCGACCTCGCCGTCGCGGCGCGGCCGCAGCGCGTCTCGGGCGGGCTCGACGAGTCAGCCCGTCCGACGCTCCTGCCCACCCCCGCCGGCGGATGGCTCGGCACGCCCGGGATCGAGGGTCACCGGGACGGCGCCTCGTTCAGCGTCCGGTTCGAGCTCGTCGACCTGCAGGCGAACGACCACCGTGCGCTGCTGTCGCTCGTCGACAGGGAGGCCCAGCTGGGCGCCCAGCTCGAGCTCCGGGTCGGGACGGCGGGGCTGCTGCACCAGCGGATCACCCTGCGCAACACCGGCGAGACCCCGTACACGGTCCAGTCGCTCGCCCTGTCGTTCCCGGTGCCCTGGGACGCGACCGAGCTCCTCGACACGACCGGTCGGCACCTGCGGGAGCGCGCTCCGCAGCGGCACGCGTTCACGTTCGGCACGTACGTCCGCGAGAGCCGGCGCGGCCGGCCGGGCGCGGACTCGACGTTGCTGCTGGCCGCCGGTCGCCCGGGCTTCGGGTTCGAGCGCGGCCGAGTGCACGGCATCCACGTCGCGTGGAGCGGCAACCACCGCGTCCTCGCCGAGCGGACCGTCACGGGTGACGCCGTGCTCGTCGGCGGCGAGCTGCTCGCGGCCGGCGAGGTCGTCCTGGCGCCCGGCGCCTCGGTCACGTCGCCGGAGGTCGTCGGCTCCTGGGGCGACGGGCTCAACGCGCTGGCCCACCGCTTCCACGACGAGTGGCGCCGGCGCCCCGCCCACCCGCGCCGGGCGCGGCCGGTCACGCTGAACACCTGGGAGGCCGTGTACTTCGACCAGGACCTGGGTCGTCTGTCCGCGCTGGCCGACGTCGCCGCGCAGGTCGGTGCCGAGCGGTTCGTCCTGGACGACGGCTGGTTCGAGGGTCGCCAGGACGACACCACCAGCCTCGGCAGCTGGTACGTCGACACGGACGTGTGGCCGGACGGCCTGCACCCGCTCGTCGACCACGTCCGTGCGCTCGGCATGGAGTTCGGCCTGTGGGTCGAGCCCGAGATGGTCAGCCCGGACGGCGACCTGGCGCGCGCGCACCCGGACTGGATCATGCGCGGACGCATGGGGATGCCCCCGTCGGCCCGGCACCAGCAGGTGCTCGACCTGGCCCACCCCGAGGCCTACACGTACATCGCGCAGCGCCTTCACGCGCTTCTCGACGAGTACCCGATCACCTATCTGAAGTGGGACCACAACCGCGACCTGCTCGACGCGGGCAGCGGACCGCAGGGCGTGGCCCGGGTCCGTGAGCACACACTCGCCCTCTACCGGCTGCTCGATGCCCTCAAGCAGGCGCACCCCGGTCTGGAGATCGAGAGCTGCGCCTCCGGCGGCGCGCGCGTCGACCTGGGGATCCTGGACCGCACCGACCGGATCTGGACCAGCGACACCCTCGACCCGCTCGAGCGGCTGGACAACCAGCGCTACACGGCCCTGGTCGTGCCGCCCGAGATGATGGGCATGCACCTCACGAGCCCGGTCGTGCACTCGACGGGTCGAACCGTGGACGTCGACTTCTCGGCCGCGGTCGCGCTGTTCGGCCACTTCGGCATCGAGTGGGACCTCACGGCGACCGACGACCGCACCCGGGGCCGCATCGCGTCCTGGGTCGCCTACGCCAAGCAGCTGCGTCCCCTCGTCGCGACCGGACGGACGGTCGACGTCGACCACACCGAGCCCGGGATCGACGTGCGCGGCATGGTCGCCGCCGACCGGAGCACCGCCGTCTTCACCATCACCCAGACCGCGACGACCGCGGCCTACCCGCCGGGCCGTGTCCGGTTCCCCGGGCTCGACCCGACGCGTCGCTACCGGCTCCGTGCCGTCGACGCCACCGAACCTGGGCACGACGCTGCCCAGTCCCCCCTGTCCTGGCGCACGCATCCCGTCGCTCTGACCGGTCACGAGCTCGACGCCGTCGGCGTCCGGCCACCTGTGCAGTTCCCGCAGCAGTCCACCGTGGTCGAGCTGACTGCCACGACCTGACCTGCTGCTCCATCAAGCGCGAGGAGGCGCACGATGAGACACCCCACGAGGAGACGCGGACGACCGTTCGCGGCCGCAGTCCTGGTGGCCGCCATGGCGGCGGTCGGCGGCTGCGCGTCCGGTTCGTCGGACGGCGTGACCACCCTGAACTTCTTCCAGTTCAAAGGCGAGGCGCTCGAGGACTTCGACCAGATCATCGCGGACTTCGAGGCCGAGAACCCCGACATCCGCGTCGTGCAGAACCAGGTCGCCGAGGCCGACACGATGATCCGGACCCTGCTGGTGAAGGACAAGGCCCCCGACGTCATCACGCTCAACGCCAACGGCGGCTTCGGGCGCCTCGCGCAGGCCGGGGTGTTCTACGACTTCTCCGACGAACCGGTGCTCGAGACCATCAACCCGGCGGTGCAGCAGATCCTGGCGGACCTCGGCAACAAGGAGGGCGAGGTCAACGGCCTCGGCTACGTCAACAACGCCAACGGGGTCATCTACAACCAGGAGATCTTCGAGCAGCAGGGCCTGGCGGTCCCGGAGACGTGGAACGAGTTCATCGCCGTGTGCGACACGCTGAAGGCCGCGGGCATCACGCCGTTCTACGGCACGCTCGGTGACTCGTGGACCGGGCTGCCGTCGTTCAACGCGCTCGGCGCCTACCCGGCGCAGGGGGGCTTCTTCGACAAGATGCGCGCACAGGGCGAGGACACCGGTCCCGACTCGGAGGTGTCGTTCGAGAAGGACTTCCCCGAGGCGATGGAGCAGCAGGCCCAGCTCTTCGGCTACATGCAGGACGGTTACCGCGGCAAGACCTACGACGACGGCAACGCGGCGTTCGCGAACGGTGACGCCGCCATGCTCCTGCAGGGCATCTGGGCACTCAGCCCGATCAAGGCGATCAACCCGGACGTCAAGGCGGGGATCTTCCCGTACCCGGCGACCGACAACCCCGACGACCGCGTGCTGGTCTCCGGTGTCGACGTCGCGGTCACGTTGCCGAAGAACGGCGCACACCATGACGAGGCGATGCGGTTCGTCGACTACCTGTTCCAGAAGGACGTCATCGAGAAGTTCGCCGCCTCGCAGAACATGGTCCCTTCGGTGAAGGGCGCCCAGCTCAGCGACGACCCCGCGCTCCAGTCGGTCAAGCCGTACTTCGACGACGGCCGCATCGCGGGCTTCATCGACCACCAGATCCCGCCCAGCATCCCGCTGACGGCGATCGATCAGCAGTTCCTGTTCAGCGGCGACGCGGAAGCCGCGCTCGCCACCCTCGACAGCGAGTGGCGCAAGGTCGCCGCTCGCACCATCCCCGTGACGGGAGAATGACGATGACGTCCTCGACAAAGTCCCCGCCCACGACACCCGAAGCCGGCGCGGCAGGCACGACAACCGTGCCACCCGTCAAGCTCGGCCGTGCGCAGTCCACGTACTACTGGATGGTCTGGCCGGCCGTCATCGCGTTCTTCGCGTTCCACACCGTGCCCGTCATCACGGGCGTCTTCTACTCGTTCACCAACTACGCCGGGTACGGCGACTTTAACTTCGTCGGCCTGTCCAACTACCTCAACCTCTTCAAGGACGACCGGGTCCTGCAGGCGTACGGTTTCTCGTTCCTGTTCGCCATCGTCGCGACGCTCCTGACCAATGCCGCCTCGCTGGCCATCGCGATGGGCCTGAACGCCAAGATCCTGGCCCGCAACCTGTTCCGCGGCGTGTACTTCGTGCCCTACGTGCTGGCGATCCTGGTCGTCGGGTACGTGTTCCAGTTCTTCTTCTCGAGCTCGCTGCCCAAGATCCTGTCCAACATCCCGCTGTTCCGGGACAACATCCTCACCAACGAGACGTGGGCGTGGACGGCGATCGTGCTGCTCGCGGTCTGGCAGGCCTGCGCCTTCACGATCATCATCTATCTCTCGGGCCTGCAGACGATCCCGCGCGAGCTCTACGAGGCCGCGTCCCTGGACGGCGCGAAGGCGTGGCGGGTGTTCCGGTCGATCACGTTCCCCCTGATCAGTGCGTTCTTCACCATCAACGTCGTGCTGTCGCTGAAGGGCTTCCTGCAGGTCTTCGACCCGATCGTCGCGCTCACCAACGGCGGCCCCGGCACGTCGACCGAGTCCGTGACGCTCCTGATCTTCCGTGGCGGGTTCTCCGGCGGCGAGTTCGCCTACCAGACCGCGAACGCGGTGATCTTCTTCATCGTCATCACGATCGTCTCGCTCTTCCAGTTCCGGGTCCTTCAGCGCAGAGAGGCCGACTTCTGATGACCGACGCCGCTACCACCTTCGGGCAGGCCGAGCCGGTCATGCCGACCTCGATCCGTCGCCGGACCTCGAAGAGGTCCGAAGACGACGACACCCGCAAGATCAACTGGTGGGCCACCGCGCTCATCGTGGTCTGCTCCCTGACGGTGCTCGTGCCGCTCTACCTGGCCGTGGTCGTCGCGCTCAAGACCCCCGCCCAGCTGGCCTCGGGTACCGGCTTCGAGTGGCCGAGCCCGATCCGGTGGGAGAACTTCTCGGAGGCGTGGACCCGCACGGACTTCCCGCAGGCGCTGACCAACACCGCCCTCATCGCGGTCGGGTCGGTCGTCTTCACGCTGCTGACGAGCTCGGTGGTCGCCTACGCCCTGGCCCGCAACATCCACCGACCGTTCTTCAAGGGTGTGTTCTTCTACCTGCTCGCGGCCCTGTTCATCCCGTTCCCGATCATCATGCTGCCGCTGGTCAAGCAGACGGCGTTCCTCGGCCTGGACAACCAGGGCGGCATGATCCTGCTCTACACGATCTACGGGCTGTCGCTGAACATCTTCATCTACACCGCGTACATCCGGTCGATCCCCATCGAGCTGGAGGAGGCGGCCCGCGTCGACGGCGCGAGCACCTGGCGGGTGTTCCGGCAGATCATCTTCCCGCTGCTCATGCCCATGAACGCGACGGTCGGGATCCTCACGTGCGTGTGGGCGTGGAACGACTTCATCATGCCGCTTGTCGTCCTGACCGACCCCGGGGCGCGGACCCTGCCGCTCGCGCAGTACGTGTTCCAGGGGCAGTTCAACACCGACTACACGGTCGCGTTCGCGTCCTACCTGATGGCGATGGCTCCCCTGCTGGTCGTCTACATCTTCTCCCAGCGCTGGGTGATCTCCGGCGTGACGCGAGGGTCCATCAAGTAGCGGCGGCCTCGCTCACCGGCCCGGTGCGACGATGGGCCGGTGAGCGAGGGGCGCGGTCTGGGCAACGTCGGGGTGCGGTCGGCCCTGCTCGCCGCGGTGCTGTTCGGGGCGAGCGCGCCGCTGGCCAAGCTGCTGCTCGGCGACGTCAGCCCGTGGCTGCTCGCCGGGCTGCTGTACGTGGGGTCCGGCGTCGGGCTCGGGCTGTGGCGGCTCGTCCGTCGCAGCCCGCGGGTCCGGCTCGAGCGGCACGAGGTCCCCTGGCTGGTCGGTGCGGTGGCCGCGGGAGGGGTCGTCGCGCCGGTGCTGCTGATGTTCGGGCTCGCGTCGATGCCCGCGTCCGGGGCGTCGCTGCTCCTGAACGCCGAGGCGGTGCTGACCGCGGTGATCGCCTGGGTGGTGTTCCGCGAGCACGCCGAGCGCCGCGTCGTGATCGGCATGGCCTTCGTCGTCGCCGGTGCGGTGGTGATCGCGGTGCCGTCCGGGCAGGCCGAGGTGTCGAGCCTGTGGCCGGCCGTCGCGATCGTCGGCGCGTGCGCGTTCTGGGCGCTCGACAACAACCTCACGCGCAAGGTGTCGCTGACGGACGCGACGTGGCTCGCGGCGGTCAAGGGCGGGGTCGCGGGTCCCACGAACCTCGTGCTGGCCCTGCTGCTCGGCGCGCAGCTGCCGTCGCTCGCCACCGCTGCCGGCGCCCTCGCGCTCGGCTTCGTCGCGTACGGGCTGAGCCTCGCCCTGTTCATCGTCGGCATGCGGCACGTCGGGACCGCCCGGGCCGGTGCCTACTTCTCGGTCGCGCCGTTCTTCGGTGCGGTGCTGGCCGTCGCGCTGGGCGACCCGCTGACATGGCAGCTCGCGCTCGCCGGTGCGCTGATGGCGGTCGGCGTCTGGCTGCACCTCAGCGAGCAGCACGCGCACGAGCACGCGCACGCCGCCGTCACGCACGAGCACTGGCACGCCCACGACGACGGGCACCACGACCACGACCACGCCTCACCGGTCCCGGCCGGGGTCCGGCACCGCCACGAGCACACGCATGCCGCGACCACCCACACGCACGACCACTACCCGGACGCGCACCACCGGCACGACCACTAGGGCAGGTCAGCGCCGCCAGGAGAGCATGACGAACAGGTCGCGCTCGTCGGCCGTCCCCTCGAGCACCGCCCGGGCGAGCGCCGGCTCGCCCGCCTGCTCGCACGCCCAGAGCTCGAAGTCCATGCGCTGCGACCACGCCGGGGTGAGGAACCCGAGCACCGTGTCGCCGTCCAGCACCTTGACCACGCCGTGCGACGTGCGCGCCAGCGCGACCGCGAACCCGCGCTCGGCGCGACCGGCCCGGATCGGCGCAGCAGACCCGAGGAACCCGTGCACCCGCACGGGCACGTGCCCCCCGCCGGTCGGCACGAGGCGACCGGGGAGGCGGGTCGAGGACGTCGGGTCCATGCGCGGGAAACTACTCCTTCTGTCCTCGTTCCGACATGACGAGCATCACTCGACGACCACGCGGTCGCTCGCGCCGTCGGACAGGAACGAGGCCGTCGCGGCCCCCTCGTCGACGACAGCGAGGCGCTCCGCGGCGGTCAGCTCGCGCAGCGGCGTGACGCTCACAGTGTCCGCGTCGGCCTTCCAGGTCGCCGAGACGCGGCCGTCGACCAGCACGACGCGGGTGCCCGCGACCGACAGGCCGCGGTGGGCGTCGTCGACGATGCGGGTGCGGTCGTCGTAGCCGAGCAGGGCGTTGTCGAACGCGGGCAGGAACCGGACGGGTGCCGGGGTGCCGGCGTCGGGGAGCGGTGCGCCGGGGAGGTCCCACAGGACGCGGCCGCGCTCGTCGCGGAAGGTCACCAGCTCGTCGCGGATGGCCTTGACGGCGGCCGGCAGGCCGGCGATGCCGGACCAGGCGCGGATGTCGGCGGTCGCCGCAGGGCCGTACGCGGCGAGGTAGCGGCGCACGATCGCCTGGCCGACGAGGTCGTCGTCGGGCGACAAGGGGTCGATGTCCCGGCCGAGCCAGGACGAGAGCAGCGCGACCTGCACGCCGGCCTTGACGCGCCACAGGCCGCGGGGCGGCGTCTGCGCGACCGGGACGAGGCACGCGATGGCCAGCTCGGCGTGCGCCCGCGGTCGGGCGGCGGGCCACCGGGCGTGGAGCACCTGCGCGAGCTCGCCCATGGTCCGCGGCTCGCCGTCGGAGAGGAACGCGCGCGCGACGTCGGAGAACTCGACCAGGTCCACGCCCTCCACCTCGGCGCGGAAGATCCCGAGCATCCGGCCGCGCAGCATGGCGTCGTGGCGGGCGCGCCAGGCGAGCATGTCGGCGGACGTCACGAGATGGACGGTGCAGCGCATCAGGTGGGTGCGGACCACGTCCCGGCCGACGACGAGCGCGTCCAGGTCGGCCGGGTCGAAGCCGCGCAACCGCGACCAGAGACCGACGAACGGCTCCTGGGGCTCCTGGGCCTGCAGGCCCGCGAGGTGCGAGACGGCGTCGAGCACGGGCAGGTCCGCGCGGTCGAGCAGCAGCTGGCGGGCGAGCGTGGCGCGGTTGAGGGCGCGCGGTGTCAGGACGGTCGTCATCGGACTCAGGATGTCGGGTCCGCGCCCGAGGCGTCGAGCGCCACGTAGCCTGCCGGGGTGCGTCTCCGCTCACCGCTCACGGTCGTCGTCCTGGTGGCCGCTCTCTCGGGCTGTGGCGGAGCGGGCTCCCCGGACGCGGCTGGGGCTGCGGAGAGGGTCGCGGCGGCCGCCCGCGCGATCGACGGGGTCGACGACGTCGCCGTGGTACCGGCCGACGACGGCGTGACCCAGGTGCACCTCGTCGTCGATGCGCGCGACGGCGTCGCCCGAGCGCGGGAGCAGGTGGACCGGCTCGTCGCCGCGTCCTCGCCGCCGGCCGGCGTCGAGATCTGGGTGGACCCGGCCACGACCGCCGACGCGGACCTCACGGTGCGCGTCTACCCCGAGGGCACCGACCCGGCGGCCGTCGGGAGCCTGTACCTGGTGGGCGCGACCCCGGGCGTCGTCAGCGCCTCCTCGGCCGGCGGACCGCTCGAGGTGCGCGTGGGCACCGAGGACGACCTCGCGGTCCTGGCGGACGTGATCACCGCCCGGCACCTGCTCGTGGCGAGCGCCGAGACCGTGGACGGAGCGTCGACGCTCGCCGCCCTCGACGAGCTTCCGCAGGTCGTTCCGCCGACGATCGTGCCGCTCCCGTGGCCGGCCGACCCCGGGGCGTCGGCGTGCACGGACGACGACCTGACGCTCTCGCTGGGCGGCGGGGACGCCACGACCGGGCACCGCGCCCAGATCCTCACGGCGACCAACACCGGGCCGAGACCGTGCTCGATGGGCGGCTACCCGACGGTGGCGTTCCGCTCGCTCGACGGCACCGCGCTCGAGGTGACGGTCGAGGACGGCGGTTCGTTCATGGCCAGCGACCCCGGACCGTCCACCGTGGTCGTGCCGGTCGGGGCGCGGGTGCTCTCCGTCCTCGGCTGGACGGCCATGCCGACGGCTGGGGTGGACGACGTCACGTCCGAGATCGAGCTCGGCGTGGGGACAGGGCTACCGATGCATCGGCTCGCGATGACGTCGTCGGCCGACGTGTACGACAGCGGACCGCAGACGACCCTCGACATCGTCGACGCCGGATCGGTGGCCGTCACCGCGTGGGCGCCCGAGGGCACGCGGTCCTGACGACCTATGCCCTGCGCACGTCGACGCCCGCTCGTTCGAGCTCGCTGACGACCGCGCTGTCCGGGTCGGCGTCGCTGACGATCCCGTCGACCTCGTCGAGCCCGAGCACCCGGAACGGGGACGCCGCGCCGATCTTCTCCTCGCTCGCCATGACCCACGTCTGGGCGGCCCGCCGCGACAGGGCGCGCTTCATCGCGGCCTCGTCGACGTCGCCCGTCGTCAGGCCGGTGTCCGGCCGCACACCCGTGACGCCCATCAGGAAGAGGTCGGCGGTGACCTGGGCGGCCGCCTCGGCCGCGGCCGCGCCGGACGCGACCACGGAGTGCTTGAACAGCCGACCGCCGAGGGTGAACACCTCGGCGGGGTGGTCGACGAGCGCGACGGCGATCGTCGGGCTGTGCGTGATCACGGTGACCCCGAGATCGCGCGGCAGCAGCCGGGCGACCTCGAGCGCGGTCGTGCCGCCGTCGAGGATCACCGTGCTCCGCGGCTGGATCAGGTCCAGGCAGGCGAGGGCCACGCGGTGCTTGCTCGTCGTCGCGATCTCCTGCCGGCGGGCGTAGCTGGCGGCCGCCGCCGGCACCGGGATCGCGCCGCCGTACACGCGCTGGCACAGCCCCGCGTCGGCGAGCTCGCGCAGGTCGCGGCGGATGGTGTCCTCGGAGGTGTCCAGCTCGATCGCCAGGTCCTTCGCGACGAGCCGGCCGTCGACCCTGAGCCGGTCGAGCAGGAGCTCCTTGCGCTGCGCCGCGAGCATCTGCACGTTCTCCCTTGTTTGTTCCGACTCGTGCATACTACTGCACATGACGACACCTCTGATGATTCTGATCGCCGGCCCGTACCGCTCCGGGACCGGCGACGACCCCGCCCTGATGGCCCGGAACCTGGAGCGGCTCGAGGAGGCCGCGTGGCCGATCTTCCGCAGCGGCCACATCCCCATGATCGGCGAGTGGGTGGCGCTCCCCGTGCTCAGCAGCGCGGGCGCGGACGGTCCGCTCAGCCCGCTCGCGAGCACGGTCATGTACCCCACGGCGGAGCGCCTGCTCCAGCACTGCGACGCCGTCCTGCGCCTCGAGGGCGAGTCGACCGGCGCCGACCAGGACGTGGCAATCGCGCACGAACGTGGACTGCCCGTCTACCACCGGGTCGAGGACATCCCCGGTTTCGTCGACCCGTCGCTGACGGACTGAGGCCGGGGGAGCAGCTACCGTTTTTCCATGGGGACCTGGGGATTCGGACCGTTCGAGAACGACACCGCCGCCGACTGGGCGGGCCACCTGGACGAGGCCGGACCCGCGGCACGGCCGGCGCTCGTCCGCGAGGCGCTGACCACCGTCGTGAAGGCCACGGACTACCTCGACGCCGACGACGCGATGAGCGCGATCGCCGCCGCCGCCGTCATCGCCGGGACACGTCCCGACGGTCCCGAGATCGACCCCACCTACGGCCCCGACGCGGAGACGCTGGCCGACCTGCGGCTCGACCCCGACCTCGACACGCTGGCGGCACAGGCCCTGGTGCGCGTGATGGACGAGGAGTCGGAGTGGCGCGAGCTGTGGGAGGAGGCCGACGAGTTCGACGACGCCCGTCGTGTGCTCGACGCGCTCCTCGCGGCGATCGACGGCGGCGGGCCGCCGTCCTGACGGCTCGGCTGTGGCGGCCGTCACGCCCGATCGGATGATCGTCGCAATCGCCCTCCACAGTCCGCGCACAGGCTGAGAGACTGTCCGCGCGCCGACGTCCGGGGGCTTCCGCCCGAGATGCGGCCGTGACCAGGGGGTCCCTCACATGCGTCGCTCGAGCCTGCTCGCCATCCCTGTCTCCGTCGTCCTGGCCGCGACCCTCGCGGCGTGCGGCGGCGCGTCCGAGGAGCCGCCGTCGGCGCCGAGCACGACGGCAGCCGCCGCAGAGGCGGAGGCGACGGTCGCACCGGCCGCTGACGAGCTGACCGCGGAGAACCTGTTCGCTCGCCTGGCCGCCGCACAGGCCGCCGCCCAGAGCTACGACATGGCGATGTCGATCACGGGCGCGACGTCCATGGACCTGACCGGGTCCGCAGACCTCACCGGCGGCAAGCAGAACATCGCCGCCTCCATCAACGACCCCGCGAGCGGCACCTTCGAGCTGCGGCTCGTCGACGGGATCATGTACATCAACCTCGGCGAGCTCAGCGGGGGCCTCTTCCTGCAGATCGACCCCAACGACGCCTCGAACCCGCTCGCATCGTCGTTCGCCGGGTTCGGCGACGACATGCTCAAGTCCGGCTACGAGGGCATGGAGGGCGCGGTCACCACGCTCATCAAGACCGGCAACGCCGAGACGATCAACGGCGTCGAGGCGCAGGAGTACACCGCCGTCCTCGATACCGCGAAGCTTGCGCCGGAGGCGACCGCCGGCCTGCTGGGCGACGACCCCGCGGCGGCGCTCCCCGCGACGCTCACGTACACGTTCTGGATCGACGACCGCGACCTGCCCGTCCGCACCGTGTTCGAGGTCGCCGGCACGACGACCACCACGGACGTCTCCAACATCGGCTCCGGCACGCCCGTCGTGGCTCCCCCGGCCGACCAGGTCACCACGGAGATGCCCTTCTGAGTCGTTTGCACCGACCCCGTGACGTCGGCGATGGTCGGGGCACGAGGCATCGCGCCGAGGCCGACCCCGACAGGAGCCGACACATGACCGAGCCCACCTCAGGCTGGAAGACGTTCTGGAACAAGGGCGACTGGTGGCGGGCCGTGATCGTCACGGTCGTCTACCTTGCGCTCTACGTGGGAGCCGGGCAGCTCGTCGGCCTCCTGTTCGGTGACAAGGTCGATGCCGACGACATCTTCGCCTCCGCCCAGAGCGTCTTCTTCGGCTTGTTCCTGCCGCTCCTGCTCGGCTCGATCTTCGCGGCCGCGTTCGTCGCGTCGCTCGGCTGGTTCCCGGCACTGTTCGCGCGGCAGCCGATCCGCGGACGCTGGTGGATGTGGATCGCGCCGGTTCTCGTGCTGCTCGCGGTCGTGCTGCGGCTGCTCGGCATCGACTACGCGTCCTACGCCGAGGGCGTGGTCCTCGTGACGTTCGCCGCGGGTTTGCTCGTCGGGTTCGTCGAGGAGATCCTGACCCGCGGCATCGCGGTGAAGATGCTCCGGGACGCCGGCCGTTCCGAGTGGGTGGTCATGGTCGTCTCGTCGGCGATCTTCGCCGGGATGCACGCGACGAACATCCTCGGCGGGCAGGAGCTCTCGACCGTCCTGGCGACCGTGGGTTTCACGTTCGGGTTCGGCATCTGCATGTACCTGACCCTGCGCGCCACGGGGAACCTGATCTGGCCGATGCTGATCCACGGCCTCTACGACCCGACCCTGTTCCTCGCCACGGGCGGTATCGACGAGGTCAGGTCCGGCACCGAGAGCGTGTTCCTCACGCTCGCCGGGCCGGCGAACATCCTGTTCATCCTGATGGCGCTCGTCGCGCTCGTCGCCGTGCGTGGACGGGTCCGACCCGGCCCCGCGTCGCGCGAGGCCGGAGCCGTCGCCTAGCGGCGAGCAACGAGATCGACCGCCCGGCTCGAGATCGACACTGTGACGTGCCGACCTCGCGCCGAACGGTCGATCTCGCGGTGTGCGCTCGCTCAGTACAGGGTCGAGGCCAGACCTCGCGGCCACGCGAGCGTGGCGTAGAGCTGGACCGCGGCGGCCTGGTCGAGCAGCGTCGTGGACTCGGCGCCGACCGGGAACAGGTTGGTCGCCGGGTCGCGGACATCGGTCCACAGGCTGTCGGCGTAGGCCTGCTGCGCGTCGCGGTAGGTGTGCCCACCGGTCACCGACTCCAGCAGCGCCAGGTTCTTGAAGTAGATGGAGTTGAAGTAGATCGGCTGACCGGCGAGCCGGTCGTCCGTCGAGTAGAACGCCAGCGACGCCTGGGCGATCGCCTTGGCCTTCGTCAGGTACTGACGGTCACCCGTGGCCTTGTAGAGCAGCGTGTAGGTGCCGATCGGGGTTCCCTGGTTGTACGACCACTGGGTCCTGTCGATCGAGCCGTCGAGCTTGATGTTGTCCCAGTAGAGACCGTTCGGGGCGAGCAGGGTGGCGTCGGCCCACGCGACGCTGCGCTTGGCCCAGTCGAGGTAGGCCGTGTCGTGCGTGATCAGGTACAGGCGGGCGGCCAGCTCCGCGCCGGGGAACGTCGAGACCGTGTTGCGGTCCTGGCTCCACGGCGCCTGCGTCCAGAAGACGCCGCCGGGCGAGGCGTGCGACGGGTCGGTGTCCCAGCCGGACTCGACGAGCGCGAAGATCTCCTTGGCCCGGTCGAGCGACGCGCGGTCGCCGGTCTGGAGGAACTCCTGGACCTTGGCGAGCGCCACCCACTCGTTGTCGTCGTAGAACATGTCGCCGCCCTCGCCGTAGGGCGCGCGCACGTAGGAGTCGTAGCCGGGCAGGCCGGTGCTGCCGCCGGTCGCGTTCCAGTAGCGCTCCTGGCCGACCTTGCGGTCCGCCAGGTCGTCGCGGAACTCCCGTCCGGCGCGGCCCGGGAGACCGGTGAGGTCGAGCGTCGCGATGTGGGCCTGCGAGAACGGCCACTCGAACGAGTAGGTCCGGTCGTCGGCCGTCGGCACGGTGCGCTCGAGGTACAGGCTCGAGCCGTCGGTCGTGTAGAGGTGGTCCTGCATCGCCTGGTAGGCGGCGACCGCGCGGTCGGCGTTGCGTGATTGCCCGTGGCCGTCCTCGTGACCTTGCCCGGCCACCGCCGGCACGGCGCCGAGCGTGACGGCCAGCGCCGTCCCGGTGACGAGCGCCGTGGTCTGGATCAGTCGTGTCAGCTTCATTGCTCCCACTCCGTCGTAGAACCAGTCTGAACATATCGTGCGATTCTCAATATATCGAGCGTCTGGAGGAGCACAAGGTGTGCTAGATATACCCAGAGACGGCCCGGTCGCGAGGCCCGTGAGCACAGGAGCGGGGCCGTGGACGGAGCGCTCTACACGCAGGTCTACGAGGGGCTGCGCGCGCGGATCGAGAGCGGCGACGTGGCCGTCGGCGACAAGCTCCCCACCCAGCACGAGCTCGCCGCCGAGTTCCACGTCTCCGTCATCACGGTCAAGCACGCGCTCGCCCTGCTGCAGGAGGCCGGGTACATCGAGCGCCGCCCCCGCATCGGGTCGGTCGTGGTCAGCGCGGTCCCGACGACCTCCGCGCGGCACACCCTGCCGACGATCGGCTGCATCCTCACCAACTTCGACGACAGCTTCGGCACCCGGGTGCTGCACGGGCTGCTCGACGCGAGCCTCGGCGTCGCCAACGTCGTCCTGTCGCGGACCGAGGGCTACCACGAGCGCGAGCAGCTGCTCATCGCGCAGTACGAGGACCTCGACGGGCTGATCCTGCTGCCGTCCTCGTCGGACTGGATCCCGCCCGCGATCCTCGAGCTGGTCCACCAGGCGCACCCGCTGGTCATCCTCGACCGTCTGCTCGTCGGCCTGCCGATCTCCACCGTCTGCTCCGACAACGTCGGCGCCGGCCGGCAGGCCACCGACCACCTGTTCTCCCTCGGCCACCGCAACATCGGGCTCGTGACGTCGGCCGGGCACGTGTCGTCGCTCGACGACCGGCACACGGGCTTCGTCTACGCGCACGCGGCCCGCGGGCTCGCGTTCGACCCGCGTCACGAGTTCCGCGACGTCCGCTCGACCGTCCCGCACTCCACGGCCTCGATGGACGACGACGTCGCCGCGCTCAAGGAGTTCGTGCAGGCCAACCCCGAGATCACCGGGTTCGTCGGCGGCGAGTACTCCGTCAGCCTGCTGCTGCGCCGGGCCTGCCTGGAGCTCGGGATGCGCGTGCCGCAGGACGTCTCGATCGTCTCGCTCGACTCGCCCGACAACGCCTACGACGACGCGCTGCAGGCGTTCACGCACGTCGCGCAGGACGAGCGCGGACTGGGCCGCGCCGCCCTGTCCGGCGTCCTCGAACAGCTCGCGTCACCGGGCTCGATCGTGAAGTCGGTCCTGCCTACGGCGCTCGTCGTCGGGGAGACGACGGCCCCCCGCTGATCGGTTGCTCTGGTCCTGCGCCACCCACGGGGTTGGGGGTGTCTGGCAGGACCTCCCTCGGCGACGTCCGCGGACGTAGCGTCGCAGACATGCACACACGAACCCTCGGACAGGGCCTGCAGGTCTCGGCGGTCGGCCTCGGCTGCATGGGGATGAGCCAGAGCTACGGACCCAACCCCGGCGATCGCGCCGACATGATCGGCGTCCTGCGCGCTGCGGTCGACCGCGGCGTCACGTTCTTCGACACCGCCGAGGTCTACGGGCCCTTCGTGAACGAGGAGCTCGTCGGCGAGGCGCTCGCCCCGGTCCGCGACCACGTCGTCGTGGCGACGAAGTTCGGCTTCCGGTTCGAGGACGGGCGGTCGGCCGGCGTCGACAGCCGTCCGGACAGCATCCGTCGCGCCGCGGACGGGTCGCTCCGCCGGCTCGGCATCGACGTGATCGACCTCTACTACCAGCACCGCGTCGACCCGGCCGTGCCCATCGAGGAGGTCGCCGGCGCGGTCAAGGAGCTGGTCGCTGCCGGCAAGGTGCGGCACTTCGGGCTCTCCGAGGCGGGTGCGTCGACGATCCGGCGCGCGCACGCCGTGCACCCCGTCGCCGCCCTGCAGAGCGAGTACTCGCTGTGGACGCGGGACCCCGAGCCGGAGGTGCTGCCCACGTGCGCGGAGCTGGGCATCGGCTTCGTGCCCTTCAGCCCTCTGGGCAAGGGTTTCCTCACCGGGACCGTCGACGCGTCCACGCCGTTCGCCGCGGGGGACATCCGCACGACGATCCCGCGGTTCACGGCCGAGAACCGCGCTGCCAACGAGGCACTCGTGGACCAGGTCCGCACGCTCGCGGACGCCAAGGGCGCGACACCGGGGCAGGTCGCTCTCGCGTGGCTGCTCGCTCAGCACCCCTGGATCGTGCCGATCCCCGGCACGCGTCGCACGGCGCGCGTCGAGGAGAACGTCGGCGCGACCGAGGTTGCGCTCTCCGCTGACGAGGTCGCCCTCCTGGACGCGACGGCCGAGCGGATCGGCGTGCGGGGCAACCGGTACAACGCCGCCGGCATGGCGGCCGTCGGGCTGTGAGTGTCGGCGTCCGGGCGTAGCGTCGGGCCCGTTCTCGGGACGCGACGAAGGAGGCGCTGGTGACCAGGTTCGTCGTCGATGCCGCCGCAGCCTTGCGGCTGGCGGAGTCCGGGGCCGACGTCCCGGACGGGCACCAGCTCCTGGCGCCGACGATGCTGCGGTCGCAGGCGCTGACGCTCATGCACGAGGCCGTCCACCGCGGCGACCTGTCTGCCGCGGACGCCCACCGGCGGCTCGCGCGGCTGCAGCAGCTGCGGATCCGGCTGCTCGGCGACGGCGTCCTGCGGCAGGTGGCGTGGAAGGTCGCCGACCAGCTCGGCTGGGCCTCGACCTACGACGCCGAGTACGTCGCCCTCACCCAGCTGCAGGCCGACTACCTGGTGACGCTGGACGACTCTCTGGCGGCCGCCGTCGACGGGATCGTGCAGGTCGCGCCGTTCGAGGCACTCCTCGGACCGCCCGCCTGACGCTGCACCATCACGCGCCGAAGCGGCCGCGGTGCTCGACGGGGATCAAGGGCTTCTCGGCGCGGACCTTCAGCTGCTGGACCGCCCAGGTGTTGCCGTCCGGATCGGCGAAGCCGAAGAACGTGCCCCCGTCGCGCTCGTCGAACACCGTGATCTCGGAGGCCTCGACGCCGCGCGAGAGGAGCTCCTCGCGGGCCGCCGCCGCGTCGGCGACGACGAGCTGCAGCCCCTTCAGGGATCCCGGTGCCATCTCGCTCTGCGACGGGAGGTTGCCGACGACGATCGAGCAGCCCGAGCCCCGCGGGGTCAGCTGCGCGACGTGCATGAACTCGTTCTCGGTGTCGTGGTCGAGGTCGAATCCGACCTGGTCACGGTAGAACGCGATCGATGCGGCCAGGTCGCTGACCGGCACGACGACAACCTCCAGGGTCCAGTCCACGCTCGTCCTCCGTCTGCTCAGTGCGTAAGAAGTCGATCGAGCCTATCCACCCGGGTTAGCGTCTGAGCCTTGTGAGCCGGTTCCTCGACGTCGTGGTCCCGCCGCGACTGGACCGTCGGTTCCGGTGGCTGCTGGCCTCGTCGTGGACCTCGAACCTCGGCGACGGGATCCTCATCGCCGCAGGGCCTCTGCTGGTGGCGTCCCGCACGGACGATGCGTTCCTCGTCGCGCTGGCCGCGCTGCTCCAGTGGCTGCCGCCGCTGCTCTTCGGCCTCTGGGCCGGCGCGGTCACCGACCGGCTGGACCGGCGACGGCTCGTCATCACCGTCGACTGCATCCGGACCGGGATCGTCGGGCTGCTCGCGGCCGCGGTGTTCGCGGACATCGCGACGATCTGGCTCGTCCTGGTCGCGATGTTCCTGCTGGGCACGGCGGAGACCTTCGCCGACAACGCGTCCAGCACGCTGGTCCCGATGCTCGTCGACCGCGACGACCTGGCGCTGGCGAACTCGCGCATCCAGGCCGGGTTCGTCACCGTGAACCAGCTGGTCGGACCGCCGCTGGGCGCCCTGCTGTTCGCCGCCGGGCAGGCGCTGCCGTTCGCCGCCGACGCCGTCCTGGTCGCCGCGGGCGCGCTGCTGATCTCGCGCATCTCGCTGCCGCCGCACCGCACCGAGCACCACGACACCCACATCCGGCACGACATCGCCGAGGGGCTGCGCTGGGTGAGGCACCATGCCGCGGTCCGGACGCTCGTGCTCACGATCCTGATCTTCAACGTGACGTTCGGGGCCGCATGGTCGGTGCTCGTCCTGTACACCCGCGAGCGGCTCGGGCTCGGCGCGATCGGCTTCGGCCTGATCACCACCGTCGGCGCTCTCGGCGGGCTCGCGGGCACCCTCTCCTACGGCTGGATCACGCGGTACGTCTCGCTCGCCAACCTCATGCGCATCGGCCTGATCATCGAGACCCTCACGCACCTCGGCCTCGCGCTGACCACCACTCCCGCGGTCGCCCTGGGGATCTTCTTCGTGTTCGGCGCGCACGCGTTCGTCTGGGGCACCACGTCGGTCACCATCCGCCAGCGCGCCGTTCCGACGGCCCTGCAGGGACGCGTCGGCAGCGTCAACCTCGTCGGCGTGTACGGGGGGCTCGTGATCGGCGCGGGCATCGGCGGCGTGCTCGCGCAGCACTACGGGATCACCGCACCGTTCTGGTTCGCGTTCGTCGGCTCCGCGATCTTCGTCGTCGCCATCTGGCACCAGCTCCGCCACGTCGCGCACACCGACGCCCAGGACGCCCCCGATCCCGTGTAGGCCCAGTCGACGCGGCGGCTGCGCGGCCACCCGTTCGTCACGAGGATCACCCCTCCCCGCCGTTCCTCCCGGACTCGGTCGTGGGTCAAGATGGCGACGACCGACGCTCGGGAGGGGGTGGCGATGACGCGCTCGGAACAGCTGGCGACGGCGCTCGGTGGGCGGTTCGAGGACAATCGGCCGATGCTGCGGGCGCTCGCGTTCCGTCTGACCGGGTCGGTCCGGGAGTCGGAGGCGGCCGTCGMGGCCGCGCGGACGCTGCTCGACGGCCAGGGCCCACCGGACGCCCTCCGCGCAGGGCTCATCACCGCCACAGCTCGCCACTGCCTGACCACGCTCCGCTCGCTCGAGCACCACGAGTGGCACGTACCCGACGTCGTCGTGAGCGACGCCGACGGACACACGCCCGAGCAGCTCGCGCTGCTCGGCGGCGCGACCGGCGTCGCGCTCTTCGTCGCGCTCGACACGCTGTCCCCCGAGGAGCGCGTCGCCAGCGTCCTGCGCGACGGCGCCGGGGTCGCGTACGACGAGATCGGCGAGCTGCTCGACGTGTCCGCGCGCGCGGCCGAGTCGCTCGCAGGTGCGGGCCGCGAGCGCGTGAGAACAGCCCCGGAGACCGACGTCCCCCTGCTCAGCCAGCGCAGGCTGGTCCGCGCCTACTACCGCGAGGCGAAGCGGGGCGACGCCGACGCGGTCCGCGGTCTGCTGCACGAAGGCGGTGTCACCCTGCGCTCGGACGCCGGCGAGCACGCCATATCGACGATGGTCGACGACCCCGAGACGGTGGCTCGGCGCGCGGTCATGTTCGCGCGGGTGCCAACGACCTCGATCCCCGCGCTCGTCAACGGTGCGGCGGGAGCGGCGATCGTCGGCGGCGAGCAGGTGACCGCGGTCGTCGGTATGACCGTCGTCGGTGACCGCATCGCCGAGATCGACTTCCTCGCCGACCCAACCAGGCTCGCAGGCCTGGACCTGCCGACGTTCTGACGTCGCCGCGCGGTCGAGGACGAGCCCTCCTCAGACGGCGGCGGGCGTCCGCGACCCGAGGCGGTGTGCCAGCAGCCTCGCGGTCAGCACGGCGGCGACCGACTCCGCCGCGAGCAGCCCGACCAGCACGAGCAGCTGCACCTGCGCGGCCGCGGCGGGCGACGCCCCGCCCAGCAGCAGCCCGACGAACGCACCGGGCAGGGTGACGAGCCCGGCGCTGCGGGTCTGGTCGAGCGCCGGGACCAGCGACCGTGCGACGGCCCGGCGCGCGTGCCCGGCGACCGCCTGCCGCGGGGTGGCGCCGAGGGAGAGCCACGCCTCGACCTGGTCCCACTCGCCGCGCGCGTCGTCCCGGAGCCGCCCGCCGGTGAGCGACACCGCGGTCATGGCGCCGCCGATGATCTGCGCACTGAACGGCACGATCGTCTGCGCCTGGAACGGCAGGGCGCCGCTGGCGAGGACGGGGACGACCGCGGCGAGTGCCCCGACCAGGATGGCGAGCGCGATCGGCGGCCACGTCGAGCGGCCGAGCCCGATCCGACGCACGGACGTCCACGAGGCCGCCGCGAGCATGACGACGAGGTAGACCGCCACCCACTGCGGGTGCTGGAACACCCATGCGATCACGAGTGCGACGAGCGTGAGCTGGACCGCTGCCCGACCGACCGCGACCAGCGCGTCCCGGCGGACGTGGACGCGCGCCGCGGTGAGCACCGCGAGGACCACGCCGACCAGGACGACGAGCGCGAGCGCGACCCTCCAGGCCGGGGCGACGGTCACCAGGCCGCCATCACCGCGACCCCGAGGGCCGCCGCCGCCAGGCAGAGCACCACCGAGCCGACGGCGTTCACGGTCGCCCGCCGCGTCTCGCCGGCCTGGATCAGCCGGACGGTCTCGGCCATCGCGGTCGAGAACGTGGTGTACCCCCCGCAGAACCCGGTCGCGGCGACCACCAGGGCCGTCGGACCGAGCCCGTGGTAGAGGTGCGCGCCGTTGAGCAGGCCGATCAGCAGCGACCCCGAGACGTTGATCAGCAGGGTGGCCAGCGGGAACACCCGGGTCCAGCGGGCACGGATCGAGCCGTCGACGACGAACCGGGTGGCGGCCCCGACCCCGCCCAGCACCGCGATCAGGACCACCATCAGGCGGTGTCCCGTCTGCGGGCCGCGAGCGCGATCCCGCCGACGCACGCGAGGACCCCGAGCACCAGGCTGGTCACCGCGTACACCAGCGCCATCGTCACCTGGCCGCTCGCCAGCAGCCGCTCCAGCTCGAACGCGAGCGCGCTGAACGTGGTGAAGCCGCCGAGCACGCCGGTGCCGAGCCCGAGCCGCAGCACGCGACCTCGGGGGCTCTCCGCCCCACGCCGCAGCAGCCCCTCGAGGAGCGCGCCGAGCAGGAACGAGCCGAGCACGTTCTCGATCAGGGTCGCCGTCGGGAACCCGTTCGCCGACGAGCCCACCGCGGACGTGAGCGCGTACCGAGCCGTCGTGCCGACCATCCCGCCCAGGGCCACGACCGCGATCAGGCGCGGGTCGTGGTGCGGCGGACGGGTCACGGGCTCTCCTTCGGGTTCTGCGGCACGATCGTGACGGGTACGGGCTGCGTGTGCGCGAGGCGTCCAGCGGTCGACCCTCCGACCAGGTGGTTCATCCAGCCACCCAGGCCCGCGCGACGACTCCCCACGGCGATCATCCACGCGTCGTGCTCGTGCGCGACGCGTGCGAGAGCGTGTGTCGCCTCGCCGACCGTGTAGACGAACCGCCACGAACCCTTGTACCCGCTCAGGCGGTCGCCCACCTCGGTCGCCAGGTCCCACTCCGCGGCCACGGAGTCGTCCGAGTCGACGTGGTCCGGGTCCAGCGGGGTCGTCTCGAGGGAGCCGTCGTCGTGGGTCGCGACGAGGGTCCGGGACGTGTCGGACCACACGCACACGAGGTTCGTGCCGAGCGCCTGGGCCAGCTCGGCGGCGCCGTGCACCACACGCGCCGACTGCCCAGGGATCACTCCGACGACCACCGCCCGCGCGCCCGTGAGCGGGGTGCCGTGCCAGGGGTGCGGTGCCGAGCGGGCCATGGGTCGTGCCTCCGTGCTCACGGTATCGCCGACGTCACGGAACAGCCCAGGCTCCCCGACAGTTGGCCAGGACATGACCACCACCATCGGATTCATCGGCGCCGGACTCATCGGCGGCACCCTGGCCAAGCTGGCCGTCGCGCACGGCTACGACGTCGTCGTCAGCAACTCGCGCGGGCCGGAGACGCTCGTCGACCTCGTCGCAGAGCTGGGTGACCGTGCCCGCGCCGGCACGCCCGCGGAGGCCGCAGCGGCCGGTGACCTCGTCGTCGTGACGATCCCGGTCAAGGCCGTCCCGTCCGTGCCCGTCGCCGAGCTGGCCGGCAAGCTCGTGATCGACACCAACAACTACTACCCGCAGCGCGACGGCCAGATCGCCGTCCTCGACGAGGGCTCGACGACCGTCTCCGGGTACCTGCAGCAGCACCTGCCGACGTCGTCGGTGGTCAAGGCGTTCAACAACATCGGCTCCGGCGACCTCGGCACGCTCGGCGTCCCCGCCGGGACGCCCGGACGCCTCGCCCTGTCCGTGGCCGGCGACGACCCCGAGTCGCGCGCGACGGTCGTCGCCCTCATCGACGAGCTCGGCTTCGACGCCGTCGACGCCGGCCCGCTCTCCGAGAGCTGGCGGTTCGAGAAGGACCACGCGGCCTACGGCCTCAAGTCCGACGTCGCCGGCATGACGAAGGCGCTGGCGGAGGCCTGACTGGGCCTGACCTCTCAGCGCCTCCGCCGGCCGGGCGTCAGCGCCAGAGCTCGGCGAGCTGCTCGGCCCGGGCCTTGCCCTGCTCGTAGCCGGCCCTCGCGGCGGGCGGGCGCAGCGACGGGTCCATCGCGTTGGTGCCGAACAGATGCTCGGAGGCGTCGTCCGGGAAGACCGTCTCGACCCTGCTGCCGCCTGCACGCAGCTCGTCGACCTGCGTCGAGAGGTGCGTGCCCCAGGCGGACGGCATCAGCGACCGGCCGCCGAAGGGCGAGAGCACCAGCACCCGCCCGTACCCGGCCGCAAGGTCGGCGTTCTCGGCGTTGGACCGGTAGCCGCCGTCGATGTACCAGCCGTCGCCGATCCGGTAGGGGAGGCCGCTGGAGCAGCTGGCGGCCACCGCGTCGGCCAGGTCGACCCCGCTGCCGCGGTCGAACACCACCGGCTCACCGGTGTCTGCGTCGACGGCCGTGATGAGCACCGCGCGGTCCGGCCAGCCCTGGTCGGGCAGCCGCGCGGCGACCGTGGCGCGCCACCGGGCCTGCCACGAGCCGTCCGACGCCGCCTCCAGCTCGAGTGCCGACGCCCCCAGCCTGCGGCGCAGGTCGGCCACGTCGGCGGAGGCGTCGATGGTCCGGAGGAGCCGTTCCAGGTGGTCCGTCACCGGCCTGGCGGGGCCGCGGCTCCGGTCGGGCAGCTGCCCGGGGGCGGGGGCGGTGAGGGTGGCGGCGTAGAGCTCGGCCGGCGTCGCACCGGCGATCTGGGCCGCGGCGGTCGAGCCGGCGGACGTCCCGACGGTCAGGTCGGGCGTGGTCACGTCGAGGCCGGCGTCGAACAGGCCGGCGATCACGCCGATCAGCCAGGCGTTGCCGGTCGAGCCGCCACCGCCGAGGACGAGCGCTCGCTGGTGGTCGTGCTGGGAGGAAGAAGTGTTCATGGGAGTCGCCTTTCGCACGGTGCGTGGCGGGTACTCCCGGTGGCGACTAGCCCAGTCGCGCGGTCGCGGACTGCAGGGGAGCACCCGATGCGGATACTGCGTTCATGGGTCTCACCTCCTGACGTCCGGTCACGATCACGGCGACGGTAGGCGCCGGCGCCGCGCCTGTGCAACCTCAATTGCCGGCCGCTAGACCTCGGCGCGGCGGTCCCAGCGGGCACGGGCGTCGGCGTGGGCGCGGTCGATCAGGTCCAGGACGGTCTGCTCGGTGCGCGCGCCGGGGTTGATCACGGCCACCCAGCCGAGGTCGCCGTAGACGGGGTGGCGCAGGACGACGTCCGTCTCCGCCGGATCGGCCGCAGGCTCCGGCACCGCGCCGCGGCCGACGTGGACGTTCACCCGCCAGCGGCCCTCGTCGTCGAGCCGCGACAGCTCGTCGTCCGGGTAGTTCTTGGTGACGATCGTCGTGAACGGCTGGGTGTTCGTCGGCACCTGGCCGTCGGGTGCGTAGTAGACGAACGAGTCGCCCCACGCGATCGCGGGGAACTCGCTGCCCTTCGCGGGCGCGAGGACCAGGACGTGGTCGAGCCGGCGGACGTGGTCGAGGATCTGGTCGATCTCCATGCGCCCATTCTCAGGGCGCGTCGAACACCTCGGCACGTTCGGCGGCGCCCACGGGCACGGCGTCGTGGGGCTCGTGCTCCTGGATCTCCTCGATCACGTGGTGCGGCGCGACACGGCGGGCGCGGCGGACGGACAGGACCGCGTGCGTGGCCAGGCCGAGGAACACCAGGCCGCAGGCGACCGCGGCGATGAGGAACGTGAGCTCGATGCCTTGGCTCGCGGGCCGGCCGGTGGGCGCGAGGTGGGCCGCGATCACGGCACCGGCGACGGCCGCGCCGAGCGACCCGCCGATGGTGCGGAGCACCTGGTTGAACGACACCGCCGAGCCGAGCTCCTGGGCCGCCACCCCGCGGGCGATCAGCCCGGGCATCGCGGCGAAGGTGGTGCCGATGCCGACACCGACGAGGAACATGCCCGCGAGCAGCTCGGGCAGGGCGTCGTGCCGGACGACGAGCAGCAGGTTGGCCAGGGTGACGAACAGCGCGCCGAGCGGCAGCATGACGGTGTAGCTGAGCCGGTGCGCGAACGCGCGGGCCAACCGGCTGGCCAGCTGGCTGCCGATCGAGAGCGGCAGCATGACGAACCCGGCCCAGAACAGCGACATGCCGACGCCGTAGCTGGTGCTCGTCGGCGCCTGCGCGACCAGGCTGATCACCGAGACGCCGATGTACATCGACGCGCCCATCGACAGGCCGGTCGCGTTGGCCAGCAGCACGTCGGGCTTGCGCATGAGGTCGAGCCGGATGAGCGGGTGGTCGGTGCTGGTCTCGCGCCACACCCACGCGCCGAGCACGAGCACGGCGCCCGCCAGCAGCCCGATCGTCGTCGCGGAGCCCCACCCGAACCGCGGGCCCTCGCTGATGCCGAGCAGCAGCATCGCCAGGCCGGCGCCGAGCAGAGCTGCGCCGAGGGTGTCGAAACGGCGGCGCAGACCGAGCTCGTCGGGGCCCTTCGGCACCGCGACGAGCAGCACCACGAACGCGGAGACGACGAACGCCGCGGCGAACCAGAACGCCCACCGGAAGTCGAAGGTCGAGGCGATGATGCCGGTCAGCGGGTACCCGATGCCGATCCCCGTGGCCACGGTGACCGAGAGCGCGGCGATCCCTGGCTGCACCTTCTCGGGCGCCGCGTACCGGCGGGCCAGCGCGATCGCCATCGGCGTGATCGCGTACGACAGACCCTGCAGGGCCCGGCCGACGAGGAGCACGGAGAACGTCTGCGCGGTCGCAGCCAGCACCGAGCCGACGAAGATGATCGCGAGCGTGAGCAGCAGGATCCGCTTCTTGTGCGGCCCGTCGGACAGCCGCCCGAGCACGGGCGTGGCGACCGCGCCCACCAGCAGGTTCACGGTCAACGTCCACTGCGCGGCGCTGACCGTGACGCCGAACTCGGCCGCGATCGTCGGGACGAGCAGCAGGCCGAGCGAGCTGATGATCGCGGCCGCCAGGGCCGCGTAGACGAGGGCCGGGACAAGGCGCCGGCCGGTCATGCGGTGGCCAGCCGGCGCAGCACGTCGATCGCACCGGCGAGGGCCGCGCGCTCGTCGTCGTCGAGCGAGCCGACCGCGTGCGCGAGCCACGTGTTGGTCGCGTGACGGTCCGCCTCGAGCGCCTCGCGGCCGGCCGGGGTGATCTCGATGATCATCCGGCGGCCGTCGGTCGGGTCGGACGACCGGCTGATCCGCCCGGCGCGCTCGAGGTCCGCGACGATCACGGCCATCGACTGCGGGGTGATGAACTCCGAGGCTGCGAGCGCCGACGAGGTCGTCGGTCCGTCGTTCGCGAGCCGGTTGAGCGCACGGCTCTGCCCGATGGACAGCGTCTTCTCGCTGGTCAGACGCCGGTAGATGGGCCCCAGGGCGTCACGCAGGCCGAAGGCGAGCTCGGCGGTGTCAGTGGTGATCACGACTCAAGTGTACAGGGCAACTGATCAGTTGACCCTGTCGATCGTCTATTCGCTCGTCGTCGCGACCTGCCGGACGTACCGTCCGGATCATGGACATCCCTCGGCAGCACACCATCCGCGAGGCGCACCACCGGATCCTGGACCCGTTCACCGACGAGAAGCTGGCAACACTGGGGGCAGCGCTGCGCCTGTCGCCCGGGACGACCGTCCTCGACCTCGCGTGCGGCACGGGCGAGATGCTCTCCACCTGGGCGCGGGACCACGGCACCGTCGGGACGGGCGTCGACCTCAGCTCGGTATGGATCCAGCGCGCCGTCGGGCGGGCGCAGGAGCTCGGCGTCGACGTGACGTTCGTGCACGGCGACGCCTCGACGTACGTCGCCAACTCCCCCGTGGACGTCGCCGCGTGCGTCGGCGCGACCTGGATCGGCGGCGGGGTCGTCGGCACACTGGCGCTGTTGGAGAGGTCGTTGGCGCCGGGCGGCGTCGCGCTCATCGGCCAGCCGTTCTGGCGGCAGGATCCGCCGGCCGGCGCGCCGTGGCCGCCGGAGACCTTCCTGTCGCTGCAGGGGCAGGTCGACGAGCTCGGCGAGGCCGGCTGGGACCTGGTCGAGATGGTGCTGGCCGACGAGGACAGCTGGGACCGGTACGTCGCGGCGCAGTGGCTGAGCACGCGGCAGTGGCTCGATGAGTTCCCGGCCGACCCCCTCTGGGCCGAGATGCGCGCGGAGCTCGACACGGCGCCGCTGGAGTACGTCACCTACCAGCGGCCCTACCTCGGCTGGGGCGGGTTCGCCCTGATGAAGCGACCGTGATGATCGTCGGGACGGGCATCGTGGTGGCCGAGCGCGAACCGGAGACGTGCCTCGAGCGCGTCCTGGTGACGCGCCTGCTCGAGCCGCACCTCGGTCCACCCGGCGTCGCGCTGGACCTCGCGGGCGGCACCGGGCCCTATGCGGTGTGGCTCATCGAGCTGGGCTGGGACGTGCGCGGCCGGGCCCACGGCGCCGTGTTCGAAGCGGTGCTCGGGCTCGACCCGCTCCTGCCCCCGACCCGCCGCCTCGCCCGGCTCACGCGGCCCGGCGGCCTGCTGGCGCTCGCGGTCGCCCCCCACGGGCCCGTCGGGGTACCCGGCTTCGACACCGTGACGGTCGCGGCCCCGCACGCCCTCGCCACCGGTCACGACGAGGAGCTGGAGGCGCTGCGGCTCGTCGACCCCGACGGCTACCGGGCCACGCTCGACCGCTTGGTCTCCACCGCCGACGACCCCGCGCTCCTGGCGACCGCGGACCACCTGCTGTGGGTGGGGCGGCGCGCTCAGCTGAGGTAGTCGACGACGGCCGCGATCGTGTCGGCGTCGCGCAGGATCCGCCGGTGGCCGAGGCCGTCCGACAGGAGCAGCTCGGCGTCCGGCCACGCCTCCGCGATCCGCTCGCCGTCCGCGGGGTCGGTCTCCTTGTCCGCGCGGTCCGCGACGACGAGCAGCACCGGCAGGTCGTCCCGCCCGGCGGCCCGCGCCGGGATGTCCAGCGTGCTCAGCTCCCGGCCCGCCAGGCGTTCCATCCGGGCGAGCAGGAGCTGGCGGGTGTCCTCGCTGAACCCGAGCGCGCGGGCGAACGCCCGCGTGTACTCGACCGGTTCCGCGGGCGGCGCGACGAGGACCAGCCGCTCGGTCGTCGTTCCGTCGAGCACGGCCAGCGCTGCCGCGGCGGCCCCGAGCGAGTGGCCGACGATCGCGTGGGCGGACCCGTGCGCCGCGGTCACCGTCCCGATCGCGTCCATCAGCTCGATGAGGCTGCTCCGCTTCGGCCCGAGCGATCCAGGCCCGGAGTCGCCGTGGCTCGGTGCGTCGTAGGAGAGGACCTGGTAGCCGGCGTCCACCAGCGGCTCCACGAAGGACGCGAGCTGGGCGCGGTGACCGCCCCAACCGTGGACGAGGTAGACGCGCGGGCCGGTGCCCCACGTCTCGCCGACGGTCCCGTCGGGAAGCTGCCACCGCGTGCCCCCCGGGACGTGGACGCCCGGCTTGGCGTGGGTCGGCGTGCACCACATCCGCAGGGCCCCGCGGGCGACGAGCCTCGGGGCGACGCGGTCGAGCGTCCGGACGGTCACCGTCAGCGTGCGCGGCACGTTGGGCCGAACGATCGTGCTTTTCTGCGCGGCGGTCTGGGTCATCGGGAACGTCCTTCTGGGGAGCTAGGAGACGACGATCGTCTGGAGGAGGCGCTCGAACGCGTGGCGCGCCCGGTCGTCGGCCAGGGGGTCACGCAGGAGCCGCTGCGCGTGGAAGTGGGCGAGCATCAGGCCGTGCAGGTCGTAGGCGAACTGCTCGGGGCTCTCGTCGTCGCGCAGCTGGCCGTCCTTGGCGCCCGACCGGTAGATCTGCGCCAGCGAGTCGGACAGGTCCCAGTGATCCTGGACCAGCTGGTCGCGGACCGGGCCGGGCTGGTCGTCGAACTCGGTGGACGCCGAGACGAACAGGCAGCCGGCCGAGCCGTCGTTGGAGAGCTCGATCCAGCGCTCGAACAGGGTGCGGATGCGCGGGACGCCGCGCGGGGCCGCGAGCGCGGGCCGGACGACCTGCTCGACGAACCGCTCGCGCGCCTGACCGAGGCAGGCCAGCTGCAGCGCCTCCTTGGACCGGAAGTGCGCGTACAGCCCGCTCTTCGACATCCCCGTTGCGGTGGCCAGCGAGCCGATCGTGAGGCCGGCGGCGCCCAGACGCCCGGCGATCTCGACCGCCTGGTCGAGCACCGCCTGCCGCGTCTCGTCGCCCTTGCTCACGGGTCCAGTTTTAGCACGATCGTGCTTTATGACACCAGCCCCGACTCGTAGGCGGCGATCACCAGCTGCACGCGGTCGCGGCAGCCGAGCTTGCGCAGGGCCTCGGAGACGTGCGACTTCACGGTCGGCTCGGCGATCCACAGCTCGGCCGCGATCTCGCCGTTGGACAGGCCGCGCGCGACCGCCAGCAGCACCTCGCGCTCGCGCGGGGTCAGCTCGTCGAGGCCGGTCACGGGGGTCTTCTGGGGCGTGCGGCTCGCGAAGTCCTCGACCAGCCGTCGGGTGACCGTCGGCCCCAGCAGCATCGAGCCGTCGGCCACGAGACGCACCGCCTCGACCAGGCGGTCGGCGGTGACGTCCTTGAGCAGGAACCCGGACGCGCCCGCGCGCAGGGCGTCGTAGACGTACTCGTCGAGGTCGAACGTGGTCAGGATCAGCACGCGCGTGCCGGGGTGGTCGGCCGTGATCCGCTCCGTCGCGGCGATGCCGTCCAGCACCGGCATGCGGATGTCGACCACGGCCACGTCCGGGTTGGTCGTCGCGACGAGGTCCAGGAGAGCCCGCCCGTCACCGACCGAGCCGACCACGTCGAGGTCCTCCGCCGCGCCGATGATCGCCGCGAACCCCTGCAGCACCACGGGCTGGTCGTCGGCGACCACCACCGTCGTCATGCGGTCACGGGCAGCGAGACGTCCAGGACGAAGGCCTTGTCGACGACGCGGGCGCTCATCGTGCCGCCGAGCGCCTCGACGCGCTCCCGCATGCCGATCAGGCCGCGACCCTCGTCGTCGGCCGAGGACGACGCGTTCGTGAGCGTGAACCCGGCGTGGTCCTTCGACTGGGTGCGCACCAGTCGTGTCGTGGCGCCCGACGCGTGCCGTCGCGCGTTGGTCAGACCCTCCTGGACCGCGCGGTAGAGCACGTACCCGATCGTCGGCCCGATGTCCTCCCACGTGCCGACCACCTCGACAGGCTGGCCGGCCGCGACCGCCGCCTCCACCAGCCGGTCGACGTCGCAGGCGGTGGGCTGCGGCGTCCGGTCGTCGGTGGACTGGTCCGTGCGCTGCAGGACGACGAGCACCTGGCGCAGCTCGGTCAACGCCTCGCGGGCGTCGCTCGCGATCGCCGACAGCACCTCGCGGGCGTCGTCGTTCAGGCCCGGGTGCAAGAAGGGGGCCGACTCCGCGCGCACCGCGACCAGCGAGACGTGGTGCGCGACGACGTCGTGCAGGTCGCGGGCGAGCCGCGCCCGCTCGCCCGCCAGCGACTCGACCTCGAACGCGCGCTGCTCGACAGCCTCGACCTCGACGCCACGGGCCCAGGTGCGCCGAGCCACGCCGAACATCCACGCGCTGCCGACGACGAGGGTGACGCCGATGACGTACAGGACCAGGACGACACCGCGGTTGGCCGGCGATCCGGAGGTCACCTCGCCGATCGGCATGAGCGCCACGAGGTCCGAACCGCAGTACCAGACCGCGATGAAGAGCGCGGCCCCGTAGGGCACCAGTGCGCCGCGGATCCCGTCGAGCGCCGCCAGCACCGCCACGGCCAGGATGCCGAGCCACCAGCCCCACGCGAACCAGCCGGTGAAGACGGACGTCACGAAGGGCAGCAGCGTCAGGCCCGTCCCGAGCACCGGCCACCGACGTCCCACGAGGACGCCCGCGACGACGAACCCTGCGGTCACGAACCCGCCGACCGAGTGCAGGATCGTGAAGCTCGACGTCTCGAAGTCGTAGCCGTCGACCGACATCGGGGTCACCAGCAGGAAGCCACCCACGCCGAGGGCCAGGAACACCGAGAGCCCCCAGGGGCGCCGGCCCGCCCCCTGCGCGAGCCGGAGCACCATGGGAGCCTCGGTATGACCTGCCGTCGTCATGTGTTCATCGTGTCGGATCACGCATCCCCGCGGCCTCCGTCCCGAGACTGATCTCGGAGCGGCCGTCACACTTCGCGTGAGTGATCCGTCAGGTGGAGGAGAGCGGGCTTGCGCCCCTGATACATGGAAGAGGTACGAACATGACGGACGGACTGAAGATCGTCGTGGTGCCGGTCAAGGACCTCGACGCGGGCAAGGCGTTCTACGGCGCGCTCCTGGGCGTCGAGCCGATGCAGGACGCGCCGTTCTACGTCGGCTACGAGACCGCGGGCATCCACCTCGGCCTCAACCCGCACGGGTTCGAGCAGGGCATGACGGGGCCCACCTACTACTGGAAGGTCTCCGACCTGGCGGCGGTCAGCGACTCCCTCGTCGCAGCCGGAGGCTCGGTGCTGCAGTCGCCGACGGAGGTCGGCCCCGGGCGGACCATCTCGACGGTGGCGGACGTCGACGGGAACGTCATCGGGCTCGTGCAGGACGCCTGACGCGCATGATGGGGGCTCCCGACGACTGAGGAGCCCCCGTCATGAGCACCGTCCTGATCACCGGCACCTCCTCGGGAATCGGCCTCGAGACCGCACTGGCCGCGGCCGCTGCCGGGTGGACCACCGTCCCGACGATGCGCGACCTGGGACGTGCGGACCTCCTGAAGGAGCGCGCCGGTTCCCTCCCCCTGGACATCCGCGCCCTGGACGTCACGTCGTCCGACGTGGGTGCCGTGATCGACCAGGTCGTCACCGACCACGGCTCGCTCGACGCCGTCGTCAACAACGCGGGCGTCGGACGGGTCGGGACCGTCGAGACGTTGGGTCTGCCCGCATTTCGCGACGCCATGGAGGTCAACTTCTTCGGCGTCGTCCGCGTGGTCGAGGCGGCGATGCCGCACCTGCGCGCGTCCCGTGGGCGGGTGCTCACGCTGAGCAGCGTCGGGGGCGTCGTCGGCCAGCCGTTCAACGAGGCCTACTGCGCCGCCAAGTTCGCCGTCGAGGGGTTCCTGGAGAGCCTCGCACCGGTCGCCCGCGCCCTCGGTGTGCCCGTCGTCATCGTCGAGCCCGGGGCCGTGGCCAGCGAGTTCGTCGCGAATGCGTCGGTGCCGACGTCGACCGGCGGCGTCTACGGACCCCTGCTCGACGCGTACCTCGCGCGGACCGCTGGCGCCTTCGCCAACGCCCAGTCCGCGCAGGCCGTCGCCGCGTTGCTCGTCGACCTCCTGACCACCCCCGAGCCGCCCGTCCGAGTGCAGACGAGCCCGGCCGCCACCGCGTTCGCCGGGCTCAAGCTCGCCGACCTCGACGGGTCCGCGGTGCAGACGCTGACGCGCACCTGGATCGGCGAGGGCGCATGATGGTGTCTCCCCCCACCGTCGTCTCGAGGAGACCGCTGTGTCCCTGACCGTTCCTGCGCTGCTCGCGCCCTCCCCCGGCGCGAAGTTCGAGCGCGGCGCCGTCGACCGTCGCGAGCTCCGTGAGCACGACGTCCTGATCGACATCGCCTACGCCGGCATCTGCCACTCGGACATCCACCAGGCACGCGAGGAGTGGGGCTCGGCGATCTTCCCGATGGTCCCCGGGCACGAGATCGCGGGCGTCGTCTCCGCGGTCGGCTCCGGCGTCACCCAGCAGTCCGTGGGCGACCGCGTCGGCGTCGGATGCTTCGTCGACTCCTGCCGCGAGTGCGCGCGCTGCCTGGACGGCGAGGAGCAGTTCTGCGAGCGCGGCAACGTGGCCACCTACAACGGCCGCCAGTACAGCGGCGAGCCCACCTACGGCGGGTACTCGACGCAGATCGTCGTCGACGAGAACTACGTCCTGAGCATCCCGTCCGAGATCGCCCTCGACGTCGCCGCGCCCCTGCTGTGCGCCGGGATCACGCTCTACTCGCCGCTCAAGAACTGGGGCGCGGGGCCGGGCAAGAAGGTCGCGATCGTCGGCCTGGGCGGGCTCGGGCACATGGGCGTCCAGCTGGCGCACGCGCTCGGCGCCGAGGTCACCGTGCTCAGCCAGTCGCTGTCGAAGGAGGAGGACGGCCGTCGGCTGGGCGCCGACCACTTCTACGCGACGAGCGACCCGGCGACGTTCTCGTCGCTGCGCGGGACCTTCGACCTGATCATCAACACCGTCTCGGCCGACATCGACCTGGACGCCTACCTCCGCCTGCTCGCGTTCGAGGGGTCGCTGGTGTTCGTCGGCCTCCCCGAGAACGCGCTGTCGTTCCGCGTCTTCTCGCTCACCGGCGGCCGTCGGTCGATCTCCGGCTCGAACATCGGCGGCATCCGCCAGACGCAGGAGATGCTCGACTTCTGCGCGAAGCACGGGATCGCCTCGGTCGTCGAGACCATCACCGCCGACGAGGTCGACGCGGCCTACGACCGCGTCGTCGCGAGCGACGTCCGCTACCGCTTCGTCATCGACACGTCGACGATCCCCGCCGACTGACCGGCCCCTGCTCCTCGATCGACTCCGTCTGGCACCTCCGCCTCTGGTGCTCGGCGTGGTGCGCTTGCGGTCGTCGTCGCGGGACCGTGAGCCTGCCCTCGTCGACGCCTGACCGTACGGTGGCTGGCGTGGACCCCATCCAACGCGTCGCACCGCCGCTGACCGGGCGGGCGATCCTCACCCAGGAGTGGCAGAGGGTGAGCATCCTGCACTGGCGTGTTCCTGCCTCGTCGGTGTCGGCGTTCTGCCCGCCCGGGACGCGTCCCGACGAGCACGACGGCTCGTCGTGGGTCGGCCTGGTCGCGTTCTGGATGGCCAGGTTCCGCGTGGTGCCCGGGCCCGCGCTGCCCTACATCGGCGACTTCCCCGAGATCAACGTCCGGCTCTACACGGTCGACGACGACGGCCGGCGGGGCGTGCTGTTCCGGTCGCTCGAGGCGTCGCGCGCCCTGACCGTGCTGGGCGCGCGGACCGTCATGAACGTGCCGTACCAGTGGGCGCGGATGTCGCTGCGGCGCACCGACGACCTGCTCGACTACCGCTCCACGCGCCTGACCGGCTCGCGTCCGTCGTCGCGGATCGTGGTCCGCCCCTCCTCCACGCCGGTCCTCGACGACCCGCTCGCCGACTTCCTCACGGCCCGCTGGGGGATGCACACCGTGATCCGCGGACGGACGCGGTTCGTGCCGAACGAGCACGAGCCGTGGCCGCTGCGCCGGGCGTCCGTGGTGTCCCTGGACGACGAGCTCGTCGCGGCCGCGGGTGTCCCGATCTCCGGCGCGCCGGAGTCGGTGCTCTACTCGCCGGGTGTGCACGCGCGCTTCGCGGTGCCGCACCCGCCGGTGGCCTGATCGCCGAAACCCTCGCACGGACCGTCCTGCGTCCGGCAAGGTGAGGCCCGTGATCCGACGCCTCGGCCTGCGGACCTCTCCCGAGGGGCACCGCGTCACCACCTTCGAGCTGTTCTTCGATCTCGTCTACGTCTACGCGTTCACGCAGGTCAGCCACCTGATGGCCGAGTCGCACGATGCGCTCGGCGTGCTCCAGGCGATGATCGTGCTGGGGCTGCTCTGGTGGACGTGGTGCTCGTACAGCTGGCTGGCCAACCAGTCGCCCGCGGACCAGGGCGTCCTGCGCATCGGGATGTCGGTCGCGATGGCCGCGATCTTCGTCGCGACCCTGGCCATCCCCGAGGCCTTCGAGGACCTGCCGGGCGGCCTGGACGGGCCGCTCGTGCTCGTCGTCGCGTACGGGCTCGTGCGCGTCGTCCACATGTCGCTCTACCTCGTCGCGGCCGGCGACGACCGGGGCCTGCGCCGGCAGGTCGTCCGCACCCAGCTGGTCGCGATGCTGCCGGCGTTCGCCCTGCTGGTGGTCGGCGCCCTCGTCGGGGAGCCCGCACAGACCTGGATCTGGCTCGGCGCGATCCTCTGGGACCTCGGCCTCACGCTGATGACGGGCATCGGCGGTGACTGGCGGCTGCACTCCCCGTCGCACTGGGCCGAGCGGTACGGGCTCGTCGTCATCCTGGCGCTCGGGGAGTCTGTCGTCGCCATCGGCATCGGGGCCTCGCACGAGCCGATCAGCGTCCCGATCATCGCCGGCGCGGTCCTGTGCATCGCGCTCGCGCTCGTCCTGTGGTGGGTCTACTTCCTGGGCAGCGCCGAGCACGCCGAGCACGCGCTCGCCCGCAAGGACGGCGTCGCCCGGGCCGAGTACGCGACGCTCGCGTACACCTACCTGCACTTCGTCCTCATCGCCGGCGTGGTCGTGGCCTCGCTCGGCGTGGAGGAGGCGATGGCGGAGGTCGGGTCGTCGGAACCGTTCGGCCTGTTCGGCGCCGTGCTGCTCGGCGGGGGCGTCGCGGCGTACGTCGTCGGGACCGCCGTGCTCCTGCGATCCAGCGGTCACCGGTGGCCGTGGGTCCGGCTGGTCGGCGCCCTCGCACTGGTCGCGGTCGTGCCGCTGCTGGCGTCCTGGCCGGCGCTCCCGGGCCTGGCCCTGGTGGTGGTCATCGCCTACGCGTGCGCCGTCGCCGAGGTCCGCCGAGGTGCGCGGCTGGCCGCAGCTCGCGCCTGAACGACGACGGCCCCCACGACCGGAGTCGCGGGGGCCGTCGGTTCCTGCGGAGGTCAGGCCTCCGCAGGGGCGTCCTGGACCGGCGCGTCGCCGGCGAGGATCAGGTACAGGTCCCGGCGCGAGCGCTCGAGGACCGCGAGCGCGGCCGTGGCCTGCTCGTCGGTGCCCGTGCGGACGACCTGGTGGGCCGCCGCGGCGAGCGCCTCGAGGGCACCGCGCAGGTTGCGACCCGGCGAGGTGGGCCGGCTGGCGGCGTCCTCGAACGGGCTGCCGAGCTGCTCGGCGTTCTCGGTGACGTACGCGGTGCCGGCCTCGGTGAGGCTGGCGAGCTTGCGACCGGACTCGGCGGTGATGACCACCAGGCCCTCGTCCTCGAGCAGGCTCAGCGCCGGGTAGATGGCGCCCGGGCTCGGCCGCCACTGGCCGCCGGACCGCTCGCCGATCTCCTGGATCAGCTGGTAGCCGTGCATCGGCTGCTCCTTCAGGAGCAGCAGGACGGCGGCTCGGATGTCGCCGCGTCCGGCACGCCGACCGGGTCCGCGGCCGCCGAAGCCGGGTCCGCCGAAGCCGGGTCCGCCGAAGCCGCGGGGGCCCCGGGGGCCGCCGCCGTGCTCGCCGCGGGGGTAGAAGGCGCCGCGGCGCGGGTCGAAGCCCTCGCCGTACGGAGCGCTCGGGAAGTCGCCGCGGCGCTGACGGCCGCGAGGATCAGACGTCTCATCGTGTGTGTGGTGTCGCATGAGTGGTTCTCCTTGAAGGTTCGGTGCCCGGGCCTGTACGGCCTGGGGGCGTCGCCGGCTGGCGCGGGATCGCGTCGGGCTCTGCGGCGTCCGGGAGGTGTTGCTCTCCACCGGATGTCGTCAACGATATATCGTTGATAGAACTTTGACAAGTCCTATCGATACATCGGCTCAGGTTGTCGATTTTCGCGACCCTCGCGCGTCATCCCCCCGACGGGGCACAGTAAGGGGGCCCCGACGAGACCCGAGGAGACCAGCGATGAGCGCGACGTGGATGGTGTTGCTGTACGGCGACGAGGGGTTCTGGGAGTCGGCGTCGCAGGAGGTCAAGGACCGGATCATGGGCGAGCACCAGGCCTACGCGCAGGCGTGCGCCGAGCAGGGCTTCAAGATGATCGGCGGCGAGGAGCTCGACTTCTCGTCCAAGGCCCTGAACGTCCGCCGCAGCGAGGGCGGTCCCGTCGAGGTCACCGACGGCCCGTTCAGCGAGACGGCCGAGTACCTCGGCGGCTACTACGTCTTCGAGACCGACGACCCCCACGGCCTCGCGAGGCTGACCGGCGAGATGCTGGTGACCGACGGCGGCCGGGGCGGCGCCGAGCTGCGGCCGGTCATCCTGCACCCGTGACCCGGTACCTCGTCCTGATGTACCAGGACGAACGCATCTGGGCGTCGGCCGACGAGGCGCTGATCGCCCGGTACTACAGCGAGCACGACGCGTACTCGACCCGGGCCGCCGAGTTCGGAGTCACGATCGAGGGCGGCGAGGCGCTGCGGTCGGTGTCGACGGCGACGACGATCCGGCGTGCCGGCGAGGACGCGACGGTCTGGGAGGGCCCGTTCGCGGAGACCGCCGAGCAGCTGGGCGGCTACTACCTCGTCGACGCACCCTCGGTGAGCGCCGCGATCGACCACGCGCGGCTCCTGCCCGAGTACACGATCGAGGTCCGCGAGATCGCACAGATGTGATGTCGATCCGTCCCGACCCCGACCGTCATCCGGTCATCACCGTCCCCCCGGAAAGGGAACCGACATGACCGAGTACATGGTGCTGCTGCACCGGTCCGAGGAGCGCGACGCCGCCCTGACCCCGTCAGAGTTCGCTCAGGCCCGGGCCGCGCACGACGCGTTCCAGACCTTCTGCGCCGACAACGGCTGGCCCATCAGCAGCGGCGCGCCGCTCGCCTCGGCCGCCCSGGCGCGCGKCCTGCGCCCGGCCGGCCGGGGGGGGTGTCCGACGTCGCCGGCGGGCTCGTCCTCAACGGAGAGCACGTCGAGATCCGCGCGACCGACCGCGAGTCGTTCCAGTGAAGTTCGTCGTGCTGGCCTTCGGCTCGTCGCTGCCGTCCGGCGTCACGCTCGCACCCCCGGACACCGGCACACTGGTCGTCGACAGCGCCGTGCACCCCTCGGGTTTCGACGGGGTCGCCGCGGACCTCTCCGGGTTCGCGCTGGTCGACGCCGCGTCGCTCGACGAGGTGCTCGACACGCTCCCGTCCGAAGGAACCTACGAGGTGCGGCCCGCGGAGGTCACGTGACGGAACCGCTCTTCGACGAGCTCGCCGACCCGTCGGCCGCACCGCCCGACGTGTCGACGGGTCCGGCCACGGACTCCGCAGATCCGTCCTCGCCCTCCCCCGAGGAGCGTGAGGCCGCCGCCGTCGCCCTCGCCGCCGCGTGGCAGACGTCTTGGTCGCGCCTGATCGGCCTGCTGATCGGCCAGTACGCGCGTCCGGACCTGGCCGAGGACGCCGTCTCGGACGCGTTCGAGGCCGCCGCCCGGCACTGGCCCGTGGACGGCGTGCCGACGAACACCGGCGCCTGGCTGCTCACCGCGGCGCGCCGTCGCGTCCTCGACCGACTCCGTTCCGAGGCGGTCCATCGCCGGAAGGAACCCTTGATGGTGGTCGACGACGAGATGCGCGCCGCCGCCGCGGCCGTCGTCGACCCCGGGGCACACCTCGCCGACGAGCAGCTCCGGCTGATCTTCGCCTGCTGCCATCCCGCGATCGCGCCTGACGACCGCGTCGCCCTGACGCTGCGCTTCGTCGTCGGCCTGACCACGACCGAGATCGCCCGGCTCCTGCTCGTCCAGGAGACCGCCATGGCCGCCCGGCTGACCCGCGCCAAGAAGCGGCTCGCCTCCTCGGGCATCCCCTTCGCGACCCCTCCCGCGGCCCGCCTCGACGAGCGCCTCGATGTCGTCGCGACCGTCGTCTACCTCGCCTTCACCTCGGGGTACCACCCGGGCGTGGGCGCGGTCCCGCTACGCGTCGACCTCGGCGACGAGGCGATCCGCCTCCTGCGCGTCCTCGACTCCCTGCTGCCGGGCCGCCCCGTCGTCCGCGCGCTGCTGGCCCTCCTGCTCCTGCAGCACTCCCGTCGCGACACCCGGCTCGCCCCCGACGGCACCCTGGTCCTGCTGCCCGACCAGGACCGCTCCCGCTGGCACCGCGACGAGATCGCCGAGGGCATCACGCTCCTCGAGTCCCTCCCCCCGACCCTCCCGACCGCCGGCACCCCCCGCCCCCGGACCGCCGCACCCTCATCGGCGGGCGGGCCGTCATTTGCGAGCGGGCCGTCATTGACGAGCGGGCCGTCGGCGGGCGGGCCCCCGTCCGGGAGCGGGCGCTCGCCGGCTGGCGCGTCCTCGTCCGGGGCCGATCCGTCGTCCGTCGACGCACCCGCCGACTCGTTGACCACCTCGACCGCCTCGGTCGTCTCACGCCTCGCCGAGGAGTACCGGCTCCAGGCGCTCATCGCCGCCGAGCACGCCACCGCCCCGACCGCCGCCGACACCCGCTGGGACGTCATCGCCGGCCTCTACCTCCAGCTCGAACGACTCACGGGCTCCCCGGTCGTCCGCCTGGCCCGCGCGGTCGCGGTCGCGGAGGCCTCGGGCCCGTCCGCAGGTCTGCTGCTCCTGGACGGACTGGAGGAGCAGCTCCCCCGACACCACCGCGTCCCGGCAGTCCGAGCCGAGCTCCTGGTCCGCGCCGGCAACCCGACCGCCGCGGCGACGGCCTACCGCGAGGCCCTCACCCTGGTCACCAACCCCACAGAACGCACCCACCTGGAGTCCCGCCTAGCCGCCCTGGACTCCCCACCCGCCTCCTGACGCCTGCGCCCCATCTCGCAGACGAACGCGGCAGTTCCTCCCGAACGCGGCAGTTGCTAGTGCCGCGTTGGTGTGGAACTGCCGCGTTCGTCGGCGGGGCTGACCCGTCCCCAACCCCGGCCGCTCGACGACGCACCGACCGCTGCCCTTGGGCGCCCAGGGGTCAGTGACCATCGCCTCCATGCCTGTGCGCCCCGGATCCCCGCTCGAACGTGCCTCGATCAAGAGTCCGCCGATACTCCTCGCACGCGACCACGCGCCGGATCAGCTCGCGCGCGGGATCGCTGACGGACGCCTCATGCGAATCGGCCGCGGCGTGTACGTGCGTGCAGCGGGAACTGCGGGCGCTGAGGCCCTGGCTCTCGCCAGGATCCTGGGAGTTCAGGCGAGGATGACGTCCGAGCACTGCTTCAGCCACGCGTCGTCGGCTGTGCTCCACCGGCTTCCGCAATGGCAGGTGCCGACGCTCACCCACGTGTACCAGGCGTCCGCACCCAGCTCTCGACGAGATCAGCAGATCGTCCGGCACCACCCGATGCCGCCGGAGGGGGACATCACTGTTGCTCACGGGATACCGGTGACCTCGCTGGCTCGAACGGCGTGGGACTGCGCGGTGACGATGCGACCGGTCGCGGGTCTCGTCCTTCTCGACGGCGCCCTGCGGGCCGGTCTGTCGCGCGACGAGCTCGTGCTGCGCGCCGGGTCGGCAACCGGAACGCGAGGCTCTGCACGCGCTCGGGCCCTGATCGAGCTCGCAGATCCTGGGGCCGAGTCACCAGGCGAGAGCACGTGCCGTTTCGCTCTGCTGCGAGACGGGTTCCCGCCGCCGGTGACCCAGCTGGAGGTGCGCACTCGGCTCGGCACCTTCTGGGCTGACATGGGTTGGCCTGAGTGGCGATTGCTCGTCGAGTACGACGGACGGAGCAAGTACGGGAGCTCGGACGCCGACTTCGTCCTGCGCGAGAAGCGCCGTCACGATGCGATCGTCGAAGCGGATTGGCGGTGCATTCACGTCACGCGCGAGGACCTCCGCACGGCAGGCGATCTCGCTCGGCGCCTGCTGCCGCACCTCCCCGAAGAGGCCGCCGGCGCGATCCGCCGGCGCAGGGTCCTGTCCGGATGACGACCGCGGCAGTTTGTCTCCAGCGCGGCAGTACCTAGTGCCGCGATGGCGACATAGTGCCGCGTTCGCGGCTAGGCCGGGTCGGCACTCGGCGACCGGCGCTGGTCAGCCCAGGGCTAGCAGGAGGATCAAGGTCAGGTTGAGGGCTACCACCAGGGCGACGACCAGCAGGAGGGTCGCGTGGAGGCGAGGGCCGTTGCGGTAGCGACCCATCACGGAGGCCGAGCGGGTCAGGCGGACCAGGGGGATGACCGCGAAGGGGATGCCGAACGAGAGGATCACCTGCGAGATCACCAGGGTCCAGGTGGGGTCGGCTCCGATGGCCAGCAGGACCAGCGCCGGGATGAGCGTCACGGCTCGGCGCACGATCAGCGGCACGCGACGGTGCAGCAGGCCCTCCATGATCGTCGCTCCGGCGTAGGCGCCGACGGACGTCGAGGCGAGGCCCGAGGCCAGGAGGCCGATCGCGAACGCGATGCCGATGCCGATACCCAGTGCGGCGACGATCGCGTCGTAGGCGCCGGGGATCGAGTCGGTTCCGGAGACGCCGCGCAGCGCGGCCGCGGCCAGGAGGAGCAGACCGATGTTGACGATGCCCGCGATGGCGAGCGCGGTGCCGACGTCCCAGCGGGTCGCGCGCAGGATCCGGGGGACGTCGGAACGGGCGCCGTGGCGGTCGCGGGCGAGGGCCGAGTGGACGTAGATGGCGTGCGGCATGACGGTCGCGCCGAGCATCGACGCCGCGAGCAGCACCGAGCCGGGACCGTCGAACCGCGGGACCAGCCCGGACAGCACGCCGCGCGCGTCGGGCGGGACGACGAACAGGCCGGCCAGGAACCCGACGGAGATGATCGCGAGCAGGCCGACGATCACCAGCTCGAACCGTGACTGCCCGTACCTGTTCTGCGTGAGCAGCAGGAGCAGCGAGACGACGCCGACGATCAGCCCGCCCAGCGGCAGCGGCACCCCGAACAGCAGGTTCAGGGCGATCGCGCCGCCGACGACCTCGGCGATGTCGGTGGCGGCGGCGACGAGCTCCGCCTGGGCCCAGAAGGCGAGCCGCGGACCTCGTCGCAACCGCTGGCCGAGCAGACCCGGGAGCGACTGCCCAGTGACGAGCCCCAGCTTCGCGGACTGGTACTGGACCAGCACGGCCATGGCGTTGGCGACGACGAGCACCCACAGCAGCAGGTAGCCGTAGCGCGCGCCCGCCGTCAGGTTGGCGGCGACGTTGCCGGGGTCGACGTACGCGATCGCCGCGACGAAGGCGGGTCCGAGCAGGAACGCGAACCGGCGCCGGGACGCCGCGGCGGGGGCCTGGTCGACATCGACCTCGGCGCTGCTGCGCATCTGCTCTCCTAGAAGTTCGGTGAACCGAACTTATGCTACCGGACGTACGGATCCGACGGAGCCGACCTGCACCGATCGCCAGCGAGAACCGCCGCGACCGCGCGAACCTCCGCACCCGCGTGGCGGCCGTGGTCCGAGGGCGCTGACGCTGGAAAGGCCGCAACGTCCGCGCTCATGAGGGTTATAGGCCACACGAACGCGGACGTTGCGGAGGAAAGGGCGAGAGAGCTGAGGCGCCGGGCGCGAGGGGCAGGGCGTGCGGCAGGAGGTGAGGGGCGGGGCGCGAGGGGCAGGGCGCGAGGGCAGGAGGTGAGGGGCAGGGCGCGAGGGGCAGGGCGCGAGGGCAGGAGGTAAAGGGCGGAGGTGAGGGGCGGGATGCGGGGCGGGAGGGGCGGGGAGAGCGCAGGTGAGGACTGAGCGCCTGCGGGCGCTCGACGGCGAAAAAGGGGTCGACCTGCACGGCCCCGGGCGGGAGGGTGGACGACATGACGACGTGGTCGATCCGCGAGATCCCGCACCTGGAGGGCACGAGCGACCCGGAGGCGTGGTTGCTGCACGGGCTGGTCCGGGTGCAGAACGCGACGCTCCTGGACACCTGGGGCACCCGCGACTTCGAGCGGGCGGCGCACGAGATCCTCGGCGCGCTGCACGACCAGGCGTACGTCCGCAAGGTGCGGCTGGTGGCCGTGCGCGAGGGCGGGGACGCCAGCCCGGACGACGCCCTCGGCTACGCCGCGTTGAACATGCCGCTGACGGACAACACCCACACGGCGATCGTCGAGATCGGCGTCGACCCGCAGCAGCGGCGCCGGGGCATCGGCTCCGACCTGTACGAGGCCGCGGTCCGGGTCGCGACGGACGCGGGCCGCACCACGTTCCAGGCGTCGACCGACCAGCGCTCCGAGCCGGAGCCTGGCCCGGACACGCTCGCGCCGGCGACGGGCGAGGGCCGCGTGCTCGCCACCGCCGAGCCCACCCGCTTCCTGACGAAACGGGGGTTCGAGCTCGGGCAGGTGGCCCGCTTCTCGGTGTTCGACCTCCCCTTCGAGCCCGACCACGTCGAGCGCCTGCGACGAGACGCCGCGGAGCACGCCGGACCGGACTACCGGCTCGTGTCGTGGGCGCACCACTGCCCCGAGGAGTGGCTCGACGGCTACGCGTACCTGGCCTCGCGGATGAGCACGGACACGCCGCTGGGCGAGCTCGAGCTCGACGCGGAGGTCTGGGACGGCGCCCGGATCCGCTCCACCGAGAAGCAGCTCGCGGAGCGCGGCCTGGGGCTCCTGGTGATGGCCGTGGAGCACGTCCCGACGCACACGCTCGCGGCGTTCACCGAGCTCATGACGGTGCCCGACAAGCCGGAGTTCGTCTACCAGAACGACACGCTCGTGCTCAAGGAGCACCGCGGTCACCGGCTCGGGATGCTGGTCAAGGCGGCGAACCTGCAGCGGCTCGCGTCCGAGCTCCCCGCCGTGCGACGCGTCGGCACCTGGAACGCCGAGGAGAACTCCTACATGCTCGCCATCAACGTCGGGCTCGGCTTCCGCCCGGCCGGCGGGTCGGGCGAGTGGCAGCTCAAGCTCTAGTCGCGACGAGGCGAGGTGCGGCCCCGCGCGCTCAGGCGGGCGTCGCGACGAGGTTCGCGCGGTACTGCTGCGGGCTGACCTGGTGCTCACGCTTGAACGCGGTGGAGAAGGCGAACGGCGTGCCGTACCCGACCTGCCGCGCGACGGACGCGACGGTCGCGGAGGGCTCCTCGAGCAGGTCGGCGGCGAGCGACATCCGCCAACCGGTCAGGTAGGACATGGGCGGCTCGCCGACGAGGGCCGTGAACCGCCGGGCGAACGCGGCGCGGGACAGCCCGGTCGTCGCGCCGAGGCCCTCGACCGTCCACGGCACGGCGGGCTGCTCCTGCATCAGGAGGAGGGCCTTCCCGACGACCGGGTCGGCCGATGCTCGGTACCAGCCGGCGGCGTCGGCATCGGCGTCGGCCGTGGACGCGAACCACCACCGCAGCACCGCGATGAGGACGAGGTCGAGCATGCGGTCCAGGACGGCGACCTGCCCGGGCTCGTCGCGGGAGATCTGGGCGGCCAGGTAGTCGATCAGGGCACTGGGCACGTGCTCCCGGGGCGCGACGACGATCGCCGGAAGCCCGGTCAGCACGCGCTTGCCGACCATCGTCTGCGACTCGTAGGCGCCGGTCAGGACGAGCGTGCTGCCGTCGGGCGAGTTGCCCCAGGTGCGGACGCCGAGCTCGGTCATCGGCGGGGCGTCGGACCCCAACCAGACGCAGACCTGGCCCGGGTCGATGCGGACCTGGGCCTCGGTGGAGGGGTCGTCGGCGATCGTGTAGTCCTGCGTCCCCCGCAGCACCGCGACGTCACCGGCCCGCAGCAGGACCGGATCGCCGTCCGTCGGGATCAGGTACGCATGACCGCGCACGAGGGCCAGGACGGTGAGCGGCGACCGGTCCTCGGCGCGCAGGGCCCAGGGCGGTTCGAGCGAGCAGCGCAGCACGAAGGCACCGCGGGCGGACGGCCCGGCGAGCACCGATGAGAGCGGGTCCATCCACCCAGCGTAGACGTTCACGTATGACAACGCGCTCCTCAACCATTCAGACGCTCGCCGAACAGGGCTCAGATGGACGCATGACAACCTTCATCGCCGGCGGCACCGGCAAGACCGGCAGCCGCGTCGCAGCTCGTCTGGAAGCCCGTGGACTCGACGTCCGACGCGGCTCACGTAACGGCACCCCGCCGTTCGACTGGGACCGACCCGACACGTGGGAGGCCGCCCTCGACGGCGTCGACCGGGCGTACATCGCCTACGCACCGGACGTCGCCGTCCCCACCGCGCCCGACCACCTGGCGGCGTTCGGCAAGCACGCGAGCCACCTCGACGCGATCACGCTCCTCTCCGGCCGCGGCGAGCCGCAGGCGCAGGAGGCCGAGGACGCGCTCCTGGAGGCTGCCCCGCAGACCACCGTCCTGCGCGCCAGCTGGTTCGCGCAGAACTTCTCGGAGGGACTGTTCCTCGAGGCGGTGCGCCACGGCGTCCTCGCGCTGCCCGTCGGCGACACCCCGGAGCCCTTCCTCGACGTCGACGACCTCGCGGACGCGGCGGTCGCGACCCTCGTCGACACCCGTCATGCCGGCGAGCTCTACGAGCTGACCGGACCTCGCCTGCTGTCGTTCGCCGACGCCGTGCGGGAGATCGCCGACGCCGCCGGGCGGGAGATCGCGTTCCGGAGCATCGCGCCCGAGGACTTCCGGCCCGAGGGGATGCCGCCGGACGACCTCGACCTGGTCCTCACGCTCTTCCGTGAGCTGTTCGACGGCCACAACGCGCACCTCAGCACGGGCGTCCACGACGTGCTGGGCCGCGAGCCGCGTGACTTCACGGCGTTCGCGCGGGCCAACGCGGACGTGTGGCGATGAAGCTCGCAGCAGCCGTCGGGTCCGCGGTGAGCGGCGGCATCCTCCTCGCGTTCTCCACGTTCGTCATGCCCGCGCTCAACCGGCTCGGCCCGGAGAGGGCCACGGTCGCGATGAGCTCGATCAACGTGACGGCGCAGCGGCCCCCGCTGATGATCGTGCTGTTCGGTACGGCCGTCCTGACGGTCGCGACCGGCATCGCCGGCGTCAGGCAGCGCGACGGGCTGCTGATCGTCGGCTCGGCTCTGTTCCTGGTCGGCGTGATCGGGACGACGGCCGGCATCAACGTGCCCCTCAACGACGCGCTCGCCCAGGGCACGACGACCTGGGTGGACTTCTACCGGTCCTGGATGGTCGCCAACCACGTCCGGTCGCTGGCCGGCATCGCGGCCGCGGTCCTCATCGGGACGGCGGCGATCAAGGCGTCCTGACGGACCGCGGCATCGACGCAGCCCACCAGTGGTCCCAGCGGTCGCGGACCTCGGCGAACGTGCCCTCGTCGAGACCGTACGTGGACAGGATGGCGCCGACGGTGCCGTGCGGCGGGGCGGCCGCCGCGGGCGTCTCCATGATGACGAAGTAGATCGCGCTGATCCCGTGCAGCCGCAGCCCGAACTGCATGGGCGTCATGTAGTCGACGGTGCCGCCGAGCAGGGTGCCGTCGGGTCGGCGGGCCTGCACGTGACCGCCGACGGGGACGCTGCGGATGTCGGCGATGCCGGCGTGGTCGAGGAGCCGGTCGCCCGGGCCGCCCGCGTCCAGGCCGAACACCGACAGCGTCCGTCGCTCCTCGCCGGGATGGACGGTGACGGCGAAGGCCAGCTGGTGCACGAACGCGATCCAGCCCTCGTCGACCTCGTCGCGGATCCCGTCGTACGACGACGTCCCCTGGTGGCTGCGGCGCGTGACCGACAGGCGCGTGTGGCCCGGCAGGGACACGGTCGACCGGGCGGTGAGCACGTCGTGGTGCGGCCAGGTCAGCGTGTGGATGGTGGCCTCGCCGACGACGTCGTGCGCCTCGACCGGCTCGGCGTCGAACATCGAGGCGATCTCGGCGTCGAGCCCCTCGTAGTCCCAGCCGAACCAGCGGTGCACGAGCCTCGGCTCGCGCAGGTACGGCCACAACGTCGCGAGCGGCACGGGGATGTCGACCGACACGACCTCACGGTTCTCCAGCGTCATCGCTGCTCACCTCGCCCTCTTCCCACCGACGGTAGCCCGGGGCGTCAGGAGGGGAAAGCCGGGGACGCTCGTCGACGAGGACTTCTCCACGACGATCACCAACGGCTCGTCGTGACCGATGTCCGCCTCGACCTTGCGGAGCCTCCCGTCCCGGTCGACGAGGTCAGAGCGGGAGGACGGCCAGCGCGTCCGGCTCGACGCCCAGCTCGACCACGTCGCCGGGCACCCAGCGACCGCCGACGGGACCGAGCGCCGTCACCGCGCCGATGCCGTCGACCTCGACGCGGACCTCCGAGCGGCCCCGGCGGGAGGCGACGCCCGTGACCGTGCCCTTGGCAACGCCGGACCGCCCGACGACGAACGCGCCCTCGGCGAGCGCGATCGTCGAGTCGTCCCGGAGCCGGGTGCCGAGGGCCTCGCGCAGCGGGGCGGCCGCGTCCACGGACGCGGGGACGAACGCCTCGTACCCGAGGAACGAGGCGACCTCGCGAGAGGCGGGTTCCCGCCACAGCACGGCCGGCTCGGCGACCTGCAGCAGGCGCCCGGCTGCCATCACGCCGACGCGGTCGGCGACGGCGAAGGCCTCGTCGTGGTCGTGCGTGACGAACAGGGCGGTCGTGCCGGTCGCGACGAGGGCAGCGCGCAGGTCGACGGCGAGCCGCTCGCGCAGCGTCCGGTCGAGGGCGGACAGCGGCTCGTCGAGGAGCAGCAGCCGCGGCTGCGGGGCGAGCGCCCGGGCGAGGGCGACGCGCTGGCGCTCACCGCCGGACAGGGTCTCGACGGACCGCGACCCGTACTCCGAGAGCCCAACGAGCTCCAGCAGGCCCGCGACCGACGACCCCCGCGGCAGGCCGTACGCGACGTTGCCGGCCACGTCCCGGTGCGCGAAGAGCTGGCCGTCCTGGAACATCAGGCCGAACCCGCGCCGGTGCACGGGCACCCCCGCCAGGGACGACCCGTCCCAGGAAACCGACCCGGAGGCCAACGGCTCGAGACCCGCGACCGCGCGCAGCAGCGACGACTTGCCGCAGCCGGACGGACCGAGCAGCGCGACGACCTCGCCGGCGTGCACCGCCAGCGAGACGTGGTCCACCGCAGTCGCCGGTCCGTACCGGACCACCACGTCGTCGATGTGCAGCGTCACCAGTCGCCTCCCGCCCCGGCCGTCCGCAGCTTCTCGCAGGTCGCGACGATGAGCGTGGTCAGCACTGCCAGCACCACCGACGCCGCGAGCGCCATGCCGTAGTTGTCGGGCCCGGGCCGGCCGATGAGCCGGAAGATCACCACGGGCAGGGTCGGCCGGTCGGGTCGGGCCAGGAACGACGTCGCGCCGAACTCCCCCAGCGACGCCGCGAACGCGAACCCGACGGCCAGCCCCAGCGACCGCAGGGCCAGCGAGAGGTCCACGGTCCGCAGCACCCGGAACGGCGAGGCGCCGAGCGTCGCGGCGGCCTCGCGCAGCCGCGGGTCGATCGCGCGCAGCACCGGCAGCACTGTGCGGACCACGAGCGGCACGGCGACGACGGCCTGCGCGATCGGCACGAGCAGCGGGCTCGTGCGCAGGTCCACGGGCAGCCCGAACGGGTGGTGCATCGACAGCAGGAACCCGAACCCGACAGTCACCGCGGACACCCCGAGCGGGAGCATGAAGAGCGCGTCCAGCCCGACGACGGCGCGTCGCGCGGCGGCGCGTCGAGGTCGTCGCGACACGACGAGGGCCACGAGCCCGCCGACCACGAGCGCGATCGTCGTCGCGTCGACCGCGATCCGCAGCGAGTTCAGCGCGGCCTGCCAGACGGTCACGGTCAGCGACCCGCCCGTCGTTCCGAGGGCGGTGTAGTTGTCCAGCGACCAGCCGCGCGGGGTGTGCAGCGACCGGACGACGAGGTTGACCAGCGGCGTCGCGATGAGAAGGACGACGACCGCCGTGACCGCCGCGGCCGCGAGCGACAGCCCGTGCCCGTCACCCGGCGGCATGCCGGCGGGCCGGCGCAACGACAGGGCACGTGCCGGCTCCGACGAGAGGGCCAGCGCGCGCTCTCGTCGCGACCTCGCCCGTCCGGCCACCACGAGCACCCCGGCGACGACGACGAGCTGGACGACGGACAGGACGGCGGCGGCGCGCAGGTCGAGGAACTGCGTGGTCTGGATCCAGATCTCGGTCTCGATGGTGCCGAACTGGAGACCGCCCAGGATGAGCACGGTGCCGAACGCGGTGGCGCAGAACAGGAACGCGAGCGAGGCGGCGGAGGCGATGGCGGGCGTCAGGGCCGGGAGCGTGACCGTCCGGAACGCCTTCCACGGGGAGGCGCCGAGCGCGCGGGCGGCCTGCTCGGCGCGCGGGTCGAGTCGCTCCCACAGCCCGCCGACCGCCCGCACGACGACCGCGTAGTTGAAGAACACGAGGGCCGCGACGATGGCCGCGAACGTGCCGTCGAGCTGCAGGAACCCGAGCGGTCCCCCGTCCACGAGCAGCGACCGGAACGCGACGCCGACCACGACCGTCGGCAGGACGAACGGCACGGTCACGAGCGCCCGGACCACCGCCCGCCCGCGGAACGAGTGCCGGTAGAGCACGTACGCGCCGGGCACCCCGAGGAGCACGGAGATGATCGTCGCCAACGTGGCCTGCGCGACCGTCAGCCCGATGATCCGCCAGGTCCGCTCGCGGGAGAACACCTCGGCGAACCCGGACAGGTCCAGGTGCCCGTCGACCACGAACCCCTTGCCGATCATCACCGCGACCGGCCAGGCGAAGAAGACGCCGAGGAACAGCAGCGGGACGACGACGGCCACCGTCCAGAAGGCGACGACGCGCGCCCGTCCCGACGACCGCGGCGCGTGGGCCGGGGTCGCGGGACGGGCGAGCGTCGTCGTCACGGGATCAGCCGATCACCGTGGCGGACCACTGCTCGAGCCACGCCTCACGGTTGGCGGTGATGTCGGCGGGGGAGACCTCGAAGGGCTCCGTCGCGAGCGGCGCCCACGACGCCCACTCGGCGGGCAGGTCGACGGACGAGCTGACCGGGTACATGTACATCGACCCGGGGATGTCGGCCTGCACCTGGTCGGAGAGCAGGAAGTCCAACAGCTTCTCGGCGCCGGTCGGGTTGGCGGCACCCGTCAGGACGCCCGCGTACTCGACCTGCCGGAAGCAGGTGTCGAGCAGCGCGCCGGTGGTCGGGTCGGTGCCGCCCTCGGGCACGGTGAACGGCGGCGACGACGAGTACGACAGGACGATCGGCCGCGGGCCGCCGCCCCCGCCGCCGGAGAAGTCGGTCTCGTAGGCGTCCGACCATCCGTCGGCGATCTGGACGCCGTTGGCCTTGAGGGCGGACCAGTACGGCAGGTACCCGTCCTCGCCGAACGCGCCGACGGTGGCCAGCAGGAACGCGAGCCCGGGCGACGAGGTGACCGCGTTGGGTACGACCGTCAGGTCCTTGTACGCCGGCTTGGTGAGGTCCTCGAGGGTCGCGGGCTCGGGCGTGCCGTGAGCCGCGAACCAGGCGTGGTCCACGTTGATGCAGACGTCGCCCTTGTCGATCGCCGTCAGGGCGTCCGAACCGGCCACCGCGTACTCGGCGGCATCCTTCGCCGCGGGCACGGTGGACACGTAGTCCTCGACCACGCCCTCGTCGATCGCGCGTGACGCGAACGAGTTGTCGATGCCGTAGACCAGGTCGCCCAGCGGTGCGTCCTTGGTGAGCACGAGCTGGTTGACCAGGGTGCCGGCGTCGCCGGGCTGGACGACCTTGACGGTCAGCCCGGTCTCCTCGGTGAACGTGTCCAGAAGGCCGTCGGACAACGCGAACGAGTCGTGCGTGACGAGCGTGACGGTGCCGGTGCTGCCCGACGACGACGGGTCGTCGCTCGTACCGATCGCCGAGCAGGCGGTGAGCGAGGCGGCCGCCAGAACCGCGACCGCGGTGAGCGAGAGTGTTCTCGCCATGGGTGATGCTCCTCCTTGGTCGAAAAGGAGGGGGTCGTCGCGGGAACGCCCCGAGGGACGCGACCACGAGGACTGAGAAGCCCGACTCCCTACGCCGGTATCAACCGGATCAGGTTCGAGGGTCTGCGGAGGCCCGCACTCTCAGCGTCCAGGCCCTGAGGCCTGACGCTCCCCTGTCGTTCGTCGGCGATCCTACGCCCGTACGGGGCGCGCCCGGGGCCTCGCGGCCAGTAGCGTGGCCCACATGTCCGAGAAGCCCAAGTCGTCCATCCTCGCGAAGATCATCGGCGCGGCCGCCACCCTGATCGCGGCGTGGCTGGTGCAGAAGGTCATCTCGAGCGTGTGGAAGGCCCAGACGGGCCACAAGCCGCCCACCGCCGACGACGACACCAACGCGAACCTGACCGAGCTGGTCACGGCCGCTGCGGTCACGGGCGCTCTCGTCGCGATCTCCCGGGTGCTCGCCACCCGCGGCGCCGCTCACGTGGTCGCCGCGATCGAGGACGACGACGACGACTACTTCGACTGACCGAGCCGCCACGACCAGGAGCGCCGCGCTGGCTGTTCGATCGGCGGGCGTCTCGATCTCGCCCAGAGCGCCGCGGGCGGCGGTCTAGTCCTCGCGCTCGGCGGACTGCTGGGTGGCCTGGGCCATGTCCGTGGTCAGCTCGTCGACCACCAGCAGGTCGTCGCGGATCTTGCGCGTGCGGTAGCCGGCCCGCCCGACCATGTGCGCGGCGACGGGTGCGGTGAGCATCTGGAACACGGCCACCAGCGCCAACGCCCAGACGGCACCCCCGGACCGCAGCCGCAGCGCGAGCCCGAGGAGCACGAGCACCAGCCCGAGCACCTGCGGCTTGGTGCCGGCGTGCATGCGCGAGAGCAGGTCGGGGAAGCGCAGCACGCCGACGCCGGCCGCGAACGCGAGGAACGCGCCGCCCAACAGGCAGATGGCCGACGCGACGTCGGCGACCGTGTCCCAGGTCATCGGACCTCCCCGTCGTGGCGCTCGTCGGCGTTCTCGCGGCGGCCCAGCCGGCGGGCCTCCTCGGCCTCGTCCTCCGCGGCGATCCGCTCGGCCTCCTCGGCGGCGATCTCCTCGCGGGTGCGCACGCGGCCCTCGCCCTCGGGCTCGACGGACGCGAAGCGGGCGATGGTCACCGACCCGACGAAGCCCACCATCGACAGGACGACGAGGATCGGCACCACGTCCGTGCGACGGTTGACGGCGGCGTAGATCGCCATCGCCGCGATCATCGTCGTGACCACGATGTCCAGGCCGACCGTCCGGTCGAGCATGGAGGGGCCCTTCTCCACGCGGATGATCGAGAGGGCCGCCCCGACGGTGAGCAGGACCCCGCAGATGATGACGACGACGGTCATGGTCGGCTCACCAGCCCTGCCGCCGCGAGCTCCTCGTCGGACGCGAACGCCCGCAGCACCCGCTCCTCCTGGTCGAGCACCGACTGCCGCGCCGCCTCGATGCCGCCGCTCTGGCGCACGTCGAGCACGTGCAGGTAGAGCTTGCCGGTGAGCCGGTGGGCCTCGACGACGAGCGAGCCGGGCACCAGCGACGTCAGCTCGGCGGTCATGGTCAGGTACAGGTCGGAATGGCTGCGCAGCTGCACGCCGATCACCGCGCCGCGCGGCTGGTAGCCGGGCCGCAGGGCGATGAGGCTGACCTCGAAGGACGCCCGCACGAGGTCGATCGCGAAGCGCGTGAACAGGCGGAGGATCCCCAGCGGCCGCAGGCGCCCGTGGAAGTCGATAGGGGCCATGCGCAGGCCGTTGGTGACCAGGAAGCCGATGATCAGGCCCGCGAGCACGTTGCCGACCGAGAGGTCGCCCCACAGCAGGACCCAGACGACGGTCAGCCACAGGACGGTCGGCCACTGGGTGTGCCAGCGCATCCGGCGGTGGTGAGGAGTCACCCGTGCCCACCTCCGCTCGCCGCATCGGCCGACTCGCCCTGCCCGCGCTCGCCGTCCGGGAGGACCGCGTCGATGTACGGGGTGCGCGCCTCCAAGGATGCCGCCGCCCGGTCGGTGTAGCCGTACAGCGGGCCGGCGAAGAATGTGAGCGCCAGGCCGACGCCGACGAGCGCCGCGGTCGGGGCCACCATGCCGAACGGCAGGCGGACGGGCGGGCGCACCTCCTCGGGGGTCTGCCAGAACGCCTTGTTCCACGCCTTCACCAGCGCGTAGAGCGTGAGCAGCGAGGTGACGACGCCACCTGCGACCAGGATGTACGTCAACGTGGTCCCTTGTTGTACGCCGGCCTCCAGGAGTCCGACCTTGCCCAGGAACCCGGACAGCGGTGGGATCCCGGAGAGGTTCATGGCGGGCACGAAGAAGAGGATCGCCAGCAGGGGTGCCGCCTTGGCCAGACCGCCCAGCCGGGTCAGCGACGTGGAGCCGCCCGCACGCTCCACCAGGCCCACCACCAGGAACAGTGCGGTCTGGACGGTGATGTGGTGCACGACGTAGTAGATCGACGCCGAGTAGCCGGCCTGCGTCGACAGGGCGATGCCGAACACCATGTAGCCGATGTGGCTGACCAGCGTGAACGAGAGCAGTCGCTTGATGTCGTCCTGCGCGACCGCGCCGAGGATGCCGACGAGCATCGTCGCCAGGGCGGCCCACATGAGCACGTCGTCGAGCTGGCCACCCGGGAACAGCAGCGTCTGCGTGCGGATGATCGCGTAGACGCCGACCTTGGTGAGCAGGCCGGCGAACACCGCGGTGACCGGTGCGGGTGCGGTCGGGTAGGAGTCCGGCAGCCACGCAGACAGCGGGAAGATGGCCGCCTTGATGGCGAACGCGAGCAGCAGCATCACCTGCAGGACCAGCCGGACGCCCGGGTCGATGTCGGGCAGGCGGAGGGCCAGCTGTGCCATGTTCACCGTGCCGCACGCGGCGTAGATCATCGCGATCGCGACGAGGAACAGCACCGAGCTCAGCAGGGCGACGACGATGTAGACCGTCCCCGCGCGGATGCGGTCGCCGCTGCCGCCCAGCGTGATGAGCACGTAGGACGCCGCGAGCAGCACCTCGAAGCCGACGTAGAGGTTGAACAGGTCCCCCGACAGGAAGGCGTTGGCGACGCCGGCGGCCAGCACCAGGTAGGTCGGGTGGTAGATCGAGACCGGAGCGGACTCCTCGTCGTCCTGCTGACCCTGCGCGAGCGAGTAGAGCAGGACGCAGAGCGTGACCGCCGCGGAGATGGTGAGCATGAGCGCGGAGAGCCGGTCCGCGACGAGGTTGATCCCCACCGGCGCGGCCCAGTCGCCGACGTCGACGACCACCGGACCGTCGTCGGCAAGCACGAGCAGGGTGATCGACGCCGCCAGCACCAGGCTGAGCGCCGTGACGCTGACGAGCCGCTGGAGGTTCGGGCGGCGGTAGAGCGCGAGCGCGAGGCCCGCGGAGAACAGCGGGATGACGACCGGGAGCGGGACGACCCAGCTCACAGGGCACCCCGATCCGTCTCGTCGCGGGCCTCGGCGGCCTCGTCGTCGAGCGACTCGCCGGTTCCCTCGGTGTCGGCGTCGGTCGTAGCCCGCTCGTCGCGCGCGGCGAGCCGGGCGATGCGGCGGTCCTCGACGTCGTCCTGCACCTCGTCGTGCTGGTGCAGCTGCCACGAGCGGTACGCCAGCGCGAGCAGGAACGCGGTCATGCCGAGCGTGATGACGATCGCCGTGAGCACCATGGCCTGCGGCAGCGGGTCGGACATCGGCCCCTCGCCCGACCCGACGATCGGGGGCCGGCCCGCGGCGCCGCCGGCGACGAGGAACAGCAGGTTGGCGCCGTTCCCGACGAGGATCACGCCGATCAGGACGCGGCTCAGCGACCTCTCCAGCAGCAGGTAGACGCCCGTCGCGAACAGCACGCCGATGGTGACGACGAGGACGAGGTTGGGGCTCATGTCGATCATCGAGCACCGCCGTCGTTGCTCGAACGAGCGCTGTAGGCGGTGATCCGCTCGGACGCGCCCACGCCGACCGGGTCCTCGCCCGTCTCGGCGCGACGGTCGATCTCCGCCCCGAGGCTGCGCAGGATGTCGAGCACCAGGCCGACGACGACGAGGTACACGCCGACGTCGAAGAACAGGCTCGTCACCAGGTGGAGGTCGCCGATGAGCGGGAGGTGGATGTCCCAGATCCACGACTCGAGCACCGACCCACCGACCAGCAGCGCGACGACGCCGACACCGGCCGACAGGAACAGCCCGAGGCCGAGCAGCAGGCCGGCCTGGACCGGAGCCGCCTCGCCGAGCTCGTACCGGCCGCCCGCGAGGTAGCGCACGATGAGCGCGATCCCGGTGACCAGGCCCGCCGCGAAGCCGCCGCCGGGCGCGTTGTGGCCGCTGAACAGGAGGAACACCGAGTAGACGATCATCGTGTGGAAGAGCAGCCGGACGACGACCTCGAAGACGATGGACCGCCGCTGCGGGGCGAGCGTCCGGCCCGCTTGCAGCCACTCGCGGTCGCGCGCAGCGCTGGACGGGACGTCGCCCTCGTCGTCGGCCGGCGGCCGGACCCGCAGCGCAGCAGCCGGGTCGCTCGACCCGCCCCACACCGCGCGGTCGCGCTTGGCGTCCTGCGCCCGGAAGATCGCGCCCGTCCGCCGGGAGAGGAAGACGAGCGACGCGACGCCGGTGGCCGCGACCAGCAGGACCGAGATCTCGCCCATCGTGTCCCAGGCCCGGATGTCGACCAGGGTCACGTTGACGATGTTCTTGCCGCCGCCCCAGGTCACGGCCTCGTCGGCGAAGTCCTTGGACACCGGCAGCTCGAGGCGTGCACCGGGCGCGACGAGTGCGACGCCGGCCACGACGAACCCGACCGCCAGCCCGATCCCGAGCCGCACCCACCGGCTGGCCACCAGGGGACGGTCGGAGAAGTACGGGGGCAGGCGTCGCAGCACCAGGACGAAGACCACGAGCGTGACGGTCTCGACGAGCACCTGCGTCAGCGCCAGGTCGGGCGCGCCGTGCAGCAGGTACAGGCCGGCCATCGCGTAGCCGCCGATGCCCAGCAGGATCACGGCCTTGAGGCGTCGCCGCGCGCGGGTCACCAGCAGCGCGGACGCGATCGCCGCCGCCGCGAACACGAGCTGGGCGGGGTCGTCCCACACGACGTAGTCGTCGGGAAGCTGCGTGCCGACGAGCAGCGGGCCACCCACCGCGACGACGAACACCATGAGGATCAGGCCGAGGTAGGTGGGCAGCGAGCCGCGCTGGGTGACGGCGGTGACGTCGGCGGCCACGTCGTCGAGGCGGCGCATGAACCGGCGGTAGACGTGGTCGGCCTCGGGGCCTCGATAGCGGTGCGACTGCCACCGCTCGACGCGGTCGCGCACCACGAACAGCAGCGCGCCGGACAGCAGGATCGCCAGGGTCAGCACGAAGGCCGGCGTGATCCCGGCCCACAGGGCCAGGTGCCCGGGCTCGCCCTCGGGGTAGGTGTCCGCGTACGGGAGCAGCAGGTGCTCGCCGAGCTGCGGCAGGAGCGCCACCGCGAGCCCGAGCACGCCGAGGATCATCGCGGGCCAGACCAGCAGCAGCGACGGGTGGCTGATCGGCGCCGGAGCCGCATCCTCCTGGCCGCCTGCGTGCAGCGAGACGCCCGGGGCGTTCTCGGTGACGCCCGCGGGGACCACCGCGTTCTTCGTCGCGAAGGCCCCCCACCACAGCCGCAGCCCGTACGCGACGGTCAGTGCCGAGCCGACGGCCACCGCCGCCAGGATCACCGGGTCGTGGTGCAGAGCCTCGAGCGCCGACTCCTTGGCCACGTACCCCGCGAACGGGATCAGGCCGATCATGCTCGCGGTCGCCAGGGCGCCGGCCAGCGCGGTGAGCGGCAGCACGCGGCCCACGCCGCTGAGCCGCCGCAGGTCACGCGTGCCGGTCGCGGCGTCCACCACGCCGACGACGAGGAACAGGGCGGCCTTGAACATCGCGTGCGCGCCGAGCATCGCCAGGCCCGCGAGCGCCGCGGCCCGTGTCCCGAGGCCCACCAGCAGGATGATCAGGCCGAGCTGGCTGACCGTGCCGAACGCGAGGATCAGCTTCAGGTCGTGCTGGCGCAGCGCCCGGTACCCGCCGAGCAGCAGGGTGCCGCACCCGAGGACGACGACGATCCAGTGCCACGTCGGGTCCAGCGAGTACGCGGGCGCGAACCGGGCGACGAGGTAGACACCGGCCTTCACCATCGCGGCCGCGTGCAGGTACGCGGATACGGGCGTGGGGGCGGCCATCGCCGCGGGCAGCCAGAAGTGGAACGGGATGAGCGCGGACTTGGTGATCGCCCCGGCCAGCAGGCACACGATGGCGACGGTCACCGCGGCGGTTCCCTGCGGCGGGTGCGCGATCACCTCCGACAGCCGGTAGGTGCCCGCGGCCTCGCCCAGCAGGATGATCCCGACGAGCATCGCCAGGCCGCCCGCGGTCGTGATGACGATCGCCTGCATGGCGGCGCGACGGCTCGCCTTGCGTTCCGCGTAGTGCCCGATGAGCAGGTACGACGTGACGGTGGTGAGCTCCCAGAAGACGAAGAGCATCATCATGTCGTCGGCCGTGACCAGCCCGAGCATCGCCCCCTCGAACGCGACGAACACCGCCGCGAACCGGCCCAGCCCGCTCGCGCTCGTCGTGAAGTAGGCCGAGCAGTAGACGAGGACGAGCGCGCCGACGCCGCCCACGATGAGCGTCATCAGCCACGACAGCGTGTCCAGGCGGAACGTCAGCTCGATGCCCAGCGACGGGATCCACTCGACGCTCTGCGTGGGACCGTCACCGCGCTGGACGGCCGACGTCCAGCTGAGCGCCCACACCGCCGCGCTGGCCGGTGCGAGGGCGAGGACCCAGAACGCCTTGCGACCCATGAGCCGGACGAGAGCGGGCGCGACGAGGGCGGCAACCACCTGGATGGCGAGAAGCAGCAGCAACGTCCGGCTCCGTCCTGTGGGGGCGGGGTCTGGGTCTGACTATGGGTCGATCTGTGGGCCGTTCTTGAACGCAGGGACAGGCATGCACGGCGAACGCGGTCAGCGCCCCCGTGATGCACAGCGGATTGGTGCCACCCTATCAACGCGCTCGAGGCAACCGTTTCCCGAGGCCCGTCCGCGGCTCCCTCGCCAGACGGGCCCGAGGTCGTGCGACGCGGGCGCGGGCGCCAGTAGCGTGGCGGCCGTGGATGCGCTGCAGATCGTGTGCCTCGGGATCGTCGTCGTCGCGACGCTGGTCGGCGTCGGCGTCTTCGCGCGCGGGGTCGCCGCGATCGTGCGGACCGTGCGGGTGGGGCGGGCGCTCGGCGGGAGGTGGACGCCGGTCGGGCCGCGGACGCGGACCCTGGTCCGGGAGGTCTTCGGGCACGGACGGTTCCAGCACCGGCCCGTGGTCAAGGTGGCGCACTGGGTCGTGATGATCTCGTTCCCGCTGCTCTTCGTCGCGCTGGTCACGGGCTACGGGCAGGTCGTCGACCCGACGTTCGCGCTGCCGATCCTGGGAAGCCTCGCGCCGCTGGAGTGGGCCATCGAGGCGTTCGCCTGGGCGGCGCTGGTCGGCATCGTCGCGCTGATCGTGCTGCGGATCCGGCTGCTGCCCCGGGAACCGGACCCGAGGAGGTCGCGGTTCTTCGGGTCGCACCAGCTGCGCGCGTTCTACGTCGAGGGCACCGTGCTCGCCGTGGTCCTGGCGGTCATCGTGATCCGCGCGCTGGAGTACGCGCTGGGTGCCGGGAGCGCCTGGCACTATCCGCTCACGGCGTGGCTGGGGTCGTCTCTCAGGGGGGTTCCGACGACGACGCTCGAGGCCGCCGTGGTTCTCGTCGCGACCGTGAAGATCGTCGTGTCGATGTCGTGGTTCGTGGTCATCGGGCTGCAGCCGACCATGGGTGTCGCGTGGCACCGGTTCCTCGCCGTGGTGAACGTCTACGCGCGTCGCGACGCCGACGGGTCCGTGGCCCTCGGCCCGCTCCAGCCGCTGCGCACGCCCGACGGCGCGGTCATCGACCTCGCAGCGCTGGAGGACCTGCCCGACGACGCACGCCTGGGCGTCGGGGCGATCGAGGACTTCACGTGGAAGGGCCTGCTCGACTTCTCGACGTGCACCGAGTGCGGCCGCTGCCAGGACCAGTGCCCGGCGTGGGCGACCGGCAAGCCGCTGAGCCCGAAGCTGGTGACGCTGGCGCTGCGCGACCACGCCGCGGCCACGGCTCCCTACCTCCAGGCGGGCCTCCCCCAGCCCGACGAGTCCCACGCCGGCATCGACCTGCTGGGCGGCGGCATCATCGACCCCGACGCCCTGTGGGCCTGCACCAGCTGCGGCGCGTGCGTCCAGCAGTGCCCGGTCGACATCGAGCACGTCGACGCGATCGTGGACATGCGCCGCTACCAGGTGCTTATGGAGTCGGCGTTCCCGAAGGAGCTCGGCGGCACGTTCACCAAGCTCGAGCGCCAGGGCAACCCGTGGGGCCTGCCCGCGCGGCAGCGGCTCGCCTGGGCCAAGGGACTGGACTTCGACGTGCCGGTGGTCGGGGTGGACGTCGAGTCGGCCGCGGAGATCGAGTACCTGTTCTGGGTGGGCTGCGCGGGTGCCTACGAGGACCGCGCGATCCGCACGACGAAGGCCGTCGCCGAGCTGCTGCACACGGCCGGCGTGAGCTTCGCGGTGCTGGGCGACGGGGAGTCCTGCACCGGCGACCCGGCACGCCGCGCGGGCAACGAGATCCTGTTCCAGATGCTCGCGAGCGCCAACGTCGAGATGCTCAACGAGGTCGGAGCCCAGCGGATCGTCGTGACCTGCGCGCACTGCTTCAACACGATCAGCCGCGAGTACCCGCAGCTGGGCGGTCGCTACGAGGTGGTGCACCACACCGAGCTCCTGAACACGCTGGTCGCGGACGGCCGGCTCACGCCGCTGCCCACGGACGACGCGCGCGCGATCACCTACCACGACCCCTGCTACCTCGGGCGGCACAACCAGGTCTACGCCCCGCCGCGCGACCTGCTCGGCGCGATCCCGGGCCTGACGGTCACGGAGATGCCGCGCAACAAGGAGCAGTCGTTCTGCTGCGGCGGCGGCGGCGCGCGCGTCTGGATGGAGGAGACCATCGGCACGCGGATCGGCACGGCCCGCGCGGAGGAGGCCCTCGCCACCGGCGCCACGACGATCGCGACCGCGTGCCCGTTCTGCACGGTCATGCTCACCGACGGCGTCGCGGCGGCCGGCGGCGGCGCCGAGGTGTCCGACATCGCCGTCCTGCTGCTCGACCGCGTCCGCGAGAAGCCCTGACCGGGCTCGCTGCCACGACGTCGTCGACAACCGGGACGTCGAGGCCGACCCTGGGCCACGATGGTCGTCGTCGACAAACGATCTCAGGAGGTACACCGTGTCCGAGCATCTCGGCCCGCGCGACACCGAGACCCGGCGGCAGGATGCGCTCTATCGCCTCGGCCACGACGTCGACGCCTGGGTCGCGACGACGGACACGGACACCGGCACCCCGCGCCTGACCCCGCTGTCGTTCCTGTGGCACGAGGACGCCCTGCTCTTCGCGACGACGACGAACAGCCCGACGGGCCGCAACCTCGCTGCGAACCCGGTGGTGCAGGTCGGGGTCGGCCTCACCCGGGACGTCGTGCTCGTGCGCGGAACCGTCGACGTCACCGCAGCGAGCGACCTCGATCCCACACTCGGCGACGCGTTCGCCGCCAAGGCGGGCTTCGATCCTCGTCGGCAGACCGAGCTCTACTCCTACTTCCGCGTCACGCCCGGGAGCATCCAGGTGTGGCGCGAGGAGGACGAGCTGGCCGGCCGCTGGATCATGCGCGACGGGACGTGGGTCCAGGCAGGACCTCAGTCCGTCCGGTAGCCGTCCTGCTTCGCGAACTTGGCGTCGTGCAGCGTGTCGATCTCGTCCATCAGGGGCTTGAACACGGAGCACCAGCTGAACTCGTACCGCTTGTCGTCAGCGTCCTTGTCGAGCGCCATGTGCATCGCGAAGAGCTTGCCGTCACCGACGTGGTACCAGTGGGTGTGGATCGGGTGCCACGTGCCGTCACCGTCGAACTGCATGCTGAGGAACCCGGTCATGGCCTGCCTGTCGGTGTTCTCCTGCGCGTTGGGGTTCGCGCTGGTCCGCCCGAACGGCTTGGCGTAGTCGTCGATCACGATCTTCGGTTTCGTTCCCGCCTCGAAGTGCGCGATCGCTCGCAGGGCGATCAGCTGGCCCTCCTCGTCCATGCGCTGCGTGTTCCGGTACTCCATGATCAGCTCGGCGTGCCGGGGGAGATCCGTGTCGAGCACCTTCAGCTTCAACGTCTCGCTCAGGGCGAGCGGAGTGTCCTTGAACCTCTCGCACAGCGTGAGCGTCTCCTCGAGCGTGTACACGGGATCCGGCTCACGCAGGAGCGTCAGGAGGCCGGAGAACTTGGCGTCCTTGTCGAGGGCCAGGTTGTAGATCCGTGGGAACTCCTTCTCAGTCTTCTTGCCCAGGAGCCACGCGATTCCGTCGGCCGACGGCTGCGGCGTCCAGGCCCAGGACGCTTGGAGGAGCGCTCTGGCCATGTCCGGCGTGTACTCCGTCCCTGCGAGCGGCACGCCCGCGGCGAGCGCCAGACCGACGGTTCCGGTCGCACCGGTGAGGTGCGCCAGAGCCAGGAATCCAGGGACGGACGCGGCCGGGATCAGGTCCGACGCCGCCGTCTTGCCGTGGACGGGGTACTGGATGGCCGCCAGCACGGACGCGGCTGGGACCCCCTTGAGGATCAGGGCCTTGACGATGTCCGCGGCGACGATCAGCTCGTCTCCACCGAGGAACGTGAGCCGTGTGTTGACCTCGGGGCTCGCGCCCGACTTCTTGACCCCGGCGCGGACCACGTCGTCCTTGGCCTGCTGCTCGGCCTTCGCCTTGTCCTCAGCCAGCGTCTTCGCCTTCGACTCCTCGGCGACCTTCTGCTCGTACTTGGCCTTCCGCTCCTGGTCCTTGGCCGCCTTCCGCTCCTGCTCGGTGAGCTTCCGGGGCTTGGAGCTCGTCTTCGTCGTCGCGACCTCGACGACCGGTTCCAGGGCTGCCTGCGCCAGCGCGACGCACTCGTCGGCGATCTCGGTCAGCCGCACGCCGTAGTCGATCGCGGGCTGCACCACCTTGCTGCGGTCGTCGACGTCGACGTACCCGTCCCACTGCTCGAAGAAGTCCTCGATCTTCTCGAGCTCCGCCAGACCGGCCACCCGCGCACTCTCCGGCTCCAGGGCCTCGATCGTCTCCCGGGCGTCCGCGATCGCCTGCTCGTAGCTCCTCGAGGCCTCGACCGCCTTGGCCAGTGCGGGGTCGACCTTGCCCTTCTTCTCCTCCGCCGTGGGCGCGAAGCTGAAGATGCGACGGATGACCGGCGCGGGCGTCCGGCGAAGTCGCGAGAGCCCGTGGCCGATGTCCGACCCGCGCACAGGGTCTGCGTCGACCGCGTGCCGCCGCAGCGTGGCCAGCACGGTCTCGGCCATCGCGTCCGCGGCGGCCTCCGCCGGGTCCGCGGCATGCCCGATCGTCGGCGCCGAGCCCGAGGCCGACAGGTGCACCCCCGACCTCGCCTGCACCACGTGCGCCAGCTCGTGCGCGAGCAGGCGCTGCCCGCTCTGCGTGCCCGGGGCGTAGGAGCCCTGCGTGAAGTAGATGTCCTGGCCGTGGGTGAACGCGGTGGCCTGCAGGGAGCGGGAGATCTGGTCGGCCTCCGGGTCCGCGTGCACCCGCACCGTGCTCAGGTCCGCGCCCATCGCCTCGCCCATGGGCCCGGCGACGGACTCGGGCAGCCGCGTACCGGCACCGCGGAGCCGTTCCAGCGCCGACGCCGTCTCGGACACCACGGCCGTCCCACCCAGCGCGTCGTCCGCGTCGGTCAGTCGGCGGACCGGGTGCACCAGGCCGGAGAGCGGGAACGGGGACCGCGGGCCCGCAACGACCGCCACGGCCGACGGCGCCGGCCGTGACCGCTCGACGGGCTCACGGCTGTGGATGCGTGCGGAACGGTCGATCGGCATGTCATGCCCCCTGGTGGCGCGTCACACCGGAGGATGACGCTGCTCAGCAGTCTCCGCCGCATCCGCGGCCGGGGCAATGGTCGTCCCTGCCCGGTTCAGCGGTCGTAGGCCCACGTGCGGTCGGTGAGCATGCGGGCGATGGCCAGGCCGATGGCCAGCGACGCGACGACGAGCGCGGCCTCGACGCCGGCGGCGAGGGCTTCCACGGTGTCGCCGTTCGAGATGTGGAAGACGCTCTGGTAGGCGAGCACGCCCGGGACCATGATCGTCACCGCCGGCACGTAGACCGTGATCCGCGGGACGTCGAGCCGCGGCGCGACGGCGGCGGTGACCAGCCCGACCAGCAGCGCGGCCAGCGCCGCCGCGACCTGCGGGGGCACGTCCGCCCCGACCAGGTAGAGGCGCGGGACGTTGGCGACCATGCCGATCACGGCGGCCGCGAGCGCGATCCGCCACGGGCTGTTGAACATCAGGGCGAACCCGAGCACGCCGACGAAGCTCGCGACGAACCGCAGGGCGAGGAGCGCGCCGGGCTCGAGCGCGGGGGCGGTCGGCGGGTCGGGGGTCAGCCCGACGACCAGCGACAGCGCCCAGACAGCGAGCGCCGCGGACGTCAGGACCATGAGCGCGTACGTCAGCCGGGCGACACCGGCCGAGAAGTCCATCTTCGCGAGGTCCAGGAAGCCGGTGACCAGCGGGAACCCTGGGATCAGGAAGAGCACCGCCGAGACGTAGCCCGCCTCGTGCGGCACGCCGGTGACGCCGACGAGCTCCAGCAGCGAGACGAACGCCAGGTACCCGAGGCACGCCACGAGAGCGCAGACCATCGTCGTCGCGAACGGGTTGAAGCGGCGGTGGACCATCGTGCGGCGCAGCGCCTGGCCGAGGAACGCCCCGAGGAAGACGCCGAGCACCTCGATCACGCCGCCGCTGTTCAGGAACGAGAACGCGGCGCAGGCGATCGCCGCCCAGAGCGCGTTGAGGACGAGGGGGTACAGCGGGGGCCGGGCCTCGAGCCGGTCCAGCGACGCCGAGACCTCGTCGACGGTCGCGCGACCCGTGGCGTCGAGGCGGCCGGCCAGGCGCTCGAGGGCGGCGAGCCGGTCGACGTTGATGCCGATGGAGCGGACCTCGGTCACCTCGGTGCGGAAGCTCGCGCCGCGGTGGGAGGTCGTCGTGATCTCGGTGAGCGTCACGTGCGCCTCGTGCCGCTCGATGCCCAGCGCCCGGGCCACCCGCGCCATCGACGCCTTGACCCGGTAGGAGCCGGTACCGGACGACAGGCTCAGCCGGCCGACGCGCAGCACGACGCCCGAGCGACGGATCAGCTCGAGCTCGTCGTCGTCCGGACGGGCGGTCACCGGACCATGCTCTCGTAGCGGGCCGTCCGGTCCATCACGCCGAGCCGGGGAGCGCGGCTGGCCGATCCGTCGATATCGGGTCAAAACCACCCTTGACCGTGGTCATGGCCCGCTGAATACTCCGAGTAGTCGAGCCCTGCCGACGACGCACCGGTCCCGTTCAGCCCCCGCACCGATGCCGCCGGCCGGGCGCGCGGTCACACTGCCGGGCACGCCTCGGATGCCGCCGAGGCCGGCCGACGAGCAGGCCGTGCGCCCGGCCGGCCTGCCTCGAACGGCACGGCGCGGGACGGCGCGGGACGGCCGGAGTCAGTCCGAGCCGACGACGCGCAGCAGCCGCAGGAGCTCGGCCTGCTCCGGCTCCGAGAGTCGCGCCAGGCGGGCCGCGATGTGCTCGTGCCGCTGGTGGGCGGACGCCGCCAGCAGCGAGCGCCCTGCGGGGGTCAGCTCGACGAGCGTCGCGCGGCGGTCGGTCGGGTCGGGCAGGCGCCGGACCAGCCCGTCTGCCTCGGCCAGGTCGACCTTCGACGTCACGGACCGCGGGGCCACGCCGAGCGCGTCGGCCAGCGCTCCGGGGCGCTGCGGACCGCCGCACCCGGCGAGCGTGCGCAGGAACCGCAGCTGCCCCGGGGCATGAGCCCCGGCCTCCCGTCGGACCCCGCGCAGGATCGCGTAGAGCAGCTCGAGGAGCTCCCCGGAAGCATCGGACCCGTGCTCGGTGTTCACACAGCAGAGGCTACCCGGTTGTGAGTCTGCAACATAGTGAGTTAACCTCAGCATTGCGCCAGGCCCCCGACAGGCGCACGCAAGGAGCGAACACATGTCGCAGTCAGCCCCCACGATGCGCGGCTTCTTCAAGGACCAGGCCGTCCGCGAGCACAAGCTCACCAAGGACACCCGCCGCCGGATCCTGCAGTTCGCGCGCCCGTACCGCGGCAGGCTCGCGATCTTCGTCGGCCTCATCGCGCTCGAGGCCGCCGCCGGAGCGGTCACCCCCCTGCTGTTCAAGAACCTCATCGACAACGGCATCACCGCGGGGAACACCGAGGTGGTGATCACCATCGCCGCCGCCGTCGCCGGCCTGGCGCTCCTCGGCGCGGGCCTGTCGGTCGCGGACCGCTGGGTGTCGTCCCAGGTGGGCGAGGGCCTCATCCTCGACCTGCGGACCGCCGTCTTCGACCACGTCCAGCGCATGCCGCTGGCGTTCTTCAGCCGCGCCAAGACCGGTGCGCTGGTGCAGCGGCTCAACGGCGACGTGCTCGGCGCCCAGCAGGCGTTCACCAGCACGCTGCAGAACGTCGTCAGCAACGCGCTGACCATCGTGTTCGTCCTCGCGGCGATGCTCAGCATGTCCTGGCAGCTGACCCTGCTGAGCCTGGTCCTGCTGCCCGCGTTCGTGCTCCCCGCCCGCTGGTTCGGCAAGAAGATCGCCAAGGTCACGCGCGAGAGCTACGAGCTCAACGCCGACGCCGCGCAGATCATGAACGAGCGGTTCAACGTGGCCGGAGCGCACCTGGTCAAGATCTTCGGCGACCCGCAGCGCGAGTCCGCCGCCTACGCGGCGCAGGTCGGCCGCGTCCGAGACATCGGCGTCACGCGCGCCCTGTACTCCACGTGGTTCCGGGTCGGGCTGACCACGCTCGCGTCGGTCGCCGTCGCGATCGTCTACGGCATCGGCGGCGTCATGGCCATCAACGGCCAGCTCACGGTCGGTGTGGTCGTCGCGCTGACCGCCTACCTCGGGCGCCTCTACGGCCCGCTCACCTCGATGTCCAACGTGCAGGTCGACATCATGACGGCCCTCGTCTCGTTCGAGCGGGTGCTCGAGGTCCTCGACCTGGAGCCGACGGTCGCGGACAGGGAGAACGCGAGCGACCTGACGATCCCCGTCAGGGCACAGGGAGCATCCGTCAGCCTCGACCACGTCGGCTTCCGCTACCCCAGCGCCGACGAGGTCTCGCTGGCGTCCCTGGAGTCCGTCGCGACCCTGACCAGGGAGGTCCACGAGGACACGCTCACCGACGTCAGCTTCGAGGTCCCCGCGGGCCACATGGTCGCGCTCGTCGGCCACTCGGGCGCGGGCAAGACGACGCTGTCGCAGCTGGTCACGCGCATGTACGACCCGACCCGCGGCTCGGTGAGGATCGCCGGGCAGGACCTGCGCGACGTCACGCAGGCGTCGCTGCGCGCCACGGTCGGCGTGGTCAGCCAGGAGGCCCACCTCTTCCACGACACCATCGCGGAGAACCTCCGCTACGCCCGCCCGGAGGCCACGGACCACGACATCGAGCGCGCGCTCGACCAGGCGCACATCGGCGCGCTGGTCCGGACGCTGCCCGACGGCATCCACACCGTCGTCGGCGACCGCGGCTACCGGCTGTCCGGCGGCGAGCGCCAGCGTCTGGCCATCGCGCGGATGCTGCTCAAGGCCCCGGACGTCGTGATCCTCGACGAGGCCACCGCGCACCTCGACTCCGGGTCCGAGGCCGCCGTCCAGGCCGCGCTCGACGTCGCGCTGACGGGCCGCACGAGCATCGTCATCGCGCACCGCCTGTCGACCATCCGGCAGGCCGACTCGATCGTCGTCCTGGAGCAGGGCCGGGTGATCGACCAGGGCACGCACACCGAGCTGCTCGCCCGCGGCGGCGTCTACGCGGAGCTGTACCGGACGCAGTTCGCACCGGCGGAGGTCACCGGTACCGTCGCCGCATGATCGGACGCATCGACGAGGTGGTCTTCGACTGCGCCAACCCGCCCGCGCTGGCGGCGTTCTGGGCGCAGGTGCTGGGGGGCGAGGCCAAGGGTCGCGACGACGACTGGTGGTACGTCGACCCGCCCGGCTGGACGCGCGTCGCGTTCCAGCGGGTCCCCGAGGGGAAGGCCGTGAAGAACCGCGTGCACCTGGACGTCGAGGTCGCCGACATCGCCGCGGCCACGGTCGAGGCGGAGGCGCTCGGGGCCGTGCGGCAGGGCGAGCTCCACGCCGACACCGCCGGGTCGTTCCAGGTGCTCCTCGACATCGAGGGCGACGAGTGGTGCGTGGTCAAGCCCGCGTGACCACCGATCCGCGCTCCGATCCCCGGACAGAGGACGCCTTCGCGCTCCTGTACGCCGAGACCTACGGCCGCATCGTCCGCTACGCGGCGCGCCGGGGTGCCGGCAACCCCGCCGACGTGGCGCAGGGCGTGTTCCGCCTCGCGTGGACCGCCGCCCTCCACGACGTCCCGGTAACGCTCGGCTGGCTGGTCGGGGCCGCGGACAGCCTGCTCCCCCGCAACGAGAACGGCCTCGAGCGGACCGTGCTGCGGATGCGGTTCTGGGACAGGCTGAGCATCACCGAGATCGCGACGGTGACCGGCCAGTCCCGCATGCAGGTCCACCGGACGCTGAGCGCGGCGCGGCGCGTGCCCGGCGAGCCCAACCCGGTACCCGAGGTCGAGGTGCCGCTGCCACCGCGTGCCTGGGACGAGCTGCGCGTCCTGACACCTCGGGCCGCGGCAGCCCTCGAGAAGGCCCCGCCGCGACGCAAGCGCCTCGGCACGCCCGTGCGCGTCGGCCTGGTCCTGGTCGGCCTCGCGATCGTCACGATGATCGCGCTCGCACCGCGGATGGCGCCGCCCGAGCTCGACGGCGTGCTCGACTTCCCGTTCTACACGTCGACCGACCAGCTCGAGGACGCCTCGGACACGATCGTCCGCGGCACCCTGGTGACACTCGACGAGGGCACCGGCACGATCGAGGTCACGGCCACGGCGAAGGGCTCGTCGACCACGGCGTTCACCTACGACGACCGCGCGGACGCACCGACCAGCGCCCTCGTCGTCGGCGACGAGTACGTCTTCCTGCTGGCCGACGGCGCGCTGGTGAACAGCGCCCAGGGCTTCTACGCGGTGCAGGACGGCACGGCGGTCCCGCAGACGACGAACACCGTCCCGCTGTCGTCGGCCACCCTGCAGGCGCTCGGCCTGGAGTAGGGACGGAGCGCGAGGGGTTGCCGCGCTGAGCGGTCCGGACCAGGGTCGGAGCATGACCTTCTGGATCTGCCGCACGTGCGGCGTGGAGCACTCGTCCCGGCCCGACGTCTGCGCGATCTGCGCCGACGAACGCCAGTGGGTCCCCGCCTCCGGCCAGGCGTGGGCGACGCTCGAGGAGCTGGCGGACGAGGGCTACGTGGCGTCCCTGTCGCAGCTGGAACCGGACCTCTACGCGATCACGAGCACGCCCGGCGCGGGCATCGGCCAGCAGTCCAAGCTGGTCCGCACCCCCGCGGGCAGCGTGCTGTGGGACCCGATCGGCTTCCTCGACGACTCCGTGGTGAACGCGATCCGCACCCTCGGACCGGTGGTCGCGATCGTCGCGAGCCACCCGCACATGTACGGCGTGCAGGTCGAGTGGAGCCGGCGGCTGGGCGACCCGCAGGTCCTCGTCGCCGAGTCCGACGTGCACTGGCTGGGCCGGCCGGACCCCGTCGTCGGGACCTGGTCCGGCGAACGCGAGCTCCTGCCCGGCCTGACCCTCAGCCAGCCCGGCGGGCACTTCCCGGGCAGCGCGGTGCTGCACTGGGCGGCGGGCGCCGACGGGCGCGGCGTCCTGCTCTCGGGCGACACCGTCTTCGCCAACCCCGACCGGAAGTCCGTGGCGTTCATGCGCAGCTTCCCCAACCACCTGCCGCTGTCGGCCGCGGTGGTCGAGCGCGTGACCACCCACCTCGAACGGTTCGCGTTCGACCGGCTCTACGGCAACTTCGCGAACGTCATCGACCACGATGCGCGAGCGGTCCTGCGGGCGTCGGCGGACCGCCACATCGCCTGGGTCCGCGGCGACCACGACGACCTGACCTGAGTCAGACGATCGTCAGGCGCTCCAGGTACATCGCGTAGACGTCACGCAGCGTCGCCGCGTACTCGACGTACCACTCGGTGAGCAGCCGGTCGGACTCCTTGAGCGCTTCCAGACGAAGGTCGACGGCCCGCTCGTGCAGCGACGCGAGCTTGTCGGGGATGCCGATCGGGTCGGGCCGCACCACGCCGTGCCGCACGAACGGCAGGACCATGTCAGCCACCCAGAGGTCCGCGAGCACGAGGTCGGCCTTGAAGTCGTCGTACGCCGGCTTGTGGCTCCCCGGCGGGAACGTCATGTCCCACCACCGGTCGACGGCGCTCACGAACTGCTCAGCACTCACCACCATGTGCGTGTCCCTTCGTCGGAGCGGAAATCTAGGGTCGGGGCGCGTCCACGTCCAGGACCGCCGGATGCGCCCCGCCGCGGACGGCGAGCAGCTCGGCGAGCGCGGCGCCCTGCAGGGACAGGCCGGGGTGCTGGCGGCGCAGCTCGCGCGACGGGAAGAGCCGCACGTCGAGCGTCCGGCCGTCGCGCGTCCGGAACCGGATGCCCTGGGCGCTGCGCGTGCCGAGCACGGCGATGTCGCGCTCGTCGACCTCGACCACGGCGGCCCACCGCAGCGCGACGAACCGGTCGGTGCCGAACCACAGCTCGACCCCGTCCCGCCCGTAGAGCAGGTTCGCCGGTCCTGGCTTGGTGGTGCCGTTGGCGGTGAGGGTGGCGGACACCTCGGCGCTCGGGAAGGCGTGCAGCACCGCCCAGCCGGGACGACCGGCCGTCAGCGCGGCGACCTGCTCGGCCTGCGCGCGCCTGTTGCGCCGGACCAGCACGGCGATGAGGACGGCGAACGACGCGGCCGCGATCAGGATCCCGCCGAAGAAGGCCACGAGAGCGGTCGGCAGCCCGTCGGCGCCGATCGCGCTCGCGGAGACGACCACGGCGAGCAGCCCGAGCAGTCCGCCGACGAGCAGGCCGGCGACCCGGACGACCTTCACGCCGCTGCTGCCGGCGCCGGCTGCCGCTCGGCGAGCTCCAGCATCGTGATGATCGGGCCCACCATGCGTCTCACACGTCCTCCGGATCGACCAGGAAGTCGGCCTCGTCGGCGATCTCCCCGCCGACCGCGGCGTGGATCGCGCGTGCGAGCGCCTGCACCTGGGGGGCCGCTCGGGACCGGGCGACGCGGTGCTCGAACGACGGCCTCTCGGCCTCGAGCTCCTCGATGAACCGCGGCTCCCAGTGCACGCGGTACGCGACGATGCCGCGCGTCGTCCAGGGCAGCCCGCGCAGCATCGGCGGCAGCTCGCTCTCGGCGGCCGCCTCGACCGACAAGATCCCGTCGTGTTCGAGGTCCACGAGCACCCCGAACGCCTCGGCGGGCGGCGGCGCGGCCATCATCAGCTCGTCGTAGGCGGACGACTCGTCCATCAGGTGCTGACGCTCGGCCGCGTCCTGGACGCCGTACCGCTCGAGGGCATCGCGCAGACCGGACCCGCCGACCTCGGCGACCCAGCCGGGGCGGGGCTGGGAGTCCCGGCCGGCGCCGGGCAGCGGACCGTCCCAGGTGCCGGCGGCCTCGCTGAGGCGGGCGCGCGGGTGCACCTGCTGCACCGCCGCGAGCGTCTCGTCGGGCTCGAGCCACCGGTCGGAGTAGACGGTCAGGTCGATCGCGCCGTCGATGTCCGGGACGAGCACGATGCCGTTGTCACCGATGCGCAGGGCACCCCCGAGCCTGCGGGCCGCCGCGATGACCCACTGCAGCACCCGCTCCTCCTCGCGGACCGGCATGCCCTCGGGGAACGACCGCTTGAGTCCGTCGCGGTCGCCGCCCGGGTACGGCTTGGCGCCGCGCTCACGGGGGGCGACGACGACGTAGGCGTACGTCGACCACGACGGAAGCCCCAGGCTGACGGCGTCGTCTGCCTCCACCGCGTACGGCCCGGTGAGCGTGGACAGCCGGGCGATGCGCAGGGTGCGCGCGGGGGTCATGTTCGCGTTCACCGTGCGGATGCCCAGCGCGGCGGTCATCGGACCCATGATCCCGCGGGGCTGCGGGATCTCGCCCTCCTCCCAGCGCGCCTGCGGGAACCGGCTGACCGCGAGCACCTCGACCTCGTCGTCCCCCACGTCCTCGGGGAGCACGAGCAGGTGCTGGGACTTCAGCCCCTTGGGCAGCCGGGGTGCGCTCATCAGACGTCCGTGCGGTGGAAGTTCTGCCAGGACCGCGACGCCGTCGGGCCGCGCTGGCCCTGGTAGCGCGAGCCGTACTGCGAGGAGCCGTAGGGGTGCTCGGACGCCGACGACAGGCGGAAGAAGCACATCTGGCCGATCTTCATGCCGGGCCAGAGCAGGATCGGCAGCGTCGCCACGTTGGACAGCTCGAGCGTCACGTGACCCGTGAAGCCGGGGTCGATGAACCCCGCGGTCGAGTGCGTGAGCAGGCCCAGCCGACCCAGCGACGACTTGCCCTCGAGCCGGGCGGCGATGTCGTCGGGAAGCGTCACGGCCTCGTACGTGGACCCCAGGACGAACTCGCCGGGGTGCAGCACGAACGACTCCCCGGCCTCGACCTCGACCAGGTGCGTAAGGTCCGGCTGGTCCATCGACGGGTCGATGTACGGGTACTTGTGGTTGTCGAAGAGCCGGAAGAACTTGTCCAGGCGCACGTCGATGCTCGACGGCTGGAGCATGGAGGCGTCGTAGGGCTCGAGGGCCACGCGGCCCGACTCGAGCTCGGCCCTGATGTCACGGTCGGAGAGCAGCACGGGGCCACGGTAGCCGGTGTGGCTATCCCTGTTGGGCGTCGTGCACGAGCAGGGCGATCTGGGTGCGGTTCTCCAGTCCGAGCTTGAGCAGGACGCTCGACACGTGGCTCTTGACCGTGGCCACCGAGAGGTACAGCTCGCGGCCGATGTCGGCGTTGCTGGCGCCGCGACCGATCGCCACGACGACGTCGCGCTCGCGCTCGGTCAGCGTGCTCAGCCGTTCGCGGGCGGCCAGGCGGCTGTCGCCGGTGCGGGCGCTCGTGTCCATCAGCCGGCGGGCCACGCGGGGCGAGAGGACGGGCTCGCCGGACGCCGCCGCCAGGACCGCCTCGACGATCCTCGCGGGCTCGGTGTCCTTGAGCAGGTAGCCGCTCGCGCCCGCCCGCATGGCGGCCTCGACCTCGTCGGCGGTGTCGAAGGTGGTGAGGACGACGACGGCGGGCGGGTCGGTCCTCTGGCGTGTCGCCCGCGTCGCCGCGATCCCGTCTGTACCCGGCATCCGCAGGTCCATGAGCACCACGTCGACCGGGTGCGCGTCGAGCAGGGCGGGCACCTCGGAGCCGTCGGCCGCCTGACCGACGACGACGATCCCGTTCGCCCCGTCGAGCATCAGGGTCAGGCCGGCGCGGACGAGGGCGTCGTCGTCGACGACGAGCACGCGGGTGGTCACGACTCCCACGGTAGCCACGCCTCGAGCCGGAACCCGTCCGGGGTCGGTCCGGCGTGGAGCCGGCCGCCGAGCAGCTCCACGCGTTCGGTCAGCCCGACCAGGCCGGTGCCGGTCCCGTTGCTCTCGCCCTTGCCGCCGCGGCCGTTGGCGACGACGACGCGCAGGCCGTCCTCGACCGCCACGTTCACGGTGACGCGCGAGCCCGGTGCGTGCCGACGCGCGTTCGTCAGCCCCTCCTGGCACGTGCGGTAGACGGCGAGGTCGAGGGCGGTCGGGAGGTCGAGCTCCGCGGCGTCCAGCACGACGTCGACGCCCGCCTTGCGGGTCTCGTCGACAAGCCGTGCCAGGTCCGCGAGACCCGGGGTGGGACGGAGCTCCTCGGGGCTCGTGCGCAGGACGCCGATCACCGTGCGCAGCTCCTCGAGGGCCTCGCTCGCATTGGCGCGGACCACGCCCGCGGCCGTCGCCACCTGCTCCGGGGACAGGTCCGAGCTGCGGTACTCCAGCGCACCGGCCGTCGTCGCGACGAGCGTGAGGCGGTGCGCCAAGGTGTCGTGCATCTCGCGCGCGATCCGCGTCCGCTCCGCCGTCCGGGCCTCCTCGACCCGGTGCTCCTGCTCGCGCTCCGCACGCCGGGCACGCTCGCGCAGCGACTGGACCAGCTCCGCCCGGGTCCGCAGCAGGGCACCCCAGGCGAGCAGCGCGGCGTGCACCGCGATGTCCCCGAGCAGCCACCACCGCAGCGGGATGCCGACGGCGTCGGACCACCACAGCGCCCGCAGACCGGTGCCGACGACCACGAGGCCGCCCACCTTGAGCGCGGTCGACAACCGGTACCAGCGGGCCGTCACGAACACCACCGACGCCGATGCGGGAGTGGCGACCGCGCTGATCGCCGTCAGCGCCGCGAGCATTGCCCCCGACACGATCGGTCGGGTCCGGACCAGCACCAGCGCGCCGAAGGATGCCGCCCAGATCACGAAGAGCAGCCAGGTGGGGATCGGGTTGGCGTCGTCGTTCACGGCGCCCCAGACGGCGCCCAGGCTGAAGAGCCCGAACAGGGCGAGCCATCCGGAACCGGCCTGGTTCCACCAGGGGCGGGTCTGGTCGTGCCAGGTGCGGGTGTCGCAGTCGTCGGTGGTCATGGGGCGAGCGTAGGAACGGGTCCGGCGGCGCGATACCTACCGAAGTCGGGGGTGCGGTGACCTTGTGACGGGTCGGCGCTGGCCGTCGGCCCGAGGCGCCGACGACCGGTACGACGCGACGGTTCTCGGGTACTGATCCCCGACCTCGGAGCCCACCATGACCAGCACCACCGTCACCACCACCGCCCGCCGCGTCCCCGTCTGGGCCGCCGTCGTCGGTGCACCGCTCGCCGCGCTCGCCGTCTGGGCGGTCGCATCCCTGCTCGACGTGACCCTCGTGGCCGGCGACCCGCCCGTCACCATCGGCTGGTCCAGCGTCGTGATCGTCTCGGTCGTCGTCGCGCTGGCCGCCTGGGGTGTCCGATCCCTCTTCTTCCGACGACACCGCACCGGCTGGTTCGTCACCTGCGGCGTTCTCCTGCTGATGTCGCTCCTGGGTCCGCTCGGCGCCGCGACCGCGTCCGCCACGCTCTGGCTGGCCCTGATGCACCTGGCGGTCGCCGCAGTCGTCGTCCCGGGCCTGGCCCCGCGCCGGTCGTGACGCCGGCCCCGGGCGCGACGGCTCCCGGTAGTCGCGACGGCGCCACAAGCACGGGGCGCCGTCGCGATTTGAGGGCGCCCTGGCCGGCGAGGGCATGTTCGGCGGGTCCTCCCTTCGTCGGACCCGGTCCGTCCTGCGGGGGTGCCGCGGCCCCCGTCCCCGTCGCGAGCATGGGTGGGTGACTACCGGAACCGACGTGAGGCGTCCGTGGCTGCTCGCGCTGCTGCTGCTCGTCGTCGCGCCGGTGTGCGCCGAGTACCTGACGGCCTACGACCCGGAGGTGACCGGGCAGGCGGCCGCGCTCGTCGGCGGTCTGCTCGTGCTCGGGCCGCTCTACGGAGCGCCGGCGATCCTGATCCGGGAGCTGGCCGCCCGCACCGCGATGCACTGGACCGGGATCCTCGCGCTCGCGGCCGCGTTCGGTGTCCTGCAGGCGGGGGTCGTGGACCAGTCGCTGTTCGCGACGCACTACCTGGGCTACGACGAGTGGGCCTCGGGGCGCGCCCTGACGCTCGTCGCGCCGCTCGGGGTCGGCGGTGCGTTCGCGCTGAACTTCCTGGTCGGGCACGCGGTCTGGAGCATCGGGGCACCGATCGCGCTGGTCGAGGCGCTCGACCGGCGGCCGGGTCCGCGCCGACCGTGGCTCGGGTCGGTCGGCATCGTCGTGCTGGTCGTGCTGTGGGTGCTGGCGTCGGCTGCGGTCTGGTGGGACGTCCGGGACGCGGGCAGCGACCAGGCCTCGCCCGCTCAGCTTGCGGGTGCCGTCCTCGTCGCCGCCGTCCTCGTCGTCGTCGCCTGCACCTTCGGCCGCCGCACCCTCCCGCCGCCCGACTCCCGACGCGTCCCGGCGCCGCTCGCAGTCCTGGGCCTGGCGCTCGTCGCCGCGAGCGGCTACCAGGTCATCCCCGGCACGTGGGTGGGCGTGGCGGTCGGGATAGCGATCCTCGTGGCGGCCGGGCTGGTCGTCACGCGGTGGTCGAGGTCGGCGGGCTGGGGGCGGCGGCACGTCGCGGCGGTCGCCGGCGCCGCCGTCCTCGCCCGGGCGCTGACCGGCTTCGTCTCGGTCGCGACGACGGAGCCGCGCCCGCCCGGCGGCTTCGCCCAGAACACGGTCCTGCTGTTCCTGGCGCTGGCGCTGGTCCTGGCCGCGCTCCGGCGGTCGCCCATCAGGACCTGACTGCACCCGCGCCCGGAAACGTTGCCGACCGCGCCCTGTCGAGTTCGACATTCCGTGCGCGCTCCGGAGCGGTTATGCTCGCGGCCGGGAGATGCATGGGAGCGCTCCCGCACGATTGCTGAACAGTGCCCTGCCGGGCTCCCCGCGACGACGCGGCCGGTGAGGCGCGCAGCCAGGCACCGAGGGATCAGCCATGCGGTACGGCCACTTCGACGACGACGCACGCGAGTACGTCATCACCACGCCCCACACCCCGTACCCGTGGATCAACTACCTCGGCTCCGAGCAGTTCTTCTCGCTGGTCTCGCACCAGGCGGGCGGCTACTCGTTCTACCGGGACGCCAAGATGCGGCGCCTCACGCGGTACCGCTACAACAACATCCCCGCCGACGCCGGCGGCCGGTACCTGTACGTCAACGACGGCGGCGACGTCTGGACGCCGTCGTGGCTGCCGGTCAAGGCGGACATGGACCACTTCGAGGCGGCACACGGGCTCGGCTACACGCGGATCACCGGAGAGCGCAGGGGGCTTTCCGTCGAGACGCTGCTGTTCGTCCCGCTCGGCGAGACCGCCGAGATCCAGCGGGTCACCGTCACCAACACGTCGGACGAGACCAAGAGCGTCAAGCTCTTCTCGTTCGTCGAGTTCTGCCTGTGGAACGCGCAGGACGACCAGACCAACTACCAGCGGAACCTGTCGATCGGCGAGGTGGAGGTCGAGCAGGAGGGACCGCACGGCTCGGCGATCTTCCACACCACCGAGTACCGCGAGCGCCGCGACCACTACGCGGTCTTCGGCGTCAACACGCAGGCCAGCGGCTTCGACACCGACCGCGACGCGTTCGTCGGCGCCTACAACGGGCTGGGCGAGGCGGCGGTGCCCCGCCGCGGGGCGAGCAGCAACTCTGTCGCCTCCGGGTGGTACCCGATCGGCTCGCACCAGGTCGACGTCACCCTGGAACCCGGCGCGTCGCGCACCCTCGTCTACGTCCTCGGCTACGTCGAGAACGAGGACAAGTGGGCCGACGACGCCCACCAGGTGGTTAACAAGGAGAAGGCGCACGCCCTCCTCGGACGCTTCGCGACGACGGAGCAGACCGACGAGGCGTTCGACCGCCTCACGGCGCACTGGCGTCGGCTGCTGAGCACCTACTCGGTCACCAGCACCGACGAGAAGCTCGACCGCATGGTCAACGTGTGGAACCAGTACCAGTGCATGGTCACGTTCAACATGTCCCGGTCGGCGTCGTTCTTCGAGACCGGGATCGGCCGCGGCATGGGCTTCCGCGACTCCAACCAGGACCTGCTCGGCTTCGTGCACCTGGTCCCCGAGCGTGCCCGCGAGCGCATCCTCGACATCGCCGCGACCCAGTTCCCCGACGGCTCGGCGTACCACCAGTACCAGCCGCTGACGAAGCGCGGGAACAACGACATCGGCTCCGGCTTCAACGACGACCCGCTGTGGCTGATCGCGGGCGTCGCGGCCTACGTCAAGGAGACCGGCGACTTCTCGATCCTCGACGAGCAGGTCCCCTTCGACAACGAGCCCGGCTCCGAGGAGACGCTCTTCGAGCACCTGACCCGGTCGTTCGAGTTCACCGTCACGCACCGCGGCCCGCACGGCCTGCCGCTCATCGGGCGCGCGGACTGGAACGACTGCCTCAACCTCAACTGCTTCTCGACGACGCCCGGCGAGTCCTTCCAGACGACGGAGAACCAGGCGGGCGGTGTCGCGGAGTCGGTGTTCATCGCGGCGCAGTTCGTGCTCTACGGAGCCGAGTACGCCGCCATCGCCGGGCGCAGGGGGCTGACCGAGGTCGCCTCGCAGGCCCTCAAGGTCGTCGACGAGGTCCGCCAGGCCGTCCTGGACCACGCCTGGGACGGCGACTGGTTCCTGCGCGCGTACGACTACTACGGCAACCCCGTCGGCACCGCCGCGGACACCGAGGGCCGCATCTGGATCGAGCCGCAGGGCTTCGCGGTCATGGCCGGCATCGGGGTCGACGACGGCCGTGCCCTCAAGGCGCTCGACGCGGTCGAGGAGCACCTCGGCACCCCGCACGGCATGGTGCTGCAGAGCCCCGCGTACAGGACCTACCGCGTCGAGCTGGGCGAGGTGTCGACCTACCCGCCGGGCTACAAGGAGAACGGCGGGATCTTCTGCCACAACAACCCGTGGGTGATCATCGCCGAGACGATGGTGGGCCGCGGCGACCGAGCGTTCGACCACTACAAGCGGATCACGCCGGCGTACCGCGAGGACATCTCCGACGTGCACCGCACCGAGCCGTACGTGTACGCGCAGATGATCGCCGGCAAGGAGGCGGTCCGGCACGGCGAGGCCAAGAACTCGTGGCTGACCGGCACGGCCGCCTGGAACTTCGTCGCGGTCTCGCAGCACCTGCTGGGCGTGCGGACGGACTACGACGGGCTTGTCGTCGACCCGCAGATCGGTGCGGAGGTCCCGGAGTTCACGGTGACGCGCGTGGCCCGCGGGGCGACGTACGTCATCCACGTGACGACGGGTCCGTCGCCGAGCGTCAGCGTCGACGGCGAGGCCCTCGACGGGCACCTCGTCCCGTACGCCCCCGCAGGTTCGACCGTCCGGGTCGAGGTCACGGTCTAGCCCTCGGCGGACGCCGCGGGCGGGTGCGCAGGGGCACACGCGCGTCGCCCTCGTCGCGAAACTCCTTCGTGGAACACTCCCCACGTGATGCAACGCAAGGAGCTGAAGAGCACCGGCTACGAGATCTTCATCGGCGCCCTCTCGCTGCTGTCGATCGTCAACCTCGGCCTCATCATCGTCACCGACAGCAAGGACCTGTCGACGATCCTCAAGGTGATGAACGCGATCTTCAGCGTCATCTTCCTGGCCGACTTCTCGTACCGTCTGGCCACCGCTCCCTCGCGCCGCGGGTACTTCTTCCGGCACTTCGGCTGGGCGGACCTGCTGGCCAGCGTGCCGCTGGCGTCGTTCAAGTTCCTGCGCATCTTCCGCCTGGTCCGGGTGGCCCGGCTCCTGCGCACGGTCGGCATCCGGGAGATCGGCCGCACGCTCATCCGCGACCGCGCGGGCAGCGCCCTGTACCTGCTGCTGCTCGCCGGAATCCTGGTCCTCGAGTTCGGCAGCCTCGAGATGCTCTACGTCGAGAAGGACGCCCCGGGCGCCAACATCACGACCGCCTCCGACTCCCTCTGGTACACGATCGTCACCATCTCGACCGTCGGCTACGGCGACCAGTACCCGGTGACCAACCTCGGGCGCTTCGTCGGCGTCGGCATCATCGTCGTCGGCGTCGGCATCTTCGGCACGTTCACCGGCTACCTGGCCAACCTCTTCCTCTCACCGAAGAGGTCCGACGACGCGCCGACGGTTCCCGTGGCAGAGGCGGTCGTCGACGAGCCGACGATCTCCCTGTCGGCGGTCCGTGAGCTCATCGCCCTGCCGGGCATCGGCCTCACGGACGTGGATCGCCTGCTGACCCTGTCGCAGTCACGATCGGCCGACCGTCCGGACTGACTTTCGTCTCAGACGAATGGTCCGGGTATGCTGTCCCGGCCGAAGCACGACGGGCATGCGGGTGTAGTTCAGTGGCAGAACTTCAGCTTCCCAAGCTGATAGCGCGAGTTCGATTCTCGTCACCCGCTCCCTCGAAGGGCCCCACATCGTGGGGCCCTTCGTCGTTCCCGGCGACGGCCATGACCTGGGCGATCGTCCAGGTGGACCGGTTCGGCCGTCTAGGTGAAACCACCCAAGTCATTTCATCTTGTGACCCAGTCTGTCGATGTCATGACCATGAAGACGACCTGGACTCTCGCCGTGTCGGCCGTCACCGCACTCTCCGCCGGAACCGCCGTCGCCGCCTCGGCCGCCGAGGCCGCGCCGCCGCCCCCCGCCGAGCACTCCAGGCAGTCCGACACCCCGCTCGTCAGGCTCGCCGAGGTCCCGCCCCCGCCCGTCGTCGGCGACACCGTGCCCGCCTCGGCGGTCGACGCGACGCGTGACGCCGGGCTGTCCGTGTTCGTCAGCCCGAGCGGCGACGGCTCCGGGCTCGTCATCGACCCGTACGCTCCGCTGCCCACTGTGATCGCTGCGGAGCTCGACGCGGTCAACGAGCCCATGACAGACCTGGAGGACGCCGCCCAGCAGCTGGTCCGGAGGTCCGCGATGCGCGCCGCGCTCGACGCCGCCGACACCAGCGTGCTGGTCGTCTACGCGACGCCGACGTTCGACGCCGACGGCACAGTCACAGGGGTGCAGTACGGGGTGTCCGGCAACCAGGAGGCGCCGCTCGAGTTCGCGACGAGCCACCAGCTGCGCCTCAGCCCGAGCCACGACCTCGCTGTCGCGACCTGGCAGCCGTTCCTGGCGAAGAACCCGCAGTTCACGCTGGTGGACACGACCCTGGAGTGATCGCGCAGGACCGCGCCTCACCCTCCTGAAGCGCGGCCCTGCGACGTCGGGGTCAGGATGCACCCGGGGTACATGTCGCGTCAATGAAATCGTGACGTCGGTCAGATCGGGAGACACCGGCCACGGCCTGGTCGGCCTCCGCGCCCTGAAGAATCTGCTCCCGTGGCTCGCGCAGGTCGGCGCCGGGCCTACAGAAGGTCGAGGGTGAGGAGGCTCGCTCCGCCGGTGGGGCCCGCGCTCGTGAAGCCCATGCGGTCGTAGAACGCGATGCCGCCGGTGTTGCGGGAGTCGACGCCGAGGTGCAGGCCGGGGACGCCACGCTCGCGCAGCGCGTCGGACAGGGTCTCGATCAGCCGGCGCCCGAGACCCTTGCGCTGGGCACGCGGCAGCAGGTCGATGTGCATGTGCGCGGGGTGGGTGCGGAACAGCGGCTTGTCGACCGGCGCGAACTCGTGGAACTGGCGGATCAGGCCGTGGTCCTGGGTGCCGTCGCGGGGGTCGTCGACGAGGGGGAACTCCTCGCGCAGCACGGGGAACCACGACTGGGCGAGCCAGCGCTCGAACCGGTAGGTGTCGGCGGTCGCGACGATGTAGCCGCACACGCCCTGCTCGTCGACGACGACGAACGACAGGCCCGGGTCGGCGACCGGGTACGGGCCGGCGTACATGTGACCGAGCAGGTCGGGGTCGCGGTACAGGTTCGTCGCATCGGCGCTGGCGTCACCGGTGAGCAGGCAGATGCGGTAGAGCGCGGGCAGGTCGGACGCGTGAAAGGGCCGGATCGTTTCGGGCATGTGACGACTTTGCCATCCCTGCTGACAACGGCGCTGCAGAGGACCACAGTGAGGTGATGGCGCCGGTCACCGAGCAACACCAGGAGACGCATCGTTCCGCGTTCCCGCCCATCGCGAGCTATGCGTTCCTGTCGGACTGCGAGTCCAACTGCCTGATCTCGCCCGCGGGTGCGGTCGAGTGGATGTGCGTCCCGCGGCCCGACTCACCGAGCATCTTCGCCTCGATCCTCGACCGGGGAGCCGGCTCGTTCCGCGTCGGTCCGCACGGGACCCGGGTCCCGTCGGCCCGCCGCTACCTGCCCGGCACGCTGGTGCTGGAGACGACGTGGCAGACGCCGACCGGCTGGCTCGTCGTGCGCGACGCGATGGTCATGGGCCCGTGGCACAACCAGGACGAGCGCTCGGTCACGCACCGCCGCACGCCCACCGACAACGACGCCGAGCACATCCTGCTGCGCACCGTCACGTGCGTCAGCGGGACCGTGGACCTCGAGGTCGAGTGCGACCCGTCGCACGACTACGGCCGGGACGGGACGCGCTGGGAGTACGACGGCACCGGCTACAACGCGATCCACGCGGACTCCGACAGCGGGCCCACCCTGCGCCTGACCAGCAGCCTGCGCCTGGGCATCGACGGCCGGACGGCGTCGGCCCGCACCCGCATGTCCAACGGCGACAAGGCGTTCATCGCCCTGTCGTGGTCGCCGCTGCCCGCGCCGACCACGTGGGACGCGGCCGCCGACCAGCTGTGGCGGACGCAGGAGTTCTGGCGCGAGTGGATCACGCAGGGTGTCTTCCCCGACCACCCGTGGCGCACGTACCTGCAGCGCAGCGCGCTCACGCTCAAGGGCCTGACGTACGCGCCGACGGGCGCCCTGCTGGCCGCAGCCACGACCAGCCTGCCGGAGACGCCCGGCGGAGAGCGCAACTGGGACTACCGGTACGCCTGGATCCGGGACTCGACCTTCGCCCTCTGGGGCCTCTACACGCTGGGCCTGGACCGCGAGGCCAACGATTTCTTCGCGTTCATCCACGACGTCTGCCGGGACAACAAGGACCTGCAGATCATGTACGGGGTCGGCGGGGAGGAGAAGCTCGACGAGTTCGAGCTGGGCCACCTGTCCGGGTACGAGGGCGCGCGTCCGGTGCGCATCGGCAACGCCGCCTACGACCAGCAGCAGCACGACGTCTGGGGCGCCGTCCTCGACTCCGTCTACCTGCACACCCGCTCCCGCGAGCAGCTGCCCGAGTCGCTGTGGCCGGTGCTGAAGCGCCAGGTCGAGGCCGCGATCAAGCACTGGCACCGGCCCGACCGCGGCATCTGGGAGGTGCGTGGCGAGCCGCAGCACTTCGTCTCCAGCAAGCTCATGTGCTGGGTGGCCCTCGACCGTGGCGCCCGCCTGGCCCGCATGCACGACGAGCTCGACTTCGCGGAGCAGTGGACCAAGCTGGCCGCCGAGATCCACGCCGACATCTGCGCCAACGGCGTGGATGAGCGCGGCGTCTTCGTGCAGCGGTACGGCTCCGACGCGCTGGACGCGTCCCTGCTCCTGGTCCCGCTGCTGCGCTTCCTGCCGCCGTCGGACCCGCGCGTCCGGGCCACGGTCCTGGCCATCGCCGACGAGCTCACCACCGACGGCCTGGTCCTGCGCTACCGCGTCGAGGAGACCGACGACGGGCTGTCCGGCGAGGAGGGCGCCTTCACCATCTGCTCGTTCTGGCTAGTGTCCGCCCTGGTCGAGATCGGCGAGCTCGACCGCGGCCGGGCCCTGTGCGAGCGGCTCCTGTCCTACGCCAGCACCCTCAACCTCTACGCCGAGGAGATCGACCCGCGCACCGGCCGGCACCTGGGCAACTTCCCGCAGGCGTTCACGCACCTCGCGCTCATCAACGCGGTCGTCCACGTCATCCGCGCCGAGGAGGCCTCCGGCCACGACGCCATGCACTTCGAACCGCCGAACCGCGGCGGCTGAGCGGCCGGCCTTCCGACGACGGCCGCCCTGTCGACGAGGGCCGCCACCTCGAGAACAACGTTATCGACGTCAAGACGGTCCATAACGTCGACAAGGTTGTTCTCGACGATGCCGGGCGGTCAGGTGTCGAGGTCGATCAGCACCTTGCCGACGATGCCCGACTCCACCGCGTCGTGCGCCGCCCCGGTGTCGACCAGCGAGAACCGCGTCACCGGCAGCCCGTGCTCGATCCCGACCCGCAGCGCTCCGTCGGCCAGGGCGTGCGAGACGCCGGCGACGGCCTGCTGCTTGCGTTCGTCGGACACCGTGTACGTCAGGACGAACTGCACGGCGACGTTCTTCCCCATCAGCGGCATCACCGGCAGCGTCACCTCGTCGAGGTCGGCGGTGGCGTACGCGGCGATGGTCCCGTTGGCGGCGACCGCGGCGACGACGGTCGCCGCGTTGCGCGCGATGTCGACGTCCACGACGACGTCGACGCCCGCCGGCACGATCGCCCGAACCGCCGAGGCGACATCCTCGGTGCGGTAGTTCACGACGTGGTGCGCGCCCGCCGCACGCGCCAGGTCGGCCTTCTCCGGCGAGCTGATCGTCGTGATCACGGTGGCGCCCGCCCACACGGCCAGCTGGATCGCGGCGTGCCCGACCGCGCCCGCCCCGCCGGTCACCAGGACCCACCGGCCATGCAGAGCGCCGCGGGCGAGACGCGCCGGCCCTGCGGCCGAGGCAGTGAGCGCTTCGTGCGCGGTGAGCGCGGGGATGCCCAGCGACGCGCCCGCGTCGAAGCTCTCCGAGTCCGGCAGCGCGACGACGTGCGAGGCCGGCAACGTGACCAGCTCCTGCGCGGTTCCCTCATCGCTGCGCCAGGCGACGTCCCACAGCCAGACGCGGTCCCCCGGCCGGAGCCCGACGACGTCCGAGCCGACCGCGTCGACGACACCTGCGCCGTCCTGGTTGGGCACCTTGGCGTGCTCGAACGACGCACCGTCCCCGCGACCCTTGCGGGCCTTCCAGTCCGTCGGGTTCACGCCGGAGACCGCGACCCGCACCCGGACCTCGTCGGCACCCGGATCCCGCGGTGGACGCTCGACCACGGTGAGGGCGGCGGACGGACCCGTGCGGTCGTAGACGACAGCCTTCATGGATCGAGCCTACGGACTGGTCAGGCTCGACGCGTCCGCACGTCGGCCAGGGGCGCGACCCTCGTCGGCAACCCCGCCGGTGGTTGATCCACCCCGCTTGCGCGCCAGTAGCGCTCGGCGATCTTGATCGTGGCAAACACGTCTCGCGAATCCTGGATCTCGAGGCATCGTCCGTCTAGCCTGGCCCAGGCAGAATCGGTCTTAGGCAAGGATTATGGCGATCAGAATGCAGGAACTTGCCGAGGAGGTTCTGCGCGGTATCCAGCAGGACAGCGACCTGACTGGTGTTGTGCATGTTTGGCGCGGCCAGGGTGATGCGTCATGGCCCCTGTACCCGGGGATCTACCGTCGATTGCTCGCGGTCAGGAGCGCCGGCGAGGTTACCGAGGAGCTCGTCCGGAAGTACGAATTGGACATGCTTTGCGAAGCGAATGGTTTTGGGTACTACACGCGTGGCAGGCTTCCGACGTTGGTGCGAGTTCAGCATTACGGGGGCGCGACGCGCTTCTTGGATGTCACTCGTGACCCGTTGACGGCGCTTTGGTTCGCGACTGATCCTGCGTTGACGTCGAGACATGGGGCCGTGTACCACTTTCAAGTCCCGCTCGAGTGTTTGCTTACCGAGGGGACCCTGGACACGCTCGACGAGCTCGACGAGATCGTCGAGCGAGCGGGCGCGGCGCTGCTCTTTCCTAAGCCCGACGAAGAACGAGTAGCGGCACAGCGGGCCGGCTTCCTGGTGCCGTCCATCGGCGAAACCCTCGCCGCGACGGCTCTATTCGAGCGTGGCGCCTCCGGGATTGTCGTCTCCAAGGTAATGGTGTCGGCCGAGACCAAGGCGACCTCGCGGCGGCACCTCGAGATCTCCGCCGGGATATCTGCGCGATCGCTGTTCCCTGGTATCGCCGGGTATGCGATGGCGCAGTCAGTTGGTGAGCCCTTTGCTCGAGGCGAGGACGAGTTGCACGACGGGTCCAACGGCATCTTCCCTGGACGCGGGGTTCTGCGGGTGCCCTAGGGCCGCCACCGTGCCCCCGACCGTCCACCCTCGGGGGAGACCCGGTTACGAAAGGATGGGGCCCACCGGGTTGGCGAACACGACTTACGTCTCGCTCGACACCGTGTACGGCTTGTCCGGCCAGTACGCCCACTCCTCGAAGACCTCGGCGCGACCGTCGGGGGCGAACGTGATGACCCACAGGTCGCGGTACTCCTGCGGCTTGTCGCCGGTGTACTGGACGTGGACGCGGACCACGGCGTTCGCGCCGTCGGCGGCGATGACGGTCGCGGTCATCTCGAACGGGGTGTCGTCGAGCCAGAAGCCGCGGATGGCGTCGAGGCCCTCGAGCGGTTCGGCGTCATAGGGCGAGCGCAGGTACCGCGCGTTCTCCGTGAACAAGCGGTTGAGGTCGTCGACGTCCTGCGCCCGCCACGCACGCTCGTAGTGCTCGACCCAGCCGGTGACGGCGTCCCTGCCCATGTCGGCGCTCCCCGCGGTTCGTCGGACGTCCCGGTCCGAGTGTCCCCCGGCACGTCCCGACACGCCCGAGCAATTCGTCAGGCGCGCGTGAGCGGTGGCAGTCGGTACGTGTCAGTCACGGTTTCGACCCTCACCTCACTGCACGCGCGAACGCTCCGGGGCCCGACGAAGCACGGTCAGCTCGACGCGGGACGTGAGCTGCTCATCGGGCAGGACGCGGGCGAGGTCGGCGAGCACCTGGTCGCAGGCGGCGGCCACCCCGCCGAGGTCCGCGTCCGGGTAGCAGGTGACGCGCAGGCGGACGACGGTCGCCTTGCGCTCCCGCAGCACGGCGCCACGGGCAGACAGGATGCGCGGGTCGTCCTCCAGGACGTCGGCGGCGGTCGCGACGGCCGGCCCGGGCTCGACGGTGAGCACGCCGGGGACGTCGCCGCCCTCGAGGCGCAGCGGGCCGACGCCGCGGCGGGGGATGTGCGCGCCGAGCCACCAGCCGCCGAGGCCGATGAGGATCGCTCCGGCGGCGATGGCGATCGCCACGAAGCTGTCGGAGCCGGTGACCTGGCCGCTGTCGACGTCCACCGACCCGGGGACCGACGGCCAGAGATCGTCGAGGAATCCCGTCTGCCAGCCGATCGCCGCCACGCCCAGCGCGATGAGGACGAGCCCGAGCAGGAAGACGATCACCCGGTCGACGCCCAGCACCCCGCGCCTCATCGCATACCTGCCACGTGCCGGGTCGAGACGTGCACGGTGACCGGGACGGCCAGCCGCTCGAGCCGCGCCTGGACCGCCGCGCGGACGGCGTCGTCCACGTCGTCGCCCTCCAGGGCCGTCACGCTCACGCTCACCGACTTCCGGCGGGCCGACGAGTGCGCGGACAGGACGTACGGCACGTCCTCGGCGCTCGTGCTGGCCAGTCGCGCGAGGTCGGAGATGCCGATGGTGGTGCCGGGGGCGTCGAGGGGCAGGCGAGTGCGGACGCGTCGGCCGAGCGCGACGAGCACGAGCCAGAGGCCGAGCAGTGCGACGAGGCCGCCCACGACGGAGACGACCGTCGACGGTTCCATTCCGTCGGTGTCGTCGACGAGCGGGACCAGCCACGTCTCCCCGTCGATCTGGCCGCCAATCACCAGCGCGTCGCGGATCACGAGCACGCCGAGGGCGATGACGAGCACCGCCAGGACGATGCCGATCCAGCCCACCCGACCGGCGCGGGTGGCGGGCGGCGCGGGCGCGAAGCTCATCGGACCCTCGGCGCGACCGCGGCGCGCGGCGGGCGCACGACGTCACGCACGGCGACGGTCACCGCGTCCAGGTCCTGCGCGGCCTGCCGCACGAGCTCCCGGCCGACCGTGGTCTGCACCTCGCGGGCCACGTCGGCGGACGACGACGGCCAGACGATGGTGACCTCGAGCGACACGCGCGCTCGGTGCCCGAGCCGCTGCCAGTCGACCTTCGGGTAGGCCGGGGCGACGCCCGGCACCCCGAGCGCGACCTGGCCGGCGATCCGCTTGAGGGCCTGGTCGGTGATCGTCAGCGTGCCCCGGGGCTCGTCGACCTCGAGCTCGAGCACCTCGGTGTCGACGGTGTCCTCAGCCACGGCGACGCCCGGCGACGACCCCGCTCAGGTCCAGGCGGCCGTCGACGACCAGCGCGACGACCACGCCGATCGCGCCGAGGACGACGGCCAGCAGGAACATGTCGAACCCTCCGACGGCGGCGACGAGCGCGAGCAGGATGCCCGCGAACAGCCCGGTGGCGACAGACGACATGGGTCAGCTCCTTCTCATGGGACGTCGATGTCCTCGACGTGCACGTGCACGGGCATGGGGGCGATCGCGGACACGGCCCGTTGCACGAGTCCGGCGGTAGCGGTGACGGGTCGGGACGCGTCGACGACGATGTGCACCTCGGTGCCGCCCGCCTCGTCGTCGATCCGGACGCCCGTGACGCGACGACCGGGCAGGTACGTGCCGAGCCCGCCGAACCGGCCGCCGTCCATCCGGACGACCCCGGGCACGGCGAGCACGACGGCCTCCACCTGCTCCGCGAGCGTGACGGGGTCGGGGCCGACGACGAGCATCGGCGGCTCGGTCACTGGACCCGGGCCTCCACGACCACAGGGACGGTCTCCTCGTCGGGAAGGTGCACGTCGTTGACGACGACGTTGACCTCGACGACGCGCAGACCCGTCATCCGCTCCACGGCGCTGATCACGTTGCGCCGGATCCCGGTGGCGAGGTCCGCGATCGACACCCCGTACTCAGCGACGAGGTCCAGGTCGACGGCCGCCTCGGTCTCGCCGACCTCGACGGAGACGCCCTGGGCGTGGTTGGTCCGGGCGCCCGGGATGCGCTCGCGGATGGCGCCGAGCGCGCGCCCGCCACCGCCGCCGAGCGCGTAGACGCCCGTGACCTCCTTGGCGGCGATGCCGGCGATCTTGCTGACGACGGTGTCGGCGATCGTCGTCGTGCCCTCGGTGCTCACCAACGCGCTCGGGCGGCGCGCGGCGGCGGCCTTCGTCGGGACGGGGGTGGTCTCGCTCATGATGACCTCATTCGTGCAGACGGGTCCGACGAGGTGGGCCCCCGCCGCTCTCACAGTGCGCCCCCGACGCGTCATCCGCACCCCAGGAGTCACCTGATCCTTGTGCACGAACCGCGCGCCGACCAGCCCCGCGACCGCCATCGGCAAGGCAGACTCACCCTGTGACCGACCTGCTCTCCTCGCCGCGTCCCGCCGGCGGCGTCCTGGAGCACGCGGCCGACTGGTCCTGGCTGCCGGATCCCGCCGACGTGCCGACGTCGTCGACCCTGAGCCACGCGCGCGACGAGGCCGAGCGGCTGCTCGCGGACCACGGCGTCACGTACGGCGCGGACCGCCCGGACGGCGACCACCCCTGGCACCTGGACCCCCTGCCGGTCACCATCGACGAACCGGAGTGGGCGCGTCTCGACACCGCCCTGGTGCAGCGCGCCGAGCTGCTCGACGCGATCCTGCAGGACGCCTACGGACCCCGGAGGCTGCTCACCGACCGGCTGCTGCCCCCGACGGTCGTGCTCGGGCATCCCGGGTTCGAGCGGGCGGTCGACGGCCTGCGGCTCCCGGGTGGGCGCGAGCTCGTGCTCACGGCCACGGACATCGTGCGCGACGGTGACGGCGCGTGGTGCGCGGTCGCCGACCGGACGCAGGCGCCCTCCGGCGTCGGGTACGCGATGGAGGACCGGCGAGTCGTCGCGCAGGTCCTCTCCGGGGTCTACCGGCAGGCGTCGATCCAGCGGCTCGGACCGTTCTTCCGCTCGCTGCGGCTCGCGCTGCGCTCGGCGGCCCCCGGGAGCTCGGAGCACCCGCGGATCGTCCTGCTCACCTCCGGCCCGGGCAGCGAGACCGCGTTCGACCAGGCGTACCTCGCGAGCATGCTGGGACTTCCGCTCGTCGAGGGCCCCGACCTGCTCGTCCGCGAGGGTCGCGTCTGGATGCGCGGCGTCGAGGGGCTCGAGCCCGTCGACGTGATCCTGCGTCGCGTGGACGCCGAGTGGTGCGACCCGCTGGACCTGCGGCAGGGGTCGCGGATCGGCGTCCCCGGCCTGGTCCGGGCCGTGCGCGCAGGCACCGTCAGCGTGGTCAACCCGCTGGGCAGCTCCGTCCTGGAGAACCCTGCGCTGCTCACCTACCTGCCGCGCCTAGCCCGCGTGGTGCTCGACCAGGACCTCGCGCTGGCCTCGGCGGCCACCTGGTGGTGCGGCGAGGAGCGCTCGCTCAGGCACGTGATCACCCACCTCGAAGAGCTCGTGATCTTGCCGACGGTGCGCGGCACCGACGTCGGGACGATCCTCGGCTGGACCCTGAGCCGTCGCGAGCGCGAGACCCTCGCGGCCCGCATCACCGCCGAGCCGTGGCTGTGGGTGGCGCAGGAGCCCGTCGGTCCCGCGGGTCCGACGGTGGACGGCACTCCGGTGGGCGTCGGCAGCGACCTGCCCAGCTCCGAGGGGGTCGGTCCGGCAGACCTCGGCCCGCGCGCGGCGGTGCTGCGCACGTACGCGGTCGCCCACGACGGCTCGTACACGGTCATGGCCGGCGGGCTCGCGCGGGTGGCCGAGGGGCACGTCGTCTCGTCGGCTCTCGGCGCGGCCGCCAAGGACGTCTGGGTCCTCTCCTCGCAGCCCGAGGCCCCGCTCGAGCCGTGGGTGCCGTCCGACGAGTCGTCGTCGGGTGAGGCCGCCCAGCCGCGCCGGCCCGCGACCGGAATCTCGCCGCGCACCGCGGAGAACCTCTACTGGATGGGCCGGTACGCAGAGCGCGCCGAGGACACCGCACGCACGATGCGCGTCGTCATCGACCGCTGGGACGACTTCCACCGCCTGCCCGCGTCCGCAGGTGGCCGGGCTCTGCAGGTGCTGCTGGAACCGCTCGGCGAGTCGCCCGCTCTGCGTGACCTTGTGCTCGACCGCCGCAGGGTCGGCACGGTCGCGCGCTCGATCCGGTTGCTCGGATCGTCGGCCGCGGCCGTCCGCGACCAGCTCTCCACCGACACGTTCGGGCCGTTGGCGCGCATCGAACGGGCACTTCGCGACGAGCGCAGCAAGCAGCGCGGCCGCACCCAGACCGACGCCCTCGACCTGGGCACCCTGCGCGCGAACGCGGCGACCGCGGGCCTGCGGCCGGTGCTCGACAAGGTGCTCGAGGGTCTCCTCGCAGTGGCCGGCATCGCCGCCGAAGGGCTCGTGCGCGACGTCGGCTGGCACTTCCTCGACGCGGGCAGGCGCATCGAGCGCGCGCAGAACCTCGTCGAGAGCCTGCTCGCGTCCGTGGTCGTGCGGCGACCCGCCGACGTCGACGCGCTCGTGCTCGAGTCGGTGCTGCTGGGCCACGAGTCGGCGATCACCTACCGCAGGCGACACCAGGCCGTGCCGGCAGTGCCGGACGTGCTCGAGCTGCTCCTGCACGACGGGTCCAACCCGCGGTCGCTGGCGTTCCAGCTGGACCGGCTGCGCGAGGCGCTCGCCGCGATCCCCCTGGCCGGACGCTCCCCCGACCAGCGCGACCACCTGCTCGCGGACGTCGTCGACCTGCTCGAGGAGCTCGACACCGTCTCGTTCACGGCCGCGGTCACCGACGACGGCCGACGCGCCCGCCTGGCCGAGGCTCTCGAGTCGATGCTCTGGCGCCTGCGCTCGACGGCCGACGAGATCGAGCGCGTGCACTTCGTGAAGGTCTCGCTGAGCCAGGCGCTCGAGGACCCCTGGGACGCGCGGACCGGTGCCGCATGACCGAGCCCCGCCGCTACGACCTCGTGCACCGGACGACCTACGTCTACCCCGACGTGGTCACCGACTCGTACGGGCGCACCACGATGACGCCCCGCGACGTCCCCGGCCAGACGTGCATCGAGACCGTCGTCGAGATCTCGCCGGCCCCGTCGGACACCGCCGCCCACCTGGACTACTTCGGCAACCGGACCACGTACTTCGGGGTCACGACGCCGCACACCGAGCTCGTCGTCACCGCCCGCTCGACCATCGAGGTCACCCGCCCGACCCCGGCCGCCGAGTCGCTGCCGAGGGTCGGCTGGCAGGAGGTGGCGCGGCGCGTGGCCGCCGGGGACGTGGACCGGCTGGACCCCGAGCTCGCGGACCTGCGTGAGGCGGTCCTGCCGTCCGCGCACGTCGCGTTCGCCGACGAGGTGCGCGAGTGGGCCGCCCCGACGTTCTCGGTCGACCGGCCGCTGGCCGACGTGCTCGTCGAGCTGGCCCACCGCATCCGCACCGAGCTCGCGTACCGGTCCGGGTCGACCACCGTGCACACCACCCAGGCGCAGCTGCTCGCCCAGAAGGCCGGCGTCTGCCAGGACTTCGCGCACCTGATGATCGCGGCCCTGCGCGTCCACGGGCTGCCCGCACGGTACTCGTCGGGGTACATCGAGACGCGGCCCGCGGCAGGCCGTCAGAAGCTGCGGGGCGCCGACGCCTCGCACGCCTGGGTGTCCGCGTGGATCCCCGGCGCCGGGTGGATCGAGGTCGACCCGACCAACGACCAGCTGGTCAACGACCAGTACGTGCTGCTCGGCTGGGGTCGCGACTACGACGACGTGCCGCCGCTGCGCGGGGTCATCTTCACCGAGGGGTCGGGTGCTCGGCTGAAGGTCGCGGTGGACCTGGCGCCGGCGGGCAGCCCCCGCTTCGACTGAGCCGCCGATCGAGCGGCGGTGGCCATGTCCCTCAGCTCGCCCGGTTGCACCACGAACCCACAGTGCTATCGAGCGGCGGTGGCCATGTCTCTCAGCTCGCCCGGTTGCACCACGAACCCGCAGTGCTATCGAGCGGCGGTGGCCATGTCCCTCAGCTCGCCCGGTTGCACCACGAACCCGCCGCTGTCCACCACCGTCCCACCCGCGCCCCGCCACAGCGCCGCCGCGATGCGCGCGACCGACGACTGCACGCGCGAGCGCGCGATGAGGTGCAGCTGTGAGGGCGTCTCGGTGCGCAGCTCCTCGGGATCGGGCGGCTCCCACGTCACGTGGTACGCCCACGGGCCGTACTCGCCGGCGTCGAGCGTCGACAGCGCGACGGGGATCTCGCGCGAGCGGGCCAGCCGCACGCTGATCGCCCCGTCGTACTCGAAGGTCGCCGTCACGGTGAGCGTCCCGTCGCCGGGCTCGACGGGCCGGCCGACGCGCGCGCCGCTCATCGCCGGCCGGACCAGCGGGAGCGCGTCGGTCGCGGTGAGCGCGACCGGTGACCAGAGGGTCAGGTCCACGGCCGCGCCGGGGTCCGGGGTGACCAGGCGCGAGCGATCGGCGGGGACGATGCCGCCCGCGACCCGGCGGGCGGCCGCGGACATCCAGCCGTAGACGAGGGCGATGCCGGACGCGTCCGTCGAGTCGAGCGCGTAGAGGTCGACGTCGCGGGCGCCGAGCCCGGCCTGGCGGGCGTCGTCGCTGTCGAGCGCGGTCGGACCTTCGAGAGTCGCGCCCGGAACGAGAGCCAGCAGGCCGGTGGTCGACGAGGGCGTCGTCTCGGCGACCATCCCGCGGAAGCGCGCACCGGTCATCGGGCGCGGGACCGTGGCCGACGCCGCGACAGGGCTGCGCGCCCAGGACGCCGACGGGAACCACGCCGTCGCCAGCGCGACCGCGTCGGTGTCCCGCGGCAGGACGAGAACGTTCCTGCCGTCGACCTGCTCGGGGAGCCTCACCTGCGCGTGGTCCATGGCGGCGGACCGTACACAGCATTTGATGCGGGCGTGTTTCGGCCCGGCGAGTCGTGGGGTGTGTACACACAAGTTCGCGCGGCCGTCGTCGCAGGTCAGGCGGGTGAGGCTTGGTCCGATCGAGTGGTCGTCCACCGCCGGGGCCGCCTGTGCACAGGCCTGTGGACAACGCCTGTGGACAAACCCCGGCGCCGGTGGACACCGAACCCCCAGGACGCCCGACCCTTCGCCTCGGCTCCGCACGACACGCTGCACATGATGTGGACAAGTGCTGTGGACAACTACTGCAACGTCCCGGATCGTGCAGTGCGCACAGGACCTAGGTCCCCCTTTCGGGGACGCGGTCAGCCGCGCACGTCGTGCAGGTGGTGGACCACGTCGTGCAGGAAGTACTGCCCGAGCGTCAGGACCGTGAACTGCGACCCGTTCGAGCGCGTGCCGGCGCGGTCCCACTGGTCGTCCTGCACGCTGTCGAAGCGGTCCGCGATCACGACCGCCGCGTCGGCGAGGTGCGTCGCGACGACCGCGGGGTCCTGCTGGTCGTAGCGGTCCGCGAGCGCCGTGGCGTCCTGGTCCCAGTTCTCGAACGCGGGGTCGTCCTGCGTGAGCAGCAGCTCGAGGCGGCCGTCGAAGATCCGCAGCACGTCGCGCACGTGGGCGCCGTACTCGAGCGTGGACCAGGTGGTGGGCGAGGGCCTGGTGCGAGCATCGTCGCGACCGAGGGCCTCGACCCACCGCGGCGCGAGCCCGCGCACGACGCCGCCGATGGCCGGCCCGTCGACGTCCGCAGCGATGAACCCGCACTCGGGGCACTGCTCGGCCAGGACCCAGGTCCAGTCCTTGGTGTCGGGCTCGGGGATCGCGTTCGTCGTCATGCGTGGAGGCTAGCCGCCGCCGGGCGTCGTCCCCAGCGAGGAAACGCCTCGTCCCGACGACATCCGGCCAACTCCCCCGTGCCCTCAGAGGATGCCGGCCAGGCGGAGGTCGGCGACCTCGTCGTCGGTGAGGAGTCGGGAGCGGATGAGGAACCGGACGCCCTCGGGGGCCTCCAGCGAGAAGCCCGCCCCGCGACCGGGCACCACGTCCACCGTCAGGTGCGTGTGCTTCCAGTACTCGTACTGCGCCTTGCTCATCCAGAAGGGCACCGTCACACCGTCGCCGAGGGGCAGGTCGCCCAGGTGCTCGTCGGAGTCGCCGGTGAGGAAGTCACCGTCGGCGAAGCACATGGGCGACGACCCGTCGCAGCAGCCGCCCGACTGGTGGAACATCAGCTCGCCGTGCTGCTCGCGCAGCGACCGCAGCATGGACGCCGCGGCGTCGGTCAGGTCGACCCGGTCGGTCATGAGCACGCTCCTCTCGTCGGAAAGCCTCCCGGGAACCGGGGAACCCGCACGCGTGCCTCGTGCGGATCCCCCGGTCCCGGGTCTGGGAAAAGGGGCCCGGGCGGAGGGACCCGGACCCCGGCCCGGTCAGAAGAAGCCGTCCTTCTCCGCCTTGTAGGAGACGAGCAGGTTCTTCGTCTGCTGGTAGTGGTCGAGCATCATCTTGTGGTTCTCGCGGCCGACGCCCGAGCCCTTGTAGCCGCCGAACGCCGCCCCGGCGGGGTACGCGTGGTAGCAGTTGGTCCACACGCGACCGGCCTGGATGTCGCGCCCGGCCCGGTAGGCCAGGTTCGACTCCCGCGACCAGACGCCCGCGCCGAGCCCGTAGAGCGTGTCGTTGGCGGTCGAGATGGCGTCGGAGTAGTCCGAGAACGACGTCACCGAGACGACCGGCCCGAAGATCTCCTCCTGGAAGATGCGCATGGAGTTCTTGCCCTCGAAGATCGTCGGCTGCACGTAGTAGCCGCCCTCGAGGTCGCCGCCCAGCGAGGCTCGGGCGCCGCCCGTGAGCACCTTGGCGCCCTCGGCCCGGCCGATGTCCAGGTACGACAGGATCTTCTCGAGCTGGTCGTTGGACGCCTGCGCGCCGATCTGCGTCTCCGTGTCCAGCGGGTTGCCCTGGATGATCGCCTCGGTGCGCGCCACGGCATCCGTGATGAACCCGTCGTAGATCGACTCCTGGATGAGCGCGCGCGACGGGCACGTGCAGACCTCGCCCTGGTTGAACGCGAACATCGCGAAGCCCTCGAGCGCCTTGTCGTAGAAGGCGTCCTTCTCGCGCGCGACGTCCTCGAAGAACAGGTTCGGGCTCTTGCCGCCCAGCTCGAGGGTCACCGGGATGAGGTTCTGCGAGGCGTACTGCATGATCAGCCGCCCGGTCGTCGTCTCACCGGTGAAGGCGATCTTGGCGATCCGCGGCGACGACGCCAGCGGCTTGCCCGCCTCGGCGCCGAACCCGTTGACCACGTTCACCACGCCCGGCGGCAGCAGGTCGGCGATCAGCTCCATGAGCACGAGGATCGAGGCCGGCGTCTGCTCGGCGGGCTTGAGCACCACGGCGTTGCCGGCCGCGAGCGCGGGCGCCAGCTTCCAGGTGGCCATGAGCAGCGGGAAGTTCCACGGGATGATCTGGCCGACGACACCCAGGGGCTCGTGGAAGTGGTAGGCGATCATGTCGCCGTCGATCGGCGAGATCGAGCCCTCCTGGGCGCGGATCGCGGCCGCGAAGTAGCGGAAGTGGTCGACGACGAGCGGGATGTCGGCCCCGACCGTCTCCCGGATCGGTTTGCCGTTCTCCCACGTCTCGGCGACGGCGAGCATCTCGACGTTCGCCTCGATGCGGTCGGCGATCCGGTTGAGCACGTTGGCCCGCTCGGTCTCGCTCGTCTTGCCCCAGCTCCGGGCGGCGCCGTGCGCGGCGTCGAGGGCCCGGTCGATGTCGGCGGCGTCGCCCCGGGCGACCTCGCAGAACGTCTTGCCGTTCACCGGGCTGGGATTCTCGAAGTAGCGGCCGGCGGCGGGGGCGACGTACTCGCCGCCGATCCAGTGGTCGTACCGCTCGCGGTAGGTGACAAGGCTCCCGGGCCGGCCGGGTGCGGCGTAGACAGTCATCGCGACTCCTTGCTCCTGCTGACGCGGCACCGTTGCCTCGTCTGCCCGCACGGTAGGTCGGGAAGCGTTGCAGGAACGTTGTGGCCCTGGTCGCAGGTGTGGGGGTGGTGCGTCGCGGTCGGACGACGGATCCCCTCCACCCGTCGCCCGACCGGTCCCGCCTCTTTCAGCCGGGAGCGTCCGCCCCTCGCGGTTGCTCCGGCCGGAAAAAAGCCGACTACTGCAGCACATCCCCTCGGCCGTCCTTGCGGTCGGCCGTCTGCGGGCGCAGCCCTAGAGCAGAGCCCGATCACAACGTACGGAGCGCAACGTTGCAGGACCGTTGCACGAGTCAGCGGACCGTTGACCCGGGCTATCCGGCCGGGCGCAGCCTCGGCTACCGACGGTCCGGCGGCGCTCCGAGACGGCGGCCGAGGAGGTCGAGCCGACCCACCGCCTGGACGTGCGCGGGTGTGCCACGCGGGGCCAGCCAGGCGAGCCGCTCCCATGCCTGCCAGTCGTCGGAGCCCTCGTCGGACGAGACCCACCGGCTCAGGACGCCGGGCAGCGAGCTGGCCAGGACGGCGGCGCGGATGTCCGCGGAGAGCTCCTCGCGCACGCGCTCGACCCCGGGCGCGACCGACCGGGCCAGCACGTTGCCGGGGTAGTTGGACAGCGCCGCCTCGATGTCGCCGGCGGCGAGCAGCTCGCGCACGAGGTCGACGTCGGTGCGCAGCGGCGAGGTCAGCCGGTAGGGCCGGGACTCACTGAGCATCGGTCCGACGATGCGCCGCAGCCGCGAGACCTCCGCACGCACGGTGACGTCGGAGAGCATCTGGTCACTGAGCAGGACCGCGAGCTCGTCGGCGCTGAGGCCGACGGGGTGCCGGGCGAGCAGCAGCAGGATCTCGGCGTGCCGCAGGCTCAGGCGCGCGTCGACGCCGCCCACCCGGACCGTCGGGGCGGTGGACAGCACGCGCAGGCGCGGCATGACGTCCAGGTCGCCGCCGGAGCGCACGATCAGCCGGCTGGAACGGGTGGTCTGCTCGGCGGCGATGCGCGCCAGCTCGGCCTCGACGGCGGCGACGGTGGCGCGGACCAACGACATGACCACGGCGGACGCCACGACGGGTCCGCCCGTCACGTCGAGCACGCCGAGCACCTGACCGGTCGGCGCGTGCACGGGCACGGCGGCGCAGTTCCACGGGTGCACCTTGCGCGCGTAGTGCTCGTAGCCGACCACCTGCAACGGCTGGTCGATGGCGAGCGCCGTGCCCAGCGCGTTGGTGCCGGCGCAGTCCTCACGCCACACCGAGCCCTCGACGAACCCGACACCCTCCATCTGCCGGCGCACACCCTGCTCGCCCTCGACCCACAGCAGCCGGCCGGCGTCGTCGGTCAGGGCCGTGACCCAGCCGGCGTCCGAGCCCGGGGAGACGAGCAGCTCACGGACCACCGGCATCGCCGCGGCGACCGCCAGGGCTCTGCGGTAGGTGGTCAGCGACCGGCCCGCCATGTCGACGGGCGCGTTCTGCACCTCGGGGTCCACGCCGCTGCGCTGGCTCCGTCGCCACGAGTCGGCGACGACCGGACGCACGTGCCGACCCGGGACGCGGCCCGTGGTGACGAACTTCTCGTGGGCAGCGCTGACGTTGGCGGCGTCTGCAAGCTCCGTCATCCGTCTCCCGTCGACCGCGTCGTCGAGCGCTGCCCTCGTCGCGGATCGTGGGGGCTCGCGGCGAAGTTCTGGTCGAAGTGTACGAAGATTCCGCGCGATTGCGCTTCACCCGTCGGCCCCGGGATTGTCGGCCCCGGGAGATCCCGCTCACCTGGGCGCGATCTTCGTGACAGAACGTGCGACGATGTCACCATGCCCAAGATCATCGGCGGCTCGTTGCACGAGCACCGCGAGCAGACGCGCCAGAAGCTCTTCGCGGCGCTCTCCGCGCTCATGGCCGAGCAAGGGTTCGACGCCATCACGCTCGCCGAGATCGCTGCCGCGGCCGGGGTCGGGCGCACCGCCGTCTACAACCACTTCCCCGACAAGGAGTCGCTCCTGCTCGGGTTCATCACGCACGAGACCGAGCAGTACGCCGCGACGCTGCAGCGTTCGCTCGACGACATCGACGACCCCACCGAGCAGCTCCAGATGTACGTCCGGCAGCAGGCGGCGCTGACCCGCGTCTACCACCTGGCGCCGGGACCCGAGCTGCGGTCGGTGCTCTCGCGCGGGACGCAGCAGCGCGTGCGCGAGCACGTCGTGGTCGTCGAGCAGATCCTGCGCCGCATCCTGGCCGCGGGGATCGACTCCGGCGCGTTCCCGTCGCAGGACCTCGACGTGACCGTCCCCCTGATCAACGCGTGCCTGTCCGGTCGCGGCGTCCCCGCCGACGGCCCGGAGCGCGAGCGTGCGATCCAGCAGACCGAGCAGTTCGTGCTCCGCGCCGTCGGCGCCCTCGCGCCCGTCCCGGCCTGACGTGCCCAGGAACCGCAAGAACCGCAGCGCAGCCCCGCCCGCCCACCACGGCAGCCACCCCACCTCACGCCGGCCCGGGGTCCGGCCCACCGCGCGGCGTGCGGTCGCCGTCGAGCTCACCTTCCTGCCCGGGCTGGGGGACGTGCTCGCCGACGAGGCCTCGACGCTCCTCACCAGCGGGCCGCCCGAGCCCGTGCCCGGCCGCGACGACGCCCTCGAGGTCGCCCTGCTCGGACCGCTCGCCGACCTCACCGCGCTGCGGACGGCCGTCGCCGCGTTCGTCGTCCTGCGGTTCGACGTCCCCCGCCCCAAGTCGCTGACCAGCGGCGACCACCTGCAGCGCATCATCGACGCGATGGGCTGGTCGCTGCGCGTGGACCGCTCGTCGTCGTTCCGGATCGAGGCCGCGGGGGCCGACTCGGCCGTGTTCCAGCGGCTCGCGTCCCTGCTCTCGGAGGCCACCGGACTGCCGTACGACGAGAAGAGCGGCGAGCTGGTGCTGCGGGTGCGCCGCGGGGTGGTGACCGGCCCGTCCGGCGACAACGGCTGGGACGTGCTCGTCCGCATCGGCCCGCGGCCGCTGTCCGCGCGACCCTGGCGGGTGGCCGACTACCCCGGCGCCGCCAACGCGACGATCGCCGCTGCGATGGTCCGCCTCGGCGGCGTCGTGCCCACCGACCGCGTGCTCAACCTCATGTGCGGGTCGGGCACGCTGCTGGTGGAGCGGCTCCTCGCGGGTCCCGCGTCCGAGGCGGTCGGTGTGGACCTGTCCGAGGCTGCCGTCGCCGCCTCGACGGCCAACCTCGCCGCCGCCGGCCTCACCGCGCAGGTGCTGCAGGGTGACGCGCTCGCCCCCGTGCCCGGCTCGTTCGACCTCCTGCTGGCCGACCCGCCGTGGGGCACGCTGCACGGGTCGCACGAGAGCAACGCCGCGCTGCACGCCGGGCTGCTGACCGCCGCCTACGAGGCCGCGGCCCCGGGCGCCCGGCTCGTCGTCCTCACGCACGAGATCAAGATCATGGAGCGCGCCGTGCGCGACGCCGACGCCCTCTGGCACGTACGCGACCAGGTCCGCGTGTTCGCCAAGGGGCACCACCCGCGGATCTACGTGCTGGACCGCACCTAGTCCGTGCAGCGTGGTCCCATGCTTGCGACGTCCGAGCAGAAGCGGGTCAGGGGCCACATCTGCTCGGACGTTGGAGAATGGGGGCGTGCGTGAGAGTCGACTGCCCAGGGTCCGTGCGTCCGAGCTGGTCGGGCGGGGGTGGCTGAACACCGGCGGCGCCTCCCTCAGCCTGGCCGACCTGCGCGGGAAGATCGTCATCCTCGACTTCTGGACGTTCTGCTGCATCAACTGCCTGCACGTCCTCGACGAGCTGCGTGAGCTCGAGGAGCGGTACCGCGACGTCCTGGTGATCGTCGGGGTGCACTCGCCGAAGTTCGCGCACGAGGCCGACCCGGTCGCGCTGGCGGCGGCCGTCGAACGCTACGAGGTGCACCACCCCGTGCTCGACGACCCCGCCCTGACCACCTGGTCCGCCTACACCGCGCGGGCCTGGCCGACGCTCGTCGTCATCGACCCCGAGGGGTACGTCGTCGCGCAGATGGCGGGCGAGGGGCACCGTCGCAACGTCGAGATCCTGGTCGAGGAGCTCGTCGCCAAGCACGAGGCCGCCGGGACCCTCCACCGCGGCGACGGGCCGTACGTGCCGCCCGCCCCGACCGACGGGACGCTGCGGTTCCCCGCCAAGGTGATCGCGCTGCCGAACGGGAACCTGCTGGTCGCCGACGCGGGGCACCATAGCCTCGCGGAGCTGCTGCCGGACGGGGAGACGCTGGTCCGGCGGATCGGGTCGGGCACGCGCGGACTCGTCGACGGTCCCTGCGACGAGGCCCGGTTCAGCGAGCCCAACGGGCTGTGCCTGGTGCCGGAGGAGCTGCGGCCGGGGTTCGGCTACGACGTGCTCGTCGCCGACACGGTCAACCACGCCCTGCGCGGCGTGCGACTGTCGGACGGGCTGGTGACCACCGTGGCCGGCACGGGTGAGCAGTACATGGTCGGCGCCGCCGACAACTTCCTGCCGTTCGACGACGAGGAGCCCGACGAGTCGCTCGCCTTCGAGCCGGTGATCGGCGAGCCCGGCGACGCGTCGGCGGCGCTCGGCTCGACGGTGTCCGACGACTCCTCCGACTTCGTCCCCGGTCCTCGTCGGCAGAAGCTCTCCTCGCCGTGGGACGTGGCGTGGTCGCCCGCGCTGGGCGGGTTCGTCGTCGCCATGGCGGGCAACCACACGCTCTGGGAGCTCGACGACAGGCAGGGGTCGATCAACCAGCTCGCCGGCACGCTGAACGAGGGCCTTCTCGACGGGCCGTTCGACGAGGCGTGGTTCGCACAGCCGTCCGGGCTCGCCGTGGGCGCCGACGACAAGATCTGGGTGGCCGACTCCGAGACGTCGGCGCTGCGCTGGGTGGACCCGGTGGAGCGGACCGTGCACACCGCGATCGGTGAGGGGCTGTTCGACTTCGGTCACCGGGACGGCCCGGCCTCCGAGGCGCGCCTCCAGCACCCCCTCGGCGTCGCGGTGCTGCCCGACGGGTCGGTGCTGATCGCCGACACCTACAACGGCGCGGTCCGCCGATTCGGTTCCGGGAGCACCAACGGTTCCGAGAGCCCCGTCGGTTCCGTGAGCACCATCGCCGACGACCTGGCCGAGCCCAGCGGGCTGCTCGTCCTGGACGACTCGGTGCTCGTCGTCGAGTCCGCGGCCCACCGCCTGACGCGGCTGCCGCTGCACGGTGTCGGCCGGGTCGAGGACCACGGGGCGCACCGCACGCGGCGACCTGTCACCGAGCTCGCCCCGGGCGAGGTGCGGCTCGATGTCGTGTTCACGCCCGCGACCGGGCAGAAGTACGACGACCGCTACGGACCCTCGACCCGCCTGCAGGTGTCCTCGACGCCGCCCGGCCTGCTGCTCGACGGCGCCGGGGACGACGTGCCGCTCGACCGCGTGCTCCGACTCGACCCGTCGGTGCCCGAGGGCGTCCTGCACGTCACCGCGCACGCAGCGTCGTGCGACGCCGACCCGGCGATCGAGTACCCGGCCTGCCACCTGAACGCCCAGGACTGGGGAGTGCCGGTCCGGCTGGTCGACGGCGGCGCGACGACCCTGACGCTGCCGCTGCACGGCTGAGCCTCCCGACGTCCCGGTGCGGGGACCGGTGCCACATCGCACCCGTCCCCGCACCGATCACGTCGCGGCGCCCGCGCTCCCGCGGCGGGCGCTGCTGCTAGCGGGCTCCTCGCACAGCCACGCCCGCGAGCGCGTCCAGCGAGGTGAGCACGACGTCGCCGGTGGCGGCGGTCGCGGACATGCCGATCTCGACGAGCCACGGGCCGTAGCCGACGACGACCGTCGCGAACTGGGCGCCCACCTCGGCCGGGCTGCCCCCACGGGCGACCGCGGCGGCGGGCTCGTCGGGCGAGGAGCCCTCCCGGCGGGTCAGGACGGTCCACGTGGAACCGCCGAGCGTCTCGGTCGCGGCCGCGGCGAACGCGCACAGGCGCGGCACGACCCCCGACTGGGCGGCCGCGATGGCCGACGAGCCGGCGACGATCACGCGCTCGGCGGTGACGTTCGGGTCGGCCGTGGCGGGGACGGTCGCGCGCAGGGCCCGGGCTCGGGCGCGCTTGGCCTTGTACTGCGCGGCGTCGGCCTGCCGGAAGAGGTGCCGCGCGGAGACCGAGCCGGTGACGGCGGTCGAGGCGATGCCGTAGGAGATCGCGGCGCCGTGCGGGAGCGGGAACGCTGCCACCGTCGAGGCCATGATCTCGGCGACCTCGGCGCGACGGCGTCCCACGGTGACCAGGCAGAACTCGTCGCCGCCGATGCGGGCGGCGGTCGACCCCGGCAGCGCGTCCGCGGCACGGCTCAGCACGTCCGCGACCGAGCGCAGCAGGTCGTCGCCGGCGTCGTGGCCCATGTCGTCGTTGACGCGCTTGAGCCCGTCGACGTCGCACATGACGATGCAGGTCTCGTGGCCGGACTCGAGCGCCGACTCGGCCTCGGAGTCCGCGACGCGGCGGTTGGCCAGGCCGGTGAGCGGGTCGTCGGCGACCAGGTGGCGCACCTGCGCCTCGAGGTCGACGCGCGCCACGGCGCCGGCGACGAGCGCCGCGAGCACCTCGGCCCGGGCGACGTCGTCGACCCGGAACGGGATGCCGGGGCGGCCGCGCGTCGCGATGATCTGGCCCCACACCGTGCCGTTGACGATGAGCGGCGATCCCAGACCGGTCGAGGCGTCGACCTCACGCAGCGACGCGACCTCGATCGGGTCGCCCGCGTCGGGGTCGTCGTCGGCCGTCGGCTCGTCGTGGACGGTGCGAGCGTGCGCGACCCAGCTGGCGCGGTCACGGATCATGTTGCGCAGGGCCGGCCGGTCGTTGGCGCGGTAGGACGCGCGAGACAGCCAGACGAGCCGCGGGTCGGTCGGCCGGGGCTCGACCGCGACGACCCGGCACGTGTCCTGGTCGATCCGGCAGAACGCGACGCTCGTGGCGTCGAGGACCTCGAGGGCGGTCGACGTGGCGACGTGGGCGACCTCGTCGATGGAACGGCAGCGGTCCAGACGGTGCGCGGCAAGGGCGAGCGCGCGCACGCCGACGGTGCTCGCCGCGGACCTGCTGTCCGAGCGCGCACTCTGAGCCGTAATGCCGCGACGCGTCACGGGGCAATCATCGTCCCTCGCCGCCCGTCGGGGCGATCTCGAAGCATGAGAGGTCTATGAGATCACCCGTCCTGCCGCAACAAATCGCCCGAACCGCGCGACATTCGAGCAGTTCCCGACACGTGGGAACAAGAACACTCGCCGACCGTCAGGCGATTCACACTCGAATGGCGCAGCGCAACTGCCGTCAGAAGGGCTCTGACCACGGCGGAAGGCGCCGGGGCGCTGTTCAGGCGCTCGCCCGGACCGCGCCGACGACCCGGACATGAACGTCCACACCGTCGACCATGCCGGGGAGGTCGTGACGTCCGTCCCGCGAGACGTTGACGCGGATCTCGTACCCGTCGCCCGCCCTCGCGATGCCGATCCCGCGCACGTCGGAGCGCCCCTGCAGGGTCGTGCGCAGCCGCTCTTTCGCGGCCCGCGCCTGCTGGATGTCCGCCACCGTGCACCGCCTCCCACGAGCCGTGAGGGCCACGAGGACCCCCTAGACGAGGGTCGCACCGAACGCGGCGAGCACGGCATCGATCGGGTTGACATAGGTCAGCCCTGACCCATTGTCACCCCCGGACTCCGACCCCGCAAAGAGCAGTCCGATCGCGACCCCGTCCTCACGGTAGACCAGCGCCCCGGAGTCACCCCCGCGGGAGAACGGTCCGGAGCCCGTGGACTCGACCTCGATCTGGTTGTCGAAGCTCAGCTCACCCAGCTCGTCGCCGTAGCCGACGACCACGTCGTCGAGCTCGATCGCGGTCACGCGGCCGTGCGTGACGGCCGTCGTCCGGCCGATCTTGCCGACGGACTCGCCGCCGAGCGCCACGGCCGTCGTCGTGACCCGGCCGACGGGGTACTGCAGGTCGGGTTCGGCGAGCTCCTGGTCCAGGCGCGCGACCGCGCAGTCGACAGTGGCGTGCCCGTGGGGCTCCAGGTCCACCCGGGCGGCCAGCGTGCCGACCCGGTCCCGCGGCGCCACGCCGCCGTCCGCCGGTCCGGGCTGGACGACGACGTCGCCGACCTTCGCCTGCGGCGTGCCCGAGAGCACGTGGTAGTTCGACAGCACGTGGACCGCGCCGTCCACGTGCACGAACGCCCCCAGCGTCCCGGCGCTGACGTCGACGTGCGCGATGGACGCACCCGGTCGCAGCGGCCGCACGCGGCCGGTCTCGCCCAGGGACTGCGCACGGATCACCGGCGGTCGGGGCCGGACGGTCGTGTCGTCCGCGAGCGTCGCGATCCGGCCCGTCCGGCGGACGTCTGCGTCCTCGGGACCGACCTTGTCCACGACCTTGCGGGCGACCGCCCGCACGGAGGACAGCCCGAGCCGGTACCGCACCGCGAGCCGGTACGACCCGTCCGGCTGCCGCGCCAGCCCCAGCGCGAGGACCGGCCCGCCGGCGGCAGCGACCTCCGACGGGCGCACGACCCGCTCGGACAGCTGCCGTGCGTAGTCCGCCATCTGCGCCTTGACCTCGCGCGCCTCGCGTTCCTCCACGTGTCCCCCACCTGCTCGCAATGCCCGGTCTGTCCGGGCGGAGCCAGTCTGCCGGTCCCCACCCACACGCGCCTCATGCCACGGGCGGGTCCGACGGTCGCGCCGAGACCGGGCTGGCGTCGGGCGGAGGTTCGCCGACGGACGCGACCGGCCGCGGCTCGTACCGCTCCGGGGTGAGGTCGGCCCGCAGGACCCTGTCGAGGCGGAACCAGCGCAGGTCCTCGCGCAGCCGGCACCACGCGACCAGGTACCAGGCGCCGCCGGTGCGCGCGAGCAGGACGGGCTCGATCCGCCTCCGGCTGACCGACCCGTTCGACGAGCCGTACTCGATCGCGACCACCAGCGACCGGTCCAGCGACTCCTCGACCGCGCGCAGGACGCCGGCGGGCGGACCGTCGGCGGATGCGGACCGCGACCAGACCCGGGCAGCGAGCGCGTCGGCACGCCGCCGGGCGTCGGGCGGCAGGGCGTCGAGGACCTTGGCCCGGGCGGCGTCGGCGTCGGCCCCGAACGGGCTCCCGGGCGGCAGCGCACGGACCGCGAGCGCGAGCGCGACCGCCTGCGCGGGCGTGAAGTTGACCGGCGGCAGGCCGACCGACGCCTCGAGCACGTAGCCGCCGCCGAGACCCGCCTGCGCCGCGACCGGGAGGCCCGCCTGCTGCAGCGCGGACACGTCCCGCTTGACCGTGCGCGCCGACACCTCGAAAAGCCGGGCGAGCCGGGCACTGGTGGTGCCGGCCGGCCCGACGCGGCGCAGCTCTTCCGCGAGCGCGTACAGACGATCGGTGCGGTTCATGGTTCCCATCATGGTGACACGAAGGTGACACAGGGGTGTCACCAGGACCGCGCGATGCTGGAGGCATGACCACACAGACCTCAGTCATCCTCGTCCCCGGCGCCTGGCTCGGCGGATGGGCGTGGGACCGCATACTCGGGCCGCTCCGCGACGAGGGCCTCGCCGCCTACCCCGTCACGCTGCCCGGGCTCGACCCGGACGACACCGACCGCGGCTCGATCACGCTCGACGACCACGCGCGGGCCGTCGTCGACCTCGTCGACACCCTGGACGGCGACGTCGTGCTCGTCGGGCACAGCGCCGGCGGCTCGGTGCTGAGCGAGGTGGTCGACCAGCGGCCCGACCGCATCCGCCGGGCGATCTACGTCGACAGCGGACCGCAGCAGGACGGCGCGGTGCCCAACCCCGAGGTCGGCCCGGACCAGGCCGTCGAGGACCTTCCGCCGTGGGAGGCGCTCGGCGAGCAGAGCCTGCAGGGGCTCTCCGACGACGACCTCGCCGAGTTCGCCCGACGAGCGGTCCCGCACCCCGGGGCGGTGCGCCGCGGCCCGGTGCACGTCGGCAACCCCGCGCGGTTCACGGTGCCGGTGACGGCCATCTGCACGAGCCTGTCGTCCGAGCAGCTCAAGCCGATGGCGCACGGCGGACCGCCGTTCTTCACGGAGCTGTCCGAGTTCGACGTCACGTACGTCGACCTGCCGACCGGCCACTGGCCGATGTGGTCCCGCCCGGACGACCTCGCCGCGGCGATCGTGGACGCGACTCGTGCCTGAGAGACCTGCCCGAGATGTCCGGTTCCTGGGAGGGTGGTGTGCGTCAGCACCTCGGACCTGCCCCGCGAAGGATCCTCCATGCGCGCTCGACTCCTCGCCGCCCTCGCCGTCGGCACCCTGGGCGTCACCGCCCTGACCGTCCTCCCCGCCACCGCCGCGTCGTCGGCCACCCTGTCCGTGCTGCACGCGATCGACGGCCAGAACGTCGACGTGTACGTGAACAAGAAGCTCACCATCGACAACTTCACGCCCGGGTCGCTGGCCGGACCGCTCACGATCGCCGAGGGCACGTCGACGGTCGTCATCACGGCGCCGGACGCCGTCGACGACTCCGTCGCGCTCGTCGGCCCTATCGAGGTCACGGCCGTCGCCGGACAGAGCTACACGCTCGTGGCGCACCAGGACGCCGCCGGCGCGAAGACGGCGACGCTGTTCACCAACGACATCTCGCGGACGCCCGCCGGCCAGGGTCGGGTGACGGTCCGGCACGTCGCCGTCGCACCCCCGGTCGACGTGATCGTGGGCGGCGTGGTCGTCGTCGCCGCGGTGCCCAACAAGGCCGAGAAGGTCCTGACCCTGCCCGCCGGCACGATCTCGGCGATCGTGACGTCCGCGGGGACGACGACTCCCGTGCTCGCCGGCCCCGCGGACGTGCCCGTGAAGGAAGGCAGCAACACGATCCTCTACGCCTGGGGACCCGCGCCGACCTCGCTCTCGCTCGCCACGCAGACGATCGACGGGCTGCAGGACGACCCAGCGGGCGTCAATGCCGGCGAGCTCGGGCTGGTGGCCGATCCCGCCGGGCCGCCCGTCTGGCCGTTCGCGATCGTCGGACTGCTCGTCGTCGGGCTCGTCGGCGCCGCCCTGGCTCGTCGGCGGTCGTCCGACCCGGCCGGTCGCGCCTGACACCGCTGTGGGACAGGGCCTGGAGCACGCCGGCCGGCGCAGCCGCGCCCTTGCCATGGTCGTCGCGAGCCTCGTCGCAGCCACCCTCGCGGGGTGCGGTGCGTCGGACTGGGCGACGGGCGGACCCATGCCCGCACCCGTCTCGGCCCCCACGTCGGTGCCCGCTCCGGCGCTCGTCCCCGCGGTCCAGATCCGGGATGCGACCCTCCGTCAGGAGCCCGCACCGGCGCCCGCGCCCGTACGGCTCGAGGTGCCCGACGTCGGGATCGACATGGCCGTCGACCCGGTCGGCGTGACGGACGCCGGCGAGATGGCCCTCCCGTCGGACGCCGACCGCGCCGGCTGGTACGAGTTCGGACCGACCCCGTCGGACCCTGCGGGCTCGACGGTCGTGGCGGCGCACGTGGACAGCCGGCAGACCGGGATCGGACCGTTCGCCCGGCTGCGCGACGTCGCGGTCGGGTCGGCGGTGACCGTGACGACCTCCGACGGCACCCCGCACCGGTACGTCGTCGTGTCGGTGCGGACGACCCCCAAGGACCAGGCGCCCGTGCCGGAGTGGTTCGACCGGACCGGCGTCCCGCAGATCGTGCTCATCACCTGCGGCGGCCAGTGGCGGCCCGACGTCGGCCACTACACGGACAACGTCGTGGTGACCGCCTCGCCCGTCTCCGGGTGACGACGAACGCCGCCGACCTCGTGCCCGGGTCGGCGGCGTTCGTGTGAGGGGTCAGACGGCCGGCGGTGCCGGCGGTGCGGGCGGCGCGGGGGGCGCCTGCGGGGTGGTCCGCTGCTCGACGACCTCACGGTGCGTCGTGTTGTTGCGCTGGGCGTTCATGATGATCGCGAGGATCAACGCGATCACGCCCGCACCCATGCAGATGTAGCCGATCACGGTCAGGTTCACGCCGTCGATGCGGTCGCTGATCCCGAACGACAAGATCGCGCCCACCACGATGAGGGCGATTCCGCCTCCGATACCCATGTCGGTCCTCCGTCCCGGCGGGCATGTGGTCGCCCGTCCATGACCGGCGAGTCTGGTCCCGCAGGCGCCGGACCGCACGTCGAGACGGCGGACATCACCCCAACGTGTCCGGGTAGAGGACCTCCTCCTCGAGCACGTGCTGGGCCAGGAAGGCCTCGACGACCTGGTACCAGACGACCGCGTGCTGCGGGCTGAGCACCCAGTGGTTCTCGTCGGGGAAGTACAGGAACCGGTGCGGGCTCCTGCCCTCGTCGTCGGCGGGGAGCCCGCTGCTGGACAGCAGCTCGTACCAGAGCCGCAGCCCCTCGCCGATGGGCACGCGGTAGTCCTTGTCGCCGTGCACGACGAGCATCGGCGTGGTGATCGACCCGACGTGCCGGTGCGGGGAGTTGTCGTGCGCCATCTGCTCGGTCATCTCGCGGCCCCAGTAGTAGGCCACGTCCGTCGTCGGGCCGAACTGGTCCAGCGCCCACAGGCTCGCGTGCGTCACGATCGCCCGGAACCGGTCGGTGTGGCCGGCCACCCAGTTGGCCATGTAGCCGCCGAACGAGCCGCCCATCGCGGCCGTGCGGGTCGCGTCGATGTCGTCACGGGCCTCCGCCGCGTCCGTGATCGCGAGCAGGTCCGTGTACGGCGCCGCGCCCCAGGCTCCCCAGCCGTCCTGGACGAACTGCTGCCCGTAGCCGGTGGACAGCGCCGGGTCCGGCAGCAGCACCGCGTACCCGCGCGCGACGAGGATCCACGGGTTCCAGCGCCACGACCACGCGTTCCAGGAGCCGAGCGGACCGCCGTGGATCCACAGGACGAGCGGGACCTTCTCCGTCCCCTGCGGCCGTGCCAGCCAGGCACGGACGCGGCGACCGTCGGTGATCGACTCGACCTCCTCCAGGACACCCGGCAGCTCGATCGGCGCGACCGGGCTCGGCAGCGGCGTGCTGGCCACCGGACCGCTCTGCGTCAGGTCGATCCGGACCGGGTGCGACGGAGCCGTGTACGAGGTCCGCAGCGCGTACGCGGTCCGGCCGTCGGGGCTGACGCTCACGTCCGTGAAGACGGCGTCGTCGCTGGTCACCCTGCTGACGTCGTCCGAGGCCAGGTCGATGCGGAAGATCGGCCCGCGTCCGTCGTCGTCGGCCGTGACCAGCAGCGCGTCCGAGTCCGGCAGCCAGACCGGCCCGTGCGGCCAGCGGTCCCAGGCATCGGCCAGGATCCGCGGCTCGCCACCCTGCAGGGCCACCACCGCGAGCCGCACGACCGGCGCCTTGTACGGCGTCGACAACGTCTCGCGCGCGTACGCGACCCAGCGTCCGTCGGGCGAGACCACCGGGCCCCACAGGTCGGCCTCGGGATCGTCGACGAGGACGCGGCGCTCGCCCGTCTCGACGTCGATCGCCACCAGCACGCTGCGGCTCGCACCGGCCTTCTGCGGGACCATCCAGCCGCTGACGACGGTCTTCCCGTCGGGGCTGATCGACGACGACTGGTCCATCAGGTGCCGCCGTCCGTCCGGCGTGGCGTCCGTCAGGGTCAGCCGCGGGTCCGTCGCGCCGGCGAGCGGGTGCGTGACGTGCTCGCTCAGGGTCGCCGTGAACAGGTGCGGCGACGCCGGCCCGAGGTCGTGGTCCCAGTACCGGACCGGGAACCCGTCGTGCAGGATCGCCGAGACCTTCTTGTCCTTACGCGCCTTGCGCAGCTTCTCGTCGGCCTCGTCGTCGGTCGCCGACGGCAGCACGTCCGACCCGAGCAGCACCACCGGCGCGTCCCGCGCCACCCGGACGTCCCCGAGCCCGGCACCCCGGTCCGCGACCACGCGAGCCTCCGCACCGTCACGCGGCAGGAGCCAGAGCGCGGGCACCGGGTCGTCGTCGTCGGTCTTGTCCGGGTCGGGCCGCGCGCTGGTGAACAGCAGGTCTCCGTCGTGCGTGAACGCCGCGCTGGCCTCGCCCTTCGCGCTCCTGGTCAGCCGCCGCGGCGCGTTCTCACCGGCCGGGTCCACCTCCCAGAGCGCGGTGACGAACTTGGTCTTCTTGCTGTCGAGCGTCGCGACGCTCGTCACCAGCCGCGTCCCGTCCTTGCTGAGCACCAGCCCGCTCAGCCGCGGGATCGAAACATAGTCGTCGAGGTCGTGGAACGAGGTCTCACCCATGCGCACCGTCCTATCACGCCCGCTCGACCGGGCGGGATGCCGGCGCCCGCGCCGGTCCCCTCAGGGAGCCGGCGGCTTCTCCGCGTCCCGGGCGGCCAGGGACGCCAGCATCGCGTTGTACTCGTCCATCTCGACGTCGCCGTCGCGGTCGACGCGGCGGTCCCGGCGGCGGGCCGCGCGCTCGTCATCGCGCGACCACTGCACCGCCACCACCACGGCGAGGATCAGGGTGGGCAGCTCGCCGATGCCCCAGGCGAACGCGCCGCCGGCCTGCTGGTCGGCGATGGCCGACGCACCCCAGGGCCGACCCATGAGGCCGAACCAGTCGGCGACGAACAGGGCGTCGCTGGTGACGAGCGTGACCCCGAAGAACGCGTGGAACACCATCGTGCCGAACAGCAGGAGGATCCGCTGCGGGTAGCCCCACCGGCGCGGCCCGGGGTCGATGCCGACGAGCGCGTTGACGAACAGGTACCCGGCGAGCGAGAAGTGCAGCACCATCGCGAGGTGCCCGACGTCGGTGCGCAGCGACCACTCGAACAGGCCGGAGTAGTAGAAGAGCACCATCGAGCCGATGAAGTTCACGGCCGCGACCAGCGGGTTCGCCAGGAACGTCCCGACGTGGCTGTGCACGAGGACGAGGATCCACTCGCGCGGCCCGCGGGAGTCGTCGGACCGCAGCAGAGACGACCGGACCGGCAGGGCGCGCAGGGCCAGGGTGACGGGCGCGGACAGCACGATGAAGAGCGGCACCAGCATGGCCAGCGTCATGTGCTGGATCATGTGGCCGCTGAACAGCACGTGCCCGTACAGGTTGGGCGCGCCGTTCGTCGCCCAGCCGAACAGCAGCACGCCGACGGTCCACGAGATCGCCCGGGCCATGGGCCACGTGTCCCCGCGGCGTCGCAGCCGCAGCACCCAGCGCCAGTAGACGACGAGCCCGGCACCGACCGCGAACGCGAGCACCAGGTCCCAGCGCCACTCGGTGATCCAGCGCAGCGCGGTCGGCTCGGGCGGCAGCGGGTGCCCGGTGATCTGGTAGGCCGGCGTCGGGTCGGCGGGTGGTTCCTCGGCGACGGGCGGGGCGGTGGCGCCGAGCGCGACCGCGACGCCGGAGACGGCGCCCATGACGACCAGCTCGACGAGCACGAGCCGCCAGAACAGCAGCCCGCCGACCCGCTTCAGGGACCCCGCGGAGCCACCCGCCAGCCGCGGCAGGACCCGCCGCCGGTGCGCCAGGCCGAGCAGGCCGAGCACCCCGAACAGGGCGGCCTTGGCGATCAGAAGGACGCCGTACGTCGTCGTGAGGTCCGACCATCCGCCGGTGCGCAGCAGGCCGTTGACCAGGCCGGACACCCCGACGGCGACGAAGCACCAGCCGGCGACGACGGAGTACCGGGCGACCGCCACGGACAGGTCGGTGCCGATGCGCGTGACCAGCAGCGCCAGCGCCGCGAGCGCGCCGATCCAGAGCGCGGCGCCGATGAGGTGGACCACCATCGACGACGTCGCGATGCTGTGCCCGGACGCCCCGGCGGCGTGCCCGAGCTGCGCCTGCTGGTACAGCGCGATCAGCACCAGGAGCCCCGTCCACGCGGCACCGGTCGGGGTCGCGACCACGAGCGACAGGGCCGTGACGACGGCTGCGACGGTGGTGATCATCAGGAGCGTGCGGCCGAGGTCGAGCTCGGTGACGAACACCCCGAGCTGCTGCCCGAAGTCCGCCGACGACACCGGCTGCCCCGCCACGTCGGCGTAGGTGAGGACCAGGTGCACGATCGACAGCACGGTCCAGGTGCCCGCGGCGACGCCGGCGACCAGGAGGCTGCGCGGATACGCGGACCCGTCGGCGGTGCCGATGCCCGACCGGGCGTTGCGCGCAGGTCCGGCCGACAGCCGCGGCAGGATGCCCACCGCCAGGAACAGCGCCCCGAGCGTCACCGACCCGGCGATCTCCGACAGCGCCGACGACGCCGGAAGGCCCCACCGGACGAGCGGTCCGGGGTCGCGAAGGACGGTCGCGACCGCGGCACCCGAGAACCAGATGCCGAGCAGCGCGAACACCACGGCGGCCGCCGGCAGGACGACGACCCGCCACGGACCCAAAGCGGCGCCGGTCCGACCGGCGCTCGTCGCCGGCGCACTCACCCGCTCAGCCTAGGTTGCCGCAGTCAGTCCAGCGGACGGCGCCGCATGAGCAGCACCGCCGTCAGGCCACCCGCGGCGACGAGGACCGCGACGACCGCGACGAGCAGGCCTGCGGGCACCTGCCGGGCTTCCGCGACGACCGGGTCGGCCACGGGCGGCGCCGAGGCGTCCGGAGCGGTCGACGCGGTCGCCGAGGGGGTCGCCGGCACCATCGTCCCGTGGTCCATGACCATCGGCTGCTCCGCGACCGGCTCCCCGGCGACGTCGACCGGCGCGGCGAGGGCCTGGATCGTCGTCGCCGTCTGCGTGGTGAAGGTGTACTCACCCTCGATCGCGTGGCCGTCGTCGGACGTCACCCGCCACATGACCCGGTAGAGGCCTGCGGGCAGGTCGCCGGCGATCGCCTGCGTGACCACAGGTCCCTCGGTCGTCGGGACCCCGACGTTGACGATCGCCTGGTCGGGCCGGTGCACCATGAGCGCCACACCCAGCGGCGAGACGTCCTCCGCGAAGGTGAGCGTGATGTGGTCCGGCATCACCGCGAGGACTGCATCGGCGGGCGGGTCGGTGCCGACCAGCTGGTTGTGGGCCTGGGCCGCCTGGGCGCCCAGCAGGACAAGTGCGCAGAGTCCGACGACGACCGCGACTACGCGCCGGACGGCCCTGCGCAGGGCCGTCATTGGCTCGGACATGCCGGACACGGTAGCCGCTCGCCCGGGGGAAGGCCTCGGGTGACCGGGAACACATCCGGGCCCGTTGGTTGTTGGCTCTTGAGTGCGGGATGGTTGTCCTGCGCAACCAGTTGCCCCCTCGCCTCGCGCGTTCCCCCCGTTTCGAGAAGGCCCCCCGTGACCCAGCAGAGCACTGAGACGAGCACCGACGCGCCGTCCTCGTCCGGCTTCACCGCCCCCACGCACCGCGAGATCCTCACGATCCTCGGCGGCCTGATGCTCGGCATGTTCATGGCCGCGCTGGACCAGACGATCGTCGCCACGTCGATCCGGACGATCGGCGACGACCTCAACGGGCTCTCGCTGCAGGCGTGGGTGACCACCGCGTACCTGCTCACCGCGACCATCTCGACGCCGCTGTACGGCAAGCTCTCCGACATCTACGGGCGCAAGCCGCTCTACATGATCGCGATCTCGCTGTTCGTGCTCGGGTCGCTGCTGTCCGGCACGTCGAACTCGATGTACGAGCTGGCCGGGTACCGCGCGCTGCAGGGCCTCGGCGCGGGCGGTCTGATGGCGCTGGCCATCACGATCCTCGGCGACCTGGTGCCGCCCCGCGAGCGCGCCCGCTACCAGGGCTACTTCCTCGCGGTCTTCGGAGTCTCCAGCGTGCTCGGCCCCGTGGTGGGTGGCTTCTTCGCCGGCGCCGAGACGATCCTCGGCATCGCCGGGTGGCGCTGGGTGTTCCTCATCAACGTGCCGATCGGCATCATCGCGCTCGTCGTCATCTCGCGCGTCCTGCACCTGCCGCCGCTCAAGAAGGTCGCGCACCGCATCGACTGGCCCGGCGCCCTGCTGCTGGTCGTGACGCTCGTCCCGCTGCTGCTCGTCGCCGAGCAGGGCCGCGAGTGGGGCTGGGACTCCGCCAACGCCATCACCTGCTACGCCATCACGGTGGTCGGCCTGATCGCGTTCATCGTCGCGGAGCGCTTCGCCAAGGGCGACGCGATCCTGCCGCTCTACCTCTTCTCCAACAAGACCTTCTCGATCGGCGCGGGCGCCAACGTGGTCATCGGCCTCGGCATGTTCGGCGGCCTGGCGACGCTGCCGCTCTACCTCCAGATCGTCAAGGGCCAGACCCCGACCTCGGCCGGCCTGACGCTCATCCCGTTCACGCTCGGCATCATGGCCGGCTCGATCATCGCCGGGCAGTTCACCTCGCGGACCGGCCGCTACAAGTTCCTGCCGGTCTTCGGCACGGTGCTCATGGCCGGCGGGTCGCTGATGTTCTCCCGCATCCAGACCGACACGTCGCTCAACTTCATCTTCGCCTGCTCGATCGTCTTCGGCCTCGGTCTCGGCTTCACGATGCAGCCGCTCGTGCTGGCCGTGCAGAACGCCGTGCCGGTGCGCGACATGGGTGTCGCGACGTCGTCCTCCCTGTTCTTCCGGCAGATGGGCGGCACGCTCGGCACCGCCGTGTTCCTGTCGATCCTGTTCTCCACGGTCGGGGACAACATCAAGGCGGCCTTCGCGACGGCACTCGGGACCCCGTCGTTCCAGGCGGCGCTGGCCGACCCCGCGGTGCAGGCGAACCCCGCCAACGCGCCCGTGCTCGACCTGGTGAACGGCGCCGGCGGCACGCTGCCGTCGCTCAACGACTCGTCGTTCATCAACAACCTGGACCCCCGGCTGGCCATGCCGTTCCTCGACGGCTTCTCGGAGTCCATCGACCTCGTGCTGCTGGTCGCGGCCTGCATCATCGCCCTCGGCATCCTGCTGACCGCGCTCCTGCCCGAGCTGCCGCTGCGCAACGTGTCCGGCATCCAGGGGCGCATGGACGCCGACGCGGCCGACGCCGCGGCCGCGGCCGCGCCTGCTGCGGCGGCGGGGGCGACCGCCGTCGGCGGGGTCTCGGCGATCGTCGCGGACCAGGCCGCCGTCGAACGGGCGGAAACAGAACCGGCCCAGGGCAGCTGAACCCGAGCGCGTCACAGGTCAGGCGGCTAGCGTCGTCGCAACCGGTGCCGCGCGCGGTGAACCATCGCGACCTCCGTCTCGTGACAACGGGTGACCGCTCGTCCCGCTCGCCCACGGAGGTGGAGATGTCCCCGCTGCTGGAATCCCCCGAGACGCTCGACTCGCACGACGCCGGGTGCACCGGCTGCCTGGACCGACGCCAGGTGCTGATGCGCGCCGGCATGGTGACCATGGGCGTCGCGGCGGCCGGCGTGCTGGCGGCGTGCGGAGGCAGCGGCTCGGACACCGGTTCCGACGGGGGCGCCACGGGCGGGTCCAGCGACGGCACCCTCGCGCAGCTCTCCGACATCCCCGAGGGCGGCGCTCTCGCCGCGACGGGCGCGGACGGCAAGCCGATCATCCTGACCCAGCCGGAGGCGGGGACGGTCGTCGCCCTCTCGGCGATCTGCACGCACCAGGGCTGCACGGTCAAGCCGGACGGCAAGGAGCTGAAGTGCCCGTGCCACGGGTCGATCTACGACCTGTCCGGCAAGAACGTCTCGGGACCGGCCCCGTCGCCGCTACCGGAGATCGACGTGCACGTCACCGACGGTGCCGTCGTGGCGGGGAAGGCCTGAGCCGTGGACACGCGGCGGACCACGTCGGACGTCCTGCGCGCGCTCCTGTGCGCCTGCCTGATGCTGTCGGCGGTCGTGCACCTGGACCTGTGGGCGAACGGCATGAAGAACCTCGACGTGGTCGGACCCGCGTTCCTGCTCAACGGCGTCGGCGGCATCGTGCTCGGCGTGCTGGTCCTGGTCTGGCACCACTGGCTGCCGCTGCTGGGCGCGATCGGTTTCGGCGTCCTGACGCTCACCGCGTTCATCATCTCGACGACCCCCGGCGGGTTCTTCGAGGTGCACGAGCGGTGGGAGGGCATCCCGGTGTGGCTCGCGGCGATCTCCGAGATCGGGGCGATCGTGCTGGGCATCGCGGCGATCCTCGTCGAACGGCGCCCCCGGACCGCCTGACTCAGTCGTCGCCGAGCAGCCTGCGCTCGTAGGCCGCGACCACCTGCGCGGGGGTCCAGTCCTCGGTGCCGACGGCCTGCGAGCGGCCCAGGTAGGACCCGCGTCCCCGCTCCGCGCCGAGCCAGCACGCCTCGTCGAGGAACACGGCCCGCGCCTGCGCGATCGACCCTGAGCTGAACAGGACGTTCGCCACGCCGCCCTCCCGGTACGACACGACGAACGAGTCAGGGCGGGCCTCGAACACGATGCAGTCGTCGCCGGTGGCCTGGCTGGCACCGGTGACCGAGAAGTCGACCCCGTCCTTCAGGTCGTTGTCGAGGGCGTCGACGCGCAGGTCGGCGAGGTCCCGGGGCACGACCTCCGGGATCTCGACGGGGTCGGTCAGGAGCGCGAAGGGCGGTGCGTCGGCGTCGGCCACCTTGACCAGGATGCGGAATCGGCGCAGGTCACGGACGCTCAGCGGCACCCGGTTGGTGTCGAGGAACCGGTACGACAGCACGGCGCCGGACGGGTCCGAGGTCGTCTCGATCAGCACCAGTCCGTCGGCCACGAGACTGCTGCGCGCGTCGACCCGGTACCGGTGCGCGGCGGTCGACCCGAGGTCCGGCCCCAGCACGAAGCCGCGCTCGTAGCCCACGCGCGCGAGCGCGAGCTCGTCGAGGGCCGTCAGGGTACGCACGCCATTCATGCGCGGAGCCTGTCACACGTCATCCCCAGACGAGACCCTGTGCCGGGTCGTGCAGCACGCGCGCGACGTCCGCCAGCACGCGCGACCCCAGCTCGCCGTCGACCAGCCGGTGGTCGAAGCTCAGCGCGAGCTGCGTGACGTGGCGGATCTTGATCTTGCCCTTGTGCACCCACGGCTGCTCACGGATCGCCCCGAACGCGAGGATCGCCGCCTCGCCCGGGTTGAGGATCGGCGTGCCGGTGTCGATCCCGAACACCCCGACGTTGGTGATCGTGATCGTGCCGTCGGACATGTCGGCGGGGGTGGTGCGGCCGGCCCGCGCGGTGCCGGTCAGCTCCGCCAGCGAGATCGCCAGCTCCTTGAGGCTCAGCCGGTGCGCGTCCTTGATGTTCGGCACGACGAGCCCGCGGGGGGTCGCCGCCGCGATCCCGAGGTTGATGTAGTGCTTGTAGACGATCTCCTGCGACTGCTCGTCCCAGGAGCCGTTGATCTCCGGGTGCCGACGCACCGCGAGCATGAGCGCCTTGGCGGCGATCAGCAGCGGGGTCACGCGGACGTCGGTGAACTCGCGGTCGTTGCGCAGGCGCTCGACGAGCTTCATCGTGGCGGTGACGTCGATCGTGTGGAACACCGTGACGTGCGGAGCGCTGAACGCGCTGGCGACCATCGCCTCGGCGGTCCGCTTGCGCACCGACTTCACCGGGACGCGCGTCTGGCGGCCGTCCGGCGAGACCGTGCCGCTGGCCAGCCAGGGGGCGTCGTCGCCGGGGTAGGTCGCCAGGGTCCGGGCCTCCGCCTGGGCAGCCCGGCCGAGCACGTCCTCACGCGTGACGATCCCGCCGGGGCCGGTCGGGGAGACCGAGTCGAGGTCGACGCCCAGCTCGCGGGCCAGCTTGCGGACCGGCGGCTTGGCCAGCGCGTGCGGGCGGTTGCCCTGCGCCCCTCCGTTGACCACGCGTTCGCGACGCGCGGCGCCGGCCTCGGCCACGCCGTAGCCGACGAGGACGGCCTTGCGCTCGGTGGGCGCCTCGACCTTCTCGGGTTCCGACTCCTCGGGTTCGGACTCCGCAGGTTCGGACTCCTCGGGCTCCGACGTGGCGACCGGCGCCGCCACCGGCTCGCCCGCGCGGCCCGCACGAGCCGCCTCGATCTCGTCGGAACCGCCGGGCTCCACGCCCTGGTGCCGGTTGGGACGCCCGCGGTGCCCGTGCTCGATGGCGCCGCCGCTGCCCTCGTCGGCGATCCTCGCCCGGGACTGCGGGAGCTCCGCCCCGTCGTCGGCGGGCGTGCCGGCCGGGTCGGTGTCGACCTCGATGATCGGGGTGCCGACGTCGACGGTCTGCCCGGGCTGGACCAGGAGTCGCGTGACGACGCCCGACCAGGGGCTCGGCAGGTCCACGAGCGACTTGGCGGTCTCGATCTCGACGATCGTCTGGTTGACCGTGACCTCGTCGCCGACGGCCACGTGCCACGCGACGATCTCGGCCTCGGTCAGACCCTCACCGGCGTCGGGGAGCGGAAACTGCTGGTAGGTCGGCACTTGGGGAAGCTCCTCAGGGGACTAGAAGGCGAGCGAACGGTCCACGGCGTCGAGGACTCGGTCCAGCCCGGGCAGGTAGTCGTGCTCGATCTTGGCGACGGGGTACGGAGCGTGGAACCCGCCGACCCGGAGCACCGGAGCCTGCAGGTGGTAGAAGCAGTCCTCGGCGATCCGCGCGGCCACCTCGGCGCCGGTGCCGTACAGCACGGGGGCCTCGTGGACGACGACGCAGCGGCCGGTCTTCTTGACCGACGTCGCGACGGTCGCGGTGTCGAGCGGGGAGAGAGCACGCAGGTCGACGACCTCGATCGACGTGCCCTCGGCGCCCGCGACCTCGGCGGCCTTGAGCGCGGTCTGGACGGTCGGGCCGTACGCGACGAGCGTGACGTCGGTGCCCTGGCGCAGCACCTTGGCGGTGTCCAGGCCGGGGTGCGGGGCGCCGAGCGCGGCGTCGAGGTCGACCGGGCCCTTCTCCCAGTACCGGCCCTTGGGCTCGAAGAACAGCACCGGGTCCGGCGACGCGATCGCCTGCTGGATCATCGTGAAGGCCTCGGCGGGGCTCGACGGGCTGACCACGCGCAGGCCGGCCGTGTGCGCGAACAACGCCTCCGGCGACTCGCTGTGGTGCTCGATCGCGCCGATGCCGCCGCCGTACGGCACGCGGATGACGACCGGGAGGTTCAGGCGGCCGCGGGAGCGGTAGTGCATCTTGGCCAGCTGCGTGGTGATCTGGTCGAACGCCGGGAAGATGAAGCCGTCGAACTGGATCTCGCACACGGGCCGGTAGCCGCGCAGGGCCAGCCCGATCGCGGTGCCGACGATGCCCGACTCCGCCAGCGGGGTGTCCACGACGCGATCGCCGCCGAAGTCCTTCTGCAGGCCGTCGGTGATCCGGAAGACGCCGCCGAGGGCCCCGATGTCCTCGCCCATGAGGAGCACCTTGGGGCTCGACTCCAGCGACCGGCGCAGGCCCAGGTTGATCGCCTTGGCCATCGTGAGCGTCTGCACGCCGGTGGCGGGGCTCGTCTGTACGGGCGCGTTCATCGGTGGCTCCCCTCGCCGGAGTGGCTGGCGTCCATGAACGACGCCTCGTACTGCTCGAACCAGGCGCGCTCGGCCTCGACCACCGAGTGCGGCGCGGAGTAGACGTGCTCGAACATCGACGCGGCCGACGGGCGGCCCATCCCCTTCACGGTCGCACGAAGGCGCTCGCCCAGCTCGGCGGCGTCGTCGTCGAGCCTGGCGACGAAGGCCGCGGGCAGCTCGTCGCGCTCCTCCAGGTGCGTGCGCAGGCGGTCGATCGGGTCGCGCTGACGCCAGTACTCCTCCTCCGCGGCCGAGCGGTACCGGCTCGGGTCGTCGGAGGTGGTGTGCGCGCCCATGCGGTACGTGAACGCCTCGATGAACGTGGGGCCGCCGCCGCTGCGGGCCCGCTCGAGCGCCTCGGCGGTGACCGCGTAGGACGCCAGCACGTCGTTGCCGTCGACCCGGACGCTCGGGATGCCGAAGCCCTTGCCGCGGTCGGCCAGCGGGACGCGGGACTGCCTGGTCGTCGGCTCGGAGATGGCCCACTGGTTGTTCTGGCAGAAGAACACGACCGGGGCGTTGTTCACGGCCGCGAAGACGAGGGCCTCGTTGACGTCGCCCTGCGAGGTCGACCCGTCGCCGAAGTACACGACGACCGCCGAGTCCCGGTCCGGGTCGCCCGTGCCGACCGCGCCGTCGCGCTGCAGGCCCATCGCGTAGCCCGTGGCGTGCAGCGTGTGCGAGCCGATGACCAGCGTGTACAGGTGGAAGCCGAGCTTCTCGGAGTCCCAGCCGCCGTGGTCGATGCCGCGGAACAGCCGCAGGAGGTCCGAGAGGTCGACACCGCGGGTGTGCGCCACGCCGTGCTCGCGGTAGCTCGGGAAGACCTGGTCGTGCTTGGCGAGCGCGCGACCCGAACCGATCTGCGCCGCCTCCTGCCCGAGGCTCTGCGCGTACAGGGCCAGCTCGCCCTGACGCTGCAGGGAGGTGGCCTCGTTGTCGAACCGGCGGACCAGCACCATGTCGCGGTAGAAGCCACGCAGGGCCTCGGCGTCCAGGTGCGCCACACGGGAGTCGTAGTCGGGATGGGCCGTGCGCTGGCCGGCGGGGGTCAGCAGCTGGACGAGTCCGTCCTCGGTGACAGGGCCGTTCGGGGCCACGCGGTTCTCCTTCGCGTGCAGCGGTGGGGGGCCGCTCGGATGGGTCGGGCTCGAGCGCCTGGCTCGTAACCTACGACACCGTAGCCTACGGAACCGTAGGTTGTGCCGACAGAGTGTCAGCACGGTCGGTTGTGGAGTCGCCACAGAGAGGCTCGGCGACGAGAGCCCCGCCGACGGTCACCGGACGGTGCCGGCGCGCACGGCTCAGCGGGCGAGCCAGGCCGCCGTGACCTCGAGGAGCAGCTCGGTGGCCTCCGGCTCGCCGACGCTGACGCGGACACCGTCACCGGCGAACGGCCGGACGAGCACCCCGGACCGGCCCGCACCCTCGGCGAACGCCGACGCCTGGTCCCCCAGCGCCAGCCACACGAAGTTGGCCTCGCTGTCGGGCACGGTCCAGCCCTGCCTGCGCAGACCGGCGAGCATCCTGGACCGCTCGGCGACGATCTGGTCGACGCGAGCCAGCAGCTCGCGCCCGGCCCGCAACGAGGCGAGCGCGGCCAGCTGACCGACGTGCGAGACGCCGAACGGCGTCGACGCCACCCGGATCCCGGCGGCAAGGCGAGGCCGCGCGACCGCGTAGCCGACGCGCAGGCCGGCCAGGCCGTAGGCCTTGGAGAACGTCCGCAGCAGGACGACGTTGGGGTGCTCCGCGAACACGGCGAGCCCGTCGGCGACCTGCGGGTCGCGGACGAACTCGACGTAGGCCTCGTCCAGGACGATGAGCACGTCGCTCGGCACCGCGTCGACGAACGTGGCCAGCTCGTCGGCGCGCACCGCCGGACCCGTCGGGTTGTTCGGCGTGCAGACCAGCACGACCTTGGTCCGCGGCGTGACGGCCGCGGCCATCGCCTCGAGGTCGAGGCGCCCGTCGTCGCCGACCGGCACCCGCACGCCGACCCCGCCCGCGAGCGTGATCGCGATCGGGTACGCCTCGAACGAGCGCCACGGCAGGACGACCTCGTCGCCGGGCTCGCAGACCGCGGCGAGCACGTGGCCCAGCACGGCGACCGACCCGCAGCCGGTGACGACGTTCTCCGGGGCGACGCCGAGGGACTCCGCGATCGCGCCGACCAGCTCGGTCGAGTACATGTCGGGATAGCGGTTCACGTCCGCCGCGGCGTCCGAGATCGCCATGAGCACCGACGGCAGCGGCGGGAACGGGTTCTCGTTCGACGACAGCTTGTACGCCGCCGCTCCGACCGGGACGCGAGCCCCCGGCACGTAGGGCGGGAGATCGGCGAGGGCCTGGCGAAGCGGGACGCGACTCACGCGCACAGCATGCCATTGCCTGGGTCCGATCCACGGTGGACAGGCTGGCGACCATCGAGCAGACACGGGCCGACCGATGGCAGGATCGACGCATGGCCTTCGTCCTGCGCGTACTCATCAACGGCGTCGCGATCTGGTTCGCGCAGCTCGTCCTGCCCGGTCTGTCGATCGTCGGCGCCGACACCGGCTGGCAGCAGCTCGGGATCATCCTGCTCGTCGCGCTGGTGTTCGGGATCGTGAACGCGATCGTGAAGCCGATCGTCGCGTTCCTGTCGATCCCGCTCTACATCCTCACGCTCGGCCTGTTCTCCATCATCGTGAACGCGCTGATGCTCATGCTCACCGCCTGGATCACGGAGGCGACCGGCTGGGGCCTGCGGATCGCGAACTTCGGCACCGCGTGCTGGGCCGCGATCATCGTCTCGATCGTCAGCCTCGTCCTCTCGGTCCTGATCCCCGGCCCGCGCCCGCAGGGCCAGCAGATCCAGAGCAGCAGCACCTACAACTACTGAGACCCGGGCGCCGGGCGGATCGTCGGCTGGATCGAGGCCACGACCTGCGGGTCGCGCGTCGCCTCGAACTGCAGGGTGACGGCGGTGGTGCCGGGCGGACCGAGCACGCCGGCCGCGGCGTCGTCGAACGGCTTCATGAACGGGTCGTCCGCCAGCGCGGCCTGTGCCTGCCCGGCGGTCTCGGCGTAGAGCTCCGCCCGGTGCGCCTCGGACGGCGTCGCGTCCCGCGGGCCACCGGTCCGGCCCAGGTCCCGACGGACGACGGTCTCGTGCGACGAGTGCCGGTCGCCGGCTCCGTCGAGCTGCGGGACCAGGTCCTCGTCGTGCACGTAGCGGCGCACGTGGACGCCGGGCGGCACCGCTTGCGGGATGTCCGGTGACCCGGCGGTGACCACGGCTTTGACCGCGTACACGGGCGCCACGAGCGCCGCCGCGGCGAGCGCTGCCATGCCGCCCTGGCTGTGCCCGGCGAGCATGACGGGCTCGTCGGCGCCGATCCCCGCGGCCCGCATCGCGTGCACGACGGCGGTGCTCATGTCGTCGGGTAGCGCGCCCATGAGACGCAGGTTCGTGGTCAGGTCCAGGGGCGTCGACGAGCCGGGGCGCCAGTCCTCGGTCCCCGGGACCTCGATCACCCAGGCGCGCGTGCCGTCGGGATGGGTCAGCTGCTGCACGGTGATCACGCCCTTACGGGTGCCCTCGACCCCGGCGGAGATGGACCCGTCGTAGCTGCGGCCGACGTTCGCGAGCACGTCCGCCACGGTGCGCGGCACCGGCAGCCGCGGAGGGTTGGGTACCGGGACGGTCGCCGTGGGACCGGCCGGCCCGAGCAGAGCGTCCAGGTCGCGTGCGGCCGACGGCACGGGGTCGAGCGTGGGGACCTGGAGCCCGGGCTTCAGGGCGCGCATGAAGGACGCGGCGCCGAGCATCGCGGTCGACGCCCGCTCGTCGGCGAGCACGGACGGGTCGACGAGCTCGGCGACCGCTAGCGCCCCGGCGGCACCCAGCCCCAGCAACGGGCCGAAGGTGAGCGACTCGGCCGCGGCGCTCGCCGCCAGGACGACCGTCGACCGGACCGCACCCGCGACCGTCGACTCGGCGTCGGCGTAGCTCGCGATCGCGCGCCGCAGCCGTGCCGCGAGCGCGCGCACGTCGTCGGCCGCGGCCCATGCGCCCCGCTGAGCGGCCCTGATCGACTCGTGCGCCGCGTGGTTGGCGGCCGAGACCGCCCGGTCTAGCCCGAGCCCGCCGGCCAGGTCGTGGCCCGCGGTCGAGAGGCGCTGGGCGGTGGCCTCGAGGATCCGGCACGCCTGGGCGAGCTCGTCGAGGTCTGCGACGGTCGGCGTCCCGATCAGCCGGTACCCGTCGCTCAACGGCCCGGCCAGGCGGTGGGCGCCCCGCAGCGGGCCTCCGTCGTCGGGACCGCCACGACCGCGTCCTCGAGCAGCCGCGCGACCTGGCGGACTCCTGCCGCGGCCTCGTCGACCGCGCGCCGGTAGCGGTCGGCGGCCGTGGACGACCAGGTCACGGTCGTCGCGCGGACGAGCGCTCGCCGCGCCTCCTCCACCTCGTAGCTCGCCGATCTCAGCGCTGCCGTCACCATGCGATCGACGCTAGGCGGGAGGTCTCGACGGAGACGGGCCGGCGGCGGTACGGCCGACAGGACGGGGCTGTGGGCGGCTCAGGGCCCCGCCGGGACCTTCGGGAGCACCAGCACGGTCAACGCCATCGCGCCGATCGCCGCGACCGCCCGCCAGACGTCGGCGATGCCCAACGGGCTGACCAGCACCGTCGCGACCACGGCGAGCGACAGCACGAACACCTGGACGACCGCCACCTCACGCAGTCCCCGCCCGATCACGGCCCACTCGATCGACGCCCGCCACGTGGTCCGGGTGGCGAGCGTCGCGGTCCACAGGGTCAGGTGCACCAGCACGACGAGCGCCAGCACCGCTCCCAGCGACGGCGGGTCGAAGAGCAGCACGCGCACGCCGGCGATCCCGACGACGAGCCCGACCAGCCCGACCTCCGGCCGCAGCACGACCGCCACGACGAGCGCGAACAGCGCGGCCGCCACCAGACGGTGGGCGCCGGGCCCAGGGCCGACGAACGCCACGGTGAGCGTCGCCAGCCCCAGCACGCCGAGCGCGAGCCGGACCACGAGGGCCGGGATGCTCGGGCCGGTCGGGACGACGACCTCGCGCGACGAACGGGGCGGCAGGAACGGGATCCTCATCGCGACGCCCCCGCCCGCCGGTGCGTCCGCCGCGCCAGCCCGGCCAGCGCCACCGACGGTGCATCGCGCCAGGCCACCAGCTCGACGTCCTGGTCCGCCAGACCCGCCAGGCGGTCCTCGCGCGCGATCCGGATCAGCCGCAGCGCGAGCCGCTCCCGGTCGGCCAGGTGCAGCTCGCGGACGGTCGGCAGGACGTCGACCGCGACCACCCGGTGCCCGGCGCGTCGCCAGATCGCGGCCACCTGCGCGGCCTCGTCGTCGAGGAACGTGGAGAAGACGAAGACGAGCGCGCCCGACGGGATCTGCGGCGGCCGCAGCCGGCGCGGCGGGTCGCCCTCGGGATGGGTGAGCGCGAGCGCGTGCCGGATCCGGGAGAGCTGCCGGCGCCCGCCACCGGGCGGGAGCGGGCGGCGCACGATGCCGAGGTCGTCGAGACCCACCCGGTCGCCCAGACCGAGGAACCCCGAGGCGACGGACGCCGCCGCCTGCCGGGCGAGGTCGAGCGAGGTGGGGTCCTGCGGTCGCGGCTGGATCGAGCCGCGCCACGTCATCGGGTCGGGGCCGACCTCGTCGCGCGAGTCGACGACGAGCATCACGACCGCTTCGGCGAGCGCGTGCTCCCGGCGGACGTAGAGCTCGTGCAGGTCGGGGGCGCGACGGGCGGTCACGCGCCAGTCGATGCGGCGCAGCCGGTCGCCGGGCGCGTACGGGTGCACGTCGCGCAGGCCGCCGCCCTCGCCGGGTCGTCGGGACTCGTGCGCGCCGGTCAGCCCGCGCAGTCGGGGCGGCAGCGGGAGGTCGCCGAGCGGCCGGGTCGAGGGCAGGACGAGCGCCGTCCGCGACGAGGGCGCGGACGCCTCCGACACGCTCGCGGCACCCGGCCCGACGCCCTGCACGTCCACGACCGCGACCTCCTGCGGCCCGGTGCGGACCGTGTGCACGGTGATCGGCAGCGTGCGCGTGCCGTCGACGGCCACGAGGACCTCGGCGATGTCCCGCAGTCCTCGTCGGACCCCGACGACGACCGCGTCGCTGGGCGAGCTGATGACGGCCTCGACCTGCAGGGCTCCCGGCGTCGGCACGTCCGAGGACGGCTCGACGTGCACCGACGGCCCGGTCGACGGTCGTCGTCGCCAGTCCCAGAACCCCGCGACCACGGGGGCGGCGCCGAGCACGGCCACGTCCGGCCGCCCGGCGAACGCTCCGACGGCGAGGAGCGCGAGGCCGACGGCGACCCCGACCACCGCCGTGCTGGAGCGGGTCCACTCCATGGTCAGGCCGAGCGCCGCGTCGTCGTCGGACCCGCGACCCGCCGCAGCACGTCGGTGACGACACCCTCCGGCGCCGCGCCCGTCGCCCACGCCTGCGGCGTCAGGGAGAGCCGGTGAGCCAGGGCCGGCACCGCGACCGCCTTGACGTCCTCGGGCGTCACGAAGTCCCGCCCGTTGAGCACCGCGAGCGACCGCGCGACGAGCACGAGCGCCTGCGACCCGCGCGGCGACGCCCCCACCTCGACCGCGTCGTGCTCGCGGGTGGCCGCCGCCAGGTCGACGCAGTAGCGCAGGATGTCGCCCTCGACGTTGACGGCCTCGACGCCGGCCTGCATGGCGAGCAGGGTCTGGGAGTCGACGATCGTGCGGACCGTCCCGACCTCCGTGCGTCGTGCGAGCCGCCTCGACAGCACGTCGACCTCGTCGTCGCGCACCGGGTACCCGACGGCGAGCCGCACCATGAACCGGTCGAGCTGCGCCTCCGGCAGCGGGTACGTGCCCTCGTACTCGACGGGGTTGGAGGTCGCGACGACGTGGAACGGGGCCGCCAGCGGATATGTCGTCCCGTCCACGGTCACCTGCCGCTCGGCCATGGCCTCGAGCAGAGCCGACTGCGTCTTCGGGGCGGTCCGGTTGATCTCGTCGGCAAGAAGGAGCCCCGCGAACACCGGGCCCGGCCGGAACGTGAAGCTCGACGACGCGGGGTCGAAGACGCTCGACCCCGTGATGTCCGACGGCAGCAGGTCCGGCGTGCACTGCACCCGGCGGAACGTCAGCCCGAGCGCGGTCGCCAGGCTGCGCGCGGCCAGCGTCTTGCCCAGCCCCGGCACGTCCTCGAAGAGCACGTGCCCGCCGGCCAGCACGGCCGCGAGCGCGGCCTTCAGCGGGTCGCGCATGCCGACGACGAGCGTCGCGACCTCGTCGAGGATCGCCCCGCCCTTCTCGGCCACCTGCGCGACGGTCAGTGTCTCGGTCATGTGTCCCCGCTCTTCCTCGTGGTGCCGATCCGGTCCAGCGCGTCGACGGCCTGCGTGATCTCGGACATCTTCGGGTGCGGCGAGCCGCTGCGCGTGAGCGTACGGAAGGCCCTGGTGCCGACGAGCTCCTCGATCGCCGGTGCGTCCGCGGGCTCGTCGATGTCGAGCCCGTGGCGCGCGAGCCGGCTCCTGGAGAGCTCGCGCACCCGGCGCAGCATGCGCTCGCTGGCCCGTCCGTCGCGCGCGACCATCGCCCACGCCAGCTCCTGCACCTCGCCGCGGGCGCCGTGCCGCCGGTCGTGCCGCTTCCGGTCGAACCCGGGGTCGGGCCGCACGTCGAACCGCGTGAGCACGAGGACCCCGGCGACCGCCGCGACCCCGACGAACGCCGACGTCACGGCCGCGAGCCCCGCCATCCATCCGAGTGCGGCCGCCAGGACCCCCGCGACCCACGGCCTCCAGTCCTTCACGACCCCAGCCCCTGGGCGATCGCCGCGAGACTCGTCCTCGCGCTGTTCACGTCCTCCTGCGTGAGCCGGTGCTCGCTGTACCGCGCGGCCAGGTAGAGGTCGAGCAGCCGCTGCGCGGCCACCGGGTCCGCGTGCGTGCTCTGCAGGACCTCGAGCGTGAACTCCGTCGCGGTCTGCGCGCGGTCGCGGTGGATGCCGCTCTTCTCGGCCGACGACTCCAGGGCCACCCATGCGGCGATCACCGCATCGCCGGGCGGGACCTCCTGCTCGAGCACCTGCGCGGCGTGCTGCGCGCCCTCCCGCATCGCCGCGGTCGCGACGTCGACGACGTCACCCTCCAGCCCGATGTCCGGGTCGGCCGCGTCGCGGTCCTTGCCCACCGCGCGCTCGCGCAGCTTCTGCGCGATCTTGCGGAACACCAGGGCGAGGACGACGACCGCCAGCACACCGAGCGCGGTCAGCAGCACCAGGATGATCCAGCGCTCCTGCTCGATGGGCATCATCTCGGGCCCCGCGGTCGTGCTCGGCTGCGGCGCCTGGGTCTGCGCCTGCGTGGGCACGTCGACCACCGGGATCTCGGCGTCCGGCAGGTTCCGGTGCGCGACGTCCCACGGCCCGGCCAGCGCCGCCATCAGCACCGCGACCGCGACGAGCGCACCGACCAGGAGCACGGGTCCGGGCTTGCGGGCGGGCGTCACCTGGCTCCTTGCTCGACGGACGGACGGGCGGCTGGGATCCGGACAGGCTACTGACTCCGACGGACTCTTCAGCGACGACGCCACAGGCTCTGGGATGATGGGTGCATGGCCACCCCGAACGGTTCCGACGTCCCTGCGCGCGTGCGGCTTGCCGATGTCACGCCGCCGATCGCGCTCGGACCGCTGGACGGGCGCTACCGGTCCGCGGTCGCGCCGCTCGTCGACCACCTGAGCGAGGCAGCGCTGAACCGCGAGCGCGTGCACGTCGAGGTCGAGTGGCTGATCCACCTGACGACGAACGGCGTCGTGCCGGGCGCGCCCACGCTGTCCGGCGAGGACAAGGTCTACCTGCGCACCATCGTCGAGACGTTCGGGCCCGACGAGGTCGCCGAGCTGGCCGAGATCGAGCGCGTGACCGTGCACGACGTGAAGGCCGTCGAGTACTTCCTCAAGAAGCGGCTCGCGGACGCACCGGCGGACTCCCCGCTGCAGGGCGTCGGCGAGCTCGTGCACTTCGCCTGCACCAGCGAGGACATCAACAACCTGTCGTACGCGCTCATGGTCCGCGGCGCGGTCACGCAGGAGTGGCTGCCCCGGGCCCGGGCGCTGGTCGACCAGGTCGCCGAGCTCGCGCGCGAGGAAGCGTCCCAGCCTCTGCTCGCCCTCACGCACGGGCAGCCGGCCACGCCGACGACGCTCGGCAAGGAGCTCGCCGTCCTCGCGCACCGGCTCGACCGGCAGCTCAAGCGGATCGCGGCCGACGAGTACCTCGGCAAGCTCAACGGCGCGACCGGCACGTTCGGCGCGCACGTCGTCGCGGTTCCCGGTGCCGACTGGGCCGCCGTGTCCAAGTCCTTCGTCGAGCACCTCGGCCTCACCTGGAACCCGCTGACCACGCAGATCGAGTCGCACGACTGGCAGGCCGAGCTGTACGCCGACGTCGCGCGGTTCAACCGGGTGCTGCACAACCTGGCCACCGACGTCTGGACCTACATCTCGCGCGGCGTCTTCATCCAGATCCCGGTGGCCGGCGCGACGGGCTCCTCGACCATGCCGCACAAGGTCAACCCGATCCGGTTCGAGAACGCCGAGGCCAACCTCGAGCTCTCGTCGGCACTCCTGGACACCCTGGCCTCGACGCTGGTGACGAGCCGGCTCCAGCGCGACCTGACCGACTCGACGACCCAACGCAACATCGGGCCGGCGTTCGGGCACTCGCTGCTCGCCATCGACAACGTCGCCCGCGGCCTGCGGGCACTCTCGGTGGACCGGGAGCTGCTGGCGCGCGAGCTCGACGAGAACTGGGAGGTCCTCGGCGAGCCCGTCCAGTCCGCCATGCGCGCGGCCTCCGTCGCGGGTGTCACCGGCATGGAGAACCCGTACGAGCGGCTCAAGGAGCTGACGCGGGGTCGTCGCCTCACCGCCGACGACATGCGGGAGTTCATCGGCGGTCTCGGGCTTCCCGACGAGGTCGCGGCGCGGCTCGTCGAGCTGACGCCGGCGTCCTACACGGGCATCGCGGCGGAGCTCGTGGAGACGTACCTCGACGCCTGACCCGTCAGGGCGCGAGGCGTGCTCAGATCCTCCATGGCGAGAGCCGTCGAGGGCCGGACGGACGCGGATCTGTCGCTCCGCGGAGCGTCTTGACGGGACCTGTCTAGACCCAGCGCGCGACCTGGGCTCTTTTGTCCGAGTTTCGGCAGAAGTTTTCACTCGTTCGTGTGCGCGTTCGTGAGACGGGAACAGGGCCCTGACCTGCTACGTCACCCGGATGCGTGTCGCCATCTGGACAGGTGCCCGGTACGGCCTGCACAATCGTGCACCGAGCCGTCCTTTTCATCCGGTTCATCCCCTCGATTCATCCTGTTCATCCCCTCATGGCAAGGATGCCCATCGTGACGCTCATGCAGAAGGCGATCACGCCAGCGCTGACCCGCGCGCACCTCACAGCGGGCCACGATCGCCTGGCGGGGTATGTCGTGCGCGCCGAGGACGTCGCGTTCGCGACCACTCCGGCACAGCTGTTCGAGGTCCACGGCCTCGGCTACGAGGGCTCACCGTTCAGCCCTTACGACCGGTCCATCGACGTCCTGCGCTTCGAGAGCTCCCCGCAGCTCCAGTACCGCGACGTCCCGGGCTACATCCTTCCGCTGTGGTGGCTGCGCCACTCGCGCATCCCCCCGGGCGCCGAGCTCGTCCGCATCTACGACAACGGCACGTCCACGCTCCTGGCCCGCTACGGCGACGTCGGCGCCGGCTGGACCGTGACGCAGCTGGGCGCACCGCGCCCGTCGCTGGCATCGCTCTCGCGCTGCGTCGGCCCCGTAGCGAAGTGGCACGGCGCCTACCTCGAGGCCGACGTCGTCGACAACGGCCACACCGTCGTCCTCGCCCTGGCCAACCCTCCGCTCGCCGAGACCGGGTTCCACCAGTCGCCGTCCGGACGCTGGTTCCGTCGCGTCGCTCGCGACGAGGTCAGCGAGCTGTTCGAGCTGGACCTCACCGCCCGGTGGAACGGCCTGCACGTTCGCGTGGTCGACCAGTGGCAGGACGCGCAGCGCTACGTCGTCGCACGGATCTCGCACCTGGGCGACGACATCGAGCGCGCGGAGCGCCTGCAGCTCAACCGCGTCGAGGCTGGCGTGTACGAAGGAATCGTCTACGCTGCGGAGCTGACGGACATCCAGACCAACCAGGTCGTGCCGCACACGTGGGCCCCCGGGCCTGCCGCGCAGCAGCAGGTCGTCCGCTCCAGCTAACCCTTGCAACACCCCGATCTGGGGTCCCGACGACGATGTCGAGGCTCCGACGGGCGCGTGCCGGGCCAGRCCCTCCCCCCCGTTCTGGCCCGGCACCCTGTGCGTCGTGGACGAAGCGGGCCACCTGGACGCGGTTCGTCACGCGCAGCTTGGTGAACAGGCTGCCGACGTGCGTCTTGACGGTCGCGACACCCATGTAGAGGTCGCGCGCGATCTCGGAGTTCGTCTTGCCCTCGCTCACGGCGACCGCCACCTCGCGCTCGCGGTCGGTCAGCCGCGCCATCGCGGAGCGCGCGGCTCGTCGGCGCTCGTCGTCCTGCGGCTTGGTGACGGCGGCGATCAGCTGGGACGTGACGCTCGGCGAGAGCATCGGGTCACCGGCCGCGACGCGACGGACCGCGGCGATCAGCTCGACGGGCGGCGTGTCCTTGAGCAGGAACCCCGACGCGCCGTTCTGCAGCGCGGTGAGCACCATCTCGTCGGTGTCGAAGGTGGTCAGCACGATGACGCGGGTTCCCGACCCGCGCAGCGCCCGGGTGGCCTGCAGGCCGTCCATCCGCGGCATCCGGATGTCCATGAGGACCACGTCCGGCCGCTCCTTGGCGACGAGCTCGATCCCCGCCTGCCCGTCGGCCGCCTCGCCGACGATCTCCAGGTCGGGGGCGCCGCCGAGGATCATCCGCAGGCCGGCGAGCACCAGGCGGTCGTCGTCGACGAGCAGGACCCGAATGGGTGACGGGCTCGGTGTCACGGACTCCACGGCAACCTCGCTCTCACCAGGAACGACCCATCGGGCTGTCCTCCGTACGCCAGTGCTCCGCCGGCCAGCTCGGCCCGTTCGGTCATGCCCGTCAGCCCGACACCCGCTGGGCCGCCGCCGACCACCGCGACCCCGACCCGGTTGCGCACCTCGACCTCGAGGAACGCTCCGGGTTCGCCGGCCAGCCGCAGCGACACCGGCTGGCCGGGCGCGTGCTTGCGGGCGTTCGTCAGCGCCTCCTGGACGATGCGGAACGTGGTGCGCGACAGGGTCACGGGGATGCTGGCGAGGTCGCGCTCGCGCAGGCCGAGCACGTCGAGCCCCACTTGCGAGCCCGCCTCGCGCACGTCGGCCATCAGCGCGGGCAGCTCGGCGAGCGTGGGCTGGGGAGCCTCGACCCCGTCGGCCACCTGTCCGGCCCGTAGGACGCCGAGCACCTGCCGCAGCTCGGCCAGGGCCAGCTGCGCGTTGGCCTGGATCGTCGCGGCGGTCTCGGCGGTCTGGTCGCGGGTCAGGTCCTCGCGGTAGGCCAGCGCGCCGGCGTGCATCGCGACGAGGGAGATCCGGTGAGCGAGCACGTCGTGCATCTCGCGGGCGATGCGGGTCCGCTCGGCGTCGCGCGCAGCCTCTGTCGTCAGGGCCTGCTCGCGCTCAGCCGTGAGCAGGCGCTCGTTCAGGGACGCGACGAGCTCGCGCCGGGCCCGGACGTAGAAGCCGGTGACGATCGCCAGGCCGAAGAAGACGAGGCTGAGCAGCTGGTTCGCCAGCTGCGCGTAGAGGTTGTCGTCCGTCGGGGCCACACCGCGGGCGGTGAAGACGAACAGGGAGAGGATTCCCGAGGCGAACCACGCGATCGCCGTCACGATCACCCAGTTGCGGCGCCGCCACGTGGCCATCGAGACGACGGCCAGGGTCGCTGCACCGACGCTCGCCGTCGAGAAGGCGGTGCAGGCGATGGTCACGCACGCGACGAGGAACGGGCGCTTGCGCCGCAGCGGGAGCAGCGCGACCGACACCGCGCCCAGGAGCAGGTCGGCCACGAGCCAGATCCCGATGATGTCCTGCTCGGCGGCGCTCGGCACCGAGCTCAGCTGCTCGGCCGACGTCAGCGCCCACGCGACCAGCCCACCGAACACGGCCAGCAGGTACCGCCAGGTCCGCGACCACGCCTGGAGCTGCGGGTGCAGCAGCTCCTCGGGGACGGGGGTCACCCGGATCTCGGCGGCAGTGGACACACGAGCAGCCTAGGAGGCACATCGCGGCACGGGATCAGCCGCGTGGGCTGCTCCGGGTCCTCCCAGCGGTGGAGGGGCGTCCATCGCCGACGGAGGGTCGAGGCGGCTCACGCAGGGTGGTGCACGGTGATCCGTGGGTGGTGCGGACGTCCGTCGGTCGGGTCGTGCGCTCAGACCGCGTCGGTGAGCGACGGGACCGGGATCGAGGCCAGCTCGGCGAGCGCCTGCGCGTAGGTGGCGGCGTCACCGGCGCGGGCGGCCTCGCGGGCGCGGACGGTCGGGCCGTGCAGGGTCGCGCGGGTGCGGCGACGCAGGGCCCGGACCGCACGCTCGTCGGAGAGGTCCACGAGCCCGCTCTCGAGGCCGCCGAGCACGCGGGTGCGTTCCGCGACCACGGCCGGGTTCCACTCGCGGACGCGGCGCTCGGCCTCGTAGGCGTCGGCCGCGGCGGTGACCACCTCGTGCGCGGCACCGACGGCGGAGTGCTCGGCGGGCGCGTACTCGGCGACGGTGTGCAGGCTGACCAGGCGCACGCCGGGCAGCGACCGGACGCCGGGGTCCACGTCGTGCCGCAGGGCGAGGTCCACCACCGTCAGAGGGCGCGCGCCCTGCAGGCGGGCCGCCGCGAGCGCATCGACCCCGAGGACGGCACCCGCGGCCCCGCTGCACGCGACGACCAGGTCGACGTCGGAGACCTCGGCGGCCAGGTCGGCGCCGGAGGGCAGGGACCGGACCCCGCGTGCGGCGGCGAACGCGCGGGCGCGACCTGTGGTCGAGAACACGCGGATGTCGGTGCAGCCGCGGGCCTTGAGCTGCGCGAGGGAGGCGCCCGCGTAGGAGCCGGTGCCGATGAGCACGACGCGGACCGCGGACCAGTCGGGCAGCTCGGACTCGGCGATGTCGAGCGCGACGCCCACCACGGAGCGCCCGGTGGCACCCAGGCCGGTGCGCGCCTCGACGTCCCGCGAGACGCGCGAGGCCGCCTGGAACAGGGACTCCAGACCGCTCGTGGTGGTCCCCTCGCGGCGTGCCGTGGTCAGCGCCCGGCGGACCTGGCCCGCGATCTCGCGCTCGCCGACGACCATCGAGTCGAGCCCGCTCGCGACGGCGAACAGGTGCTCGGCGGCCACGGTCCCGGTGAGAACCCGCAGGTGGGAGACCACCTGGTCCTCCGTGTAGCCCGAACGCTGGGCGACGGTCGCGGCGGCGGCGGCACGGGCCTGCGGGGTGTCCTGCGCGTCGTCGACCTCCAGGTACAGCTCGAACCGGTTGCACGTCGCCAGGACGACGGCACCGGACACGGACGCAGCGGAGTGCACGAGCTCGGACGCGACGGCCTGGACGTCCGACGAGAGACGTTCCAGCACATCGAGGTCGAGGTCGTGGTGACTGGCGGCGAGGGACAGCAGCACCACGTGCCCGATTCAATCATCTGTTCATTTGTCCGGCACAATCGCAGACGTGAACCTTCCTTCCTCGCACCCCCTCGTCGACGGCCGCACGGCGCATTCTTCGCTGGTCCGTGCATATTCCGGCGAGCGCCCTTCCCGACGGCCGGTGTGGTTCATGCGACAGGCCGGGCGGTCGCTGCCGGAGTACCGGGCGGCGCGCGAGGGCACGGCGATGCTCGACGCGTGCCTGACCCCGTCGCTGGCGAGCGAGATCACCCTGCAGCCGGTCCGCCGGCACAACGTCGACGCGGCGATCTTCTTCTCCGACATCGTGGTCCCGCTCAAGCTCGCGGGCGTCGACGTGGAGATCAAGCCGGGCGTCGGCCCGGTCATGGGGTCGGCCGTGCGGTCCAAGGACGACGTCGCTCGTCTCAGAGACCTCGGGCCGCTCACCCCCGAGGCCTTGGCGCCCGTCTCCGAGGGCGTCGCGCTCACGGTCGACGCGCTCGGCGGCACCCCGCTCATCGGGTTCGCCGGCGCGCCCTTCACGCTGGCCGCGTACCTCGTCGAGGGCGGTCCGTCGCGCGACCACCTGGCCGCTCGCACGCTCATGCACTCCGACCCGGTCACCTGGGCCGAGCTGACCGACTGGGCCGCCGACGTCACGGGCGCCTTCCTGCGCGCGCAGGTGATGGCCGGGGCCAGCGCCGCGCAGCTGTTCGACTCCTGGGCGGGGTCTCTGGGCCTGTCCGACTACACGGCGCACGTCGCTCCCGCCTCGTCGCGGGCCCTGAGCCACATCGCCGACCTGGGCGTGAAGAAGGTCCACTTCGGCACCGGCACGAGCGAGCTGCTGGGCGCGATGCGCGACGTCGGTGCGGACGTCATCGGCGTCGACTACCGCCTGCACCTGGACGAGGCGAACCGTCGCCTGGGCGGCACGACGCCGCTGCAGGGCAACATCGACCCGGCCCTGCTCGCCGCTCCGTGGCCCGTGCTGGAGGCGCACGTCCGCGACGTCGTGGCCCGCGGCGAGGTCGCGCCCGGGCACGTGGTGAACCTCGGCCACGGGGTCCCGCCGGACACCGACCCGACCGTGCTGACGCGCGTGGTCGAGCTGGTCCACGGGCTCTGAACCCTCGATGAGCACCTGGGACGCGATCGTCGTCGGCGGCGGGGTCGCCGGCCTCGTCGCTGCCCGGTCGCTCGCCCTGGAGGGGCACCGGGTGCTGGTGCTCGAGGCCGCACCCGAGCCCGGCGGGGCCGTCCGCGGGCACACGGTCGACGGCCTGCGCCTCGACGCCGGGGCGGAGTCGTTCGCGACCCGCCAGGGCGTCGTCGCGCCGCTGCTGAGCGAGCTCGGCCTCCCGGTCGTCTCGCCCGAACGCGTCGGCTCCTGGGTGCACCTGCCGTCCGGCGACGGCCCCCTGCCGCGCACCGGCCTGCTCGGCATCCCGGGCCACCCGTGGGCGCGGGACGTCCGGCAGACCCTCGGCCTCGTGGGCGCCGCGCGGGCCTCGCTCGACCTTGTCCTGCCGCGGTCCGACGACCCGCCCACGCTCGGCGCTCTGGTCAGGCGACGCATGGGCAGCCGCGTCGTGGACCGGCTCGTGCGACCGATCGTCGGCGGAGTCCACGCGGCCGACCCCGACGACCTCGCCGTGGACGCGGTCGCGCCCGGCCTGTCCGCGGCGCGCGACCGCGGGTCCCTGGCGCGCGCCGTGCGCACGATGCGCGCGAGCACGCCGGCCGGGGCGGCCGCGCAGGGGATCGAGGGCGGGATGCACCGCCTCGTTGACGCGCTCGTCGCCGACCTGCGGCGCAGCGGCGGCGAGATCCGCACGAGCTCGCCGGTGAGCGACGTGCAGCGGTCCGACGACGCCTGGCACGTGAGCACCGAGAGCGCCCCTCGGCTGGTCGTGGCGACTCCCCAGGCGCCCGCGCTGCTCGGGCTCACCGGGATCACGACCGACCCCGGCGCCGAGGTCACGCTGGTCACGCTCGTGCTCGAGGCGCCCGCGCTCGACGACGCCCCCCGCGGCACGGGCGTCCTGGTGCCGCCCGGCTCCGCCGACGTCACGGCCAAGGCGCTCACGCATGCCACCGCCAAGTGGGCCTGGCTCGCGCGCGCAGCCGGCCCCGGACGGCACGTCGTCCGGCTCTCCTACGGCCGGGCCGGCGAGGACGCCCCCGAGCCGACGGTCCGTACCGCGCTCGCCGACGCGAGCGTCCTGCTCGGCGTCCCGCTCACCGAGGAGCAGGTCCGCGGGCACGCCACCGTGCAGTGGTCGCAGGCGCTGCCACGGCCGAGCGCGGCGCACCGGGCGGCCGTGGCGCAGGTGCGCGCGGCCGTGGCCGAGCTGCCCGGTCTGGCGGTCTGCGGGGCCTGGGTCGCGGGCAACGGCCTCGCGTCCGTGGTGCCCGACGCGCAGGCCACCGCGCGCGCCGTCCGCTAATGCGAGGCGCGTCACACAAATGACGCCGCAAATCACTTTCTGACGACTCGTCGTCAAAACTCACAGAATGACGTCGCTCACATTCTTAGGGTGCCCTCACGGGAATATGCTGACAGTTTGTCAGGACCGGGTCGCGACGAATTCCCACGGCACCCGCTAGCGTCGTCGGCAATGACCCCGCAGACCGCGCCCGCCCGACCGAGCCGGGTGGTCGGCTGCCTGCTGCCCGCCCTGACGGTCGCGTTCGGTCTGCTGTTCGTGCTCATGGGCCTGGTCGCGTACGTGTTGCCCCTGCTCGGGCCGTGGGACGCGGTCCAGCAGTGCACCACCGCGCGGGACGTCGCACCGGGCACCGACCTCGGTCCGGTGACCGTCACGCGGCACTTCCTGCCGGCCGGGCTGACGTGCCACTGGACGCAGGAGCCCGGCGTCACGACCGAGCTGTTCGACCCCAGCAGCACGAGGTGGGCGTTCGGGCTCGTCGTGGTCGGCGTGGTCCTGGTGGCCGCCCCGGTCGCCTGGCGTTTCGCGCGGCGCAGGTAGAGAGAGAGACTGGACGACATGCCTCAGCAGGTGCTCGTCGGGACGCGTGCCAGCGCGCTCGCGACGACGCAGACAGGTCACGTGGTCGACGCGCTCGCCGCCGCCGGCGACCTGACCCTCTCGACCGTCCACATCCGCACCGACGGCGACCGCCTCAAGGGCTCCCTATCGAGCCTCGGCGGCACGGGCGTGTTCGTGACCGCCCTGCGCGACGCCCTGCTCGACGGCCGCTGCGACGTCGCGGTCCACTCGCTCAAGGACCTGCCGACGGGCGACGCCGAGGGTCTGGTCATCGGCGCGATCCCGGTGCGCGAGGACCCCGCCGACGCCCTCTGCGCCCGCGACGGCCTCAAGCTTGCCGACCTGCCCCTGGGCGCTCGCGTGGGCACCGGCTCGCCGAGGCGCCGGGCCCAGCTGCTCGCCGCCCGGCCCGACCTCGACGTCGTCGACATCCGCGGGAACGTCGACACCCGCCTGGGCCGCATCACGACCGACCTCGACGCGGTGGTCCTGGCGCGTGCCGGCCTCGCGCGTCTGGGACGCCTCGACGCCGTGACCGAGGCGTTCGGCCCGGACGTCATGGCACCGGCACCCGGGCAGGGCGCGCTGGCCATCGAGGTCCGGGCGGACGTCGACGGTCCGCTCGCGGACGCCCTGCGTGCGCTGGACCACCGGCCCACCCGGTTCGCGGTGACGGCCGAGCGCGCCCTGCTCGCCCGGCTGGAGGCGGGCTGCGCGGCACCGATCGGCGCCTGGGCGTCGCTCCAGGGCTCGACGATTCGCCTCGATGCTGTCGTCGCGCGCCCCGACGGCACGGCGACGCTCAAGCGCGGGCTGTCCGCGCAGGCCGAGACCGAGGACGACGCGCGGGCACTCGGGAGCGCCCTCGCCGACGAGCTCCTCGAGCACGGCGCCGCGGACCTGGCGGGCCTGCGATGACCACCCTGCCGCTCACCGGCTGGCGCGTGCTGGTCCCCCGTCCCACCGCGGGGCGCAGCCCGGCCGTCGTCGCGCTCGCCGCCGCAGGCGCCGAGGCCGTCGTCGTGCCGCTCATCGAGACGGTGCCGCCCGAGGACACCCAGCCGCTGGACGACACCCTGCTCGCGCTCGAGGCGGGTTGGTACGAGTGGCTCGTGGTGACCAGCGCCGCCGCCGTGCCGATCCTCGTCGAGCGTGGGCTGACCCCTGCGTACACGCACGTCGCCGCCGTCGGACCGGGCACCGCCCGGGCGCTGCGGGAGGCCGGCGTCCACGTCGACCTGGTCCCGCGCGGCGAGTCGACCGCGAGCGCGCTGGTCGCACAGTTCCCTGCGCCCGGCGCCAGGAACCGGGTCCTGTTCCCCCGCGGCGACCTCGCCGCACCGACGCTCGCCGACGGCCTGCGTGCCCGCGGCTGGCAGGTGGACGACGTCGTCGCGTACCGCACGGTCTCCGCCGAGGCACCCAGCGCCGAGATCCGCGAGGCGTGGGTGGACGGGACGATCCGCGGTGCCCTCCTCACCTCGGCCAGCACGGTCCGCGAGCTCAACACCCAGCTCGGCCCGCCGCCGACGAGCACCCTGCTGGTCGGCATCGGCCCGACGACCGCCGCCGAGGCCGCCCGCCTGGGACTCCCGCTCGCGGGCGTCGCCACCGAGCAGACCATGACCGGCCTCGTCGACGCGCTGGCCAAGGCCGCGAACACCGCGATGCCCGAACCGATCCCCAGCCCCGAGGAGGACTGAGTGAACCGACGCATCCGCCCCCGCCGTCTGCGCTCGACGCCGGCCATGCGGAGGCTGACGGCGGAGACGCGCCTGCACGCCTCGCAGCTCGTCCTGCCCGTGTTCGTCAAGGAGGGACTCACCGAGCCGCGCCCGATCGCGTCGATGCCGGGCGTGGTCCAGCACTCGCGCGACTCGCTGCGCAAGGCGGTCGCCGAGGCCGCAGGCGCGGGCCTCGGCGGCGTGATGCTCTTCGCCATCCCTCTCGAGCGCGACGCCGTCGGCTCGCAAGCCACGTCGGAGACCGGGATCCTCAACGTCGCGATCGCCGACACGGTCGCCGAGGTGGGCGACGCGCTCGTCGTGCAGGCCGACCTCTGCCTCGACGAGTTCACCGACCACGGCCACTGCGGGGTCCTCACCCCTTCGGGCGTCGTCGACAACGACGCGACCCTCGTCCGGTACGCCGAGATGGCCCTGGCCCAGGCGTCGGCAGGCGCTCACATGGTCGGCCTGTCCGGGATGATGGACGGCCAGGTCGGGTACGTCCGGGACGCGCTGGACGCCGCGGGCCGTTCCGACGTGGCGGTCCTCGCGTACGCCGCCAAGTACGCCTCCGCCTTCTACGGACCTTTCCGTGACGCCGTGGAGTCCCAGCTCGACGGGGATCGGCGGACCTACCAGATGGACCCCGCGAATCGTCGCGAAGCCGTCCGTGAGGTGGCCATCGACATCGCCGAGGGGGCCGACGTCGTCATGGTCAAGCCCGCGCTCGCGTACCTCGACATCCTCGCCGACGTCGCCGCGACGAGCACCGTTCCCGTCGCGGCCTACCAGGTGTCGGGGGAGTACGCGATGATCGAGGCTGCGGCCGAACGGGGGTGGATCGAGCGCAGACGGGCGATCCTTGAGTCTGTGCTCAGCATCCGCCGCGCAGGTGCCGACAACGTGCTTACGTACTCTGCGACTGAGCTGGCCGGATGGCTGGCAGAGGAGATCTGATGAGTGTCCACGCCACCACCTCGGACCTGACGACGAGCGCTGCCGCCTTCGAGCGCGCGCAGGCCGTCATCCCCGGAGGGGTGAACTCGCCCGTGCGAGCGTTCGGCAACGTCGGCGGCACGCCCCGGTTCCTCGCGTCCGCCCGCGGCGCCTACGTCACCGACGTCGACGGCAACGAGTACGTGGACCTCGTCGGCTCGTGGGGCCCAGCGCTCCTGGGCCACGCGCACCCCGCCGTCGTCGAGGCCGTGCAGGAGGCGGCCGCCCGCGGTCTGAGCTTCGGCGCCCCGACAGTCACCGAGGTCGAGCTCGTCGACGAGATCCGCTTCCGCGTGCCGCCGGCCGAGAAGGTCCGCCTGGTGTCCACCGGCACCGAGGCGACCATGACCGCGCTGCGTCTGGCGCGCGCCTTCACCGGCCGCGACGTCGTGATCAAGTTCGCCGGCAACTACCACGGGCACGTCGACGCGCTGCTGGCCTCCGCCGGCTCGGGCGTCGCCACCCTCGGCCTGCCCGACTCCGCGGGGGTCTCCGCCGCGGTCGCCGCCGAGACGATCGTGCTGCCCTACAACTCCGTCGAGGCCGTCGAGACCGCGTTCACCATGCACGGTCCGCGGATCGCCGCCGTGATCATGGAGGCGGCACCCGCCAACATGGGCGTCGTCCCGCCTCTGCCCGGGTTCAACGCGGCCCTGCGCCGCCTGACCCTCGAGCACGGCGCGCTGCTCATCCAGGACGAGGTGCTCACCGGCTTCCGGGTCGGGTACTCCGGCTGGTGGGGGCTCGAGGGCCTCCGCGAGGGCTGGTCCGCCGACCTGTACACGTTCGGCAAGGTCATCGGCGGCGGCCTGCCCGTCGCCGCGCTCGGTGGTCGCCGCGACGTCATGTCCCAGCTGGCCCCCGTCGGCCCCGTCTACCAGGCGGGCACGCTCTCGGGGAACCCGGTGGCCACCGCCGCCGGCCTGGCCACGCTGCGTGCCGCCGACCAGTCCGTGTACGAGCGCGTCGACGCCGTCTCCGCGCAGCTGCGCGCCGAGCTCAACGCCGCGATGGCCCACGAGGGCCTGCCGCACACGATCCAGTGGGCCGGCAACCTGTTCAGCACGTTCTTCGGCGCCGACGCCGCCCGCCACGGTGCCCGCGACTACGCCTCCGTGCTGGCCACCGAGTCGTGGCGGTACGCGCCGTTCTTCCACTCGCTGCTGGACTCCGGCGTCTACGCACCGCCCTCGCCGTTCGAGGCCTGGTTCGTCTCGGCCGCGCACGACGACTCCGCGGTCGACCACATCGTCAGCGCCCTCCCGGCGGCCGTGCACGCCGCCGCAACCGCGACACAGCCGTAAGGACGCTTCGACCGGGCCCGCGCCACACCGGCGCGGGCTTCGTCGTGTCCAGGCGGTCGCCGTCGCGACCCCGTCCCGTGCGGACCTAGCCGCACTTGTGACGGGTGGCGGCTCCTGAGGCACCCGAGACGCCCCACGCGTTTACTCGTGTCCCAGATGCGGCTAGGTCGACACAGGCAGGGTCGCGACGACGTGCGCGGGGGCTCCTGCTCCTGACGAACCGCGTCGGGCCGGGCTTGATCGCTACGGGTTGACCCAGGCGTCGGCGCGGGCGGCCTGCTCGTGGACCTCGGGCGGGAGCTCGCCCGAGACCAGGCCGGCGAGCGTCACCCGGTCGAGGACGTCGCGGACGCTGACGCGCAGTGCGACCCAGACCTCGAGCAGGGCCTGGGCCGATCCGGCGTACTCCAGGGCGGTCGGGCGCTCGTCGCGGACGGTGACCAGCGGGCCGTCGACGGCCCGGATGATGTCGGCGAGCGTGATCTGGTCGGCGGGGCGCGCCAGGCGGTAGCCGCCCGAGCGCCCGCGGACCGAGGCGACCACGTCACCGCGGCGCAGGTCGCCGAGGATCCGCTCGAGGAACGCGACCGGCAGCTGCTGCCCGACGGCCAGGTCGTCGGCGCGCACCGGGTCGCCCTGCGGGGACGCCGCCAGCTCGGCGCACGCACGCACCGCATAGTCCGCCTTCGCCGATACCCGCATGCCGACGATTGTGCCGGTTCCCGACGGCGGGAATACCCCCTAGGGGTATGCTGGTTGCAGCCGACGAGCAACCTTCACCCTCTGGAGACCACGATGCAGCCTCACCCGCCCGGTTACACCGACGCCAAGGACGACTACCTCAAGCGCCTGCGACGCGTCGAGGGGCAGGTCCGCGGCATCGCCCGGATGGTCGACGAGGACGTCTACTGCATCGACGTGCTCACCCAGATCGCCGCGGTGACCAAGGCGCTCCAGGCCGTCTCGATCGGCCTGGTCGAGGACCACCTCGCGCACTGCGTCGTCGACGCCGCCCGCCAGTCCCCCGAGGAGGGCGCGGCCAAGGTCCGCGAGGCCTCCGACGCCATCGCGCGTCTCGTCCGTTCCTGAGCCCGAGGAGACCACCATGTCCACCACCACCTTCGGCGTCGACGGCATGACCTGCGGCCACTGCGTCTCCGCGGTCACCTCCGAGCTGTCCGCCCTCCCCGGCGTCCACGACGTCGTCATCCAGCTGACGGTCGGCGGCTCGTCGACCGTGTCCGTCACCTCCGACAGCCCGCTCGCCCCCGACGACATCGCCGAGGCCGTCGTCGAGGCGGGGTACGCGGTGACGCCGAGGCGGTCCCTGCTGTGACGACCGACCAGCACGCCCCGCACACCGTCGACCTCGCGATCGAGGGCATGACCTGCGCCTCCTGCGTCGCGCGCGTCGAACGCAAGCTCAACCGCCTGCCCGGGGTCGAGGCCACGGTGAACCTCCCGCTGGAGTCGGCGCACGTCCGGCTCTCCGACGAGGGCGCGCCGCTGCCCGACACCGACGCGCTGATCGCCGCGGTCCGCTCCGCGGGCTACGACGCCACGGTCACCCGCACGTCGACGCCCCCCGCCCACCACCACGCCCCCGTGGCGCCCGAGGTGCCCGGTCACGACCTCGCGGACCACGGGATGTCCGGGCACGACATGTCCGGCCACACGATGGCCGGGCACGACATGGACCCGTACGAGCACGCGCTGTCGGGGCACTCGATGGCGCCGGGCCACGACATGGACCCGTCCGAGGACACGTCCGCGCCGACCGACGCGCGCGGAGCTGACCTCCGCCGGCGCCTGCGCGTCGCCACGACGCTGAGCGTCCCGGTCCTGCTGCTGTCGATGATCCCCGCGCTGCAGTTCACCGGCTGGCAGTGGGTCGTCGCGGCCCTGGCGCTGCCGGTGGCCACCTGGGGCGCCTGGCCGTTCCACCGGGCCGCCGCCCGCGCGGCCCGGCACGGCGCGTCGACCATGGACACGCTCGTCTCCATCGGGATCATCGCCGCGACGGGCTGGTCGCTGTGGGCCCTGCTCTTCGGGGGAGCCGGCGAGCTCGGCACGACCATGACCCCGTCGCTCTGGCCGGCCGCGGACAGCGAGATGGCCGTGCCCGAGCTCTACTTCGAGGTCGCGGCCGTCGTCACCACGTTCCTGCTGGCCGGCCGGTACGCCGAGCACCGCTCGCGCCGCCGCGCGGGCGACGCCCTGCGCGCGCTGCTCGACCTCGGCGCCAAGGACGTCGCGCTCCTGGTCGACGGGACCGAGCGACGCGTACCGATCACGCAGCTCACGGCAGGCAGCGAGTTCGTCGTGCGGCCCGGCGAGAAGGTCGCCACCGACGGCGTGGTCGTCAGCGGCACGTCCGCGCTCGACACGTCGTTGCTGACCGGCGAACCCGTGCCCGTCGACGTCGGCCCCGGCGACGAGGTCACCGGCGCGACGATCAACACCTCCGGCGCGCTGGTCGTGCGCGCCACCCGCGTCGGCGAGGAGACGCGCCTCGCGCAGATCGGGCGCCTGGTCGCTGCCGCGCAGACCGGCAAGGCCCCGGTCCAGCGGCTGGCCGACCGCATCTCGGCCGTGTTCGTGCCGATCGTCCTGGTCCTGGCGGTGGCCACGCTGGCGATCTGGCTCGTGTCGGGGAGCAGCACGCAGGCCGCCTTCACCGCCGCCGTCGCCGTGCTGATCATCGCCTGCCCGTGCGCCCTCGGGCTGGCCACGCCGACCGCGCTCCTGGTGGGCACCGGCCGCGGCGCCCAGCTGGGCATCCTCATCAAGGGACCGGAGGTCCTCGAGCAGACGCGCACGGTCGACACCGTGGTGCTCGACAAGACCGGCACGGTCACCGAGGGCCGGATGGCGCTCGTCGAGGTGCTGGGCGGCGGCGAGGTGCTGCGCCTCGCGGCGGCCGTCGAGCAGCTGGCCGAGCACCCGATCGGCCGGGCGATCGCGGCCTCGGTCACCGGGCAGCAGGGCCAGACCGGCGGCGACGGTGTCGTCATCGGCTCCGACCAGGTGCACGACTTCCGGGCCGAGGCCGGTCACGGCGTGTCTGGAGTGGTGCGGACCGCGCACGCGGGCGTCGGGCTGGGCCGGCGCGTCCTCGTCGGGAAGCCTGCCTGGCTGACCGCGCAGGGGGTTCCGACGAGCGAGTGGCAGCAGCCGTTCGAGGCCGCCGAGGCCGACGGCGCGACCGCGGTCATGGTCGCCTGGGACGGCAGCGCACGCGGCGTCCTCGTGCTGCGCGACCCGGTCAAGGCGACGTCCGCGCAGGCCGTCGAGGAGCTCCGTGCGCTCGGCCTGCGACCCGTCCTGCTCACGGGCGACAGCCGCGGTGCGGCCCTGCAGGCCGCGGCCGCGGTGGGCATCCGCGACCAGGACGTGTTCGCCCAGGTCCTGCCGGCCGACAAGGTCGACGTCGTCGCGCGGCTCCAGGCGCAGGGCAGGCGGGTCGCGATGGTCGGCGACGGGGTCAACGACGCCGCCGCCCTCGCCACCGCCGACCTCGGCCTGGCCATGGGCACCGGCACCGACGTGGCCATCGAGGCCGCCGACGTGACGCTCGTGCGCGGAGACCTGCGCGCGGCCGGCGACGCGATCCGGCTGTCCCGTCGGACCCTGCGCGTGATCAAGCAGAACCTGTTCTGGGCGTTCGCGTACAACGTGGCGGCCATCCCGCTGGCGGCGTTCGGGCTCTTGAACCCGATGATCGCGGGCGCCGCCATGGCGTTCTCGTCGGTGCTCGTGGTGGGCAACTCGCTGCGGCTGCGCTCGTTCCGCTGACCCAGCGGGCGTCCAGCGAACGTCCAGCATGGGGTCCTACTCTTCGGATCATGACAGCGCCGCCGACGCCCCCTGCCGGGCTGCCCTCCGAGGGCGCGGTCGCCGTCGCGACGCCGCCGATCAGCGAGAAGGCCTACCGCCGGCGGCTCACGACCGAGATCTGGATCGTCCTCGGGCTGTCGCTCGGCAAGTCCGGGATCTACGCCGTGGTCGCGATCATCGACCGGCTCACGCGCGCGGAGTCGCTCGGGTCGCAGTCGACGACCCTGAACCCGAGCAGGTCACCGCGGCCGTGGCTCGACCTGACGTACCAGCTGCTGCAGATCGGGTTCGCGCTCATCCCGGTCGCGCTGGCCCTGTACCTGCTGTCCGCCAACGGGCGCTCCGCGGTGCGGCGGATCGGCCTCACGTTCACGCGACCCCTGCGCGACCTCGGCGTCGGCGTCGCGCTGGCCGCCTGCATCGGCATCCCCGGCCTGGCGCTCTACGCCGGGGCGCGGGCGCTCGGGCTCGCCGTCGAGGTGCAGGCCTCCGCGCTCAACGCCGCGTGGTGGACCATCCCGGTCCTGCTCTTCGCGGCGATCCAGAACGCGCTGCTGGAGGAGGTCATCGTCGTCGGCTACCTCATGGAGCGGCTGCGCGAGCTGCGGTGGGCCGTGCCGGCGTCGATCGCGGCCAGCGCCCTGCTGCGCGGCTCGTACCACCTCTACCAGGGCTGGGGCGGCTTCGTCGGCAACGCGATCATGGGCGTGCTGTTCGCGTTCTACTACACGCGCAGACGGCGGGTCATGCCGTTGGTCGTCGCGCACACCATCATGGACATGGTCGTGTTCGTCGGCTACGCCCTGATACCCGCCGCCTGGCTGGCAGCGCTGCACTTCAACTAGCTGGTGACGGCCTTGTTCGCCTGGCTCTTCGCCGCGAAGCCGCCGACCACCAGGAGCACGCCCGCGGCAAACGCGAACAGGCCCAGGATCACGATGATGAACTTCACCGAGTCCGTCGGGTGCGTGACGAGCAGCAGGCCGATCAGGAACGAGACCAGGCCCGACGCGAGGATCCAGCTCCAGTTGTCGTCCTTGGCGCGGTAGCGGATCACTGCGGCGATGATCTGCAGGATGCCCACCAGCAGGACCCAGATCGCGATCAGCCAGAACACGAACGTGGCGGTCTTCTCGGTCCAGATCACGGCCACCAGACCGATCACCAGGCTCACGATGCCGGAGAGCAGCCACCAGCCGGCTCCGGTCTCCTTGCGCTGCGTGAACCACTCGGCGATCGCGACGATGCCGTCGATGATCGCGAAGATGCCGAAGATCCAGACGAGCGCGGTGACGGACCACAGCGGGTTGGCGAGCATGATCCCGCCCAGGATCAGCAGGAAGACTCCGCGCAGGACGGGCACCCACCAGATGCGCTTGATCTCGGCCGCCTCGGCGGGGGAAAGCGGAGTGGACATCGTGGCCTCCAGTCGGAGCGACAGCGCCCTCGCGCCGGCTCGTGCGCCACGCTAGTGGAACGACCCGGTCAGATCCCGCATCTCGGCACCAGCGGGACCGCAGGTCAGGGCGTCGGCCGAGGTGTGCGCAGGGCCACCCCTGCGCGGGGGGCGCAAGAGCCGGGCGATCGGGGCCAGGCTGCCTAGACTCGCCCCTATGTCCGCGACGCCGTCCGCCAGTCGCGCGGCGGCCACCGACCCCGCCGCCGCGGACGTCGCGACGAATCCCGACGACATCCCGACGGTCCGCATCGACGTGCGCACCCCGATCGAGGTCGTGGACATCCCGGTCGCGCGCGTGCACCACCCGAGCGACCTGCTGGGCATGATCCTGTCGGCGCTGGCCATCGTGCTGGTCATGGCGCTGGCCACCTACGCGCACAACACGACGACAGGCGTGGCCGAGGACGTGCAGGGGTTCGCCACCCTGCTCTCCGAGATCCTGTTCGTGCCCGTGCAGGTGCTCGAGGGCTTCGTGACCCTCGTCGTCCCGCTGGCCGTGATCACCGAGCTCGCGATCCGACGGCTCGGGCGGCAGCTGCTCGAAGGCATGCTGGCCGCCGTCGTGGCGGTGCTGCTCAACGAGATCGTCCGGTACGGCATCGAGAACTTCGCGTCCGACGAGCTCGCGGTCGGCCTGTCGATCCGGTCCGCCGGCGCCTGGGTGGTCACGCTGCCCGGCTACGTCGCGCTGCTGGTCGGGCTCCTGACCGTCGTCGGACCCCGTGGTCGTCGTCGGACCGTGAAGTGGTCGTGGAACCTGCTCTGGGTCGCGGCCGGCGTGCTGCTGATCACCGCCGGGGTCTCGCTGCCCGGCCTGATGGTCTCGTTCTTCATCGGACGCGTGGCCGGTCTGGGCGTGCGGTACCTGTCGGGCGTGCGCTCCGAGCGCGCCTACGGCGAGAGCCTCGTCGGGGGCGTCCGCCGCGCCGGCTTCGAGCCCGCGCGCATGGTGCGCGTCGCCGACCTGACCACCGACGCCGAGGCCCGCGACTCCCGGGTCCCGCTGCCCGACCTGGGCACCGACCCGGGCGCCCGGGCGCTGACCCGCTCGACCCGCGACCGCGTGTACCTGCTCACCACCGACTCCGGCGACGAGCTCGACCTCGTGGTCATCGACGGTGACCGCCAGGTGGTCGGCATGCTCACGCGCCTGTGGCGGACGCTGCGGATGCGCGGCATCGAGGGGCGGTCGGTCGTCTCGCTGCGGCAGGCGAGCGAGCGCGCGGCCCTGCTCGCCTACGCGGCCCGCGCCGCCGGCGTCCGCACCCCCAAGCTGCTGAGCATGGCCGAGGCCGACGACTCGATGCTCCTGGTCCAGGAGCGACCCGGCCACGCGGTGCCGCTCGCCGACCTGGCTCCTGAGCAGTTCACCGACGAGCTGCTGGCCGAGATCTGGGCGCAGCTGCGCCTCGCGCACGAGGCCGGGATCGCGCACCGCGCGCTGACCAGCGACGTGATCCTCGTCGAGGACGTCGTCGGCCGACCGGTCGTGTGGATCACGTCGTGGGAGCTCGGCGACGTCGCCTCGTCCGAGCTGGCCCGTCGCATGGACGTCACGCAGCTCGTCGCGCTCCTGGCCCTGCGCGTCGGCGCGGCGCGGGCGGTCGGGTCCGCGGTCGACGTCCTGCCCGACCACGACATCGGCGCCATCGGCCCCCTCCTGCAGACGATCTCCCTGCCGCGGCTCACCCGCGACGAGATGCGCGCGCACAAGCAGGTGCTGGCCGAGCTGCGCTCGGCGCTCGTCGCACGGCTCCCCGAGGCCGACGTCGAGCCGCAGCAGCTGGTCCGGTTCGGCGCGCGGACCGTGCTCACCGTCGTCGTGCCGATCGTCGCCGTGCTGTTCGTCATCACCTCGATCAACATCGACGAGATCTCGAACGCCCTGGCCCAGAGCGACTGGCGCTGGACCGCGCTGGCGTTCGTGCTCGGCATGATCACGCTGCTCGGGGCGGCCCTCGCGTTCGTCGCGTTCTCCCCCGTCAAGCTGCGCCTCTGGACCACGATCCTCGTGCAGACCGCGGCCGCGTTCGTCGCCATCGCCGCGCCCGCGGGGCTCGGGCCGGCCGCGCTCAACCTGCGCATGCTCACCAAGCGCGGCGTCTCGGCCACCCTGTCGGCCGCGACCGTCGCGCTCGTGCAGGTCAGCCAGCTCATCGTGACGCTCGGGCTGCTCGTCGTGCTCACGCTCGCGTCCGGCAACAAGGAGTCCGCGCTGCCGATCTCGCCGGCGGTGCTGGTCGTCATCGGCATCGTCGCCGCCCTCGTCGCCGCGTCGCTGCTGATCCCGCGCGTGCGCCAGTGGGTGCTCGCCAAGACGCTGCCCACCCTGCGCCAGACCTGGCCCCGGCTCATCGAGGTCCTCGGTCAGCCGTGGCGCCTGGCCCTCGCGCTCGCCGGCAACCTGCTCATGACCCTCGGTTTCATCTTCGCGTTCTACGCCTCGATGCAGGCCTTCGGGCAGGAGGCGACGCTCATCCAGGTGGCGCTCGTCTACCTCGTCGGCAACACCGCCGGCGCCCTGATCCCGACGCCCGGCGGCATGGGCACCATCGAGCTGGCGCTCGCCGGTGCGCTCACCAGCATCACCGGCATCAACGCCGGTATCGCGACCTCGATCGCCGTGGTCTTCCGCGTGGTCACCTACTGGCTGCGCATCCCGATCGGCTGGGTCGCGATGCAGTACCTGCAGAAGCGCGGCGAGCTCTGAGCTGACGCCCGCTCCTGGTCCGGACAGACCTCCGGGCCGGTACGACGCGCGTACCGGCCCGGAGGTTCGTTGCTGTGCTGCTGCAGGTCAGGCGGCGAGCGCCTTGGCCTTGAGCTGGTCGTACTCCGCCTGCGAGATCGCGCCGGAGTCCAGCAGTGCCTTCGCGTCGGAGATGTGGTCGGCGGGCGACTTGCTGGTGCCGGCGACCGAGCGGACGTAGGCGTCCGTGCTGGCCTGCGCATCCGCGACAGCCTTCACCTGGCGCTCCGCCATGCCCCTGCCACGCGCGATCAGGTAGATCAGCGCGGTGAGGAACGGGGCGACGACGAGGAAGATGATCCAGACCGCCTTCCACCAGCCGCTGAGCTTGTGGTCGCGGAACAGGTCTCCGATGATCTGGAAAAGGATCATCAGGTAGACGACGAACAGGAACCACCAGATCAGCAGCCAGAACCACTGAGAAAAGCTGTTCATGCGACCCTCTCTCCACCTGGACCCGCCCCGAGTGGTGGGCCCGCTGGGCTGAGGCTAACCGACAAAGCGCAAAATCTGCACAAGGCCGTCACAATCGGTCGCCGGAGGCACCCGGTTGGCTCTGGCCCCGTCGAAGGGCCTGCAGCCCTGCGCCTCTGCGCAGAGAAAGACCCCCGAGTCGGTGTGACCGGGGGTCTTGTCTACTGCTGAGCAGTGAAGTGCTCAGGCAGCGGCGTGCTCGCGCTGCGCCGGGATGAGCTCGATCGCCTTGCCACGAGCGGCGAGTCCGGCCCACGCCTGGAGGCGGGTAGCGGGAAACGCGTTCTTGACCGGGAGCGATGCCTCGGACGGGTCGACTGAGTACCCACGCTGGTCCATGTGGCTTTCCTGTCTGTTCGGTAGCCCGGCTGACCGTGTAGGTCCCGTGGCTTTGCGTCCCCTCCTTGCAGAGGGTTTGCCGTTTCGCTGACAGGTCTGACAGTAGAGGACAGGTGTCCGTGACGGAATAGATCGGACCCGCTCAACTTCGGACACGTGTCCATTTCACCCGGTTGGCGGTATCTGAGAGCCTCCTGAGCCCTCGTTGTGCCTTCACCCGGTGCAATCCGGACGGTCGACCTGCGCTCTGACCTGCTCATCCGAACGTGAGCGAGTACACCTGGACGCCCTCAGGCACGTGCAGCTCGAGGGTTCCCTCGGCGGTCTCCGAGACGCTGACCAGCGGATACGCCCGTGGTGATCCGGCGACATCTACGACGAGATCGTCGGTGGAGTCGTCATTTGGCCGCGAAATCCGTACCGTGACAGCGCCATTACCACCGATTACAGCCTGAACGACCGCGGCGTGGTAGCGCAGGCGGATGACCGCATCGGGTCCCGCAGTCGCCCCCTGGTAGTCGGTGGTCCACGTTCCACCGAGTGCAATCGTGTTCGGTTTCTGGTCGGAAGGGAGCGTGTAGGTGGCCAGACCCTCCTGGTAGTCGCCGTCGACGTTGCGGTGTTTGCTCACCGACAGGAACGTCTCTTGCGTGACATCGTCGACCGGTGTCGTGTCGTCGACCGCCGTCGATGCCGGCAGCGTGACCGACGGGTCGGCGTCCTGGAGCAGCTGGCGGATGAGCTTCTCGGTCGCCTCGTAGCCACCCTCGCCCTGCGAGACCTGCCGGATCGTCCCGGTCGCGTCGATCAGGTAGTGCGCCGGCCAGAAGCGGTTCCGGTACGCGGTCCACGTGGCGTACGAGTTGTCCTGGGCGACCGGGTAGGTGATGCCGAGGCGCTGCGCACCGTCGACGACGTTGCGGGTCTCGCGCTCGAACGCGTACTCCGGCGTGTGCACCCCGATCACGACCAGGCCGGCATCGCGGTAGGCCTTGTCCCAGGCGGTCACGTGCGGGACCGAGCGCTGGCAGTTGATGCAGGAGTACGCCCAGAAGTCGAGCAGGACGACCTTGCCCTTGAGGTCCGCGAGATCCACGGCGGCGCCGTCCGGGGTGTTCAGCCAGGTGTCGATGCCGCGCAGCGCCGGCGCCGGCCCGCAGTCCTCCAGCGACGCGGAGTTGTTCGTGCAGTCGCCGATCTTCTCGTTCTCCGCGGTCACGAGCCCGCCGAGGTCGAGCTGCTCCTGGACGGTCTCGTTCGAGGCGACCTTCGACTGCAGCGCGTCGGTGTACCCGGGCAGCGCCCGCTGGATCGCGTCGGTGACGTTGAACGTCAGGGCGAGGGCCAGCAGGATCATCAGCACCCCGCCCGCTGCGCGGATGCCGCGCTGGTGGGTCCGGAACGCCGCGATGCGCTCCGCCACCCTGCGGCCCGCGAGCGCGAGGATCAGCAGCGGGATCGCCGCGCCGAGCGCGAACGTCACCGTGAGGACGATGGTGCCCGGGCCGACGCTGCCGGTCGCGCCGGCCACCGTGATCGCCGCGAGCACCGGACCCGCGCACGGCACGTAGACCGCGCCGAGGCCGAGCCCCAGGACGAACCCGCCCCGTCCCTTGCCCGGCACCCGGTTCGGGGTCAGCCGCTGGAACGGGCGCTCGAGCAGCTCCTCGAACCGCGGTACCAGCAGGCCGAACCCCAGCAGCCCGAGCACGATGATCCCCGCCCAGCGCAGCAGGTCCTGCGGCAGGCCGAGCAGGTTGAGCACCACGGTTCCGACGAGCGTCACCAGCGTGAAGCTGGTGACCAGGCCGGCGATCACGAGGTACGGGCGGCGGGCCGCGGCGCGGTCACGCTTCGGGTCCGGCTCCGGTGCGTCGAGCACGGCGACCGGGCTTGCCGACGAGGAGCCGGCGTCTCCCGCCGACGGCGAGCGCGTGAGGAAGGACGGCTGCGCCATCGCGCCCACGACCATCCCCTTCGGCGCGGCGGTCCGGGTCGCGACGACGGGCCGGCGTTCGGCGTCGCCGGGACTCTTCGAGGTCGGCTTCGGGTCCCGGGCCGCCTCCACGCCGCCGGCGAAGAACACGACCGGCAGCACCGGGAGGATGCACGGCGAGATGCCGGTGATGAGGCCACCGACGAGGCCGATGAGCGCGAGCGTGAGGAGGTCCATGGCGTCAGTTCGCGGCGGCACCCCTGCCGGATGGGCTGCCAGGCCCACCAATCGCGTGGCTCGGCAGCGCCGGACCCGCTCGATCGGGCGGCCGGGTCGGTCGTCGAGAACTCGTGGCGATCCGGACCCATCCGGGCCGCGGGCTGCCCCGAACCACCCTGCGACAGGGGACGACCGGGCCACCGCCCGGACCACGACCACAGGGAGAGTCACCATGCGCACCACGAACCGCACCCGCATCGCCGCCGTCCTGATCGCCGGCGTCACGGGCCTCGCGCTCACCGCCTGCTCCAGCTCGTCCAACGACGACACGGCGGGCTCCGACAGCTCCGAGATGGCGACGCCGATGGAGACACCGGACGCCATGGCCAGCGACGACGCGATGATGGCCGACCCGGCCGCAGACCTCGTCGGCCCCGGCTGTGCCGACTACGCCGCGACCGTGCCGGACGGACCCGGCTCCGTCACCGGCATGTCGACCGACCCCGTCGCCGTGGCCGCGTCGAACAACCCGCTGCTGACCACGCTCACGGCGGCGGTCTCCGGCCAGCTCAACCCGGACGTCAACCTCGTCGACACGCTGAACGGCAGCGAGTTCACGGTGTTCGCCCCGGTCGACGAGGCGTTCGGCAAGATCGACGCCGCGACGATCGACTCCCTCAAGACCGACTCGGCGACGCTGACCAAGATCCTGACCTACCACGTGGTGCCCGGGCAGCTGTCGCCCGACATGATCGACGGCACGCAGACGACCGTCGAGGGCGGCACGGTCGAGGTCGCCGGCTCCGGCGACTCGATGACCGTGAACGGCGCCAAGGTCATCTGCGGTGGCGTCCACACCGCGAACGCGACCGTCTACCTCATCGACACGGTGCTCATGCCGACGATGTGACACCCGCACCCTCCCGGTCTCTCCCCTGACGACCGGTGAGCACGAAGCCCCCGCGCTGGGTACGGCGCGGGGGTTTCGTCGTGCCAGGACGACCTCGCGCCGCGCGCCGTCGGCTCGCGACAGCTGCCAGGCTTCGGAAACCAATCCCCGACGCCGCAGCCATGGCACCGCGGACGGCACGGCCGTCGTGATGTCGGACGGCAACAGCGGCGGGAACCCAGCAGTGGAACCGCAGCCGACGCGTTCCTGACCGGCTCTGTGGGCGTCGGACCCCGGGGTGCGACGCCACCGTGTCTCTGGCTCCCGTCGCGACGAGAGCGGCACATCATGTCGAGAGCGGCACGAGCAACTGCCGCTCTCGCGGGGAGCTGCCGCTCTTGCGGCGAACTGCCGCTCTCGCGGGGAGCTGCCGCTCTCGCCTTCACCGACCGGGCCGCGTCGCGCCGGACGTCAGGTGGCGGAGAGGACCAGGATCGGGTCGGTCGTCGGCTGGTCGGAGCCGCCCGCCGGCTCGACCGTCACCGCGAGGGCGTCGCCCGGGGCGAAGTCGTCCGTCAGCGCGCGGGCGCTGCCGCCGCTCTCGGCGAGGATCCCCGCCGACGCCGCCTCGTCGCCGCTGATCACCCAGAGCTGGTAGACGTGCCCCGCCGACGGGTCCGGGAGGCCGGACGCGTCGAGCAGGGCCTGCGAGTCGGTCAGGACCGCGGTCGCCGTCCCGCCGCCGGCCACCGTGCCGTGCACGACGACCGCCGAGGGATCGGTCAGCAGGTCGGCGAGCGCCTGCTGCTGCTGCTCGAGGTGGTCCGCCCGCTGCATCTGCTGGACGGCGAGCGCGGTCGGGATCGCGGCGCCGACCACGACGGCCGCGGCGATCGCGAACCAGCGCGTCGTCGGGCGGCGTCGCGACGAGAGGTCGGTGACGGGCGCCGGCTCGGGGACGGTCTCGGTCGGCCTCAGCGGCTGCGTCGTCCCGGGGGCCGACGGGGAAGCAACGACCGCCGTCTCGGCCAGAACCTCCGGCGCCGCGTGGCGGGGTCCGGCGAGCGGGCCGACCTGCCGGACGCCCGCGATCTCGTCGAGGACGGACGCGCGCAGTGCCGGCGGTGGGTCGGCGGCGACGGCGTCGCCGAGGGTAGCGGCGACGGCCACCAGCGACGCGAGCTCGCGTGCGGCCTCGGGGTCGGCGGCCACGAGGGCCTCGACCGCGGCCCGCTCGTCGGCGTCGACGGCGTCCAGGGCGTAGGCGCCGAGGAGCGACCGGACGTCGTCGGAGGACGACCCGTCGTCGACGGGGCGGGTCTCGCTCATGCGCTCACCCCCAAGCAGTCGCGGAGGCGGAGCAGCCCGTCCCGGATGCGCGACTTCACGGTCGGCAGCGGCGCGGCCAGCTCGTCGGCCACCTCACGGTAGGTCCGTCCGCCGTAGTAGGCGAGGACGACGGCCTCGTGCTGGGTCGGCGTCAGCGTGCCCAGGCAGTCGCGGACGCGGGTCTGCTCGAGGGCGGACTCGACCTCGTCGGCCACCACGTCGAACGGACGCTCGGCGCTGAGGTCGAGGTCGCGCTGGTCGCGGTCGCGCTGCGACTGGACCGAGCGGACACGGTCGACGGCCCGGCGGTGCGCGAGGGTCAGCGCCCAGGTCTTGGCGGACCCCCGGCCGGCGTCGAACCGCGGCGCCTGCCGCCAGACCTCGACCCAGACCTCCTGCGCGACCTCGGCCGCGTGGTCGGGGTCGCGCAGCACGCCCAGGCAGGTGCCGAACACGCTGCGTCCGAGCACGTCGTAGAGCGCGGCGAACGCGGTGTCGTCCCCGCCGGCGACGGCCGTGAGCAGCTGCTCGGCGGTGTCGATCGGTCCGGGTGCGGACGCGACGGGATCAGCGGCGGGACCGGACGGTCTCGAGGCTGGCTCCACGCGGGCCAGTGTGCCCCACCGTTCCGCGGCCCGCTCTGCGGCGGGGCCGCGGGCAGGCGCGACGGTGCACACCGTGGCTGCGGGCGGGACGAGGGACATGGGGAGCACCGGGTGTCGACGGGACGTGTCACAGGGTGTTCGGGACCGACACCCGCCCGGATGGCTCCCGCAAGGCTGAAGATGCCGGCGTCAGACGCCGGTACCCGCCCGCAGCGCCAGCGACGCGTCGCGGTGCGCCTCGCGGCGACGCTCGGTGGCGTCGAGCTCGGTGCGCGCCCAGTGCGGCGCCGGGGTCACCGACGGACGCAGGCGCCGAAGTCGTTCGCGGCCGGCGCCGAGCACGAGTCGGGGGATCGGGATGCGCACCGTGCGCACGTCGTACGTGAGCGCGACCATGTCACGCCTCCTCGGTGGAGTTCGGGACGTTCTGCTGGGGGGCGTCGGACGCCTCCGGACCGGGTGTGTCGGGGTAGGCAGGATCGGGGTGGCTGGTGGAGAACCAGCGCATGAGCCGGGCACCGGCCGGGCGCGACGACGCGTCGGCGGAGCGGGAGAGGAACGGCTCGATCAGGGCGGCGATCGAGTCGAGCAGCTGCTCGGTCTCGTCGGGCGTGGCCCAGAACGACTCGCGGTTCATCGCCACCGTCGCGCGCGCACCGGCGGGCTGGTCGGCCCGGACGCGCAGGAAGTCGACGAACTTGTCGACCTCCTGCCGGGCGGCGATCTCCGCGAACTCGACGATCGCGTGGACCGAACCGGGCACCGACGCGTCCGGCGTGAACAGCTGACGCTTCTCGACGAGACGCCACGGACGCTCACGCCCCCGCGGCTCGGCCGGCTCGATGAATCCGTAGCGAGCGAGCAACCGCAGGTGGAACGAGCAGTTGGCCACGGTCTCGCCCGTGTGCTTGGCGCACTGGGTGGCCGTGGCCTCGCCGACGTCGTCCAGGTAGTCGAGCAGGGCGAGCCGCAGCGGGTGGGCCAGCGCGCGGATCCGCTCGGGGTCGCTGGTGCGCTCCGCCTCGGCGAAGCGGTGCGGCGCGGTGGTGTCGTCCTGGCTCATGCCCCCACCGTAGAACGCGCAACGGTCATTGCGCAAGCGGTGTTGCGCAAGAGGTGTTGCGCGACGACACCGGGCATGCAAAGACCCCCGTCTCTCGATCATCGAGAAACGGGGGCCTTGTGTGTGCGGGGACGGTCCGTTACTTGAACGCGTCCTTGACCTTCTCGCCCGCCTGCTTGATGTTGGCGCCGGCCTGGTCGGCCTTGCCCTCTGCCTCGAGGCGCTCGTCGTCGGTCGCCTTGCCGGCGGCCTCCTTGACCTTGCCCTTGGCTTCCTCAGCGGTGTTCGAGATCTTGTCGTCGAGACCCATCAGAATCACTCCTCTCGGGTTGGCAACACCTCGACGTTACGTCCGGTCTCCCGGTTGCGCATCCGGTGCAACCGAAGCGGCCAGAGCCTCGAGCACCTGCCGCCAGAGCCCCTCGGCGTGCTCGACCTCCTCGGCCGAACCGTTGCCGTCCTGCTCGAGCGTCACCGTCGTCGAGCCGCCGGAGTCGTCCAGCGTGAACGTCAGATGGTGGTAGTTCTCGGGCACGTCGGGCTGCCCGGACAGCGGCGAGTAGTGGGTGTAGCGCAGGAGCCGCGGGCGCCCGACCTCGACGATCTCGCCGTGGTCCTGGAAGGGCTTGCCCTCCCACTCGCCGTCGAACGTGATGGGGTCGCCGACGACGTACGTGCTGGTCACCTCCGACCCGACCATCCATCGTGCGGCCGGGTCGACCATCACGGACCAGACGTCCTCGGCCGAGGCGCGCACCTCGACGACAGCACGGGCGACCAGGTTCTCGGACATGGCAGTGCCTCCAGTTCAGTCTCGACAGGACTCAGCCACGGACGCCCGCCCGGTACAGGTCCGTGAGCGTGAAGATCTCCGAGCCGTGGTGGATGATCTCGCGGTTGATGTGCAGCACGAGCTGCGCGAACGGCGCCTGCGCGTCGATCTCCGTGGCCTGGCTCAGCCCGACGGTGAAGATGTCGTCGTCGGACAGCTCAGCGATCCCCGTGCGCCAGGCATCGGCGACGGCGGTCAGGGCGGCGACCGCGGGACCGACCTCGCCGGAGTACGTCAGGTCGGGCCGTTTGAGCCGGTGCTCGCCGAACGTCCAGTCGTACCGCTCGGTCAGCACCTCGGTGAGGTGCGCGACCAGCCACGCGACGGTGCGCGGGCCGGGTTCGTCGGGACCCGCGGGCCACTCGACCACCCACTCGCCGACGCCGAACACCCGGGGAGCCGTCGACTCGGAGCGCCGCCGCACCGAGAACGCGCCGGGCGCAGGCTGCCACTCGAACTCGTCCTGCGTGAGGGTCGCCAGCCGCTCGCGCAGCTCGAACCACGAGAACTCCAGCTGGCTGCGCACGGCGGCGCGCGTCGTGGGGATCTCGGTCAACGACCAGTCGAACTCCTCGGGTTCTGCCACCCGACCGACGCTAGCGAAGGCCACCGACACCCGCCGGTCGGCCCGGGGAGATCGAGTCAGGCGGACTCTTCCCGCAGCCGCGGCTCGGTCCGACGACCGGGCGCGAACCCGGCCTTGTCGGCGTAGAACGCGCGGATGCGGTCCATGTCGGCGGGGATGTCGCCGGTGAGCTCGAGCGTCGGGCCGAGGCCGGTCGTCATCGTGGTGCGGTCGACGTAGCCGAGCGTGACCGGTAGGCCCGTCGCCAGCGCGATCCGGTAGAAGCCCGACTTCCAGCCGTCGCCGCTGCGCGTGCCCTCGGGCGTCACGACGAGGTAGAAGCGGTCGCCGCCCTGGATCCGCGCGACGAGCTCGTCGACGAGACCGGCGGGATTGGACCGGTCGACGGGGATGCCACCGAGCCCGCGCATGATCGGCCCGCCGATCCCGCGGAACAGCCCGTTCTTGCCCAGCCAGCGGATGTGCAGGCCGGCCTCGCCGGCGATCGCGAGCATGAGGACGAAGTCCCAGTTGGACGTGTGTGGTGCGCCGATGAGCAGCCCCGCACCGTCCGCCGGGACCCGCTCGCTCCGGAGCGTCCACCGGCTCACCCGCCAGAACCCGCGCGCCAGGGCGTGCCGCACCGTCATCGTCTGCTCACCCGCGAACGGTAGCCGACCTCTCGGCCCGGATCCGCGCGCCCTGCCGGTTCGCGGCGACGAGGGCGGCCGGCACCCGCAGCGCCCGCGAGCGCGACGGCATGAAGCGCATGAAGAACCCGACGCGCAGCAGCCATGCGGCCCACCCCGTGATCGGCAGGCCGTAGAGGTCGGCGATCCCGTGGCCGACGCCGAACGACGCCGCCTGTCCGAGCCCGAGGTACCGGAAGGGTCGGCCCGGCCGCCCGCGCAGCGCATGGGCGACGTTGCGACCCACCTGGTCGCCGGCCTTGATCGCCCAGAGCGCGTTCGCCGCCACGGGCTCGCCGGAGCGCGGGTGCAGCACGCGCGCCGCGTCCCCGGCGGACCACACGTCGGGGGCGACGAGCAGGTCGGGGCCGGTCACCAGACGGCCGAGCTCGTCGCGGGGCAGGTCTTCCAGGCCCGGCAGCACGACAGCGCGCTGACCGGTGGTCGCCACGACGACGGACGCGGCCAGCTCCGACCCGTCCGACAGCCGCACCCCGTCGGGGGTCGCGGCGACGGCCCGGACGCCGGTCCGCACGGCGACGCCGAGCCGGGACAGCTCGCGGTCGCAGCGGGCCGCGAGCCGCGGCTGCTGCGCGCGCAGGGCAGGCACGGGGCGGTCACCGGAGTGCACGAGCGTGACGGGGGAGCCGCGGTCGGCGAACGCGGCCGCGAGCTCGACGCCCGCGAGCCCGCCCCCGACGACCACGACCGGCCCGTCGTCGGCGGTCGCGAGCAGGTCGGCGAGGCCGCCCGGCCGGCGGAGCGTCGCCGCACCCTCCAGCGCGGGCTCACGGCCTCCGGTCGCGACGACGAGCGCGTCGTAGGAGACGGCCGACCGGCCCGACCCGTCGTCGTAGGTCACGCTGCGGTCGTCGAGGGACACCGCGGTGACCCGCGCGTGGACGATCCGAGCCCTCGGCATCGCCTCGACGAGCGGCGTCTGGGTCAGGCCGATGGGCAGGAGCCCAGCGACCACCTCGCCCGTGAAGCCGTGATAGCTGTGCACGTCGTCGGCACTGATCACGACGACCTCGACCTCACCCCGGCGCAGCTCACCGCGCAGCCGTCGGGCGATCGCGCCGTACGCGTGCAGGGTGACGTAGCCGCCGCCCAGCAGGACCACGCGCCTCATGAGACGACCACCGGCCGCTCGGCGAGCGGCCGGCCGAAGCTCGTCGGCGCTGCGGCCGCGAACCCGAGGTGCGCGAACCGGCGGGCGAGGTCGCGCACGTGGTCGACCTGGTCGAGGGTCGGGACGCCGATCGAGAAGTGGCCCGTGTGACCGGCCAGCCCGAGCAGGAACGTCTCGGCGAAGCACGCATACCCACGGCCCGGCGGCAGGCCGATCGACGAGCCGCGCAGCTGCATGGTCGGGATCTCGACGACACCGCCGTCGACGACCGTGACGTCCGGCCGCCGCGCCACGAGGTCCGGGTGCGTGTTGCGCGGCTGGGTGGCGTCGAGCACGAGCGCGCCGGGTGCGAGGTGCTCCGGGCCGAGCAGGGCGTCGCTCGACGCCGTCAGCAGCACCACGGCGTCGGCATCGCGGACGTCGACCATGTCCGTCGTGATCGTCGTCGGAACCCGCCCTCCGACCTCTCGCTGGAGGGCGGCGAGCTTGGGTGCGCCCCGCGCGACGAGGGTCAGGGAGTCGACGGAACCGGCCCGAGCGAGCAGCCGGACCAGCGTCGTGCCCACGCTTCCCGTGGCGCCGACCACCGCGACCCGGCGCCGGTCGTCCAGCATCGCCAGGAGCTGGTCCTCGACGATCGCCGCGGTGTAGGCGTTCCCGTTGGTCACCCCGATGTCGGTCCGCCCGCGCAGCGACACACCCCCGGCCGTCACGGTCGCCGTCAGCGCGCCGAGGCCCACCACGCCCGCCCCGATCGACGCCGCGTAGTCGACGCACCGGGTGACCCGGGCCTTGCCCTCGCCCGGCTCGCTCAGCAGGTGCCGCGCGCCGTAGGGCACGAACACCACGTCACCGACCTGCCGGTCGCCCAGCACGACGCGGGACATCGAGAACGGCTTGAGGGGCAGCTTGCGCAGCGCGGCGTCCGCGAGCGGTTCGGGCACGTGGCGCAGCGGGCGCCAGACCAGTCCGAGGTCCGCGGCGATCTGGACGCGCGGGTGGATCAGGAACGCGAACGGTGTGGCGGTGGCGCTCATGAGGTGGCTCCCGTCGGACCGCACGCGGGAGCCGGCCCGCGTCGTCGTGGTGGGTGTGCGCCCGACCGACCGCACGTCCCTAAGGGCGGGCGCCGATGCCCTCGGATACCTGGACCCGGGGGTGAGAAGGGCGTGTGACCAGCCAAGCGAGCGGATGTGTCAGGCAGATGACGTGCGAGGGGATACCGCCGAGCAGGTCGAGATTCACCCGGTGTGGTTGCGCCAGGTATGTGCCGGTTCGAAGCCCAGGAGGCGCCGCGCCTTGTCGATCGAGAGCAGCGTCTCGGTCCCGTGCACCGGCCGCTTGAGGGGCACGTCGGGGAAGTAGTGGGCCAGCAGGTCGGCCGACGGGGTCGTCATCACGGAGTCCGGCGACGCGATGATGAACGCCTCGAAGCCGGTGAGGCTGCTCTCCAGCGCCTTCTGGACCGCCAGGGCGCCGTCGCGCGCGTCGATGTAGCTCCAGAGGTTCCAGATGCGGGTGCGCGGGTCGCCCTCGAACGACGGGAACTCCGCGTAGTCCTCGACGTCCATGACGTTGGAGAACCGCAGCCCGATCAGCTTGGCGGAGGGGTCCCAGCGCGCGAAGTGCCTAGCCATCTCCTCCTCGACCGCTTTGCCCAGCGAGTAGGTGCTCTCGGGCCGGACCGTGTACTCCTCGTCGACGGGCGCGTACGGCGGCGGCGTCTCGAAGGGCAGGCCGAGCACCGTCTCGCTCGACGCCCACACGATGCTGCGGATGCCGGCCCGACGCGCTGCCGAGAAGACGTGGTGCGTGCTGATGACGTTGTTGGCGAAGGTCGCTCCGCTCGGTCGCAGCCCCGGCGCCGGGATCGCGGCCAGGTGCACCACCGCGTCGACGCCGTCGTACCGGTCGTCGATGCCGGTCAGCGCCTCGGTCACCTGCCCGAGGTCGGTCAGGTCCACCCGCGTGAACAGGGCAGGCTCGTCGGCCGGCGGCGGTGCCGTGTCGACGTTGACCACGTCGTACCCCTGCTCCGCCAGGTGGCGGACCACGGCCCGCCCGAGCTTTCCGCTGCCACCGGTGACCACCACTCGACTCATACGAGCGACGCTAGCCCGTCCAGCTCGCGCAGGGGATCAGGTCCCGCCGGGATGAGCACCGCGCACGTCACGCCCGCCTCGTGCAGCTCCTGGACCCGGCGCCGCGCCGCCTGCGGCGTCCCGACGATCGCGAGCTGATCCACCCACTCCGCCGGCATCCGCGCCATGAACTCCTCGCGGTCGCTCGACGACGACCGCAGCGCCCGGAACTCGTCGGCGAACGGCAGCGGCGCGATGTGCGGCTCCCAGTCGGGCTCGCCGATCCAGGCGAGGGCCGGCCGTACGCGATCCCGAGCCGCGTCGCCGTCCTCGTCCACGGCAGCCAGGCAGTAGGCGACGACCGGCACCTGCCGGCCGACGCGCCCGAGGACGCCCTCCAGGTACTCCGGTGTCACCGGCTCGGCCAGCACGACCCCGTCGGCCACCCGCCCGGCGAGCGCCAGCGACTTCGCGCCGCGCACCCCGGCGAGGACGAGCGGCGGGGTGACCGGCGGCGAGTGCAGCTGGACGCCGTCGAGACGCACGTACCGTCCGTCGACGGTCACCCGATCGCCGTGCAGCAGCGCGCGGACCGCACTGAGGTGCTCGTCGAGCATCGTCAGCGGGCTGGCCGGCCACGCGCCGACCTGCCGGATCCAGCCGGGCATCCCGTGCCCGACGCCGAGCACGAGCCTCCCGGGGTACAGCTCGGCCAGCGTCGAGGCCTCCATCGCCGCGAACGCCGGGTTCCGCACGGCCGCGGGCAGGATGCCGACGCCGACCCGGATGCTCCGGGTGCTCGCCAGGACCACGCCCGCCTGCGCGATCCCGCCGCGGAACGGCAGGTCCTCGACCACCCAGATCTCGGCGAACCCGAGGGCCTCGGCGCGCTGGGCGTACGGGACCAGCTGCTCGATCGGCAGGTCGCGCGGAAGCAGGATCCCGACGGTCACTCAGACGTCCTTCACGACGCGAGCCGGGTTCCCGACCGCGACGACGTTGGCCGGCAGGTCCTTGGTGACCACCGAGCCCGCGCCGACCACCGTGTTGTCGCCGATGGTCACGCCCGGGCACACGATCACGCCGCCGCCGAGCCAGACGTTGTTGCCGATCGTGATCGGCTTGGCGGACTCGAGCTTCGCGCTGCGCGCCTCGGGCTCGACGGGGTGAACGGGCGTGAGCAGCTGGACGTTCGGGCCGAGCAGCACGTCGTCGCCGATGCGGATCGGGGCGACGTCGAGCGCCACGAGGCCGAAGTTCACGAACGTGCGCGCACCGATGTGGATGTGAACGCCGTAGTCGACGTAGAGCGGCGGGCGGATCGTGGTGTCGTCGCCCAGCGTGCCCAGCAGCGCACGCAGCTCCACCTGGGCCGCGTCGGCGTCGACCCGGAACGCGTCCGCGTACCGGTGGGCACGCTCCTGGGCCTCGTTCGTCATGGTCACGAGGTCCGGGGTCGCCTCGTACCAGTCGCCGGCGACCATGCGCTCGTACTGGGTCCGGGCATCGACCTGGGTGTCGTCGTCGCTCACGGGCAAACGCTCTCACAGACGGCTGACACAGACACGCGAGGGTCTTCTCACGATGTCCGTCGACGCACCCGGCCCAGCCAGCGAGGCACCCGCGTGCGGTAGTCGTCGTAGGGCGCACCGAACCGCTCGTGCAGGAACCGCTCCTCGGGTCGGATCGCGCCCCACAGGACGAGCAGGACGGCGACGGGGAAGAGCACGAGGCCCCAGAACGTCGGGGCCAGCAGTGCGACCCCGAGGTAGGCCGCGAGCAGACCGACGTAGAGCGGGTTGCGCGACAGCCGGTACGGGCCCTCCTCGATGATCGCGCGCGTCTCCTGCCCCGGCAGCAGCCCGGTCTCGTGCCGGCCGAACAGCCACAGCGACCAGCCGTTCCACCCGACGAACGCGACGAGCAGCGCCCAGCCGACCGGGATCCGCCACGCGCCGAGGTCGACCGGATCACCCCAGGCCACCGTGGCGACCCAGCCGGCGAGCAGCGGCGCGCCGATCGCGACCGGCGGCCAGAGCCGGAACGAGACGACATGGTCGGACGCCACGCGCCCATTGGATCAGAGGCGGGGGTCGATCGGCTCGCTCTCCAGCGCCAGCACCGCGAACACCGGCTCGTGCACCCGCCACAGCGGCTCCCCCGCCGCCAGCCGGTCCAGCGACTCCAGGCCGAGTGCGTACTCGCGCAGGGCCAGCCCGCGCTTGCGCCCGAGCGAGCGCACCTTGAGCCGGTCGAGGTGGCTGAGGTAGTCCGGGCCGTAGATGATCCGCAGGTACTCGCGGCCGCGTACCTTGAGGCCCGGCTGCACCAGCCCCCGCGGGCCGTGCACGAGGTTGGCGAACGGCTTCACGACCATCCCCTCGCCGCCCTGGTCGGTCAGCTCCTCCCACCACGCGATGCCGGCCGCCACGTCCCCGTCGACCTCGAGCCGCCTGGTACCGCGCAGCAGCACCGGGTCGGCGGCCACCAGCCGGTCGACGAGCCCCAGGTGCCACCCGTGGTCGCGGTCGTTCCACGTGGAACCCTCGGAGGCCAGCACCTGGAAGGGCGCGAGCTGCACGCCGTCGAGCCCGTCGGTCGGCCAGACGTAACGGCGGTAGGCCTCGCGGTAGCGCTCCGCGTCGTCGCGACGAGTCGCGGTGCGCTCCGTGAGCTCGCCCACGGGCAGGCCGCGGGCGGCCCCGCGGGCCAGGGCCTCGACGGCGGCCGGCAGCATCAGCGACGCGGCCGCTCCGGTCGCGGCGTACTGCTCGCGCAGCAGCGGGCCGGCCTTGAGCGACCACGGCAGCAGCTCGCCGTCGAGCAGGAGCCAGTCGGTGCCGAGCTCGTCCCACACGCCGGCCACGGTCACGGCGGAGCGGAGGCGCGCGAGGAACACCTCGGTCAGCGGGCGGTCGAAGAACGCGCGCCCGGTCCGCGTCCAGAGCGAGCCCGTCTCGCCGGGGGGTGCGCCGAACCGCCGTGCCGCTGTCTCCTCGTCGCGGCACACGAGCACCGACGCCCGCGAGCCCATGTGCTTCTCCTCGCAGATCACGTGCGAGACGCCGGAGGACAGGAACGCCGAGAATGCCTCGGCCGGGTGCTCGAGCACCCCCGGCAGCGGCGACGTCGCCACCGGCGCCATGGTCGGCGGCAGGTACGGGACCCAGCGCGGGTGCTGCGCGAACCGGCTCATCACCTCGAGCGCGGCGGCGGCGTTCTGCTCGTCGATCGTGACCCGGCCGTGGTGCCGGGTCTCGACGGACCGCCGCCCGAGCACGTCCTGGACGTCCAGCAGGTCGTCGGGCCTCGTGGGTGCCGCGAGGAACGGCTTGGCCGGCTCGTACCAGACGCGCTCGGCGGGGACCTGGACCAGCTCCTTGGTCGGGTAGCGCAGGGCGGTCAGGTGTCCGCCGAACACGCAGCCGGTGTCCAGGCACATCGTGTTGTTGGTCCACCGCGGGACCGGCGTCGGCGTGTGCCCGTAGAGGACCATCGCCCGGCCGCGGTAGTCGTCGGCCCACGGCAGGCGGACCGGCAGCCCGCACTCGTCGGTCTCGCCTGTGGTGTCCCCGTACAGCGCGAAGCTGCGCACCCGGCCCGACGTGCGCCCGTGGTACTCCTCCTTCAGCCCGGCGTGCGCGACGACCAGGCGCCCGTCGTCCAGCAGGAGGTGGCTGACCAGCCCGTCGAGCCAGTCGCGGACCTCGGCGCGGAACGTCGGGTCCTGCTCCGACAGCTGCGCCATCGTCGTCTCGAGCCCGTGGCTCAGCGTCACGGCACGCCCGTCGAGCGCACGCACCAGCTTGTTCTCGTGGTTCCCGGGCACCACCAGCGCGTGCCCAGCGGCGTGCATCCCCATGGCCAGCCGCAGGACGCCCGGCGAGTCGGGTCCGCGGTCCACCAGATCCCCGAGGAACACGACCGTCCGTCCCTCGGGGTGCACGGCGTCGACCGGCCGTCCGTCCGCGTCGCGTGCCAGCGCGTAGCCCAGCGCGCCTAGCAGCGACTCGAGCTCCGACCGGCAGCCGTGCACGTCGCCGATCACGTCGAACGGGCCGTGGAGCCGACGAAGGTCACTGCGCAGCGGGACCCGACGCAGCACCGCCTGCTCGACCTCCTCCGGGGTGCGCAGCACGTGCACGGTCCGGAAGCCCTCGCGCTGCAGGCCCCGCACCGCCTTGCGCACCAGGTCGGCCTGGCGCTTCACGACGCGCGGCGGGAGCATCCGCTCGCCGCGGCCCGCGTTGCGCTCCAGGCAGACGGCCTCGGGCAGGTCGAGCACGATCGCGACCGGCAGCACGTCGTTCGCGCGGGCCAGGTCGAGCACGTGCCTGCGCGCGTCCCGCTGCGCGTTCGTGGCGTCGACCACCGTCAGCAGCCCGCGCGCAAGGCGCTTCCCGACGATGACACCGAGGAGGTCGAACGCGTCCTTGGTCGCGTCCTGGGAGGTCTCGTCGTCGGACACCATCCCGCGGCAGACGTCGCTGGACACCACCTCGTACGCACCGAACCGCTCGCGTGCGAACGTCGACTTGCCCGACCCGGACGCCCCGACGAGCGCGACGAGCGCCAGCTCGGGGATCTCGAGCGCGGTCATGCGGCGACCGCCGTGAACACGACCAGCTGCGTCGCCGGTCCGACCTCGTCGTCCACCGGACCGACCGGCCCGGTCCGGAAGGTGTACCCGTACGCGTCGGACACGCGCGACGCCCACGCCGTCAGCTCCGCGCGCGTCCACTCGAACCGGTGGTCGGCGTGCCGCACGTGCCCCGCGTGCAGGCGTGGGTAGCGCACGTTGAACTCCGCGTTCGGTGTGGTGACCACGACGGTCCGCGGCCTGGCCTCGCCGAACACCGAGCGCTCCAGCGCGGGCAGCCGGTCCAGGTCGACGTGCTCGATGACCTCCATGAGGACGATCGCGTCCGCGCCGGCCAGGCGCTCGTCGCGATAGGTCGCCGACGACTGCAGGAGCGTGAGCCGCGCGCGCACGGAGTCCGGCAGGCGGTCCAGTCCGAGGGACGCCCTCCGGAGCACCTGCACCGACACGTCCACGCCGACGACGCGTGTGTAGGCCGGTTCGGCGAGCAGCGCCCGCACCAGGACTCCCTCGCCGCACCCGAGGTCGACCACCGACCGCGCACCGCTGCGGGCGAGCTCCGCCAGCACCGCGTCACGACGATCCAGCGCGAGGGGCCGCTCCACGACGACGTCATCGACGTCCTGGACGACGTGCTCGACCACCCCGTCGAGCTCGGCCAGCCGCTGCACCGCGTCCGCCACGTACTCGCGCCGGTGGGCCAGCGTCCGGCGCAGGATCCAGTCACGCTCCGGGTGGCCGCCCAGCCAGTCCCCGGCCGCACGGACCAGCTTGTCGACCTCGTCGGGACCTACGAAGTAGTGCTTCCCCCCGTCCAGCGCGGGCAGCAGGACGTACAGGTGCCGCAGCGCCTCCGCGACCGTGACCAGCCCGGTCAGCCGGACGTCGCCGTAGGGCGCCGGTCCCCACGACGGCACGTCAGGGTCGAGCGGCGGCACGTCGACGACGACCTGCCACCCGAGCGGCTCGAAGAGCCGGGCCACCATCGACGGGTCGGGCACGGCCGGCACGTGCACCTCGAGCGGCATGACCACGCCCTCGAGATCGGGCCGGTTGACGCACGTCCCGGTCATGGCGGTGCGGAACACCCGGCCCAGCGCGAGGGCGAGCAGCGAGCTGGCCGCGTAGGGGCGGTCGTTCACGTAGTCGGTCAGCGCCTCGCCCGAACGGCGCCCGCGCACGAGGTCGACCGGGTCGACCTCGACCAGAAGCGCCACGGTGCAGCGGTCGTCGGTCGCCTCCGGGTAGAACACGTGCGCCCGGCCCACCGACAGCTCGAACGTCTGCGCGCGGTCGGGGTGCTTGTGCAGCAGGAAGCCCAGGTCGGTCGCGGACGACGAGGTCGAGGTCAGGGTGAGGAACACCCCGTCATTGTGTCGGTGCCCGCGACGACAATTCCTACGGCTGGGCCGCCGCCTCCAGGAACGACTTCAGCAGCGGACCTGCCGTCGTCGAGCCGTAGTCGCCCACGTCGACGAAGACCGCGACGGCCAGGTCGCCCTGGATCGCGATCATCCACACGTGGTTCTGCAGGTTGTCGGCCTCGCCGAACTGGGCGGTGCCGGTCTTGGCGGACACCTCGCCGCCGGGCACGTCCTGCAGGAAGGTGGCCCCGCCCTCGGTGACGACGCCGCGCATGAGCGACTTCAGCGTGGCGGCCTCGTCGGCCGTCAGCGGGACCTGGGGGCGGTCGCTCGGCGTGGCCTCGTTGCTCGGCTCCTCGGTGTCGCTGGGCTCCGGCGCGCTGGCCCCGTCGGGGAGCACGACCAGCCGCGGGACGACCGTGGACCCCTTCGCCACCGAGGCAGCGACCGTCGCCATGCCGAGCGGCGAGGCGAGGATGCGCCCCTGGCCGATCATCGATGCCGCGTGGTCCGTGCCGTCCGAGTCGCCCGGGACCGCCCCGAGGAACGCGGGGAAGCCGAGGCTCGCGTCCGGCACCAGCCCGAGCGAGCCGGCGGCGTCGATCAGCGCGTCCTGCGTCGCGGAGTCCCGCGCTCCGATGAAGGCGGTGTTGCACGAGTTGGCGAACGCCGTCCGCAGCGGGATGTCGCCGAGCTTGTCGGAGGGGTAGCCCGGGAAGTTCTCGAACGAGCGACCGTCCACCGTCACCGTCTCGGGGCAGGTGACCGGCGAGTCCGGCGTGAGCCCGGAGCGCAGCAGGGCGAGCGCGCTGGCCACCTTGAACGTGGACCCCGGGGCGAACTGACCGAGCGTCGAGGTCGACATCCCCTGGCCACCCGCACCGCTCGCCGCGGCGAGGACGTCACCGGTCGACGGACGGATCGCGACCACGGCGCTGGCCGGACCGACCCCCACCAGCACGTTCTCGGCGGCCTGCTGAAGGCCGATGTCGAGCGTCGTCTGCAGCGGGGTGCCCGGCACGGGCTCGTGGCTGTAGAGCTCGCGGATGGCGGCGCCGTCGGCCGACGACGCCTCGATGGTCAGCCCTGGGAAGCCGCGCAGCTGCGCGTCGTACTGCCGCTCGAGGCCCGACAGGCCCGCGAGGTCGCCGGCCGCGACCGCACCGTCGGACTTCTCGACGATCTCGGCGGTCGCGTCGCCCACCGACCCGAGGATCGGGCGGGCGAAGGCGCGGCTGGGGGCGAGCGGGATCGCGTCGGCGACCGCCCGGACGCCCGGGATCGCGCGCAGCGCGGCGACGTCGTACTGCGGGTCGCCGTCGCGCACCACGATCGCCTCGACGAACGCCTTCGGTCCGGCGGCCGCGACCCTGGCCGCGTACTCGTCGGGGTTCATGCCGAGCGCGCCGGCCAGAGCCCGCGCGGCGGCGTCCTGCCCGGCGGCGTCCGTGACGAACGTCTTGTCGACGCCGAGGCGGTTCACCGGTCGCGGCTCGATGATCGCCACGCCGCCCGCGCCGAGCACCTCGGCGCGCTCCACGGGGGTCCGCTTGACCTGCAGCACCTCGGCGGGGCCCAGGTCCGGGGCGAGCAGCGCCGCCGACCAGGTCGCCTGCCACGCGTCGTCGTCGCCGCGGGTCAGCTTCGCGTGCGTCTCGTATACCCAGTCCTGGTCGCTGTCGTCGACGTCCCACGTGAACCGCATGAGCGCGATCGCGGAGTCCTCGTCCTTCTCGTCCACCGTGGCGGACTCGAGCTCGACCTTCGGCTTCCACGGGTCCAGGCCCTCGTACGCCGTGGCCCACTGGGTGGCGGCCGTCGTCGCGTCCGCGGAGGTGAGCGGGGCGGACGTGAACTTCCCGGACTGCAGTGCCGCCGCGAGCGCCTCGCTCGCCTTCTGCGGCCCCGGCGGATCCGCGGAGCACGACGCCAGGGCGAGCGTCAGCCCGACGGCCGCGACCAACGCCCCTGCGACGCCACGCGACGCCCTGCCTCGTTCCCCTGCGAACGTCATCGAGCCCTCTCGTCATGTCTCACCTGGGCGGGTGCCCCCGGCGCACGCCCGGCACAGCCTTGCAGAGGGTGGCACGACCGGGTGAGTCAATTCCGAGGAACGGTCCACCCTTCACCGTTCCTCCTCACCAGGTCAGACGACCGAGAACACCCCGGCAGGGTCGTAGCGACGCCGCACGTCGCCGAGCCGCTCGGTGATCGCCGCGCTCCACCGGGCGTCGCCCGCACCGGCGAAGTTCGCGTTGAGCTCGGCGGCCGCCCACGGCTCGAGCGCCCCGAAGATCGACGCGGCCGCGGCCGGGAGCACCGTCTCGAACGTCGCCGGGTCGATGCCGAGCAGACCGACCGTGAACGCCGCACCCCGGCCCGCGACCGCCGAGCCGCCCGCCACGTCGCGTCCCGTCGCGCCGGCGATGTGCCGCAGCTCGACCGAGAGGAACGGGTGGTCCGCGTCCGGTCCGCCGTGGTCGAGGACGGTCGTCGCCAGGTCGTCGTCGGAGCCCGTGAGCATGAGGCCGCGGACCCACGAGGGTGCGGGGTCGACGGGGTCGTTGTGGATCCGTGCCGCCTCGGCGACCGGCAGGGGACCCAGACCGTCCATGAGCACGGGCGCGAGCGCCCGCAGGGGAGCGGCGGCCGCCGCGCCGGCCTGCTGGTCCCCCGGTCGTGCGAACCGCAGCGTGAGGGCGGTCCGGCCGCGCAGCGGCGGTGGCACCGCGTCGAACGGGGGGAACCGGACGATGGCCGCGCTCGTGGTCGTCGCGTCGTCGGCGGTCTCTGTCCAGGCGAGCCAGCCGCGCAGGACGGTCGGGATGTGCTCGGTGTCGAAGATCATCGAGCCCGCGTACAGCTCGGGCACCGAGACGAGCCGGAGGCGCACCTGCGTCACGACCCCCAGACCGGCCCGCCCGCCCTGCAGCGCCCAGAAGAGGTCGGGGTGGTCGATCGCGCTCGCCTCGACCACCTCGCCCGTCCCGGTGACGACGGTCAGCGACTCGATCCGGTCCGAGCTGAACCCGTGGCTGCGGGCGAGCGGACCCAGCCCTCCGCCCAGCAGGTAGCCGACCACGCCGACGTGCGTCGACGACCCCGCGACCGGCGCCAGACCCACCGCGTCGGCCGCCGGTACGACGTCCGTCCAGGTGGCGCCCGCGCCGATCGTCGCGACCCTTCTCTCCGGGTCCACCGAGACGCCCCCGATCCTTCGGGTGGTGACGATCACCCCCGAGGTCACGGGATGGCGCGCGCCGTGGCCCGTGGCCAGCACCGTCAGTGACAGGCCCTGCATCGCCGCCCAGCGCACCGCCTCGACGACGTCCTGCGTGCTCGCGGCACCGACCACGAGCTCGGGCGTGTGGACGACGGCACGGTTGTGCGAGAGGACCTCGTCGGCGAACCCCTCCTCCCCCGGGACGAGCACGGGACCGAGGACGCGGGCGGAGAGCGGGTGGTGCAACATGCCGAGAGCTCCTTGACGTAGGTGCCGGTGACTCCACCATCCCAGGCACCGCCGACATCGCGAGCCGACCGCCGGTGGTCGAGGGTGGACGCTCGAGAGGCATCCACCACGTGTCGCATGTCCAATGGAGGCATGAGCACCGTTCCGAGCCTCTCCCTCAACAACGGCGTGACGATCCCGCAGCTGGGCTTCGGCGTCTTCCAGATCCCGCTCGACGAGACCAAGGAGGCCGTCCTGCAGGCGTTCGACGTGGGCTACCGCCACATCGACACGGCGCAGAGCTACCACAACGAGGAGGGCGTCGGCGAGGCGCTGCGGGAGTCCGGGCTGGACCGCGCGGACGTGTTCGTCACCACCAAGCTGAACAACGGCGCGCACGCACCCGAGGCGGCGCTGGCAGCCTTCGAGCAGTCGCTGGAGCGCCTCGGGACCGAGTACGTCGACCTCTTCCTCATCCACTGGCCGCTGGCCATGCTGAGCAACTTCGTCGACACCTGGAAGGCCCTCGAGGACATCTACGGCTCCGGCCGCGCCAAGGCGATCGGGGTCTCGAACTTCCAGCCCGCGCACCTGCGCCGCCTGCAGGCGGAGACGACGATCACCCCGGCCGTCAACCAGATCGAGGTCCACCCGTACCTGACGCAGCGCGAGCTTGCCCAGTACGGCCGCGAGCACGGGATCGCGATCGAGGCCTGGTCCCCGATCGCGCAGGGCAAGGTGCTCGACGACCCGACCCTCAAGCGGATCGCGCACGCCCACGACCGCTCGACGGCCCAGATCACCCTGCGCTGGCACGTGCAGCGCGGCCACGTCGTCTTCCCCAAGTCGGTCACGCGGGCCCGCGTCGAGGAGAACTTCGACATCTTCGACTTCGAGCTCTCCGACGAGGACCTGGCGGACATCGACGGCCTGAACCGCGACGAGCGCACGGGCCCGAACCCGGACACGTTCGACCGGGTGCCGCCGGCGTAGAAGCTGTCGATCCGGCCGTTCCGCGTTCGTACAGAGGGTGAGACGCTGGCCGACGGCCGGCGACGACCTGAGGAGGACGCCATGACCCGCTACCTGCTGAGCGTCATCGAGCCCGACGGCCCGATGCCCAGCCCCGAGTTCCTGGAGCCGATCATCCAGGCGACGGAGGCCGTCGACGGCGCCATGCGCGACGCCGGCATCTGGGTGTTCTCGGGCGGCCTGCACAACCCGAGCACCGCGACCGTGCTGCGCGCCAAGAACGGCGACGTGCTCACGACGGACGGCCCCTACGTCGAGGGCAAGGAGCACCTGGGCGGCTTCACGATCATCGACGTCCCGGACCTCGACGAGGCGATGTCGTGGGGCGGGAAGCTGGCGCGGGCCACGACGCTCCCGATCGAGGTCCGACCCTTCCGGTACTGAGCGGCCGGCATTGATCTCCGACGACGAGATCGCGTCCGTGTTCCGCACGGAGCACGGACGCGCCGTCGCGGTGCTGACCCGGTCGTTCGGGTCGCTGGACGTCGCCGAGGAGGCCGTCCAGGACGCGTTCGTCGCCGCCGTCGAGCACTGGCCGGCCGACGGGGTGCCACCGAGCCCGGCCGGTTGGATCATCACGACCGCGCGACGCCGAGCCATCGACCGGCTGCGGCGGGAGGCGTCCCGCCACGACCGGCACGCCCAGGCCGCCCTGCTGCACGCCCAGGAGCACGTGGAGGTGGGACCCGTGCGCGACGACCAGCTCCGGCTCGTGTTCACGTGCTGCCACCCCGCGCTCGCGCCCGAGGCGCAGGTGGCGCTGACCCTGCGCATGGTCGGCGGCCTGACCACCGAGGAGATCGCGCACGCGTTCCTGGTGCCGGTCCCGACGATGCAGCAGCGGCTCGTGCGGGCCAAGGGCAAGATCCGCGACGCGCACATCCCCTACCGGGTGCCGTCCGACGCGGACCTGCCCGACCGGCTGCGGACCGTCCTCGCGGTGGTCTACCTGGTGTTCACCGAGGGCCACCAGGCCTCCAGCGGTCCGTCGGTGGTGCGCGACGACCTGTGCACCGAGGCGATCCGGCTCGGGCGGCTGCTGGTCGAGCTCATGCCCGACGAGCCCGAGGCCGCCGGGCTGCTCGCGCTCATGCTCCTGGTCGACGCCCGGCGTCCCGCCCGCCAGGGGCTCGTCCTGCTCGCCGACCAAGACCGCTCCCTGTGGGACCCCGCGATGCTCGACGAGGGCCTCGACCTGGTCCGTGAGTCGCTGCGGCGCGACCAGCCCGGGCCGTACCAGCTGCAGGCGGCGATCCAGGCCGTGCACGCGTCGGCCGCCTCCGCGCAGGACACGTCGTGGTGGCAGGTCGTGGCCCTCTACGACCAGCTGCTCGCGGTCGCGCCGAGCCCGGTGGTCGAGCTGAACCGTGCGGTCGCGGTCGCGGAGGTCGACGGCCCGGCCGCCGGCCTCGCACTCGTCGACGGCCTCTCGATGCCCCGGTTCGCGCTCTACCACGCGGTCCGCGCGGACCTCCTGCGTCGGCTGTCGCGCCGCGACGAGGCCGCCGACGAGTACGCCGTGGCGTCGTCGCTGACGGAGAACGCCGCCGAACGCGCGTTCCTCGAGGCTCGTCGCGACGAGGTCCTCAGCGCAGGCGGGCCACCAGGCCCTCGCGGACCGTGAACCACTCCGCCGCGACGATCGAGAAGTACGCCGAGTCGCGGTAGGTCCCGTCGGTCGCCATCGTGTGCACGCGCCGCACGCCCTCGAACCGGCCGCCGATCCGTTCGATCGCGTTGCGCGAGGCCGTGTTCCGGGCGTCGGTCTTGAGGGTGACGCGGACCGCGTCCCACACCTCGAAGGCGTGCGTGAGCAGCAGCAGCTTGGTCTCGGTGTTGACCGCGGTGCGCTGCGCCGAGGCCGCGTACCAGGTGCTCCCGATCTCGGCGACGTTCGGGAGGTGCTCGTCGCTCGGCTCGCCCCCGGCGCTGCCGGGCGGCCAGCTGGGTGCGGTCCCCGGCGCCGGAGCCTCCAGGACGTCGAGGTCGAGGAACCGCGTGCTCCCGACGACCGCACCGTCGGACAGCCGGCGCACCGCGAACGGCACCGAGCGTGACGCGTCGAGCGCCCCGCGCACGTACGCCTCGGCCTCGTGTCGCCCGTCGGGGACCCACGTGTACCCGAAGCTGCCCCGCTCCTGCGCGCCGGCGGCGGCGAGCCCGTCGACGTGCTCCAGGCTCAACGGCTCCAACCGGACATGACGACCCTTGAGGGTGAACGGCGTGATCACGGCTTCATGGTTCCTCATGGGTCAACCGAGATCACGAGGTTCACCAGGCGTGGCGGGCGCGCGACGGTCCTGCTCACGGTCCGGTCGCCGATCGCGCGCCGGACCGCGGGCCGCGGCAGCGCCAGCGCGACCAGCTCGTCGGCCGTGATCGTCGTCGGGACGTCCACGCGGTCGCGGACCCTGCCGTCCACCTGGACGACGGCCTCCACGGTCTCGTCGACCAGGAGGGCCGGGTCCACCACGGGCCAGGGTGCCGACGACACCGACGGCTCGTGCCCGAGGGCCTCCCACATCTCCTCGGCGGTGTACGGCGCGACCAGGCTCAGCAGGAGCGCGACGACCTCCACGGCCTCCCGCGCGTCGGAGCCGGCGTCGACGGAACGACGAGCCGCCGAGACCAGCTCCATCACGCGCGCGACCACCACGTTGAACCGCGAGGCCTCCAGCAGCTGCGCGCAGTCGTGGACGGTGCGGTGCGTGACCCGCCGCAGGACGTCGTCGGCAGTCCCGGGACCCACGTCGCGCGCCAGCCGCAGCGCTCGCGACAGGAACCGCTGCATCCCGGCCGGCGACACGTCGGCCCAGTCGATGTCGTCCTCGGGCGGTCCCGCGAACACCATCGCCAGCCGCACCGCGTCGACGCCGAACCGGTCCAGCTGCTCGCCCAGCGCGACGCCGTTGCCCAGCGACTTGCTCATCGCCTTGCCACCGTTGCGCACCTGCCCCTGGTTCAGCAGCGACGCGAACGGCTCGACGGGGTCCACCAGACCGGCGTCGTGCAGCACCTTGGTGACGAACCGGCTGTACAGCAGGTGCAGGATCGCGTGCTCGACCCCGCCGACGTACTGGGTCGCGGGCATCCAGCGGCGGACGTCCTCGACGTCGAACGGCACGTCGTCGCGACCGTCGTCGCGCCCCTGCGAGCAGTACCGCAGGAAGTACCAGGAGGAGTCGACGAACGTGTCCAGCGTGTCGGTCTCCCGCTGCGCCGGTCCGCCGCAGCGGGGGCACTGGGTGGTCCCGGCGGCCTCGCCCCACGGCACCCTCACCGGCAGCTGGTCCATCGGTACGGGCACCTCGCCGCACGCCGGGCAGTGCACGATCGGGATGGGCGTGCCCCAGGCGCGCTGCCGTGAGACGAGCCAGTCGTGCAGTCGATAGGTGGTGGCGCCGTCCTCGTCGACGGACCGACCGATCCAGTTCCGCTGCATGGTCAGCACGTGCTCGGGCCACGCGCCCTCCAGCAGCGCCATGTCGTCGACCAGCCGGTCCGCGTAGTCGGTGATCCGCAGGTACCACTGCGTCAGCTCGCGCTTCTCGACGACCGAGCCGCACCGCTCGCACCGGCCGTCGACCACCTGCTCGTTGGCCAGCACGGTCGCGTCCTGCGGGCACCAGCTCACGACCCCGGCGGCGCGGTAGGCCAGACCCCGCTCGTGCATCGTCAGGAACAGCCACTGCGTCCAGCGCACGTACTCGGGGTCGGAGGTGTGCAGGCGCCGGGTCCAGTCGAACGACACCCCGTACCGCCGCAGGGACCGGGCCTGCGTCTCGATGTTGTCGTAGGTGAACACCGCGGGATGCTCACCGCGCTTGCGCGCCGCGTTCTCCGCCGGCAGCCCGAACGAGTCCCAGCCGATCGGGAACAGCACGTCGAACCCGCGCAGCCGCCAGTACCGCGCCACCACGTCGGCCAGCGCGAACACCTCCGCGTGGCCCATGTGCAGGTCGCCCGACGGGTACGGGAACATCGTCAGCAGATACCGCCGCGGCCGGACGTCGTCGTCCTTCGCCTCGAACACCCGCAGCCGCTCCCAGACGGCCTGCCACTTCTCCTCGATCTCCTGCACGGCTCGCTCCTCCGTCTGCGGTCACCAGGGTTCGGGCACGAAAAAGCCCCTCGCTCCGGAGGGGCTGGCCGCGCTGACTCGTACCCGGGGGCTCAGCGCGGCCGGATAAGGAGGAGGTCGGTACGCAAGGAGTGCATGTCGCCGACCGTATCACCGGGCCGCGTGGGCGTCCGCGGCGCGCAGCGAACGCCGTCCGGCGGGAACCGCGAGCGCGAGCGCGACGACGACCAGCAGCAGGATGCCGGCCACGACGAGGAGCGACTCGACGCTGAACTCGTCGGCCAACGGCCCGAAGACCGCCATGCCGAACGGCATGGCCAGCGCCATGACGATGCCGACGAACCCGAACACCCGGCCCTGCATCTCCGGCTCGACGGTCTCCTGCAGCACCGTGTAGCTGGGCGTCGAGAAGGCCGGGACGGACAGGCCGAGCACGAACATGAACGAGAAGAACACCCAGAGGTTCGTCGAGAGCCCGAGGCCGATCGACAGGACGCCGAACACGACCGTCGAGCCGAGGATCAGCGCGACCCGGTTCCACTTCGTCGCGAAGGTCGCGATGACCGCGCCGCCCAGCACCATGCCGATGCTGAACGCGAGCTCGTTGGCGGTCAGCTTCCACACCTCCTCGCCGAACGTGCGCGCGATCATCAGCGGGGTCAGGAACGACGGCGCGACGATGAGCACGAACACGACCGCGTAGAGCACCAGGATCCAGCGCACGAACGGGTGCGTGAGGATGTAGCGGACGCCCCCGCGCAGGTCGTCGAGGTAGCCGAGCCGCTCCGTCTCCGAGCGGATCAGCGGGCCGACCTTCACCAGCAGCAGCAGGCCGATGCCGAGGATCGCCGTGACGACGTCGATGTAGAACACGGCGACGATCGACATGCTCGCGTAGACGGCGGCCGCCGCAGCGGGGGCGACGAGCATCATGGCCGACTGGATGGTGCCGTTGATCCCGTTGACGCGCATGAGCTTGTCGGTCGGCACGATCTGCGGGATCAGGGCGGCGACCGCGGGCATCTGGATCCCGGCGCCTGCCGAGCGGATGGCGATCGCGACGAAGATGAACAGGAGGTCGCTCGCGCCCGCGCTCATGATCAGCGCGAGCGCGAGGGTGACCAGCGCGATCGTGCCGTCGGCCGCGATGATCAGCTTCTTGCGGTTCAGGCGGTCCGCCCAGACGCCGCCGAAGACCGAGATGACCGCCTGCGGCAGGAAGCCGAACACCGCGTACAGCGCCATGACGCCGCCGGACTTGGTCTCGAGCGTCAGGTGCCACATGACGGCGTACTGCACGAGCATCGACCCGAACAGCGAGATCGTCTGCCCACTGAGGAAGAGCGTGACGTCGCGGCGCCAGCCGGGCTTGGGCTCGACGACGGACTCGGTCGTCTGCTCGGTCGCGGCCTCGGCGTCGCTCATGGCCCCACCCTCACCCGGGGGCCTCGTCGCCGTCCACGCCGATTCTCTCGTCGACGACGGCCGCGGCCGCGCGCTCGAGCAGCAGGTTGCGCTCGCGCTGGGTCGGGGCCAGGTCGGCCGCGCGCTCCAGCTCGGCGGCCGCCTCCTCGGGACGCCCCAGCTGTGCGAGCACCTCCGCCCGGACAGCGCCGAGCAGGTGGTAGCGGGCCATGCGCGGGTCGGCGATCGCGTCGAGGGCCTCGAGCGCCGCCTGCGGACCGTCGGCGTGCAGCACCGCGACGGCTCGGTTGAGCTCGACGACGGGGCTCGGGGCCAGCTGCGCGAGCGCGTCGTAGAGCGCGACGACGGCCTCCCAGTCGGTGGCCTCGAACGACGGGGCACGGCTGTGGCACGCGGCGATCGCGGCCTGCACCGTGTACGGACCGAGCGGGCGGTGCAGCCCGATCGCCGTGTCGAGCGCCTTGAGCCCGTGCTCGATCAGCGCCTTGTCCCAGAAGCGGCGGTCCTGGTCCTGCAGCAGCGTCCCGCTGCCGCGGGCGTCGAACCGGGAGGCCTGCAGCTCCATGAGCGCGACCAGGCCGTGCACCTCGGGCTGGCGCGGCAGCAGCCCGGCCAGCACCCGGCCCAGCCGCATCGCCTCGTCGGCCAGGTCCCGGCGCACCCAGTCGTTCCCGGAGGTCGCCGCGTACCCCTCGGTGAAGACCAGGTAGATCACCTCGAGCACGGACCCCAGGCGTGCGGGCATCTCGTCGGCCTGCGGCACCTCGAACGGCACGTGCGCCTCGGCGAGCGTGCGCTTGGCACGGGAGATCCGCTGACCGACCGTGGCGCTCGGCGTCAGGTAGGCGCGGGCGATCTCGTCGGTGGTCAGCCCTCCGAACAGCCGCAGCGTGAGCGCGATCCGCGACTCGCGCGGCAGCACCGGGTGGCAGGTGAGGAACACCAGCGAGAGCAGGTCGTCGCCGACCGGGTCCTCGACGATCCCGTCGGCCGGTGCCTCGTCCGTGAGGTCGTGGGCCAGCACCGCGTACTTGCTGTCACGGTTCTGCTCGCGCCGGATCGTGTCGATGGCCCGGCGCCGGGCGGTCGTCATCAGCCAGGCGCCGGGCTTGTCCGGCACGCCGTCGGTGGGCCACTGCTCCAGGGCCGCGACGAACGCGTCCTGCGCGAGCTCCTCGGCCAGGCCGACGTCGCGGACCAGCCGGGTGAGCGAGGCGATGAGCCGCGGCGACTCGATCCGCCAGACGATCTCGACGGTCCGTCGTGCGTCGCTCATCGCCCCGCCCCGCGCGTCCGGCGGTCAGGCGTTCTGGTTGGCCTTGGACCGCTCGATGATGTCCTTCTCCTTCTCGAGGATCTCCGGCGAGACGACCTGCGCGAAGTCCTCCATCTCGAAGAACGGCCGGATCTCGAGGACCGACCGCAGCTCCGGGGTCGACGGGCAACGCTTGGCCCACTCGACGGCCTCGTCGAGCGACTTGACCTGCCAGATCCAGTAGCCGGCGATGATCTCCTTGGCCTCCGTGAAGGGGCCGTCGACGACCGACGTCTGGCCGCCCTCGAACAGCACCTTCGCGCCCTCGGAGCTCGGCTTGAGGCCCTCGCCGCCGAGCATGATGCCCGCGTTCACGAGCTCCTCGTTGTACGCGTTCATGGTGGCGAACATCTCGTCGTTCGGCTTGGCCGCGGCCTCGTCGGCGCCGTCGCCCTTGATCATGACCAGGACCTTCATGGTGAGCTCCTTCGTAGTGGATCGCCGTCCCGACGCTAGTGCCGGGTCCGGGCCTTCACCAGTACGTCGAACGGCCCCTGGCGACCTTCGACACGGCGGCCGGACGAGTTTTTCGACGAGGATCCGGCAACCTCCTGACCGGCCCGCGGCTCAGCTCGTGCGCGCCAGCTCCTCGACCCACGCCGGCGTCGGGACGCCCTGTACCGCGTCCGTCGTCGACCGCAGCCGCGCGGCCGCCACCTCGTCGCGACCCACGCCGACGCGATGGCTCTGGCTCGTGACGCGGTCCACCGGCTCGGGCTCCCCGAGCCTGAACGGCCCCTCGCCGCGCGCACGCACGGCCTCGAGCGCGTCGAGGGTCAGGCCCCGCAGGAAGTCCACGTCTCCCTGACGCGCCAGCGGCGACCGCGCGAGGAGCGCGAGGGCCTCGAACCCGACGGTCCGCCGGGACCGGTCGTCCTCGAACGACAGGTCCACGGCCCACTGCACCCGGGACCACCACTGCGAGCGAGCGTCGGCGTCGGCGCGCTGCCGGATGGTGAAGATCCCCACGACGATCGCGCCGACGGCCCCGAGCGCGGCGACGAGCGTCGCGATCGTGGCGGCGGTCTCGTACCAGGGCTGGGAGGCCGCCATGGGCACCAGCCGGCCCATCGCGTCCGAGAGACCTCGCGTCACGCACCTCACCGCCCGCTCCGGGTGTCGATCCGATCCTGTCGGCGCCGGCCGACGCCGTGGCGAGCGTAGCGAGTTCGCCCGGTCCGGATCGGCGCGGCGGCACCCGGCGGTCGATAGTGGGGTGTCACCTGTTCGACGTCCGAGAGAAGCAGACGATGGCCGGCACCGGAACCAAGGACGACCCGTGGCAGCTGAGCACGGCACCCGGCTCCTCGGCGTACACGATGTACCGCGACGAGTCGGCCGATCCGCCGGCGCTCGTGTGCCAGGTCGGGTCGACCACGCTGAAGTACCACCTGGCCGCGATCGACGACCTGCACGCCTGGCTGCTCGCCCAGGGCGACTGGGTGCCGCTCGGGGCGGCGGACGAGAACAAGCCGGCGGCGGGCGGGACGGTCGAGGCCTGGGGTCGCGACGAGTCGAACCCGGTCGGGGGTTGGTACGGGCTGCGCAAGGGCTACCGCGGCCGGTTCGGCATGTACCTGCCGCCCCTGCTCGAGGCGCTCGGCCTGGTCGAGCTCACGCACGACGCGCGCAACAACCGGGTACGTGCCCTGCCGTCCTGACCGCTCACCCAAGGGTGTAGTCGAACCGCATCCGGTGCGTCCCATCGGCGTCGACCACGAGCGCCCCGTCGCCCGCGATGCCGGCCAGCTCGGCGGTGCCGCTGCCCGGGACGATCGCGAAGAACTCGCCGGACCGGTCGCTGCCGCTGGTGGACGCCACGTGCACGAAGTTGAACGTGCCCGCGCGTCCGTCCAGCGACCCCTCGAACGACTCGAGCGCGACGTAGGTGCCGATGCCGCGCTCAGGGTCGTACGCGGAGGTGAACAGGGTGTTCGATCGCCCCACGACCGCGCCCTCGTACCGCTTCTCCATGGTGGCGACGCCGACGCCGAGCGCCGTCTGCACCGGATCCGGCACGTCGACCGGCACGCCCTCGAACCCACTGACCGTGAACGTGCCGACAGCGGTGAATGTCCCCTCGGTGATCATCGCCGCACGCTATCCACCGCCACCCACATACGCCGCGACGAGCTCCTGCCCGATCCGCGCCAGCTCGTCGACCACCTCGGGCGGCGAGACGACCTCGACCGACGAGCCGTGCCCGGCGAGCTGCTCCGCGACCGACCGCGCCATGTGCGCCGTCACGCGCACCCTCACGCGGCCGTCGGGCTCCACCGGTTCGAGCCGTTCGAGGTGCCGGCCGAACTGACCCTGCAGGACCGGGACGAGCCGCTCGGGAGCGAGCACCACGGCGGCCACTCGCGAACGACGCGCCTCCAGCTCGTCGACCACGCCGGCCCACACCGCGTCGACGTCGAGCGCGTCGGGACGCCGGAACGTCGAGCCGAGCACGTCGACCGAGACGATGCGGTCGACGCGGAACGTCCGGTGCCCGCGCGGGGTGCCGGCGATCAGGTACCAGACGCGGTCCTTGTCCACGAGGGCCCACGGGTCCACCAGCCGGGGCTCGGGCGACGTCCGGTACACGAGCGAGACCTGCCGCCGCCGCACCACCGCCGCCCGGAGCTCGTCGACGAGCTCGTCCTGCGCGGGACCGGTCCGGGAGCCCCACGCGCCGCGGTCCACGACCACCGCCCGTGCTGCGGCCTCGGCGTCCGCGCGGAACGTCTCGGGCAGCGCGCGCACGAGCTTGCGCAGCGCCGACGCGGCCGCGGGCGACCGGCCGGACGTGGGCCCGACGAGCAGGAACAGCGCCTGCGCCTCGGAGGAGGTGAGCCCGGTCAGGTCGGTCCGCGCGCCCCCGACCAGCGACCACCCGCCGCCGCGCCCGGGCTGCGGGTACACCGGGATGCCGGCGCTCGAGAGTGCCTCCAGGTCGCGTCGCGCGGTCGCGACCGACACCTCCAGCGACGACGCCACCTCGGCCGCCGTCACGCGCCCGCGCGCCTGCATCAGGAGGAGGGTCGCCACCAACCGATCTGCTCTCACGGTTCCGAACCTACCGATAAACGTGATCAGAAGATGAGCACTTTGACCGCGAGAGTGGAGTCATGAACACAGAGAGCAGCACCCAGAAGAGCACCCTCCTGCGCGGCCTGGCCAACGTCTCGTTCTTCGCCGACGACCTCGCCGCGGCACGCGCCTGGTACACCGACCTGCTGGGCATCGAGCCGTACTTCGTCCGCGACGCCTACATCGAGTTCCGCCTCGGCGACCACCACGACGAGCTCGGCATCGTCGACCGCCGGTACGCACCGACGCAGGGTGGACCCTCGGGGGCGGTCGCCTACTGGCACACCGACGACATCGCGGCGACGTTCCAGCAGGCGCTCGACCTCGGGGCGACGGTGCACGACGAGGTCCGCGAGCGCGGCCACGGCTTCGTCACGGCCTCCGTCACGGACCCCTTCGGCAACGTCCTCGGGTTCATGTCGAACCCGAACTGGCGCGACAACGCCTAGGGGTCAGGCGCTCAGGGACGCGAAGAACGCCCGCACGTCGTCGACGAGCAGACCGGGCTCCTCCCGCGCGGCGAAGTGCCCGCCCCGGCCCTCGACGTCGACCCACCGCACGATCTCGTGCTCCCGCTCGGCGTACCGACGGATCCCCACGTCACCGGCGAACACGATGACGCCCGTCGGTACGCCGCTCGGCGCGGGACGCCTCGCCGCTCCCCACTCGGCGGCCTGCGCGTACCCGACGAAGGCGGCCGACGCGGCGGTGTCGGTGAGCCAGTAGAGCATCACGTCGGTGAGCAGCCAGTCGATGCCCAGGATCACGTGCGGCAGCGTCTCGCGCGGCTCGGTCCACTCCCGGAGCTTGTCGACGATCCACGCGAGCTGGCCGACCGGCGAGTCCGCCAGCGCCGCCCCGATCGTCGCGGGGCGGGTGGACTGGATCGAGATGTATCCGAACTGCTCCTGCATGAACTCGGCGGTCCGCCGCAGCCGGTCCTGCTCGAGGTCCGTGAAGACCTCGTCGGGCGCCGGCGGCTCGAAGAGCACCCCGATGTTCCCGTTGAGGTGCACGCCGATCACGCGGTCGGGCGCGAGCCGGGCGACCTCCGGCGAGACGGCCGCGCCGATGTCCCCGCCCTGCACGCCGAACCGGTCGTAGCCGAGCCGGGACATGAGCTCGACCCAGGCACTCGCGATCCGCGCGACGTCCCAGCCCGGCTCCGACACCGGCCCCGAGAAGCCGAAGCCGGGCAGCGAGGGGATCACGACGTGGAACGCGGGCGAGCCGTCGGGCGGGTCGGTGAGGGGTCCGACGAGGTCGACGAACTCGGTGAACGACCCCGGCCAGCCGTGCGTCAGGACGAGCGGGATCGCGTCCGGCGCCGCCGACCGCACGTGCACGAAGTGGATGCGCTGCCCGTCGATCTCGGTGGTGAACTGCGGCAACGCGTTGAGGGCGGCCTCCTGGGCGCGCCAGTCGTAGGAGTCGCGCCAGTACTCGACCAGCTCCCGCAGGTAGCCGGTCGGCACGCCCCTCGACCAGTCGTCGCCCGGCAGCGCGCTGCTGTACCGGGTGCGTCTGAGCCGCTCGGCGAGGTCGTCGAGCTGGGCGGACGGGATGTCGATGGAGAACGGTTCGATGGTCATGACACCGACGCTAGGGAACAGCCGGTGTCACCGGTCTGTCACCTTCTTCCTCAGTCGGGCAGGAGCGTCCCGACGATCGCCGTCGCCTCCCGGTCGACGTCGACGGCGATCCGGGCGGTCAGCCCGGCAGCCTCGAAGGCGGCGGCGGCCGCCCGGGCCTGCGACTCGCTGGTCTCGATGAGCACGTGCCCGCCGGGCGCGAGCCAGCGGGGCGCCAGCGCGGCGACCCGGCGCAGCACGTCGAGCCCGTCGGGACCGCCGTCGAGCGTGACCAGGGGCTCGTGCTCGCGCGCCTCGGCCGGCATGCTGGCGATCGCGTCGGTGGGCACGTACGGCACGTTGGCCAGGAGCACCTCCACGCGGCCGCGCAGGTGGTCCGGCAAGGGCGCGTCGAGGTCGCCCTCGAAGACCAGCCCGCCGACCGGGGCGACGTTCCGACGCGCGCACGCGACAGCCGCCGGCTCGATGTCGACGGCGTAGAGCTCGACGTCGGAGTCGAGGTTCTCGGCGAGGGCGACCCCGAGGGCACCGGAGCCGCAGCACAGGTCGAGGACCACGACGGGCTCGCCGGACGGGAGCACGAGCCGCACGAGCTCGACGAGCCGCGCGGCCTCGTCGACGAGGAACTCGGTGCGCAGCCGCGGGACGAACACCCCCGCGTCGATCTCGATGCGCAGGTGGCAGAACTCCGCCCACCCGACGACGACCTCCAGCGGCTCGCCGGCGACGCGGCGCTCGACCATCGCGGCGAGCTCGTCGGCGGACTGCGCCTCCCGCACGAGCAGCGCGGCCTCGTCCTCCGCGAACACACATCCGGCGGTGCGCAGCATCTGCACGACCACCTCGTACGACAGCTTGGTCACGACTACCCCTCGAGCCTGGAACGGTCCACCCTAGGCCGCAACGAAACGGCCGCACCCCCGAGCTCGGAGGTGCGGCCGTTCGGCGAGGTTCAGGTCAGGCGGGCTGGTAGCCGAGCGGTGCGGCCGCGCCGGCGGGGCCCTGGTACCGGCTCGAGTCGAACGCGAGGATGTAGTAGAAGATCAGGCTCAGGAAGACCAGGCCGACGGTGAATCCGCCACCGTGCCCGAACGACAGCGACAGCCCGTACAGGACGACGATCCAGACGATGATGTTCACGATCGGGATGATGAGCAGGATGATCCACCAGATCGGCTTGCCCGCGATCTTGATGATCACGATGGTGTTCCAGATCGGGATCAGGGCCTGCCAGCCCGGCTCGCCGGCCTTGGTGAAGATGGCCCAGAGCGGGATGACGACGAGGACATAGCTGACCAGGGCGCTGATCAGCACGTAGGTGAGGATCGCACCCGTGTTGACGTCGGCAGATGTCGTGGTGACGGCCACGTCCGTGAGAATCGACATGCGCCGAACAGTAGCGATCCGCGGGGGTCCGTGTACGCAGGTTCAGCAGCCAGTTCTCACGAATTCTTCATCGGTTGTCTCCGGCGTTGATCCCCCTTTCACAATTCGCCGACACCGCCGATCATCAATGGCGATCAGTCCGGCTGCGGGCCGAAGCTCGGGGCGGACTCCTCGAGGTCGGCGATGATCTCGCCCGACATATTGCCGGTCGCCGCAGCCGCTCCTACGGTGGACGGACGACCCGAGGTCGCGGGTCTCCCCTCCGAGAGGCCCGCCCATGAGCGCACCGACCACGTCCCTGCGGCATCAGATCTGGCGCAAGAAGCCGATCACCGCGTACACGCTGAAGTCGAGCGAGGGCCTCGAACGCTCGCTCGGCACGTTCACGCTCATGATGTTCGGCGTCGGCTCGACCGTCGGTACGGGCGTGTTCTTCGTGATGCACGAGGCGGTTCCCGACGCCGGTCCGGCGGTGATCGTCTCCTTCGTGCTCGCCGGGATCGCGGCCGGCCTCTCCGCCCTGTCCTACGCGGAGATGGCCTCGGCTGTCCCCGTCAGCGGGTCGACGTACTCCTACGCGTACGCGACCCTCGGCGAGGTGGTCGCGATGGGCGTCGCGGCCTGCCTGCTCCTCGAGTACGGCGTCTCGACGGCGGCCGTCGCCGTCGGCTGGAGCGGCTATCTCAACCAGCTGCTGCACAACCTGTTCGGCTTCCAGGTGCCCGACGCGCTGTCGGCGGCACCCTGGGCCGACGACCCCGGGATCATCAACCTGCCCGCTCTCTTCCTGATCGCCTGCTGTGCCCTGCTGCTCATCCGCGGCGCCTCGGAGTCCGCCAAGGTCAACGCGACGATGGTCGTCATCAAGCTCGCGGTGCTCCTGATGTTCGTCGCGATCGCCTTCACCGGCTTCCACTCCGACAACTTCGCCGACTTCGCGCCCAAGGGCATCGCCGGCATCACGGCGGCGGCCGGGACGATCTTCTTCACCTTCATCGGCCTCGATGCCGTGTCCACCGCCGGCGACGAGGTGCGCGACCCGCAGCGGACCATGCCGCGGGCCATCCTCGGCGCGCTCGCGATCGTCACGGCGATCTACATCCTCGTCGCGGTCTCCGCGCTCGGCACCCAGCCGTGGGAGGAGTTCGGCGACGCCGCGCAGGGCGAGGCCGGCCTGGCCAAGATCCTGCAGGACGTGGTCGGTGCGACCTGGCCCGGCACGATCCTGTCCGCGGGCGCCGTGATCTCGATCTTCTCGGTGACGCTCGTGACGATGTACGGCCAGACGCGCATCCTGTTCGCGATCGGCCGCGACGGGCTGCTGCCCAAGACGTTCGCCAAGGTCAGCCCGCGCACCCACACGCCCGTCAACAACACGGTCATCGTCGCGATCGTCGTCGGGTCTCTCGCCGCGTTCATCCCGCTCGACGCGCTCTGGGACCTGGTCTCCATCGGGACGCTCGTCGCGTTCATCGTCGTGTCGGTCGGCGTCCTGATCCTGCGCCGGACCCGGCCCGACCTGCCCCGCGGCTTCAAGGTGCCCGGCTACCCGGTCACACCCCTGCTCGCGATCGCGGCCTGCATCTACATCCTGTCCGGCCTGCACTGGTACACCTACGCGTGGTTCTTCGTGTGGCTGGCCGTCGTGCTCGGCTTCTACTTCCTGTGGGGACGCAGGCACTCGCTGCTGGGCAGGGGGCTCCCGCAGGACAGCGACCTCGACGAGATCGACGAGGTCGACGCGTGACCGTCGTCGTCGGCGCCAACCCGTTCGGGGACGCGCGCGCGGCCGTCGATCTCGGCATGTCCCTCGTCCGCACGCTGCCCGAGGCGACGCGGCCGCTCGAGCTGGTCATCGCCACCGTCGTCCCGCCCGGCTGGCAGGTGCCGTCGATGGCGAAGGTCGACGGCGAGATGCAGGCGTGGCTCGACGAGCGGACGAAGGCCGCGGAGGACGCGGCGCGCGCCTTCCTCGGGCCGCGTGCCGACGACGTCACCGTCGAGTTCGTCCGGCTGAACGACCGCTCGACGCCGCGTGCCCTGGCCGGCCTCGCGGAGGCGCGTCAGGCGACGGCGCTCGTGCTCGGCTCGGCGACGGAGGGCGGCACCCACGGGCGCGTCGTCATCGGGTCGACCGCCGACTTCCTGCTGCACTCGTCGCCGGTCCCGCTGGCCATCGCCCCGCGCGGCTACCTGTGTGCGGGCGGCGATGCCGGGGACTCCGCGCACCGCCTGACCTGCTCGTTCGGCGGGACGTCCGACCAGGCTCCCGCGGTCCGCTGGGCCGCCGCGCTGACCCGCGAGATCGACGTGCAGCTGCGGGTCGCGTCGTTCGGGGTGCAGTCGCGGACCATGTACCCGCCCGAGATCGGGATGGACATCGAGTCGGAGGTCAACGCGCAGTGGCAGGAGCAGGTCGAGGAGGCCCAGTCCGCGCTGCGAGCCCGGCTGGGCGACGAGATCGACGACGACGCCACGTTCGTCGTCGCGTCCGGGACCAGCTGGGCAGACGCGCTGGCCTCGATCGACTGGGAGCCCAACGAGCTGCTCATCCTCGGCTCGTCCACCAGCGGTACGCTCCGCCGCGTGTTCCTCGGCACCCGCGCGACCAAGATCGTGCGCTACTCGCCCGTGCCCGTCCTCGTCGTCCCGCGGGACGCCCTGTGACGGACGGGTGGGGCGCGGACCTGCTCGATCTCGACGGCTACCTCGCCCGTGTCGGCGGCGCCCCGACGGTGCCCGAGGTGCACCGCAACCACCTGGCCGCGTTCCCGTTCGAGAACCTCGACGTCCTGCTCGGCACCGGCGTGAGCGTCGAGCTGCCCGACATCGAGCGCAAGCTCGTCCACGACGGCCGCGGCGGCTACTGCTACGAGCACGCGCTCCTGCTCGGCGCGGCCCTCGAACGCCTCGGCCATCCGGTGCAACGACGGCTCGCGCGCATCGGCGACCCGGCCGTGTCGCCCCGGCCCCGCTCGCACCTGGTCGTCTTCGTGCTCGTCGACGGCGTCTGGCACCTGGCCGACACCGGGTACGGCACGGGCCTGCTGTTCCCGGTCCCGCTGATCGCCGGCAACGTCACGACGCAGGGCGGCTGGACGTTCCGGACCGTCCTGCTCGGCGACGGGAGCTGGCAGCTGCACGAGCAGCGCTCCGGGCGCTGGTTCACGCACTACACCGTCGCGCCCGAGGACACGTACCCCGCCGACGTGGTCACCGCCAACTGGTTCACCTCGACGTCGCCGACGTCGCGCTTCACGCCGCAGATCGTCGTCCAGCGCAAGGACGAGTCGCTGGCGCACCTGCTCACCGGCCGCGAGCTCGTGGTCGAGTCACCGTCGGGCAAGGTGTCCACCACCACGGTCGGCGACGACGAGCTCGACGGCGTGCTGCGGGAGATGGGCCTGACCATGACCCCGGACCAGCTGGCCACGCTGATCGCGAGGTTCTAGGACGCCTCGAGGTTCTCGGACGCCTCGACGCAGACCCGCAGCGCGCCGGGGCGGACCGTGGCCTCGAGGGTGTCCGACGGGTCGATCACGTCGCCGTCGAGCTGGCGCGGGTGCGCGCGGTCGCTGGTCACGACGATCGTCGAGCCGCGCAGCACCTCCATGTTGGGGACGCGCTTCTTGCGCGTGAGCACGCCGAGCGTGAGCTGCACCCAGTGCCCGAAGTTCTGCGGCGCGAGCACGGCGACCTCCAGCTGCCCGCTGTCGGCCTCGGCGTCGGGGAGCAGGTGCACCCCGCCCTGCAGCCGCCCCACGTTGGCGACGAGGACGCTACGCGCACGCCGGCGCAGCACCGGGAGGTCGTCGACGCGGACCTCGACCCGCATCTCGTCGTCGGCCAGGTGCCGGAGCGCCGAGTAGACGTACGCCAGCGTGCCGACCCGGGCCTTGAGGGCGGTCGGTGCGTCGTCGACCATCGCGGCGTCGAGCCCCATGCCGGCCATCACGGCGAACACCTGCCCGTCGACCTCCCCGACGTCGACCACTCGGCGGCCGCCGTCGAGCGCGAGCTGCACGCCCTCGGTCGTGTCGGTGGGGATGCCGAGGTTGTTGGCGAGCAGGTTGCCCGTGCCGCCGGGCAGCACCGCCAGCGCCGCGCCGGTGCCGGCCAGACCCTCGATCGCCGCGCGGACCGTGCCGTCGCCGCCCGCGACGAACACCACCTCGGCGCCTTCGTCGACCGCCTGCCGCGCCTGACCGGTGCCCGGGTCCTCCTTGGTCGTCTCGAGCCAGACCGGCGCCGGCCACCCCGCCGCGGTGATCTGCTCGTCGACCGTCGCGCGCAGCTCGTCGAGACCCTCGACGCGGTTCGGGTTCACGATCACCGCCGACCGCTGGGACTGGTTCTCGCGCACGGCGTCCTCGCGTACGGCGGGTTGGGTGTTCACCGGGCGAGTCTGACGGCGGAAGCCCGGCCCGGCCACCGGGGGGATCGATCAGGGCCAGAGCGGCTGGGCGGCTGCCGCGGCCGCGCGGATGGCCGTCGCGTCGAGGATCGTGCTCGTCTCGGGGATGTCGCGGTCCGGCCACGCGCACACGGCACGCAGGTCGCCCGCGGGCGGCAGGGGCCAGAGCCAGACGTCGCGCGCCCACCGCTCGGCGTAGTGCATCGGCTGGCTCGCGCCGTCCATCACCGGCCCGTCCGGCGTCCAGTCCATCGGGTCGGCATCGGCCGGGACCGTCGTCCACGGGGAACGGTCGAGGCTGGTGACGCGGCGCCCGTCGGAGAGCTCGAAACCCCAGCGCAGGCCGCCCTGCGGCAGGGCGAGGTGGAACGAGCCGCGCCCGTGCGTGACGTCCAGCTGGCCCAGGACGCGCGACCGGTCGCGCACCGTGGTCCGTCGGATCCGGACGGCGACCCGGAACACGACCCCCGCGGAGTAGGCGCGCACGTCCTCCAGGCGCACGACGGTCGAGTCCGAGCGACCGAGCTCGACCGTCAGCGGCAGCGTGCCGGGCAGCTCGTCGCGCGGGAAGCCGGCCCACGGCGGGTCGAGCACCTCCAGCTCGTCGATGTCCTCGGGCTCGCCCTGGAACTCGTCGACCGCAGGGAAGAACGACATCGCTCCATCATGTCCGACCACGGCCGGGTGCACGATGGACCCCGTGACCCTCGCGTTCCTGCTCACGACGCTCGTGATCGTCGCGACTCCCGGCACCGGCGTGATCTACACGCTGAGCGCCGGCCTGAGCCGCGGCACCCGTGCGAGCCTGGTCGCGGCGCTGGGCTGCACGCTCGGGATCGTCCCCCACATGGTCGCCGCGATCACCGGGCTGGCCGCGGTGCTCAACGCCAGCGCGATCGCGTTCCAGTCGCTCAAGCTGCTCGGCGTCGCGTACCTGCTCTACATGGCGGTCCGGATGTGGCGGGACCGCTCGGAGATCGTGGTCGACGAGGGACCGGCGCAGAAGTCGGCGGGGCGCGTGATCTGGTCGGCGATCCTCGTCAACATCCTCAACCCGAAGCTGACGATCTTCTTCTTCGCGTTCCTGCCGCAGTTCGTCCGTCCCGGGGAGCCCGGCGCGTTCGCGCACATGGCGCTGCTCAGCGGGGTGTTCATGGCGATGACGTTCGTGGTGTTCGGCCTCTACGGGGCGTGCGCGGCCGCCGTCCGGACGCAGGTGGTCAGCCGCCCGCGGGTCGTCCTGTGGATGCGTCGGACGTTCGCCGGGGCGTTCGTCGCGCTGGGCGCCAAGCTCGCGCTCACCGACCGCTGATCTCGCTTATTGCACCAAACGGTTCAGTGTCGTATGGTGAACCACATGGTTCAGCAAAAGGTGCTCGATCGGCTCTACTCGGCGCTCGCCGACGCCACTCGTCGCGACATCCTCGTCCGCCTGGGCGAGGGTCCCGCGACCATCGGCGAGCTGGCCGAGCCGCACGAGATGAGCCTGACCGGCATGAAGAAGCACGTGCAGATCCTCGAGGACGCCGGCCTCGTCGCCACCGAGAAGGTCGGCCGTTCGCGGCAGTGCCGCCTCGGCACCGAGCGACTGGACGACGCCATGGCATGGATCTCGTTCTACCAGCGGCTCTGGGAGCGTCGTCTCGACGGCCTGGACGCCTACTTCACCCTCCAGAACGGCACCTCTGAGGAAGGCCAGGACCGATGACCACGACAGACACCATCGAGCTGCGCATGACGCGCGTCCTCCCCGCCACGCCCGACCAGGTCTTCGACGCGTACACGGACGCCGAGAAGCAGACGATCTGGTTCTCGATCCTCGACGAGACCCCCGGCATCGTGGAGATCGAGGTCGACCTGCGCGTCGGCGGTCAGCAGACGGCCGTCTGGGGCACGACCCGCGACAGCCTGTTCCGCGAGACGCAGACGTTCCTGGTCATCGAGCGCCCGTCCGCCACCGGCGTGGGGCGCCTGGTCACCGACTCCTCGGGCAGCAGCCCCGACGGTATGACCATGTCGACGCACATCGACATCACGTTCGAGCCGGCCGACGGCGGCACGCTGATGACCGTCGTGCAGAGCGGCTTCCCGTCGGTCGAGGTGCGCGACTTCTTCGCCTCGATGGCGTGGGTGGGCGCGCTCGACCGGATCGAGGCGTTCCTGACCCGCTAGGCCGTGGCCTCGACGGCCGCCGGAGGGCGGTCGTCGGGGGTGACGGGCTCCTCGGGGTGCGGGTCGTCCGGCACCGCGTCGTCGGGCGACTCCGGCTCGTTGGGGCCGGTCTCGCCCGAGATCCAGAAGAAGAACGCGCTCGACGAGTTCTTCGGCAGGAGCATCGCGCGGGTCAGCAGGGTCATCGGGACCGCCAGGATCGCGCCCAGCGGGCCGATGATGAACGTCCAGAAGACGACCGAGACGAAGCTGAGCGTGAGCGTGATGTTCACGGCGTCGGAGACGAACCGCGGCTGGACCATCACCTGCAGCGTGACGTTGACCAGGCAGTAGACGACGAGCACCGCGAGCGCGAGCTGCCAGCCGCCCACCACGAACGCGAGCAGCATCGGCGGGATCAGGCCGATGACGAACCCGATGTTCGGGATGAAGTTGGTGACGAACGCGAGGATCGCCCAGACGACCGCCGCCGGCACCCCGAGCCAGTACAGGGCCAGGCCGTCGATGACCGCGACGATCGCGCCGAAGGTCGCGCTGACGACGAAGTAGCTGCGCACCCCGCGGTTGAAGATCGTGGCCCGCTCCAGCACGTCCGACCTCGTCGGCAGGAAGGCGGGGCGGCCGCGGTCGTACCGGGCGGCGTCGACCCCCATGAAGATCACGTAGGCCAGGACGAAGAAGAACGACCCCGCGATGCTCAGCACCGTGCTCGCGACCGACGTCGCCGCACCGACCACCTGCGACGGGTTGATCCCGTCGGCGATCTGGTTGGCGGTGTCCTGGTCGACGCCGATCGAGGCCAGCCACGTGGTCACGTCGCCCAGCGACTGCTGCAGCTCGTCGGTGTAGTCGGTGATGAGGTCCGCGAACCGGATGCCGGCGAACACGAGCATCGCGACGAGGATCGCCAGGATCAGGTACACGGCCACGATCACGGCCGTCGTCGCCATCCAGGGCTTCCAGCCGCGACGCTCCAGCGGGATGCGCAGCGGGTGGCAGATGATGATCAGCACCACGGCGAGCATGATCGGCGCGAAGAAGCCGCCGGCGGCGTGGAGCCCGGCGAGCGTGACCACGAAGGCCGCGAGAGTCAGCAGGGTCCGGGTGGCGGGCGCGAGGCCCTGAGGCGAAGCCATCGGGCGCGCTCCTTCGCGGGATGCAGGTCGATCTGTCGGAACGGTCGCTCGCAAGATACAAGATGTCCGGTCCCCGGCGCGGGACCTCGCGGGGTCGCTGTCGCAGCCGCGTGCGAGCATGCTCCCGTGACGAGCGACCACCACTGGCAGCCCGGCACCGTCCGTGAGGCCGCCGGCGGCATCATCGCCCTGGCGCTCGCCACATTCGTCGCGATCACCACCGAGCTCGTCCCCGTCGGACTGCTCCCGCAGATGAGCGACGACCTCGGGGTCACCGAGTCGATCGCCGGCCTGCTGGTCACCGTCTACGCGTTCATGGTCGCCGCGCTCGCCGTCCCACTCGTGCTCGCCACCCGTCGGCTCCCCCGCAAGGGGCTGCTGATGAGCACGCTCGTCGCCTACACCGTCAGCAACGTGCTGGTCGCGGTCGCCCCGTCCTTCGGGGTGGTCGCCGGCGCGCGCGCTCTCGGCGGGATCGCCCACGCGATCTTCTTCTCGGTCGCCATCGGGTACGCGTCCCGGCTGGTCAGCCCGCAGGTCACCGGCCGTGCGCTCGCCCTGGTCACGGCCGGCGCGTCGGCCGGGTTCGTGCTCGGCGTCCCCCTGTCCACGGCGCTCGGCGCGGCCGTCGGGTGGCGTGCCGCGTTCGCGGTCCTCGGCGGGGCGTGCGCGGTGGCCGTCGTCCTGGTCGCCCTCTTCCTTCCCGGGGTGGCCGGCGGAGGGGCCCCGGTCGCCGACGAGGCCCGCAGCACCAACCGTGCGCGGCTCGCGGTCGTCGCGACGACGAACTCCCTGACCTACCTCGGGCAGTACACCGTCTACACCTACGTCGCGGTGCTGCTGCTCGCGTCGGGGCTCACCGAGGTGGCGGTCGGACCCGTCCTGCTCGGCCTCGGCGCGCTCGGGCTCGTGGGCACCGCCTACGCCGTCGCCGCCCTCGACAAGCACCCGCGCCGGAGCACGATCCTGGTCCTGTTCGCCGTGGCGCTCGGCCTGCTCGCCCTGGGCCTGGCGTTCCCGTCCCTGGCCGGCGTGCTCGCCGCGGCCGCGGTGTGGTCCGCCGGCTTCGGTGCGGTGGCGTCCGTTTTCCAGACGGCGGCCATCCGCACGCGCGGCGCGTCGCCCGACGTCATCGGTGCCCTGGTGAACAGCACCGCCAACATCGGGATCGGCGGCGGTGCGGCCCTCGGCGCGCTCGTCCTGGCCGGGCCGGGGCTGGAGTGGATCCCGTACCTCGGCGCCGGCATCATCGCGGCCGGGCTGGTCGTCGTCCTCTTCTCCCGACGAGCCTTCCCGGCGACACCATGACCGAGCCGTCCCCGTGACCGACCCGCGCGCCCTGGTCGAGCGGCACGCCGCCCTCGCCGCCGATGCGAGCGCCGTCCTCGTCGCGGTCGACGACGCCCTCGCCACCGTGACCGACCTCGTCACCGCGCGGCGCGAGGACCGCGTCCGCGGCGAGCTGTCTCGGGTCGCCGTGGAACGCCTCGGCGAGCTGACCGACCGCAACCTGCGGCTGCGCTCGCTCGCCGACGCCGGCCTCACCACCGCCGCCGACCTCCTGGGTCGCACCCCCGAGCAGCTCGACGCGGTCCCCGGCGTCGGCCTGCAGACGGCCCGGACCGTCGCCGCCGCGGTCGCCCAGCTGGCCGACACGGTCCGCGCGAGCACGTCGGTGCGCATCGAGCCCGACCGCACCGGCCGGCGCGACACGTCGTCGGACGCCTCGCTCCTCGCGCTGCTGAACCGCCTGCGCCGCCTGCGCCCGCTCGTCGAGCCCCATAGGCGCCGGCTCGTCGAGTACTCGTCGTCGGTCCGCGACCAGCTCCCGGACGCCCGCCGCGGCACCCATGCGATCCGGCTGGCCCTGTCCCGGTCGCGCACCAAGATCCGGGCCCGCGCGGCACTCGCCGCACTCGACGGCTGGGACACCCGGCTGGCGGACCTGCCGGCGATCGTCGCGACCCTGCTCGCCGCGACCCGTCTGCCCGACCCGACGGCGGCGGCCCTCTGGGACGACTTCGAGCAGCACAGCCCGACCTACTACACGACGCTCGAGCAGATCGTCCCGGTCGGCGACCGGGTGCTCGCGGCCCGCGGCCTGCTCACCACCGAGCTGGCCGACCTCGTCGCCACCCAGCCCCTCGACCTGGCCGCGCTGCGCGTCGAGCTGCGCGGGTACCAGGCGTTCGGTGCGCGGTTCGTCCTCCGCCAGGGGCGCGCCCTGCTCGGCGACGAGATGGGCCTCGGCAAGACCGTGCAGGCGTTGGCCGTGATGTCGTCGCTGGCCGCCGCGGGCGACCGGCGGTTCCTCGTCGTGTGCCCGGCGAGCGTCCTGGTCAACTGGGTGCGCGAGATCGCCTCGCACAGCGCCCTGGTCCCGCACCGGCTGCACGGGCCCGACCGTGACGCGGAGATCGAGGCGTGGCTGTCCAACGGAGGCGTCGGCGTCACCACCTACGAGGGGCTGGCGCACGTGCCGGTGTCCCCCGTGGGGCTGCTGGTCGTCGACGAGGCGCACTACGTGAAGAACCCGTCCGCCCACCGGTCGCGCCTGGTCGAGCAGTGGACGTCGCAGGTCCGGCGCGTGGCGTTCCTGACCGGCACGCCCCTGGACAACGAGCTCGAGGACTTCCTCGCCCTGGTACGGCTGCTGCAGCCCGAGCTGGCGGGGATGCTGCCGCGGCACCTCGGCCTGGTGGGTGCCGACGTGTTCCGGCAGTCGGTGTCGCCCGTATACCTGCGCCGCAACGCCCGCGACGTCCTGGTCGAGCTGCCCGAGCTCGTGGTGGTCGACGAGTGGGAGGAGCTCTCACCGGCCGGCGAGGTGGCCTACCGGGTGGCTGTGGAGAGCGGCAGCCTCATGGCGATGCGCCGCGCCGCGTTCGTGGGACCGGACTCCACCAAGCTCGAGCGGCTCGTCGAGATCGTCGACGACGCCGCGCTCAACGGCCACCGCACCGTGGTGTTCAGCTACTTCCGCGACGTGATCGACACGGTCGTCGCCGCGCTCGCGGGTCGGCCGGTCTTCGGGCCGCTGACCGGTGACGTCGCCCCCGACGAGCGGCAGGCGATCATCGACGCGTTCTCGGCGGCCGACACCAACGCGGTCCTCGTCGCGCAGGTCACCGTCGGCGGTGTCGGGCTGAACCTGCAGGCCGCGAGCGTGGCGGTGCTGTGCGAGCCGCAGCTCACGCCGGCGGCCGAGGCGCAGGCATTCGCGCGGCTGCACCGGATGGGTCAGGTGCGCAGCGTGCGCGCGCACCGGTTGCTCGCCGAGGGCGGGGTCGACGAGCGGATCACCGAGATCCTGGCCGGCAAGCGCGAGGTGTTCGACCAGTTCGTGCGCGAGTCCAGCCTGGCCGCGGCGACCGTCCGGGCCGTCGACGTCACGGAGGCCCAGCTCGCCCGCGCCGTCGTCGCGTCGGAACGCGCACGCCTCGGCTACCCATCGATCGCGGACGCATCCACCGATGCACCCGCAACCGACGCACCCGCCACCGACGCCGCCATCACCGACGCCTAGGACCTCACATCCCCGCGGTGGCCCGCAGCGCCACCCCCACCCACGTGCGCCAGGGCCGCCACCCCTCGGCGACCTCGGCCAGCCGGTCGGGCTCGAGCGGACCGTCCTCGCCGAGCGCTGCGGCGACCGCACCCCGGACCATCGGCTCGTTCACGGGCAGGACGTCGGTGTGGCCGAGCGACCGGACCAGGACCAGCTCGGAGTAGAACGGCCCGATCCCCTCGAACGCCTGCAGCTGCTCCCGGGTCTGGTCGGGGTCCTGGGCTCGCAGGGTCGCGGTGTCGAGCCGACCGTCGAGCGCGGCCCGGGCGATCGCGTGCATGCGGTGCAGCTTGAGCTCGGGGATCGGTCCGAACTCGTGCACCGCGAGCAGCTGCTCGGGCAGTGGGACGGCCGCCACCTCCTCACCGGCGACGGTGAACCTGCGGCCGTGCGCCCGCGCGAGCTGCTCGCGCACCGCGGCCATCTGCCGCTGCGGCCGCCGCGCGGACAGCACCGACCAGAGCATGGCCTCGTACGCGGAGTAGAAGAGCGGCGGACGCAGCCCGGGACGCTTGCTCTGGGCCCCACCGACGACCGGGTCCCGGGTGCCGAGCTCGTCGTACCCCGTGGCGTCGACGTCCACCGAGATCACGCGCGCGACGTGGTCGGCCACGCGCTGCGGGTCCGCGTCGCCGAGCACGTCGACGTGCAGCAGCTGAGCCGACGGCTGGGTCACCGCGGCGGCCACCTGCTCGGTATACCCGTCCAGGCAGAACGCCAGGCGCATCACCGACCCGCTGCCGCCGTCGCGACCCCCGAACCCGAACCCGATGGTCTGGGCCAGGTCGAACCGGCCGGACACGGGCACCTCGACGACCGTCATGCCACCGACGTTAGGCCCGACCGCCGACAGGGCAGCTGTCACTGACGGGGCGACCGTCGCCAGCCCGGCCTACGCTCGACCGCATGAGGGACGTCACGCTGCCGGACGGTCGGACGCTGCACGCGTACGACGTCCCGGTCGCCGACGAGCGGCTGGCCGTCTTCTGGAACGCGGGCACGCCGAACACCGGCGAACCGCCGGAGCCGCTGTTCGAGGCGGCCCGCGAACGCGGCATCCGCTGGATCGGCTACGACCGCCCGTCCTACGGCGGCTCGAGCCCGCATCCCGGCCGGTCGATCGCGAGCGTGGCCGCGGACACGGCGGCCGTCGCCGACGCGCTCGGCCTCGACCGGTTCGCGGTCATGGGCCACTCCGGCGGCGGACCGCACGCGCTCGCCTGCGCCGCGCTCCTGCCGGACCGGGTCCTCGCCGCGGTGAGCGGCTCGTCGCCCGCACCGTACGGCGCCGAGGGCCTCGACTACTTCGCCGGGATGGGCCCGTCGGGACGCGCGGAGCTCTCGGCCGCCGCGCAGGGTCCCGAGGCGCTGGCGGCGCAGCTCGCGACGAGCGAGTTCGACCCCGAGATGTTCACCGCCGCCGACTACGCCGCCCTCGAGGGCGACTGGGCCTGGGTCGGGAAGATCGCGGGCGCGGCCGGCGCCGCAGGGCCCGACGGGATGATCGCGGACGACCTCGCGCTCGTCGGCCCCTGGGGCTTCGACCTGGCGACGGTGCGACCGCCCGTGCTCCTCTTCCACGGCCTCGACGACCGGATGGTGCCCAGCTCGCACGGCGCGTGGCTGGCCGACCACCTTCCGACGTCGACCCTCTGGCTGCGGCCCGGGGAGGGGCACGTCTCGGTGCTGGCCTCCGCGCCCGCAGCACTGGACTGGCTGATCGACCGTTCTGGGCGCTGACCTGTGCTGATATGGGCACATGACGAGCGAGTACATACCCCCGGACGTGGTGTCCACCGGCACGCTGCCCGGTCGCGAGCGGGTGATGGAGCTCATGCAGGAGGCGCACGACCGGTTCGCGGGCGTCGACGAGGGCGAGGTGGCGGACTACATCCCCGCCCTCGCGCAGGCGGACCCCGCGCTGTTCGGCCTCAGCATGGTCTCGGTGACGGGGGCGGCGCACGGCGTCGGTGACGCGCGGCACGAGTTCTCCATCCAGTCGATCTCCAAGGCGTTCGTCTTCGCGCTCGTCTGCGACGCGCTCGGACCGGAGAAGGTGCTCGAGAAGGTCGGCGTGAACAACACCGGCCTGCCGTTCAACTCGGTGATGGCCCTGGAGCTGAACGCCGGCAGCCCGATGAACCCGCTGGTCAACGCCGGTGCGCTCACCACGACGAGCCTGACCCCCGGCGCGACGGCCGCGGAGAAGTGGGCGTTCGTGCAGGCCGGGCTGTCGGCCTTCGCCGGGCGACCGCTCGTGCTCGACGACGAGGTGTACGCGTCCGAGGCCGCGCACAACCGTCGCAACCAGGCGATCGCGCGACTGCTGGAGAGCTACGGCCGCATCACCCACAACCCGCTCGAGGTCACCGACGTCTACACGCGGCAGTGCTCGCTGCGCGTCTGCGCCGAGGACCTGGCCGTCATGGGCGCCACGCTGGCCGACGGCGGGGTCAACCCGGTCACCGGCGAACGCGTGGTCGACGCGTCGGTGTGCCACTACGTCCTCGCGGCGCTGGCGACGAGCGGGCTGTACGAGCGGTCCGGCGAGTGGCTGTTCAGCATCGGGCTGCCCGGCAAGAGCGGGGTGTCGGGCGGCATCGTGACCGTCGTGCCGGGCAAGGGATCGCTCGCCACGTTCTCGCCCCGCCTGGACGCCGCGGGCAACAGCGTCCGGGGCCAGCTGGCGACGCGGTACCTCTCGGCCGCCCTCGGTCTGAACCTCTTCGCGTCCCGCCCAGAACCCAGGACGGGCTCCCTCTAGGCCCGAAAGGGCAATATCGTATCCGGAATGTCCCCTTCGTCCCCTTCTGACGAACCGCAGACACCGGCACCGGTGGCGCGCCCGGCGCCCCTGCCGCGACCGATGTATGTCCCGTCCGGACCGCTGCCGGGGCCGCAGCACAGCCGGACCACCGGCTCGACCCTCTGGTACGTCGCGCGGATCGTGGGACTGTGCGTGCTGGCCGTCGCCCTCGTCTCCGTGCCGCTGGCGTGGGTGCAGCGGGACCCGCCTCCGAGCAGTCAGGCCGACTCGTCGACCACGCCCGACGACGAGCCAACCGCCGACGAGCTGGGCTTCTCGATGGCGACCCCGGCACCCTCCGAGAGGGCGTCCGACGAGCCCACCGCGGCCGTCGTGCCGCCGCCCGTCCCGCAGGCCGAGGGGCCCGTCGTCGGACCGACCTCGAAGCCGACCCCCACACCGACGCGGTCGGCGAAGGCCAAGGTCAAGGCCACCGCGGGTGCCGCAGCTCCTCCGGACGCACTGGGCGATCCCGCACCGGCGGCCGCCCCGCCCGCGGACCCCGCACCGCCCGCGGTGCCCCTCAAACCGCCGCTCGTCGTGCCGCCTCCGCAGACGGCGCTCACCGACGACATCGTCGCGCTCACCAACGCCGAGCGGGCCAACGCGGGCGTCCCGCCGTTGGCCTACAGCCAGTGCCTCACCGACCAGGCGAACTACCGGACGGCCGTGCTCGTGTACGAGGACCGGTTCGAGCGCGAGTCCCTGGATCCGGTGATCGCCGCCTGCGGGACGGGCGGCGGCGGCATCGCGGAGAACGTCAGCCGCGGGACGGGCGACGCCGCGACGATGGTGCAGGGCTGGGTGGGCTCGAGCCTCCTGAACCCCGACTTCGCGAGGGTCGGCGTCGGCTGCACGCTCGGGCCGAGCGGCCAGGTGTGCTCGCAGATCTTCACGGGTTAGGGCTCTCTGACCCGTCCCGGTGCGGACTGCTGTGGGTGAAATTCACCCGATAGGGTGCCGGGATGCCGCAGAGCCCTCCCTCGGAACAGCCGCCTGGGCGCGCGGCTGCCCGTCGCAGCGACCAGCGGCCTCCGGCACGCCCCGGACCCCAGCACTTCTCGGGGTCGCGGTCGCTGCTCCTGGGCGCCGGTCGCGTCGTCGGCCTCGTCGCGCTCGGCGCCGTGCTGATCACCGTCCCCCTCGTCTGGGGCCACCCGGCCGGTTCGACCGACGACGCGCAGGCGGCCGGCCAGGCCGACCTCCAGGCAACGTCCGCGACGAAGCACCCGACGCTCTCCGCAACCCCGTCGGCAAGCCCGACCCCCACGCCAGAACCGACGCCCGACCCCGCCGCCGAAGCCGCAGCAGCTGCGGCCGCCCAGGCCGCCGTGGACGCCGCAGCAGCAGCCGCAGCCCAGGCGGCCGGCGCGTCACCCGCACCGGCACCTGCTCCGGCTCCGGCTCCGGCAAGACCTGCCCCGGCACAGCCCGCGCCCGCACCTGCAGCCGCGCCCCCGCCGCCCGCGGCGCCGCAGACGTCGCTCACCGACGAGATCGTCCGGCTCACCAACATCGAGCGCGCCAAGGGCGGCCTGGCGCCGCTGACGATCAGTCCGTGCCTGACGGACCAGTCGAACAAGCGCACGGCCGTGCTGGTCGCCGAGAACCGGTTCGAGCACGACCCCCTGGACCCGGTGGTCCAGGCCTGCGGCATGCAGCACGGGATGGGCGAGAACCTGATCCTGGGCTACAAGGACGCCGCCGCGGCGGTCGCCGGCTGGATGGGCTCCGAGGGCCACCGCAAGAACATCATGAACGCGACGTACACCCAGATCGGTGTCGGCTGCACGCTCGGCCCGAAGGGTCAGCTCTGCGGGCAGCTGTTCACGGGCTAGGCCCGGTTCGTCCGCTACGTTCGGGCTAACCGCCCACCGTGTGAGGGGATCGTCCCGTGTCGGTGCCACTGGAACCCACAGCCGTCGAGGTCGCACCGCGTTCGGTGCTGCAGAAGGTCCTCGACTGGATCGAGCGCGTGGGCAACAAGGTCCCGCACCCCGTGATCATCTTCCTGATCCTCATCGGGCTGATCATGGTGCTCTCGGCGGTCTTCCAGGCCGCCGGCTCCAGCGTCACGTTCGAGCAGGCGCAGCTCGGTGCCGACGACGTGCAGACCGTCACCGTCGCGGCGCAGAGCCTGCTGGACGCCGACGGGCTGCGGTTCGTCTTCACGTCGCCGGTGTCGAACTTCAACTCGTTCGGCGTGGTCGGCGTGATCCTCGTGGCGATGATCGGCGTCGGGATGGCCGAGGAGGTCGGCCTGATCCAGGCGTTCATCAAGCGGCTGGTCAAGGTCACGCCGCCGCGCGCGATCACGTTCATCATCGTGCTGCTCGGCGTCCTGTCCTCGATCGCGACCGACGCCGGCTACCTGGTCCTGATCCCGCTGTCGGCTGCCGTGTTCTACTCGCTCGGCCGGCACCCGCTGGCCGGTCTCGCCGCGGCGTTCGCGGGCGTCGGCGGCGGGTTCGCGGTGAACATGCTCATCACGCCCGTCGACGGCATGCTCGCGCAGATCACCAACGAGGCGATCGCCGACCCCGCGCACCACGTGGCGATCACCGGCAACCTCTACTTCTCGATCGCCTCGACGCTGCTCGTCACGATCGTCGCGACCCTGCTCACGGAGAAGTTCGTGGAGCCGCGCCTGGGTCCGTACCACCCGAGCGAGGGCCCCGAGACCGCGGAGACCGAGGCCCCCTCCGGCGAGCTCAGCCCCGAGGAGCGCAACGGCCTGCGATGGGCGTTCTGGGGGTTCGTCGGCGTCACGGTCGTCGTCCTCGCCCTGACGCTCCCGCCGAACGCGGTGCTGCGGAACCCGGAGACCGGCAGCCTGATCGAGAACAGCCCGTTCCTGAACTCGATCATCTTCCTGATCCTCGTCTACTTCTTCGTGATGGGGCTCTGCTACGGCCGTGGGGCCGGGACGATCAAGGGCTCGATGGACGTGATCAACCCGATGACCAAGACGATCGCCGGGCTGTCGGGGCTGATCTTCCTGCTGCTCGTGATCAGCCAGTTCATCGCCTACTTCAACTACTCGAACCTCGGCACCATCGCCGCGGTGAACATGGCGGACACCCTCGAGAACGCGAACCTGAGCACCGTCTGGCTGATCGTCGGGCTCATCGCGGTGACGGCGATCATCGACATCTTCATCGGCGGCGTGGTGCCCAAGTGGGCCATCTTCGCGCCGGTGTTCGTGCCGCTGTTCATCCAGCTCGGCATCTCGCCTGACCTCGCTATGGCTGCCTACCGCGTCGGCGATTCGCCCGTGAACGTGGCCACGCCGCTGATGCCGTACTTCGCGCTCATCGTCATCTTCGCCGAGCGGTACCGGCGCAAGGTGGGCGTGGGGTCGGTGATCTCGTTGATGCTCCCGTACACCGTGGTGCTCCTGGTCTCGTGGACCGCGCTCCTGGTGGTCTGGTACCTGCTCGGCATCCCGCTCGGCCCCGGGGCGTCGATCTACCTCAACTGAGGCTCAGACCGGCCAGATCACCGGGATCAGCCCGACGCCGACGACAAACCACGCGGCCGTCGTCGCGAGCCCGAGCTTCCAGTACGACGCGAACGTGTACCCGCCGGGCGTCATCACGATCATGTTGGCGGGCGTGGCGATCGGGGTGAGGAACGAGGCCGCGCCGGCGACCGCGACGAGCATGAGGACGGGCGGCAGCGCGAGGCCCGCCTCACCGGCCACGGCCAGGGCGATCGGGGCGATGATCAGCACCGTCGCGGTGTTGCTCACCACCTGCCCGAGCAGCAGAGTCACGACGAAGAGTGCCGCCAGCACCAGCCGCGGGTCGCCGTCGCCGACGAGGTCCAGGAGCCAGCCCGCGACGAGGTCAGCCGCCCCGCTCGACGCGATCGCGACGCTCAGCGGGATCAGCCCGCCGACGAGCACGACGGTCTGCCAGGAGACGGCGCGGTAGGCCTGCGGGACGTTCACCACGCCGAGCACGACCATGGCCGTCGCGCCGATCAGCCCGGCGATCGCGGGCGGGACCACGCCGGTGGCCAGCAGGACCACGGTCCCCGTCAGCACGGCGACCGCCCGCCGGGCGAGCGGCCCGAACGCGACCGTCTGCCGGCGCACCATCTCCGGGCTGTCGACGAGCAGCACGTCCTGGTCGTCGGCGAGCGCCTCGACCGCAGGCCACGTGCCGTGCACCAGCAGCGCGTCCCCCTCGGCCAGCGTCGTGCGCTCCGGGAACCGGTCCCTGCCCAGGCGCCGGACCGCGAGGATCGTCACGCCCGACCGGACCGCGCCGGGGAACACGACCTCTCCGATGATCCTCGACCGCGGCGGCACGACGAGCTCGGCGACGCCGACCTCACGACCGAGCAGGGCCACCCGGGTGCTGCGCGTCAGCGGCTTCGAGGCGATGCTCAGCCCGTGCGCCTCGGCGAACGCCGTCGTGCCGTCCCCCGTCGCGACCAGGACGTCACCGTGCACCGCCACGTGCCCCTCGTCGGCAAGTTCCCCGTTCTCCTTCTGGATCCCGATGAGCACCACGTCGGCCGGCAGGTCCCGCGGGACGGCCGACGAGGCCGTGACCCGCAGGCGGAAGAAGCCCTGGTCCAGCCGGTAGTGCTCGACCAGGCTGTCGAGGTGGCCGGAAAAGTCGGCGGGCAGCGACGTGGGCGTGCGGTCCGGGAGGAGGGGCTTTCCGACGAGCACCGACACCGCGACCGTCACCAGGACGAGCGGCAGGCCGATCAGGCCGAACTCGAAGAAGCCGAACGTCTGGCCGGTCGCTTCGAGCAGGGCGTCGGACACGATGACGTTGACGGTGCTGCCGGACAGGACGAGCAGCGCGCCCGCGCTCGCGGCGAACGCGAGGGGCATGAGCATCTGGGACGTGGACCGGCCGGCGCGCCGGGCGGCGAGCACGACGACCGGCAGGAGCGCCGCGGCCGCGCCGTTCGGGGTGACGAGCGCCGCCATCAGCGCGGACAGTCCCATCAGCGCGACCAGGAGCCTGGCGCGACCCGTCCCGGCGCGCGCGATCAGCTGCTGCCCGGCCCATGCCGTGACGCCCGAGGACTCGAGCCCCTCGCTGAGCACGAACAGGCTCGCGATGAAGATGACGACCGGGTCCCCGAACCCCGCGACCGCCTGCGTCGCGTCGATCAGCCCGGTCGCGTAGAGGGTCAGGGCCGTGAGGATGGCGACCACGCCCACCGACAGCCGGTTCCAGACGAACAGCCCGACGCAGCCCGCCAGGACCAGCAGGCTCACGGTCGCGTCGGACATCCCCGTCCTTCCCTCCGAGGGCCCTTCCGGCCCGGTGCTAGCGTGCCCGATATGAGCCGACGCGTCGCCTCCCTCGCCGGGCTGGCGGGGCTTGTCGTGCTCGCCCCCCTGCTCGCGGCGTGCACAGCGTCGCCGTCGTCGGCCCCGCCCGTCGACGACCCGACCGGCACGTGGGGCGCGTCGACGACCGAGGGCCAGGCCTACCTCGACCTGGCCGCCGACGGCACCGCGTCCGGGTCCGACGGCTGCAACCGGGTCAGCGGCTCGTGGAAGGTGTCCGAGACCGGGGTCAGCTTCTCGGCCTGGGCGACGACGAGGATGTACTGCCCCGAGGTCGACGCGTGGCTCTCGACGTCGGTCGCCGGACTGGTCAGCGACGACCACCTGACGCTGATCGACCAGTACAACGTGCCGGTCGGATCGCTCCAGCGGACCTCCTCCTAGGCGTCGCCCGACACGTCCCGCGGTCGGCGGCGCCGCCACAGCAGCCACGACATCACGACCGCCGCGACGACGACCGCGACGATCACCGGGGCACCGCCGCCCCCGCCCGACCTGCCGGCCGAACCCTCGTCGGCCGAACCTTCGTCGGCCGCGGACGAGCTCGGGGTCGACGTCGGCGCGTCGCCGATCGTCGTGCCCGCGGACGCCGTGAACGAGAACTCCCCGGTGATCGGGTGGCCGTCGACCGAGGTGACCCGCCACGTCACCGCGTACTCGCCCGCCGGCAGCTCGCCGGCCAGCTTCTCGGTGACCGTCGAGTCGACGAGGACCGGGTCGCCGTCGCTGACCAGCGTGCCGTCCGGGCTGCGCACCTCGATCTCGGTGCCGAGTGCCAGGGCGGGCTCGTCGAACGTGAGCGTGACCTGCTCGGGTGCCGTCGCGACGGTGGAACCGTCGGCCGGGTCGGTGCTGCGCAGCACGTTGTGTGCCTGCGCGGCCGTCGCGCCGAGCAGGCCGACACCGGCCGTGACGAGACCGACGAGGGCGATCGTGATCGTGCGCATCGCCCGCACCGACCCGGCCGACATCAGGCGTCCACCCGACGACGGCGCGACACGAGCGCGACGACCAGGGCACCGGCGCCGAGGACGACGCCGACCAGCCCGAGCGTCCGCGCGAGGGTGTCGGGCTCGGCACCGTCTGCGTCGTCGGCGGCCACCGGCTCGGCACTGGGCTCGACGCTGGGCTCGGCACCGGGCTCCGCTGTCTGGCCGTGGCCCTCGGCCTCCGCGGCCGTCGTCGTGAACTCGGGTGCGGGGTGCTCGGGCTCCTCGCCGCTGTCCGGCGTCGGGTCGGCCCAGTCCACCACCGTGCCGTCGGTGTACGTCTGGTGCGTGGGCAGGACCAGCTCGGTGCCCTCGTCGGGAAGCGGGCCGACCGAGAGGGGGAACTGCTGGAACTGGCCGTCGGCGATCTCGCTGCCGGGGTCCGCGGTCCAGGTCACGGTCGCCGGCGCCTCCGTGAGCGTGGTGCCGAAGAAGTCGACGGGCTCGGGCAGCGGTGCCGTGGTAACGGTCGCTGTCCAGCCCGGGACCGGCTGGGTCATCACCGACAGCAGCGGGTGGTCGGTGGGGAGGTCGACGACGACCTTGCTGGTCGCGGCGGTCGACGACTCGTTGGGGACCCGGACGGTCAGGACGGTGAAGCCGCCCGCGGTCGTCGTTGCCGGGTCGATGTGGACGTGCGCCGAGGCCGCGGCGGCCGGGAGCGTGACGAGCGCGAGGCTGGTGACTGCGACCGCGGCGACGCGGGTGCGGCGGTGGATCGAGGACATGAGGGGACTCCTGTGGCAGGGCTGGTCGACGAGGGTGTGCGGACGCGCACGTCCGGGCCGACCTGCCTCGGAGGAGCTCAGGCCGCCAGCGTGACGTGCGCGCGTGACGTCGGCGGTCCGCGCAGAGGGACGACACCGACGTCGCACCGGCCGGCGACCCGAGGGGTCTCGATGGAGACCGGCAGGACTGCGGACGCGGGCAGCGTGACCGGGGCCAGCAGCGCGACCAGCGGGCTCAGCCAGGTGGCGATCCAGGTCAGCGTGCGGTCGGTTCCCGCGATCAGCAGTGCCGTGACCAGGGTCGCGACGACGTGCAGGACGAACATCGCGGTGCCACCAGTGCTGCCCATGTGCTCGGGGGATGCCGTGCAGGCGATCTGCACCGCGTGCGCGTGCCCTGCCATCTCGCCCATCGGCGCGCAGCCCATGTCGCTCAGGGCACCGAACGCCTGGTGGAGCCCGAGCTGGCCGACGCCCAGCACCGCGACTGCGGCCGGAGCGCCGATCCGTCGGCCGGCGAAGGGCAGCGCCGCGGCGAGCACGACCGCGGCAAGAGGCACCAGCACGATGGTCCGCGGGATCTGGCCGCCGCCGAGCACGTGCGCACCGAGCGCGAGGCAGAGGGTGCTCATCGCGACGACGAACGCACGCGCGAGGCGCGCGGGTCCGGTCGCGGGTGCAGGCACGGGCGCAACGGTACCGGCGGGCGCACCCGGACGGCACCTGCGCTCCGACGGCGTCACGGCTCTCGAGGTTTCCGGCCGGCGCGGGGTGCTCCCCGCTCCTCTAGGCGTTCGCGGGGTTCGTCGCCTTGCCGTCGAGCCACAGCTCTTCGGACTCGTCTCGGTGGACCCCGTCCGTGCCGACGTGCTTGGTGCTGATCGCCGGCCCCTTCTTGATCACGTGCACGATCGCCATCGCGTGCCCGCGGCCCAGGTCGTAGTCCTCCTTGAGCCAGTCGACGATCACGCCGGCCTTGACGGAGGGGTCGTCGTAGCCCCGCTCCTTGCCGAGGTCGACGATCTGGCGCGGGGTCAGCCCGGTCTTCTCCTCGATGTTGTCGAGGTACGCCTGGAACGACATGCACTCTCCTCCTCGCCGGTCCGCGCACGGCGCTCGGGCCGCCGTTCGAACCTCGCGGCGGACGTATCGGGCCGGAACCACACGCGCCGTTCGCGCGGTTGCCTTCCCGACGGAGTCTGCCAGCGCCCTGGCGACCATGGGAGAGCGGAGACGGGGTCGAGTCAGAAGGTGGGTCGTCGGCGCTACGGTCTGCACGCCGACCAGCGGCCTGTCGGGCAAAGCCGGGTTCCCGATCCCACGAGCGACGAACGCTCCTGACGTGCACCGCAGGTGGGCCGACGTCAAAACGGTGGGGGGTAGTCGGCGCGACCGTCGGCGGAGGGCCGCGGCGACTCGACCGGCCGCGCGTCGCCGAATCCTGGCGCACCGATCTGTGGGATCCCGGAGGGCGGCTGGTCGGGCGGATGCGCGGGCGTTCGCGCTCGTGGCGGGTCCCCGGAGGGCGGCTGGTCGGGCGGATGCGCGGGCGTTTGCGCTCGCGGCGGGTCCCCGGAGGGCGGCTGGTCGGGCGGATGCGCGGGTGCTTGTGCTTGTGGCGGCTCGCCTGGCGGAGGTTGGCCCGGTCGCTGTTCGTGGAGACGGGCAGCGAGGGTTGCGAGGCTGGTGGGGTCGGTCAACGTACGGCTGGGCTGGCGGTAGTAGGTGAACCCGAGCCAGGACGTCCAGATCGTGATGCCGGTGGACCGCTCGTAGGTGACGTTCCACCGTTTCGCCGTCTTGGCCCGGTGGTGGTGGCGGCACAGGGCGTGCAGGTTCTCCACGCACGTCTGCCCGTGCGCCGACTTGGCCGGGTCGAACGGCGCGCGGTGGTCCAGGTCGCAACGGACCGCGGGCTGGCGGCAGCCAGGGAACGTGCAGGTGACATCGCGGGCCAGGACTGTGCGGGTCACGTCGACGCCGGGCTTGTAGGACACCGGCCCGGTCTCGCACACCAGACCCGTGGCGGGATCGGTCAGCACCCGGCGCCAGGTCCCGTCCTGGGCGAGCTGACGGGCCAACGGTGCGGTGATCGGGCCGTAGGAGTCCAACCACCCCGGGTCCTCGTCCACACCGAGCAGCGTGGACGCGGCGACGGTCACGTTGATGGAGACGGCCTGACCGTGCCGACGTGGCACTGGGGTTCCGTCCGGGGTCTCCTGCCGCTCCAGGATGCCCACGAACACGTCGGTGAACGCGTCCGCGCGCCGCTGATCCGCTGTGCGTCGATCCCCACGCACCCGGGTCGTGCGCGCCAGCGCGTCGACCGCGGTGAAGACCATCACGGCGTCCTTCGCCGGCAACAACGCACTGACCCAGGCGACCCCGTCCACCGACGGCGTCAACGACACGCACCGGTCCTCGACCGACCTGACCCGGCGCCTTTCCGCCGCGGTCGCGTCGGCGAGCAGGACCTGCTTGCGCACGTGCTGGCCCAGCTGCGGACCGGTCAGGGTCGCCGCTCGCTCGACCGCGTCTGCGATCACGACCGGTTCCACCGTGGCGGCGTCCTCATTGAGGTAGGCGGTCTCCTTGAGGATCACGTCCACCTTGCGCGCGTCCACCCGCCCCGCGGCCCACGCCTCGCGCAGCGCCGGCCGTGCACCGACCAGGCACGCCCGCACGACCAGGCCCTGCGCCGCGCGCCGTGTCATCGCCAGCTCCGCCGCGACCTGGTCCGCGATCCACTCGTCCGGCACCGACGCGCGTGCCCCGAGCTCGGCCAACCACATCGCCTGCGCGGCCTGCACCGCGCACAGCGCCTGCTGCCACCCCGCGACCCCGTTGACCAGGTCCCCGTCCGAGACGTCCGCCGGATCCACCGCACCCAGCAGCGCCACCAGCTCCGCCGGGCTCGCCGACACCGGGAACGAGGGGAACACCGAGTCCCGCCACGGCGCGAACTGACGAACCACGTCGCCGGAGCCTCCAGGCGTCAGCAACGGCGCACGGCCCCCTGAGTCCCGGTCCGGTGGGCCCGCCGTGCCGGTCGCACTGGCCGAACCCTCAGGTCGGGCGCCCACCAGGCCAGTCGCACCGGCCGAACCCCGGGGTCGAGCGCCCACGAAGCCGATCGCGCCAGCGACGCCCTCGGGTGCGGCGGCCACCGGATCCGTCACGCAGACCAACGCTTCGGCCCCACCAACGACCACGCTGCGGTCCACACGCCCACCGCACGAACACGCGCACGAGCACCCGCCAGGCGCGGGACGCAGGTCCGTGGCCGGGTCCAGGGCGGGCGCATCGAAGGTCGTCGTCATCGTCGCCACCCCCGCTCGAACTGACCCGGCCGCTCGACCGTTCGAACAAGTGTACGAGCGACCACCGACACCCCGCCGCGGTCCTCCACAGGCAGATGATCGAACCGTCGAGGCGCACGTGGCGGCTTCGTGATCGTCGTGAGACGCTCCCTGCTCATCCGACGCCAGGGGAGACCGGAATGACCCGACCGACGCAGGCATCGGCATGAGCGCGACCAACGAGATCCAGGATCCTGAGCAGACCGAGGCGACCGAGGGACGGTTCGCCGCGGTCCAGCGCACCTTGCACCGGCTCCCGCACCCCGTGCGGGTGGTCGTCGTCGCGGGGTTCGGCGGGGTGCTCGTCCTGGCCGGTCTGGTGATGCTCGTCCTGCCCGGGCCCGGCTTCCTCGTGATCCTGGCCGGGCTCGCCGTGCTCGCGTCGGAGTTCGTGTGGGCTCGTCGGATCCTCGAGCGGACGAAGGCCACCGCGAAGGCCGGCCTCGACAAGGGCAAGGCCGCCGTCACGCGCAAGCGCTGACCAGAAGGGTCGGCTAGAGGCCCGAGCGCAGGCGGTGGTACGTCTTGCGGAGCGGCGGCGCCATCTGGAACAGGGCGAGCACCGCGAAGAACAGCGTGTTGATGCCGACGAACACGCTGAGCGCCTCTACGAACGACGACTCGAGCACGGAGGACGGCAGCAGGTTCGCCGGCACCACGTGGGGGAGCAGCGGGAGCGCCAGGAGGGGCAGCGGCAGCACCGCGAGCGCCGGGCGGGGCACATAGTTCCAGCCCGCCTTGCGGCGCGTGAGGATCTGCCAGATCGCCGACACGAACGTCGACTGCAGGAACAGCGAGTACGCGAGCTCGATGAGGAGCGGGAAGGCGACGAGCCGTCCGCGCCACCCCGCCGCCCATGCCGTGACCACGCGCTCGAGCAGGAAGATCGCACCGATCGCGAGCCAGAAACCCGACCACACGAAGCTGTCGGCGGCGAGGATCCCGATCGCCATCAGCAGCAGGTACGAGTTCAGCGCGACGACGCCGTACGCGAGCGCGAGCTGCTGGCCCCAGTAGCGCGAGGTGGTGCGCGTGAAGCCGTACGCGCTGACGTTCTCCAGCGCCCCGCGCATCCAGCGCAGGCGCTGGCGGAACAGGTCGCGCCAGGTACCCATGACCTCCGTGGTCACCCGGCAGCGGGCGGGGGAGATCATGCCGGCGCCCAGCGACTTCAGCGCCAGGGTCAGCTCGTTGTCCTCGGTCATGGCCACGGCGTCGTAGACCTCACCCCAGCGACCCGGGATGAGCGACCCTCGGGCCTCGGCGACCGCGCGCAGGGCGTAGGCGCGGAAGACCGACGCCGTGCCGGTGAGGACGAACAAGCGCCCTTCGCGACGACCGAGCACCCGCTGGTAGCGCGTGAACTCGTTGCGCTGGAGCTGGCCCAGGACCCGCGCACCGTCCTCGCCCGAGAAGAGGCCGCCGATGGCCATGAGGTCCGGGTCCTCGTCGAGAAGCCCGAGCGCGACCTCGAGGAAGTCGGGCGTGATCGTCGAGTCCGCGTCCATGACGAGGACGACGTCCTCGACGCTCGACTCCGGGAGCAGCCGGGCCAGGACCTGGTTGAGCGCACCAGCCTTGTGCTCGACGTTGCCGACGGTCTCGTAGACCTCGACCCCGGACGCGTGGGCGATGGCGACCGTCCCGTCGGTGCAGTTGTCCGCGATCACGAGGATACGGTCGGGTCGTCGGACCTGACCGTGCAACGAGTCCAGCGTGAGCTTGAGGATGGCCTCCTCGTTGTGCGCCGGGATGAGGACGGTGCAGCGCACGGTCGTCGGCGAGCTGCTCTCCGGCGGCAGCGCGGTGAGCGGCCACTCCGGCGGCGCGTCGAGCTCGAGCGTCCGCACCGCAACCGGTCCCAGGACCACGCGCGCCATCCGTGCCGACTCGCCGGGCAGCGGATCCGTGATGCGTCGACCGCGGGACAGGACGCGGATCGCACCCGCGGCGTGCAGCGCCACCATGCCGACGAAGAACGCCACCACCGCGAGCGCGACAGCCAGCACGATCGAGGTCCGCGGGGCGCGGAGCGCCACGTCGACCGGCAGGATCACGACCCCGGCATCGTTCGACAGGAGCGGAGGTCGGTCGGTGGCGATCAGCCAGATCGCGATCCCGAGCAGGGCGAGCGCCAGCAGGCTCAGCCCGACGGCGACCCCGCCGAGCCGTGCCGCCCTGCTCTGCCACGTGACCGGTTCGCCCATCGCGGCGCTCCCTGTCCGCCGGCGGCGTGCGGCCGGCAACTCGCGGCCGGCCAGATGCAGGCTCTGACCAGGGAGTCTGGCACGCCGGTCGCTGCCGGCTCGGCGGCGCGCGGACTACCGGTTCTGGCGCCAGCTGAGGATGGCGACGCCAAGACCGCCGAGCACGATGAACACCCCGACCCAGATGAGCAGGCTGCCCAGACCCGCGAACCCGAGCGCGGCCAGGCCGACGCCGATCAGCGCGATGATGAGCCAGACCGGCATGTCTTCTCCTCGGAGGTCGCGGGGAGCGCCACCGTACAGCGGGCGCGGGCGACGCTCGCCCGGGCCGGCCGGCTGGGGCGTGCCAGCGGCTGACCCGGGCGAGGTCGCGACGAGCGTCAGGGGACGATGTGCCCCGCGGCGCGGAAGAGCTCGTACCACTGGGCACGGGTCAGCGGGATCTCGGAGCCGAGGGCCGCACCCCGCACCCGGTCGGGGCTCGTCGTGCCCAGGACCACCTGCATCTGCGCGGGGTGCCGGGTGATCCAGGCCGTCGCGATGGCGATCGGCGGCACGTCGTACTCCGACGCCAGCCGGTTGATGACCGCGTTGAGCTCGGGGTACTCCGGGTTGTCGAGGAAGACGCCCGTGAAGAACCCGGCCTGGAACGGCGACCACGCCTGGATGGTGATGTCGTGCAGGCGGCAGTAGTCGACGATGCCGCTGTCGCGGGAGATCGACTGGTCCTCGTCGAGCATGTTCGACGAGACCCCCTGCGCGACGATCGGCGCGTGGGTGATCGACAGCTGGAGCTGGTTGGCCACGAGCGGCTGCTTCACGTAGCGACGGAGCAGCTCGATCTGCCCCGGCGTCTGGTTGGAGACGCCGAACGCGCGCACCTTGCCGGCGGCGTGCAGCTCGTCGAACGCGCGGGCGACCTCCTCGGGCTCGACGAGGGCGTCGGGGCGGTGCAGAAGCAGGATGTCGATGTAGTCCGTGTCCAACGCCGCGAGCGAGCCGTCCACCGACTCGACCAGGTGCTCGTAGGAGAAGTCGAAGTACGGCCCGCTGGGCACGATGCCGGCCTTCGTCTGGAGGATCAGCTCGGCGCGGTCGGCGGGCGTGAGGCGCAGCGCCTCGGCGAACCGGCGCTCGCAGCCGTGCAGCGGGGACCCGTAGACGTCGGCGTGGTCGAGGAACGCGATCCCGGAGTCGCGCGCCGCGGACACCAGCTCGCGGACCTCGTCGTCGGTCTTGTCCTGGATACGCATGAGGCCGAGCACGACGTTGGGGACGACCATGTCGGTGCCGGGCAGGGTGAAGGTCTTCACAGCGGTGTGGTCCTCTCGGTGGTTTAGTCCACCGTCGAGACTAATCCCCTCAGGGTGTCGGTGGGTCGCCGAGGACCTGGAGCTCACGGCAAACGATCACCTGAAACTTGCGTTCGTAACCACAGCACGTATGTTTAACGCCATGGACAGCCCCTCCCGCCAGCACCTGATCGTGCAGCGCCTCCGCGAGACCGAGCGGCTCGACGTCGCCGACCTGGCCCTCGAGCTCGACACCTCGGAGGTCACCGTGCGCCGTGACCTCGACGCCCTCGCGGCCGCCGGCGCCCTGCGCCGGGTGCACGGCGGCGCGGTCAGCCTGCTGCTGCGCGGCGAGGAGCTGCCGTTCGCGCTGCGGGAGGTCGAGTCGTCCACGGCCAAGGAGGCCATCGCCGCCGCCGTCGCCGGGATGATCAGCGACGGTGAGGCCGTCATCCTCGACAGCGGCACCACGGGCCTGGCGCTCGCGCGCCGGCTGGTGAACCGGCGCCTCACGGTCGTCCCGCTCTCGCTGCCCGCGGCGCACGTCCTGTCCGCGAGCCCCGAGACCACGCTCAAGGTCCCCGGCGGCACGTCGCGGTTCGGCGAGGGCTCCCTCGTCGGCCCCATGACGGAGGCGTCCCTGCGGGCGCTGCGCGTCGACACCGCGATCATCAGCTGCTGCGGCCTGTCGATGGCCGACGGCGTCACCGCGTACGACGACGTCGAGGCCGCCACCAAGCGCGCCGCGATGGCCAGCGCCCGCCGCACGATCCTGGTCGGCGAGGCCGCCAAGTTCGTCCGCACCGCCCTGGCGGTCGTGTGCCCGCTGACCGAGTTCGACGTGCTGGTCACTGACGACGAGACCCCGCAGGACACCCTCGACGAGCTCCGCCGCGCGGGGATCGAGGTGCACGTTGCCTGAGCAGGTCACGACCCTCAAGAACGCCCGCGTCGCCGTCGCCGTCCTGTTCTTCACCAACGGCGCCGTCTTCGCCAACCTCTTCCCCGAGTACCCCGCCATCAAGGAGGACCTCGGCCTGAGCAACGCCCAGTACGGGCTCGCGATCGCCGCGTTCCCGGTCGGTGCGCTCCTGGCGGGCCTCGCCGCAGGCGTCCTGATCCGACGCTTCCGCTCGTCCCGCGTGGCCGTCGTCGGCACGGTCCTGACCGCGTTCGGCGTGCTTCTGGCCGGCGTCTCGGGCACGTGGGCGCTCCTCGCGCTCGGCCTCCTGCTGGCCGGTTCGATGGACGCGATCACCGACGTCGCCCAGAACGCGCACGGCCTGCGCGTCCAGCGCCGCTACGGCCGATCGATCCTCAACTCCTTCCACGCGGTCTGGAGCATCGGCGCCGTGACCGGCGGTCTGATGGGTGCGGCCGCGGTCGCGACGGGCATGGCCCGAGGGCTGCACCTCGCCATCTCCGCGGTCGTGTTCGCGGTCGTCGCGCTGTCCGCGTACCGGTTCCTGCTCCCGGGTCACGACGAGGACGACCGGCCGGCGTCCGACGAGGCCCGCACGAACCGCAGCGTGTGGTCGCCGGCGCTCGTCGGCACCATGGCCGCTCTCGTCCTGATCGCCGCCGCGGGCTCGATCGTCGAGGACTCCGGCAGCACCTGGGGTGCCGTCTACCTCTCGGGCTCGCTCGGCGCGCCCCTGTCGATCGCCGCTCTCGGTTTCGTCGCGCTCACCGGTGCGCAGTTCGTCGGCCGCACCATCGGCGACCGGATGGTCGACCGGTTCGGGCACCGCGCGATGGCCCGCTCCGGCGGCGCGCTCGTCGCGGTCGGCATGGGCCTGGCGCTCGCCGTCCCGACGGTCCCCGGCACGATCGCGGGCTTCGCGGCCGCCGGCTTCGGCATCGCGACCCTCGTCCCGTCGGCCATGCACGGCGCCGACAGCCTGCCGGGCCTGCGCGCCGGCACGGGTCTGGCCGTCCTCGGCTGGCTCATGCGCGTCGGGTTCCTGCTCTCGCCGCCCGTCGTCGGCCTGATCGCCGACGAGACCTCGTTGCGGGTCGGCCTCCTTGTCGTGCCCCTCGCCGGTCTGGTCGTCGTCGCGGCGTCGCAGGTGCTCGACGGACGCCGCGTGCCCGAGCGCGAGGAAACCCTCGACCGGGTCTGATCGTTCACCGGGTACCAACCCCGGGAGGATCCGATGACCTGTCCCAAGTGCGGCGCCGAGATGCGGATGTACGAGCGCAACGGCGTCACCGTCGACCAGTGCACCGGCTGCCGCGGCGTGTTCCTGGACCGCGGCGAGCTCGAACGGCTCATCGACGCGGAGGGCTCGTACTACGGGTCTGCGCAGCAAGCGGCCACGCCGGCGCCACGGACCGACGACCGGTACCGCGGCGACGACGAGTACTACCGGGCCAAGAAGAAGAAGCGGCCGGGCGGGTTCCTCGAGGACCTGTTCGGCTGACGCACGAGAGGTGGGGGGGGGGGGGGGGCGCSCCCCCCCCCCCCCCCCACCGCGAAGGACGGCGTGAGCGTGCCCTTCGCGTGTCCCCCGAGCGACTCGTACAGCCGCACGACCACGTCACCGCTGCGGTCCTCGGCCAGCTTCACGGCCTCGACCACGATCGCCGGGTTGTCGACGACGACCAGCGGCGCCACCGGACCGGCACCCTGCACGACGCGCGCCGGCAGGTTGGTCCGGTAGCCGTCCTCGATCGCGTCCGCGATGCCCGCGCCGGGGTGCAGCACCGTCGTGAGGCGGTGGTGACCCTGGTCGGCCTCGGGGTCCGGGAACACGGGCGCGCGCAGGAGGGACAGACGGACCGTCGTCCCGGTGCCGCCCTCCCGACGCGTGACGTCGTGCCCGTACGTCGCGTCGTTCGCGATCGAGACCCCGTAGCCGGGCTCGCCCACGTGCAGCCAGCGGTGCGCGCAGATCTCGAACCGGGCGGCGTCCCACGACGTGTTCGTGTGCGTCGCGCGGAACACGTGGCCGAACTGCGTCTCGGCGGCGGACCGGTCGGCGTGCACGTCCAGCGGGAAGGCGAGCTTGAGCAGCTTCTGCCGCTCGCGCCACTCGATGTCCGTGACGATCTCGATCGCCGCGCTCCCGCGCCGGAACGTGAGCTCCTGCACCAGCGTCGATGAGCCGAACGTCCTCGTGGTCCGCACCACGACGACGTCGGCGGTCTCGGTCACCACCTCGCGGCTGTCCGCGTCGAGCAGGTCGGTACCGACCCGGCGGTACTCCGTGTCGATGTCCCAGGCGTCCCACTTGGCCGGGGTGTCCCGGTGCAGCTGCAGCAGGTTGGCCAGCGTGCCGGCCGGGATGACCTCACGGTCGGCCACGAGGTCGACGAGAGAGTCGATCTGGCCGCCCGAGGTGAGGTGCACGTCGATCAGGCCGTTGCGGATGCGGATGGTCGCGTCGTCGGCGCGGAGGAGCTGGACCGGGTCGCCGACGGGCGCCTGCGTCTCACCGGCCCCGAGGGCGGCGACGCCGTCCCGGCTGTGCGGCGCGGCGTTCAGCAGCAGCGGCGTGTCGCCCGAGCCGACGACGGCCTGCGTGGAGGCCGCGATCAGCGCCTCGAGCTCGCCCCCGATGCGGGCGTACGTCTCCTCGGCCTGGCGGTGCACCCAGCCGATCGACGACCCCGGCAGGATGTCGTGGAACTGGTGCAGGAGCGCCGTGTGCCAGAGCGTCTCGAGCTCGTCGTACGGATACTCGACGCCGTTCTGTACAGCCGCCGTCGTCGCCCAGAGCTCGGCCTCGCGCAGCAGGTGCTCGGTGCGACGGTTGCCCTGCTTGGTGCGAGCCTGGGACGTGTACGTGCCGCGGTGGAACTCCAGGTACATCTCCCCGGACCACACCGGCGGGTGGGTGAACTGCGACTCCGCGCGCTCGAAGAACGTGTTCGGGCTGCCCAGCTCGACGCGCGGCGCACCCTCGAGGTTCTCGAACCGTCGGGCCGACGCGATCATCTCCCGCGTCGGACCGCCACCGCCGTCGCCCCAGCCGTAGGGCACGATCGACGACGCCGCGACGCCCTTCTCGTTGAAGTTCGCCTCGGTGTGCAGCAGCTCCTTGGCGGACAGGTCGGAGTTGTACGTGTCGACGGGCGGGAAGTGCGTGAGCACGCGGGACCCGTCGATGCCCTCCCACGTGAACGTGTGGTGCGGCATGCGGTCGGTGTCGTTCCAGGACAGCTTCTGCGACACGAACCACTTCGAGCCGGCCGCGCGCACGATCTGCGGCAGCGCGCCCGAGTATCCGAAGGAGTCGGGCAGCCAGACGTCCTGCGTCTCGACGCCGAACTCCTCGAGGAAGAACCGCTTGCCGGCGACCATCTGCCGGGCCATCGCCTCGGAGCCGGGCATGTTGGTGTCGGACTCGACCCACATGCCGCCGACGGGCACGAACTGACCGGCCGCGACCTTCTTGCGGATGCGGTCGAAGATGTCCGGGTAGAACTCCTTCATCCACGCGTACTGCTGCGCCGACGAGCACGCGAACACGAAGTCCGGGTTCTCGTCCATGAGAGCCAGCACGTTGGAGAACGTGCGGGCGCACTTGCGGACCGTCTCGCGCAGCGGCCACAGCCAGGCGGAGTCGATGTGCGCGTGGCCGGCGGCGATGGCCAGGTGTGCCGAGCTCGAGGCAGGGGCGTCGAGCAGCGGACGCAGCGCGGCACGGGCCACGCCCGCGGTGCCGGAGACGTCGTGCGGGTCCACCAGGTCGATGACCGCGTCGAGCCCGTACCGGATGCTCGCGGCGCGCGTGGAGTCCGCGGGCAGCTCCTTCATCAGCCCCACCAGGGCGACGAGGTCCTGCCACAGCTCCCACACCGCGATGTCGCGCAGCGCGATGTCCACGACCTTGAGCTCGTACTGCGGGTCGGTGCCCGCGGTCGCCCGGTCGCCGTAGGGCGTCGGGACGAAGCCGAAGTTGCTCGCGATGTTCGGGTTGCCGGCGGCCTCGACGTAGACGTCGACGGACGACCCCTCCGACCACGGCACCGCCTGGTTGAACGGCGAGACGCCTTTGATCGTCGTGCCGTCGGCGCGCCAGACGAGACCCTCGGCCTGGAAGCCGGGGTTGTCCTTGTTGAAGCCCAGGTCGACGACGAGCTCGACAGCCGTGCCCGCGAACGGCCAGCCCTCCGGGACCGACCCGGTGACGTGGAACCAGGTGGTGCTCCACGGAGCGCCCCAGGCCAGACCCGGGGCGACCGGCTCGTACGACTGGGCGACCGCGTCGCGGAACGGCACCGGTTCACCGGGCGCGGACCAGGCCGTCAGGTCGAGCGCCACGCGGTCGCGGTAGATCGCGGGGACGATTCTCTCCGAGACGAACCGGTCGATCCGGCCTTCGGTGAGCAGGGGGTTGCCGTGCATCGTGCTCCTCTTTCCGTACGGGTATCGGGGTCAGCCCTTGACGGCGCCGGCCATGGCGAACGAGCCGCCAGACAGCCGCTGGACCAACAGGTAGAGCGCCAGGACGGGAGCGGCGTAGAGGATCGAGAAGGCAGCGAGCTTGCCGTACGCGACCGAGCCGTAGGTCCCGAAGAAGTTGAAGATCGCCACCGCAGCCGGCTGGTGCTCCGGGCTGAAGATGAGGACGAACGGGACGAAGAAGTTCCCCCACGCCATCGTGAAGGCGAAGATGAAGACGACCGCGATCCCGGGTCGCATCAGCGGCAGGACGATCCGGACCAGGGCCCGCATCGCGCTCGCGCCGTCCACCCACGCCGCCTCCTCTAGGGAGATCGGCACCGAGTCCATGAAGTTCTTCGTCATCCAGATCGACATGGGCAGCCCCGCGGCGGCCATGAAGAAGATGGTCCCGGGCACCGAGTCGAGCAGGTGCAGGTACACGAAGAGCGAGTAGACCGGCACCATCATCGCGGTGATCGGCAGGCCGGTCGCGAAGAGGATGGTGTACAGGAACGAGCGCCGGAACCGCATCTGGTAGCGCGACAGCGGGTAGGCCGCGAGCACCGAGACGACGATCGTGATGAGCGCGGTGCCCATCGAGATGACGAACGAGTTCCACAGCGGCAGCAGCGTCTGCTCGTAGGTGAACACCGACGAGAAGTTGTCGAACGTGGGGTTCGACGGGACCTTCACGCTGACGGTCGCCTTGGGGTCGAACGCCGCGAGCAGGATCCAGCCGAGCGGGATCAAGAACGTCAGGCCGATGAGCCCGAGGATCACGGTCGAGACCCACTTGGTGTTCCGGCCACGCGGTGAGGCCAGAGCCGTTTTCTCCCGCAGCGTCGGCGGGACCACGGGGACCGGTGTGTCGATGACAGCCATCAGTCCACCTCCGGCTTGAGCGCCTTGATGTACACGATCGAGAACAGCGCACCGATGAGCAGAGTCACGGTCGCGATGGCAGTGCCGTAGCCCACCTGCGAGAACTTGAACGCCTCCTGGTACGCGAGCACCGGCAGGGTCGAGCTCTTGATGCCGGGTCCGCCGCCGGTCATCACCCAGATCAGCGTGAACACGCCGAGCGTCTGGAGGGTCGTGAGCATGAGGTTGGTCGAGATCGACCGCCGGATCATGGGCAGCGTGATCTGGAAGAACCGCTGGAACATGTTCGCCCCGTCGATCTCCGCCGCCTCCGTGATCTCCGGTGGCACCTCGGCGAGCGCGGCGTTGTAGACCATCATCGAGAAGGCCGTGCCGCGCCAGATGTTCGCCAGGATCACGGCGAACATCGGGAACGAGATGAGCCACGTCGTGTTGGCCACGCCGAACCAGCCGAGTATCGCGTTCAACGTGCCGTCGGTGGAGAAGAAGGCGTAGAGCGCGAACGCCGCGACGATCTCCGGCAGCACCCACGCGCAGACGACCAGCGCGCCGACGATGGACCGCATCGGCTTGGCGGCCGACCGCATGAGCAGCGCCAAGAGCATCCCCAGCACGTTCTGCCCGATGACCGCCGACGCGAACACGAACAGGACCGTGAGCCACAGCGAGTTCCAGAACTCCGGGCTCGTGAACAGCTTGGTGTAGTTGTCCAGGCCGATGAACTCCGGGTTCGCCGCCTTGTAGCCCGTCAGGGCCGTGTTGGTCAGGGAGCCGTACAGCGACCAGATGATCGGGCCGGCCAGGAAGATCGCCAGGAGGGCGACAGCGGGGCCGAGCGGGAGGATCCGGAAGAACCCCTCGCGGCGGGACCGCCGCCGCGGGCCGGGGGGGGGGGCGGCCCCCCCSGSCCACGACCTGCCTGTGCAGGCAGTGCGAGATCAACCACCAGATCAGTCCGAGGTGGTCTTGTCGTCGCCGACGATGCCCTTGACGGCCTCGTCGTACGCCTTCGCCGCGTCCGCGGGCGACTGCTGCCCGGTGGCGACGGCCTCGGTGGCGACCTGGATGTTCGACGAGATCTGCGAGTAGTCAGGCGTCGCCGGACGGAAGTGCGTGACGTCGACCAGGTCCGAGAAGAACTTGAAGGTCGGGTTGTACGCGATGTACGCCGGGTCCTCCGCCACGTCCTTGCGGACGGCGATCTGGCTGTTCTCGGTGTCGTACTTGAAGGTGTTCTCCTTGTTCAGCGCGGTCGTGATGAAGTCGAACGCCGCCTGCTTGTTCTTGGCGTTCGCACCGACCGCGAGCGTCCAGCCACCCGACATCGAGTTGAACTTCGGGTCGGAGCCGTCCTGCGTCGGCATCTTGGCCAGGCCGAGCGTGTCGTTCCACTCGGGCCACGCGTTGTCGCCGGAGATCCAGCCACCGGGCTGCCACGAGCCGTCGATCGCCATCGCGAGCTTGCCCTGCGGGAGGAGCTCGGTGCTCACCTTGCTGCCGATGGACGCGTCGAGCGCGAGGTCGAGCGGCGTGCCGAGGCCCTCGTCGTAGACGGTCTTGTAGAAGTCGAGCGAGTCCTGGAAGCCCTTCGACCCCACGACCCACTTGCTCGAGTCGGTGTCGTACAGCGTGTCCTTGGTCCCGTACAGGAGCATCTCGAAGCCCTGCATCGTGGTGGCCTCACCGGCGGCCTTGCCCGCGTAGATGTTCAGCGGGATGGCGTCCGGGACCTTCTCCTTGATGGTGCGGGCCGCGGTGAGGATGTCGTCCCAGTTGTCCGGCTGCCAGTCGGCGGGGAGGCCGGCCTGCTCGAAGATGGTCTTGTTGAAGTAGATGCCGCGGGTGTCCGTGCCCATCGAGACGCCGTAGGTCTTGCCGTCGTCGCCGAGGCCGGCCTGCTTGGCGTTCTCGTAGAACTGGGAGTCCCAGTCGCCCCACTTGGCGAGGTAGTCGTCGAGGGGAGCGAGGTAGCCGGCCGCCGCGTCCGAACGGATCTGGAACGTGTCCTCGTAGATCACGTCGGGGGCGGTCGAGGGAGAGCCGTTCATGAGGGCGAGCTTGGTGAAGTACTGGTCCTGCTCGGCCTCGATGGGCTGCAGGTCGATCGTGATGTCGGGGTTGTCGGCCTCGAACTGGGTCTTCGCGACCTGCAGCATGTCGTCGAGCTGGTGGAACGCGGTCGTCTTCTGGTACGCGACCTTGACCGTCGTGGCGCCGCCGCTGGCGTCGTCGCCGCTGTCGCCGTCACCGCTGCTGCAGGCGGTGAGCGCACCGAGCGCCACCACCGAGACCACTGCCATTGCTGACTTGAGACGCATGGGGGCTCCCTTGCTCCTGTGCTTCCTCGCGTGCAGGGCTTCGTCGCCGCACGTCGGTGGTAAATATTAACGCGAAAGGACTTATTAACGTCGAGACCATACACGTCTCGGAACGGTAACGATCCGGGACGGGTCGTTCAGACCGGGCAAAACCGGTCAGGCGAGGAGCATCAGGTCCGACGGCCGCGGCGTGAACGCCTGGCTCAGGAGCAGGCAGCCGGCCCCCACGGCACCCACCTGCGGCCCCAAGGGCGATCCCAGCACGGCGATCGAGTGCGCGCCACCGGGCACGTGGTGCTCCGAGACGTGCTTGGCCATGCCCGGCATCGCGTGCCGTTCCATGCGGGACCAGAGGGGTCCGCCGACGATCACGGTGTCCAGGTCGCACAGGTCGGTGATCACCGTGGCGGCCATCCCGAGCCGTCGGCCGGCCGTCTCGAGGACAGCGACCGCCCGCTCGTCGCCGTCGTCCGCGGCCGCGCAGAGCGCGGTGAAGGCCAGGTCGATGTCGCGGGGGTCGGTCATGTCGCCGGTCGGCATACCGACCCCGGCGGCGAGCCCCTGCTGGACCAGCATCTCGGCCCGGAGCAGCGCGCCGAGGCAGCCCCGCTTGCCGCACTCGCAGTCCGGCCCCGAAGGGTCGACGACGAAGTGGCCCGACTCGCCGGCGTTCCCGGAGATGCCCCGGACGACCTCGTCGCGGATCACCAGCGAGAGCGCGACACCGGTGCCGAGGTAGAAGAACGCGAACTCCGTGGACCGGTGCACGCCCGGGTTCCACAGGTGCGCGGACGCCGCCGCGATCGTGTCCTTGTCCAGCATCACGGGCAGGTTGGTGCCGGTGGCGACGTCGTCGCGCAGGGGGACGCCGTGCCAGCCGGGCAGGTGCGGCGGGTCGAGCACCACGCCGCGGTCGACGTCGATGGGCCCCGGGGTGGCGATACCGACGCCGAGCAGCAGGGACCGGTCGATCTCGGCCGACTCGATCAGGTCCTCGATGGCGCCGACGATGCCGGCGATCACCTGGTCCGGCTGGTCCGGCAGGGGTGTGGGCATCTGGGACTGCGCGACCGGCGTGCCCGCCAGGTCGAGGATCACGAACGTCATGACGGCGGGGTCGAGGTGGACGCCGATGGCGTACCGGCCGCTCGGGTCCAGGTGCAGCAGGGTGCCCGGCCGGCCCGGCCCGGGGCGGGAGCTCTCGCCCTCCTCGCGGACCAGCCCCTGCTCGAGCAGGCGACGGGTGGCGTTGGTGACCGTCTGGGCGGACAACCCCGTGCGCCGGGCGAGCTGGGCGCGGGTCAGACCCGAGTCGGCTCGCCGGACGACGTCCAGGATCACCGTCTGGTTGAACCCGGCCACGCGCGGCAGGTTCGTCCCTCGGCGCATCGCAGTCTCTCCCGTGGTGGTCGTCGTCGGCCGTGCTCTGTGACGGTCGCACAGGTGTTCCCACCGGTTCGCGCCCGCCGAGCGGGGCCATCATGTCACCGCGCCTGCACCTTGCGGCTACCCCCGTAGCCCGGTCACCGTGTCGCGAACCTGCGGAGCGGTACCGTGCGCTCGTGCGGACACGACTGGCTGACCTCGCCATCCAGGCCGGCGTCAGCACGGCCACGGTCTCCCGCGTGCTCAACGGCAAGCCGGGTGTCTCCGACGACGCGCACCAGCGTGTCCTCGCCGCCATGGACGTGCTGGGCTACGAGCGACCGACCAGCCTGACCGCTGCCCCGATCGGGCTGATCGGGCTGATCGTGCCTGAGCTGACCAACCCGGTCTTCCCCGCTTTTGCGCAGGAGATCGAGACGCTGCTGTCCGCCCGAGGGTTCACGCCGCTGCTGTGCACGCAGTCGCCGGGGGGCACCACGGAGGCCGAGTACGTCGACGTGCTCCTGCGGCACAACGTTGACGGGATCGTCTTCGTGTCCGGGCTGCACGCGGACTCGCGCGCGGACCTCTCGCGGTACAAGCGGCTCAGCGCGAGCGGGATGCCGATGGTGCTGGTCAACGGGTACGCGCCCGACATCGACGCGCCGTTCGTGTCGCCCGACGACGTCGCCAGCATCGAGCTCTCCGTCCGGCACCTGCAGTCGCTGGGCCACCGCCGGATCGGGCTCGCGATCGGCCCCGAGCGCTTCGTGCCGGCGCACCGCAAGATCGCCGCGTTCACCTCGGCGCTGGTCGTGCGGGGGCTGGCCGCCGACGAGACCGAGGCCGCCACCCACGTCGCGACCTCGCTCTACACGCTCGAGGGCGGGCAGGCGGCGACCACCCAGCTGCTGGCCGCGGGCCACACGGCGATCGTCTGCGGGTCGGACGTCATGGCGCTCGGTGCGCTGCGGGCCGCGCGGTCGTCGCGCCTGCGCGTGCCGGAGGACCTCTCGATCATCGGGTACGACGACTCGCCGTTCGTCGCGTACACGAACCCGCCGCTGACCACCGTGCGGCAGCCGGTCGAGGCGATGTGCCGCGCCGCCGTCGACTCGTCGTCGTCGAACTCAGCTGCGCCAGGTGTCCGTGAAGGTCACGGTCCCGCCCGAACCGACGGTCCCCGTGCGGTTGGCGCCGGACTCCCAGGTGACGTTCCCCGAGGTGTCCTTGCGGATGTACTTGTACTGGAACGACGTGCCCGCGGGCAGCTCGACCGTGGCCGCCCAGACCGGGTAGGTGGCCGCCGACAGCGGCTTGGCCGCGGCAGTGCTCCACGCGCCGAGGCCGACGGCGTCACCGACGACGTAGATGTTCTGGCCGAGCACAGTGGTCGCGGTGACCTTGAACGTGGCCCCGCTCGGCGCGACCGGGCCGTTGCACGGGTTGCTCGCCGTGACGGTCCCCGCGGACACCGCGACGTTCGCCCCCGAGAGCGAGTAGTCGCGGGACCCGTTGTTGTCCCACGTGCCCGAACCGTTGGTGAAGGCGGCGGTGATCGTCGCTCCGTCGGTGGTGATCGTCCTGCTCACCCACCCTGCGCAGGCTGCTGTCAGGTCGACGCCCGGTGCCGTGGTCCACGCACCTGTACCGATGCGGTAGTGGATCTTGTACGTGCTCCAGCCGCCCGCGGTCGAGTAGAAGACGGTCGTGGTGGTCACGCCCGGATCCGGGTTGCCCCCGGTCGTCGTCGCGCCCACGTGCAGGGCGACCGCGCCGTTGGCCGGCACCGTCGTCGTGAAGGAACCGCGCGCAACGGTGACCTTGGCCGAGCAGTCCGCGGCCGCGATCACGTTGCAGTAGGTGCCGGCGGGAAGCGACGTGGTGAACGTGCGCGTCACCGGCGAGCCGGAGTTGTTGATGGCGACGTAGCCCTTGGACCCGCGGCCGAAGCCGATGAGGTTGGACCCGTCGTCGGTCCAGTCGGTGACGCCCGTGCCGGCCACCGCGTTGTGGAAGCCGACCATGCCCGAGACGTCGGTCCAGCGCTGCACGCAGGTCCAGTCCGCCGACGCGCAGCTGGCGTCCGGCACGTCGGTGCTGGTGGATCCCGGGGCACCGGCTTGCGGGTCGCTGAACCGGTAGCCGGTGTAGACCGCCGGCGAGCCGTAGGGGTAGGCGAGCATGAAGGTGTTGGCGAGGTTGTAGCGCGCCCCCGACTTGTACGTCAGGGTCTGGCCGTTGCGCTCGGTGTCGTGGTTGTCGACGAACACCCCGGCGTTCGCCGAGGGGATCAGTCCGTCGGCGATGGTGCGCAGGCCCGCGATGCTGCCCTCGAACCGCGACTTCAGCGTCCGCGCGTAGTTGAACTCGTGCGTGTCCCCCGAGCCCCAGTACTCCGAGGGCTGCACCGGCTCGCCGGAGGCGCCGATGACCTCCTCGACCCAGTAGATGTTCGGGTTGCTGAGCCGCGACTTGATGGCTTGCAGGTCCGCTGCGGGCATGTGCTTGGCGGCGTCGATGCGGAAGCCCGAGACGCCCAGGCCGATGAGGTCGTTGAGGTAGCCCGCGATCTTGCCGCGCACGTAGTCCGAGCCCGTCCTGAGGTCCTGCAGCGAGCTGAGCCGGCAGTTCTGCACCTGGTACCGGTCGCCGTAGTTCGCGATGTCGGTGCGGCAGGTGTTGTAGTCGTCGTACCCGTACGGCACGCCCGGCGTGGAGTCGACGCCGTACGGCGTGCCCGCGACGCCCACGCCGCTGCCCCGGTCCGCCCCGGTGGTGTGGTTGATGACCGCGTCGACGATGACGCCCACGCCCACGGCGGCGCAGGAGTCGACCATCGCCTTGAACTCGGCGCGGGTGCCGAGCTTGGACTCGATCTTGTAGCTGACGGGCTGGTACGAGGTCCACCACTGCGAGCCGGTGACGTTCTCCTGCGGCGGGGAGACCTGGACGTAGCCGTAGCCGGCCGGACCGATGCTGGCCGGGCACTCGGACGCGACCGCGTTCCACGTCCACTGGAACATGTTGAGGATCACGTCCCCTTCGGCGTGCACGGGGGCCGAGGCGCTGCTCGAGGTCGAGGCCGCGACCAGGCCGGTCACGGCGAGTGCGGCGGCCGCCGCGAGCGCGGCCAGGCGGTGCTGTCGGGTGGCGATCGTCGTCGTTCGCATGGGTCTTCCCTCTCGGACGGACCGGCACCGTTGCCGGGTCCTCGGAGATGCGCTTGCAACGTTGCTGCAAGTTGCACCGTTGTTGCAGGACCGTATCAAAGGGGTGGCGATCGGTCGAGAGCGGACGTTCATCTCGCTGCGGTTGTCACACTCACGACGGCCCCTACAGCTTCGGCGAGACGATGACGACCGACCTATCTGTCGGTGGTCTGCGGCACGCTGAGCACATGGATCCTGTGCGGGCTGCGGTCGAGGGACACATCGGCGACGAGGTGCGCGGGGCCGCGTGGCTCGTGGACCGGGGTGGGGCCGTCTCGGCCGGTGCCGCGGGCACGTCGACGCGCGACTCGATCTTCCGCATCTCGTCGGTGACCAAGCCGATCGTCGCCGCGCTGGCCATGACCCTGGTCGACGACGGCACGCTGGTCCTGGACGACCCGGTGGACGTGCTGCTGCCGGAGCTCGCCCACCGGCGTGTGCTGCGGACGCCCGGGAGCCCGCTCGACGACACGGTCCCGGCCGACCGGCCGATCACCGTGCGGGACGTGCTGGAGTTCCGGCTGGGCATCGGCATGGACTTCGCCGGCCCCTACCCGGGCACGGTGCTGGGCGCGCTCGCCGAGCGCGGCCTGGCCGTGGGGCCGCCCGCACCCCAGCACGGACCTGCACCCGACGAGTGGATGCGGGTCCTCGGAACCGTGCCGCTGGCGTTCCAGCCCGGCGAGCGCTGGCTCTACAACACGGGCGCGCAGGTGCTCGGGGTCCTGGTCGCGCGGGCGGCGGGACGACCGCTGCCGGCGCTGCTCGAGGAGCGCGTCACCGGTCCCCTCGGCATGCCGGACACGGCGTTCCACGTGCCGGCCGACGAGCTCGGCCGGCTCGGCCCGCTGTGGTCCGGCGGGGACGTGTACGACGAGCCCCGCGGGCAGTGGTCGCGGCCGCCCGCCTTCGCCGMCGCCGGCGGCGGCCTGGTCTCGACCGTCGACGACCTGCACGCGTTCGCGACCGCCCTGCGCGACGGGACGCTCCTGCCGCCCGATCGCGTCGCGGAGATGGTCGAGGCCTCCGTGGACCCGCACGACGCCGAGGGCACCGAGGGGTGGGGGCTGGGGATCGGCGTCGCGGTGGCGGACCGCGCCGACGGCCGGCACGCCGGGTCCTACGGGTGGGACGGCGGAATGGGGTCGACGTGGTGGACGGACCCCGTCACCGACACGGTCGCGATCCTGCTGACGACGAACTCGTGGGCCTCCCCGCAGCCCACGCCGATCTTCACGGACTTCTGGCGGGCGGCGTTCAGCGCGGAGGCAGGACCGTCAGCCGCACGGTGACCGTGTCGCCCAGCTCGATGTCCTCGGCCTTGCGCACCCAGTCCTTCAGGGGGATCACGTAGAGCCCGTCCTTGGGCCACAGCGCGGTCTCCCAGACCGTCGACCCGATCATGAGCTGCACCGGGATCATGCCCCAGCCGTAGGTGACCGCCGACGAGACCGCCTTGATCGCACCCGCCTCGGGCTGCTGGACGGTGACGAAGTGATACGGCGCCGGACCGCGCCAGTGCCACACCTCGCCGGTGATCTCGAACTCCATCGCGCCAGGATCTCGGGCGCGGGGTGTTGGGCACAATGGCCCACGTGACGCGACGGTGGTGGGTCCTCGGTGCGGTCGTCGGCGTCGGCGCGGTCGTGGCGGCCGTGCGCAGCCCGTGGCCGTCAGCCTTCGTGATCCGTGCGGCGTTCACGAAGGGCGGGCGCGAGACCGACGCGCGGCTGCGGGAACGGGCTCCGTCGACAGTCACGCGCACCGCCGACGTGGGCTACGCGCCCGGCGACCGCGACGCACTGCTCGACGTCTACCGGCCGACGGACGCGACCGTGGACCTGCCGACCGTCGTCTGGGTGCACGGTGGCGGGTTCGTCGCCGGGAGCAAGGACGAGCTGGTCGGCTACCTGACGATCCTCGCCGCGCAGGGATACACGGTGGTCGGCGTCGACTACACACGCGCCCCCGAGGCCACCTACCCGACGCCCGTGCGCCAGGTCATGGCCGCGCTCGGACACCTCGCGGCACACGCCGGATCGTTCGGTATCGACCTGTCCCGCGTCGTCCTGGCGGGTGACTCGGCGGGCGCGCAGATTGCCGCCCAGACGGCGAACATCCTGGTCAGCCCGTCCTACGCGCGGGCGGTCGGGATCGCGCCGACCATGAGGCCGGTCGTCGGCACCGTACTGTTCTGCGGCGCGTACGACCTCTCGCTCGCGCGCGGCTCGTCGCGCGCCGGCGACTGGTTCGTCGCGACCGTCCTGCGCGCGTACCTGGGCACGCGGCGCTGGACCAGGTTGCCGGGCGCCGAGTACTTCTCGCTCGTCGACCACGTCACCGCGGACTTTCCTCCCGCGTTCGTCTCGGCCGGGGACGCCGACCCGCTGCTGCCGCACTCGTCCTCGCTCGTCGCCCACCTCACGGACGCCGGCGTCGAGGTGGAGGCGCTCTTCTTCGAGCCCGGTCGCGGTCGCGGCCACGAGTACCAGTTCGCGCTCGACACCGATGCCGGAGCCGAGTCGTTCGACCGGATGACCGCGTTCCTGCGCCGCCGGATGGGCTGACCCGGCCCAAAACTGCTTGTCGCATCCGAATGTCGCTGGTCGACTGGCGCCGTGACCCGCATGCACGCCGACGAGCTCGACATCCCCGTCGACCTCGTCGAGAGGCTCGTCGCGACCCAGCTGCCGCAGTGGGCCGGGCTGCCCGTGCGACGGGTGGCGTCGAGCGGCACGGACAACGCGATGTTCCGGCTCGGCGACGACCTCGTCGTCCGCATGCCGCGCATCCACTGGGCGTCCGGGAGCGTGGACCACGAGGCTCGGTGGCTGCCTCGGATCGAGCTCCCCGTGACGATCCCGCGGCTGCTCGCGGTCGGGGTGCCCGCGGAGGGCTATCCGTGGACCTGGTCGGTGCTCACGTGGGTGCCGGGGCAGAACCCGGTGCCGGGCGCGCTGCGGGACCCGGACGGGCTGGCGCGTGACGTGGCCGGGCTGGTGCGGGCGGTGCGCGCGCTCGACCTGCCCGGGGGTGAGCAGAAAGCCGGACCGCTCAGCGCCCGCGACGCCCAGGTCCGCGTGGACATCGCCGCGCTGGCCGACGACATCGACGGGCCGCTGGTCACCGCGATCTGGGAGGACGCGCTGGCGACCGCCGAGTGGACCGGTGAGCGCACGTGGGTGCACGGCGACATCGCGCCCGGAAACCTGCTGCTCGTCGACGACCGGCTGACGGGTCTCATCGACTTCGCGGGCATCGGCGTCGGCGACCCGACGCTGGACCTCGGGATCGCGTGGAACCTGCTGCCCGCGCCCGCCCGGTCGGTGTTCCGGGAGTCGTTGGGGGTCGACGACCCCGACTGGAAGCGCGGCAGGGCCCGCGCGCTCGCGCAGGCCCTGGTCCAGCTGCCCTACTACCGCGACACCAACCCGGTCCTCGCCACCAACGCTCGGCACGTGATCGCCGAGGTCACGGCGGACGCCACGACGAGCTAGAGCGACTCCGCGATGCGGGCGATCGCCGACAGCCGGCGGTCCCACTCCGCGCCGATCGCCTCGAGCGCGCGGGCCGTCTGGTTCAGGCGGGACCCGAGCGCGCGGTAGCGGATCTCGCGGCCGACGCGGACCGGCTCGACCAGGCCCGCGTCCGCGAGCACGGTCAGGTGCTTGGCGATGGCCTGGCGCGTGACCGGCACGACCGTGGCCAGCGCGGACGCGGACAGGTCGGCGCGACCGAGCTCGGTCAGGATCGCCCAGCGCGTGTCGTCCGCGAGCGCGGCGAAGACCGGGACGAGGGTCCGGTTCACGCCGAGCCCTCGAGGTAGGCGACGAGCTCGTCGAGCTCCTCGGTCCAGCCCTGCCGGTTGGAGTTCATGGCCTCGACCGGGTCGCGGCTGAGCAGCCCGAAGCCGGACTCGACGACGGACAGGATCGTCGCGTCACCGTCGGGGACGAGCGTGTAGCGGACCTGCGTGGAGTTCTCCGGCGTCATGTTCGACGGTTCTCCTGCGCGGGGCGCGGGCGGGGTGCCCCAGGTGAACGCGAAGACGGCGGGCTCGTCGTACTCGTCGATGCGGACGGGGAACTCGCCGTAGCCCTCGAACCCGAACGTCCCGGTGCCACCGACTCGCAGGTCGGGCAGCTCCGCGGCGTTCCCGAGCCACTCGGTGATGAGCTCCGAACGGGTCAGCGCAGCCCAGACGCGGTCGGGCGTCGCCTTGATGTGCACGGTGCGCGTGATGCTGAAGTTCTCGCTGTCGATGACGGCGGCGGGCTGCTGGGCCATGGGTCGTTCCCTTCGTACGGACGTCGTGTGCAATCACACAGTTGCACATTGTTCTGCCAAACGGCAACCCCTCAGTTGCAGATCGGGTATCGCGGTGGACTCACGGAGCGGTACGGCGCATCATCGACGTGCCGCGCGGCGAGCGCGGGAGCGACGACGACGAGGTGCACGACGATGCAGCGGGGAAGCGAGGCGGCCGTCCTGGCCTGCTCGGGCAGCGACCCGACGCCCGCGGCCTGAACGGCCGGCGGGCCACGTCCGCTGCCCTCCCACTCGAGAGACATCGACATGCTCCCCCTGACCGAACCCCAGATCCGCGCGTCCTTCGTGAACTGCTCCCGCGGCGAGGCGTCCAAGCTCACGCTGCCCGCCGACCTCGACGAGACCCGCTGGGACCGCCTCGACTACTACGGCTGGATCGACCGCAAGGCACCGCTGCGGTCCTACGTCGTCGTCCCGGTGGACGACGCCGTCGTGGGCATCGCCCTGCGCGCGCCCGAGGACGCCGCCAAGCGCAAGCGCGCCGTGTGCGCCTGGTGCGAGGACGTCTACGCGACCGACGAGGTGTCGCTCTACGTCGCCCGTCGCGCCGGCGCTTCCGGTCGCAACGGCGACACGCTCGGCACCCTGATCTGCACGACGTTCGGGTGCTCGCGCAACGTCCGCCGGATCCCCCGGATCGTCGAGGCCGGCGACGACCCCGACGGCCTCGTGCTGCGGCGGATCGACGGGCTGCGCGAGCGGTCCGTACGGTTCGCCGAGGAGGTCCTGCGCGGTGCCTGACCGCGGCGCCGCCCTCGCGGAGCGCTACTACCGGCAGGTGGTGCGCCCTCTGGTCCAGGGGCGCTGGCCGGGGTTGCCGCACACGGCGGCCCGCCTCGGCGGCGGGTCGGACGTGCTCGGGTACGACGACGAGGTCTCGCGCGACCACGACTGGGGGCTTCGGCTCGACCTGCTGGTCGAGCCCCACCGGGTGGCCGTCGGCACGGTCGACGGGCTCGTCCGGGGCCGGCTCGGGTTCGGTGCGTCCGAGCAGCCGGGCCTCGCCGAGTGGCTGTCGGTGACCGGTCAGGCGGTGCTCGAGGTCACCGCCGGCCCGGTGTTCGAGGATGCCGAGGGGCGGCTGGCCACGGTCCGGTCGCGCCTTGCGTGGTTCCCCGACGACGTCTGGCGGTACGCGGTCGCCTCCGACTGGGTGCGGGTCCGCGAGGAGCTGCCGTTCGTCGCGCGGACCGGCGCCGGCGGCGACGAGCTCGGTTCGCGGCTGGTCGCGGCGCGGCTCGTGCGGGTGCTCGCCCATCTCGGCTACCTGCTCGACCGGCGCTGGCCGCCCTACGCCAAGTGGTTCGGACGCGGGTTCGCGGAGCTGCCGTCGTCGTCGGTCGCCGCCGACGAGCTGCGCCGAGCGCTCGCCGCCGCCGACTGGCCGCAGCGCGAGGACGCCCTGTGTGTCGCCGCCGAGCTCCTGCACGCGGTCCAGCGCGATGCCGGGCTGCCGGTCGCCGAGACCGCCGTGGTTCGGTTCTTCGATCGCGGCTCACGGGGCATCGGGCGCGTGCCCGAGGCCGTGACCAGCGCCGTCGTGGACGAGGACGTGCGGGCGCTGCCCGTCGGCGTCGGCACCGTCGAGCAGTGGGTCGACGACGTCACGGTGCTCATGGACCCGTCACGCCGATTACGTGCGGCGTGGGCAATTCTGGACCGCTAGCGTCGACGGATGGCAGTGATCCTCGACATCACCATCTCGCTCGACGGCTTCGTGACCGCACCGAACGCCGGGCCGGACAACGGGCTCGGCGACGACGGCCTGGCCCTGCACGCCTGGGCGATCGGCGACCGGACCCCCGAGGACCTGCGGATCCTGTCCGCGGCGACGGAGGCAACGGGCGCCGTCGTGATGGGCCGCAACACGTTCGACGTGGTCGACGGGCCGGGCGGGTGGAACGACGACCGGCACTACGGCGCCGACCAGGGCGAGGTCCCTCCGCCGTGCTTCGTCGTGACCCACGAGGCGCCGGCGCACGTGCGGCTGACCGACCGGATGACGATCGTCACGACGGGCCTGCGCGACGCGATCGACCAGGCCGTCGCCGCGGCGGGCGACAAGCACGCCGTCGTGATGGGCGGCGGGTCCGTGTGCGGTCAGGCGCTGCGCGAGGGTCTCGTCGACCGCGTCCACCTGCACGTCGCTCCCCTGGTGCTCGGCGCCGGGACGCCCTTGTTCGACGGCGGTCCGCGGGTCGAGCTCCGCCTCGACGAGGACGCCACGGTGGTGACCCGGAACGCCGCGCACCTGGTCTACGACGTGGTCCGTTGATGCCGGTGATCGTCCGCCGGATCCGCGCCGAGGAGTGGCCGCAGGCGCGCGCGCTCCGGCTCGACGCGCTCCGCGACCCCGACGCCGACCTCGCCTTCCTCGACACCTACGAGCACGCGGCCACGTTCCCCGACGAGCTGTGGCAGGGTCGCGCCGCCGCCTCGGCGCTGGGCGACGACGCCGCGCAGCTCGTCGCGATCGATGACGACCTCTGGGTCGGCTCCGTGACGGTCCTGGTACAGCGGGCCGGCGCGCAGGACCACCACGGCCGGCCGATCGGGCGCAGCCGCGCCCTGCTCGTCGGCGTCTACGTGCGCCCCTCGCACCGCGGCACCGAGGTCATCGCGGACCTGCTCGACGCTGCGGCGGACTGGTGCCGTTCGCGGGACTTCACCGAGCTCACGCTCGACGTCCACCGCGACAATGCCCGCGCGATGGGCGCCTACCGACGGGCCGGCTTCGTTCCCTCGGGCGTGGCGTTCACCAGCACGATCGGCCCCGAGATCGAGATGGCCAGGGCTTTGTGACGACCGTCTACCTGCCCCGCGCCCTGGGTTCCGACGAGGTGGCGCCGGTCGTCCGACGCCACCTCGCCTGAACGGTCAGCCGTCGGAGGGGGTGGGCTCCGGCTCCGGGGACTGCGTCGGCTCGAGCAGGGCGGCCAGCGCCGCCTGGAACGCCGCGATGGTCGCCGCGTCGACCGCGCCCGTGGGCGGGACACCGAGGGTCGTCTGCGCGGAGGCCAGCGCGGCCGTCAGCTCGTCCGTCCACACCCCGTCGACCGGCCCGTCCCAGAACCCGGCGAGCTTGAGTGTCTGCTGCAGCGCTGCGGTGGTGATCGCGGTCGCCTGTGCGGCGGCCCCGCCGGCGGCCTCGAGCTGGGCCCGGAGCGCGGCGTCGGTGGCCTTGTCCACGGTGCCCGTCTGGGGCAGCCCGTTCGCGGCCTGGAGGTCGATGACCGCCTGGACCGTCAGCGGGCCGTAGATCCCGTCGATCGGACCCGTGTAGTAGCCGGCGGCGGCGAGCGACTGCTGGAGCGCGATCGTGTAGTCGGCGATGACGGCGGAGGCCTGACCCTGCCGCTCGTCGGTCAGGCAGCCGGACTGGGCGAACAGCTGGATCCAGGAGATCTCGAGGGCCACCACGGCGGCGTTGAACTGCTCGGACGCCTCGGTCAGCGGGGTGTCGTCGGAGATGCCCTCCTGCGTCGACGTGAAGTCCGTCTCGGCCTGCTTGACCCGGTCCACCGTCGCCGCCGGGAGGATCGGCGTCGCGCTCGGGGTCGGGGTGTCCTCCGGGGCGGGCGGCTCCTCGCCGGCCTCCTTGGCCTCAGCTGCCGCCACGGCGGCCTCCGCGTCCGCGACGTCCTGCTGGGCGGCGGCGACGTCGTCGCGGGTGCTGACCACGGTCGTGGCTGCGTCCTGGGTCTCGGTGCTGGGGTCCTTGAGGTCCGCGCCACCGCTCTTGACGTCGCCGACCGTGACGGCCGACTGGTTGAGCAGGTCGCCGTAGCGGTCGAGCGCCCTGATGTACGACTCCGCCGACGTGCAGAAGGCGGAGGCAGCATCCGAGGCCGCAGCGTTGGCGGCGTCGAGCGCCTCCTGCTTCTTGGTCAGGTTCGCCTGCGCGAGCGACAGCTCGGACTCCGGCGTCTCCTCCGGATCGTTCGAACCGCTCGTGCAGGCGGCCGTGAGGAACAGCGCGGCGGCGACCAGGACCGCGCCGAGCCGGGCAGATCGCTTCTTCGTCCGGGCGTCCACAGGAGCCCCTCCCTCTCGCGCGACGTGGCGGTGCACGACGGTGTGCACGGCCTCGGGACGGTGCCCCGAGAGCGACGGTAGCGGGTGAGCGGACCGAAACGTCAGAGTTTGCTGCGAATTCGCCGTTTCGACCGTTCTTCCAGGTCAGCCGCGTGACTCGAGCTCTGTCAGGTCGCGTTCTGCGTACCGGCGGTGCCACCACTCCTCGTTGAGCACGACGCGCAGGCACTGCCGGGCGGTGAACGTGTCGCCCTCGTCCGGCCACCCCGGACCGACGAGCGGGGCGCACGCGACGTCCAGCGCCTCGTCGGTCAGGCCGTCGACGACTCCCCGCACGAGCGCCATGGCCTCGAGGCGCAGGGCGAGAGCCTCGTCGAGCGACGGACGGGCGTCCCGGTCGTGGGGCACGCCCTCGCGCGGCGCCATCTGGTCCCACGGCAGCGACATCGGGTGCCACGGGCGCGGGTCACCCAGGACGGCGCGCCCCACCCAGGACTCGGACGCGAACGCGAGGTGGCGCAGGGTCTGGATGAACGACCACTCGCCGTCGACGGACTCGTGCAGCCGCTCCTCCGGCAGCCGGCGCGCACGCTCGACCGTCTGCGCCCACATCCGCTCGTCGATCGCCCACGCCTCGCGGAACCCGTCGGCCGTCGTCGGCCGGAACGCAGGGCGCTCGGGGTAGCGCCGGTCCAGCTCCGCCTCGACGAGCGGAGCGACGTCGACGCCGTTGAGGACGAGGTTCTCGAACTCGCCGTCGATCCTCGTGTTCGAGATCTCGACGTCACGCATGACGACGCCGTGGAACCCGACCGAGCGAAACGTGGCGCCGGTGAGGTTCACCATCGAGAACTGCGCACCCGTGAGGTCGACGTCGTCGAAAACCGCCTTCGGCTCCATGAGGCAAGGCTAGGAGCAACGTCTGACATCGGGAGGATTCCGGCTTAGGCTGGCGTCAACCGCCCTCACCCCACGGAGCCCCCGTGACCGACCTCATCGACCGTCCCGCGGACCTCGACGACTGGTTCGAGCGTCCGGTCATCACGCGCATACCGCCGCGCCCGCCGGTCGACGAGGTCGCGCCGCTGTCCGCCACGGTGCGCTACCCGCCCGGTCGGGTGCCCGACGTCGAGGACGCCGTACCGGTCCCGAAGCGGGTGCGCGAGCCGCGGGTGTGGATCCGCTCGCGCGTCTTCGCCGGGCTGCTCGGGGTGTTCCTCGGTGGCCTCGGGCTGCACCGGATGTACCTCGGGTACTACCGCCGCGGGTTCACGATGCTGGCGATCTTCTTCATCGGTGGGTTCTTCACGCTCGGGCTCGCGACGCTGGTCGTCTGCCTGGTCGGGTTCACCGAGGGGCTGCTCTACCTCGCGTCGCGACGAGGCCGGTTCGCCCGCGACGCGCGGGGTCGACCGCTGCGCGGCTAGCCGCCGTAGACGCTCTTGAGCAGCTCGTAGACGAGCACGCCCGGCCAGATCAAGGCCTTCGGGACCGCGAGCACGAACTCCCAGAACGTGTCGGCGTCCTGGAAGTAGTAGACGGCCGCGCCGATGAACCCGAATCCGTAGACGACCCCGCCGCCGGCACCCTTGGCCGAGTCCTTCGCCATGTCGGGCCCCCTTCGTTGTCCGCGCTGACACGGTCCTCCGCGCGGTGGGCCGCGGTCAAGCCGCGTCCACCGGGACCCACCGACGCGGCGTTCAGCCCGTCGCGCCGAGCTGATCCTCGAGTCCCTCGAGGTCAGCAATCAGCGCGTCGATGCGTGCACGCTCCGTCGCCGACGACGCCTCGGCCGCGGCGAGCGTCGCGTCGCGGCCGGCCAGGGCCGCGTCGTCGCGCGCGAGCAGACCGGCGGCCGCCGCGAGGGTGTCCTGCGCCGGTGCCATCGGCAGGTCGGTGCCGTCCCACCACACCCAGGACAGCCGGAGCCGCGACCGGTCGTCCGCCGACATCGCGGCGACCTCGTCGACCTTGGCCTGGTACGTCTGCCGGTACACGTCCCGCGACGACACGTCCGCCGTGAGCTGCGCCCGCGCCTGCGCGTTCGCGACCTCGGTCTCGGTCAGGGCCTCCGAGGACATCCGGATGGTGGCCGCCAGGTCGTCGAGGAGCGCCTCGAGGTCCTCGTAGACGCCGACGAGCGACGCCCGGTCCGCGACGAAGCGCAGGTACGTCTGCTCGAGGACCGGGTCCAGCCCGCGCACCTGCGTCCCGAGGTAGGCGAACAGCTCGGTCGGTCGGCTCTCCGGGTGGTCGCCGACCGACGCCGCGACCTGGGCGTGGACGCTGTCGTCGGGGGGGACCGCCGCGATGGCCGCCTCGAGAAGCGGCGTGAGCTCGTCGCGCTCCGCCGGGGTCAGCCGCTCCCACGCCGCGTGGAGCGTCTCGTGCGCGGCGGTGACCACGGCCTGCCCGGCCACCCGCGGGTCGGCCGGGCGGTAGACCACGATGGCGTCCAGGCCCGGCCGGTAGCAGCCGACCCGACCGCCGGCGCCCAGCCGCGGTGCCGTCTCGTCGTTGCATCGACCGGCGAACGCGGCGGCATCGAGGATCTCGGGGCGGGTGCCGTAGAAGATCTCGCGGCCCTCGTCGGACAGGAACGCGGCGTCCGCGAGCGCGATCACGTCGGCCGACGGCACAGGCACCTCGGCCGGTCCGCCTCCGGCCTCGCCGATGACCGGGATCTGGGGGTCGTACAGCGCCGTGACCAGCTGGTCGGTGTGCCCGCGCAGCAGCCAGGCACCGGCGAGGAGTGCGACCAGGAGCGTGATCACGGCTCCGCGGCCGCGCCGGGGCGGACGCCGGGTGCGGTGGCGCGGCGCCTCGACCTGGGGCAGCTGTGCGGCGGCTCGCTCGTCGACGAGCCACTGCGGTACGCGCCCGCTCGGAGAACGCGGGAGGTCGTCGGACGCGGGATGCACCTCGGGGCTATCGGTCGACGGACGCTCCGACTGGAGCCCCTGGGTGCAACGTCAGCCCAGACGCCCGGCCAGCTCCTCGAGCTCGGTGCGGTGGCGCTCCAGGTAGTCGTGCACGGGGCGCGACGACGACTCGTCGCGGATCCCCACGAGCAGCTTGGGCGAGTCCTGCGTCACCGTCACCGACCAGCTCCCGTCCCGGTCGACGACGAGCAGGAACGTGATCGACTCCGTCGGGGACTGCGACGCGAGCTCCTCGAGCAGGTCGCTGACGACGAAGAACAGGTCCCGCGGCGCGTCGTAGTCCTGCTGCACCAGGCCGTCGGGCGTCTCGACGACGACGATCTCCACCATCGCGATGTCGGCGCTCGACCCGGACCAGGTGCTCTCCTGGCGCGAGACGATCCGCAGCCACCCGGCGGGCGCCGAGGACGGGAAGCCGGTGGCGATCCGCTCGACGACCGCACGCTGCTCGGGGGTCAGCTCGACCGTGGGGGCGTCGTCAACCTCGGGGTTGGGCATCATTGGTCCAGTTGTACTTGAAGGTCTCCCCGTCGATCTTGAGGTCGACGAGGAACCTGTCCGGTCGGGCGGTCCCGTTGGTGTCGCGGTACATCGGCTGGATGTGGATCTCGACGTTGCCGGGCGCCTCCCCGCGCAGGGCCGCGCGGATCTTGCGCTCCATCCTGGCCCAGTCGCCCTGGTTCAGGTTGACCTTGCCGGCGTACGGCTTGCCGTTGCCGGGCAGCACGTTGAGCCGGTTCGTCGGCCCGCCGAGCGAGTCCGCGACGAGGTGGAAGCCGATGTCGTTGGGCAGCCCCTCGTTGCCGATCGTCGCGGTCAGCGTGCTGTTGCGGCCGCCGTCGCCGAGCTTCATGCTGCCGCTCACGCTGTTGGTGCGGCCGAGGGCGTCGGTCTCCCACGCCATCCCGTTGAACTCGTAGATCGCGTTCGGGTGCGGGGCGTTGGCGGCCCGGTTGAACGCGTCCATGTTGTCGAACTTCAGGTGCGGGATCGGCACGCCGTCCGCGCGCGCCACCACCGACAGGGTCGCGTCGAGCGAGAGCAGCTTGTCGACGTCGACCCCGTGGTCGATCAGCTCGGCGATCTCCTCGGCCTTGAGCGCGCGGCGCGTCCACTTGCCGCCCACCGCACCCCAGCCGAGGAACGGGATCATCGACGCGCTCGACAGGCCCGCGTCGATGACGTTGCCCTCGGCCGCGTACCAGACCGCGTTGATCGCGTCCGCGCCCTCGCCGATGAACGGGATCAGGCCCAGCCCGTCGAGGACCATGTGGCCGATGTCCGAGACCGGGTTCGCGTTCTTGCGACGCTCCTCGATCTCGGCGGCCATCACGTCGATGACCTCGCGCGTGTCCGTCGCGATCGAGGCGCTGATCGTGCTGCCACCCTCGAACGGGGTGATCGCCGCCGCGATGGCCGCGTTCGACCCGGCGCCGTCGTCGACCGGCCAGCGCCGCTCCGCGAGCACGTAGTTGAGGAACGCGTTGACGTCCGCCGACTTGCCGCCGCCCTCGATGTGCACGGTGTCGCCGGTGCTGAACAGCCACTGCGCGGCCTCGGGCGAGCGGCCGACCGCGGCCATGATCCCGGCCAGCGGGTCGTAGGTCTCGGTGTAGCCGGTGGGGGCCCCCTCGTCGTCGCCCTGGACCGGGTCGATCGCGCCGAAGCCGTCGCCCAGACCGTGCGACCGGTCGTACCACATGTCCCGCGTGTCGTAGCTGCGCTCGTAGTCGTAGACGTCGGAGGCGACGGTCTCCAGGAAGGGGGCCGAGAACGTCCCGCGCGAGATCACCAGCCCGAGCGCGCTCGCCTGGCCCAGCACCTTCGGGTACTCCTCGGTGATCGCCGCCGACCACCGCTGCGCGTACCCGGGCGGCAGCGCCAGGTCGCCCGTGCCCTGGGTCGCCGTCCCGAACGTGACCCCGAGACCGGTCAGCACGGCCTCGTAGTCGTCGTCGAACGCCTCGATGTCGCTGATGTCGGAGCTCATGCCGCTCTGCTCGGCCATGACGCGGCGCGTCGAGGACGCCTTGATGACGAGGTCGGCGACCTGCTCGGGGGACAGCCGGGTGGCCAGCTGGTGCGCGAAGTACGGGTCGGTCGCGTTCGCGTTCAGCAGGTCGACGAGCTCCTGCGGCAGGTCCCCGTCGTCGTAGTCGTCGATGAGGTCCGCGGCCCGGTCGGCCCGGGCCTGCGCCTCCTGGGGCGTGGCCGTCGGGAGCTTCGCCTCGTCGAGCTGCACGAAGTTCTGGAACCCCGGCACCTGCGACTCGATGAACCGCGCGAGCGCGAGCCGGCGACGCAGCCCGGGCAGCTGCCCGTCGACCCAGGACTGCACCCCGTCGAGCCGGTTCAGCTCCTCGGCGTAGAGCATCACGTTCTCGAGGCCGTACTTCAGCGACGAGCGGTGCGACGACACGTCGGACGACGCGGTCTCCATCGCGCGCACCATCGCGTCGAGCTGCCGCAGGTCGATCGACGCGATGCTCACCGCAGGTTCCTCCAGCGGGTCTGCCAGGCGCCGAGCTCGACCTGCTCGGGTTCCGACGAGATCGCGTGGTCGAGGGTCGTCATCGCGCCGTCCGCCGCCGTCGTCAGCGCGCGGCGGTGTCCGGTCAGGTCGGTGTAGAAGTCGTCGGCGACCGGGCTGACCCACGCCCCCGCGTCCATCGCGCGGACCACCGCGTCGAGGTCGTCGCGCAGGTCGTCGGAGACCGGCTTGGCCCGGGCGCGCGCGCTGCGCAGCGCAGCCAGGTACGGGTTCGGGATCTCGCCGGTCACGGGGCCGCCTCAGGTCGCCGGGGCCGCCGGGACACGCCCGTGCTCCGCGACCCAGACGTCCAGGTAGGTCTCGAACCGGCCCAGGGACTCCTCGTCGTGGATGCCGTTCGTGCGCTTCGGGGTCTCGTAGCCGAAGTCCAGCTTCACGGAGCCGTCCGGGTCGAGCAGAAGGTCGAGGGTGGTCCAGCGGCGGTCGGGGCCCTCCTGCGCGGAGAGCTCGTTCAGCTCGGCGACGGCGTCGTAGAGCGGCTCGTCGTAGGGGACCTGACCGTAGAGCCACCGGTCGCCGCCGTTGACCACCGCGGTCGTGATCCAGTTCAGCGACACCTCGCCCGGGGCGACCGGGCTCGCCTCCCAGTTGCCGACGAGTCGCGCCCAGCCGGCGGGCGCGATCTCGGCGAACCGGCGCGCCACGACGCCCAGCTGCTCCTGCTGCTCGGCGAGTCCCATCCGGCGGCCCCCTTCGTCGTCGATGTCCGGGTCCATGATGCCGGTCGGGACGGACACCCGGCATCCCGAGTCTCAGGCGCCGGCGTGCCGTCGCATCTCGTCGGCGAGCTCGGGGTTGCTCGGCTCGAGGTGCTCGATGACGTTGCGGACCACCTCGGGCTGCTTGTTCTGGCTGAGCTTGGCGCGGGCCTCGAACCGGGTCACCCGCATGCGCAGGCCGACGGTCCCCTTCGCGATCCGACGGGTGCCCTCCTCGTCCTCGGCGAGGCTGCGACCGCCCGGGCGGTGCCCCTCGAAGTGGTCGGTGAGCCGGCCGAGCATCGCGTAGTTCTCGTCGTCGGACAGGACGTCCGGGGTGCCGTACAGGTGGGCCGTGACGTGGTTCCACGTGGGGACGAGGTCTCCCGGCGCGTACCAGCTGGGCGACACGTAGTCGTGCGGGCCCTGCACGATCACGAGGATCTCGTGCTGCCCGAGCTCGTGCTCCACCTCGTCGGGCCGCCCGAAGTGGCTGATGATCGTGAGCTCGTCCGCCTCGTCGTCCACGAGCGCGGGGTAGTGCGACGCGACGAGCCCGCCGGACGCCGGTGAGACGAACGTGGCCCAGGGGTGGTTGCGGATCAGCCGCCGGACCTCGTCGGGGTCGGTCATCAGGTACCGCGGGGTGTGGCGCATCAGCGTCCTTCCGTCCGGGTGAGGTCGAGCCGGTAGAACGCGCTGTTCGGGTCGAGCCGGTAGTCGGCGAACGGCGGGCACGCGACGAAACCCGCACGCTCGTACAGCCGGCGCGCAGCGGCGAAGTAGTCCTGCGTCCCCGTCTCCAGGTGCACGGTCCGGTAGCCGCGGTCGGTCGCGTGCGCCAGCACGTGCGCGAGCAGGGCGGTGCCGACGCCGCGTCCGCGCGCCTGCTCCGTCGTGCGCATCGACTTGAGCTCGGCGTCCGCCGGGGCCAGCTGCTTGAGCGCGGCGCAGCCGAGCAGGTCGCCGGACTCGTCGCGGGCCGACCAGAACGTGATGCCCGGTGCCGACAGGGCCGTGGGGTCCAGGGCGTGCACCGACTCGGCCGGGGACGTGGCGAACATGTCCGTGAGGTGCTCCCCGAGCAGGGCGAGGACGTCGGGGCGCTGGGGGTCGTCGACGGCGATCATGGGCAGCATGCTCGCCTGCCCGGGCGGCCGTGCCAACTCAGCCGTGCTCGAGCACCTGCTTGAGCTGCGCGAGGTCGCCGGTCACCTGGACCGCATCCCGTTCGAGCTCGTCGTCGGTCATGCCGGGCGCCCGGCGCAGCGTGAAGACGACCTCGCAGCCGTCGCCGTCGGCGAGCGCGCGCAGCGGGACGTGCACCGTCTGACCCAGCGGCGTGCGGACCTCGTGGTCGAGCACCCCGAACGGGTTCTGGGCGGCGAACTCGACGCGCGCCCGTCCGTCGGGCGTCTCGACGAACCACCCCTCGTCGGTCCGGACGACGTCGCCGCCGAGGCCGCGCGCCCACCGAGGCAGGTTGGCCGGGTCGGAGACGAACGCGTAGACGTCGTCGACAGACCGCTCGATGTACACGCTGAGGTGCCGCGACTCGGTGCTCACCCGGCGATCGTGGCACGTCTGGTCGGCTCCGGCGGCCGGACCGGCACGTTCGCGACGACGACCAGCGGCCACCGGCTCGACGGTCGCGAGCGCCCGCCAGGGACGCAGCGAGGGGCCGGATGCACGCATCCGGCCCCTCGCTGTGTCGTGCCGGCTAGGACGTGCAGGCCTGGCCGTCGAGCCGGAACTGCAGGGGTGCCTGAGCCTCGCCGGAACCGGTCACCAGCAGGGTGGCCTTCTTGCCCGGCGCCAGCGTCGGCAGTGCTCGGGGTGCCGTGACGGTGACCGCGTTGCCGGACTGGACGAACGAGCCGCCCACGACAGCCCGCACCCGCTGGTTGCCCTCGAACTCCCAGGACAGGTGCCACGGGCTCAGTCGCTGCGTCCCGCGGTTCTCCACCGTGAGGGCCGCGACGAAGCCGCGGTTCTTCGGGCCGCCGACGCTGGTTCCGACCACCTTGACGTTGCAGGTGAGCGGTGCCAGCTGAGGAGCGGCGAGGGCGATGAGCTCGCGAGCCTGCTGCGTGAACCACTGCCCGGCGGCGGGGTCCGCGATGCCACGCTCAGGGTCGAGCGGTCCGGCCGTGCCACGGAAGCACTGGCCGTCGGACTCGCCCGGTACCTTGATCCACAGGTAGGCGTCGACGAGCGCGGAACCGGTCGAGGTCGTCGGGCGCGCGCCGAGCCCGCGGTCGGGCGGGTTGCACCAGTCCTCGTGCGCCGGGTAGACGTTCGGCGGGTACTGCCACGGCCCCAGCGCGTTCCGGCTCGTGTCGATCACGAACGTGGCGGTCGGCTGGACGCCGCCGAGGATCGAGGCGTAGCGCGAGTCGATCCCCGCCGTGCTCAGCGCGGGATCGGTCGCGTCCGGCGTCCACCGGCCGTACTGCGACATCGCGGTGCCCTGCCAGCCGTTGGCCGGACCGCCGTTCCAGTACTGGTTGCCGCAGCCGGCGTAGTCGCCGGGGACCACCTGGGTGGCGTAGGCGATGCACGACGAGACCCAGGTGCCGTATGCCGTGCCGTTCTCGGTGAACTGGTAGTTCGAGGCGTTGAGGAAGAAGCCGGTGGCCTTCTGCACGCCGGCCTTGACCAGGCGGTCGCTGATCTCACCGACGTTCAGCCAGGCCGACGACGTGCCGTCGAGGTAGACCTTCACGTCGGGCAGAGCCGAGAGCACGTCCACGGCGTGGTTGAGCTGGGCGAACCGGGCCGCGGTGGCCGTCGCCGCGTCGACCTCGGCCGGCTGGCACCAGTCCATCGAACCGTCGAGGTTCGTGTAGTGGGGGATGATCCCGAGCCCGTCGGGTTCGAGGATCACCGTCGCCGAGCGGTTGCCGATCCCGGCGGCGAACCCGTCGATCCAGGCGGCGTATGCCGCGGTGTCCGCGGCTCCTCCGGCGGAGTACTGCGCGCAGTCGCGGAACGGCAGGTTGTACGCGACGAGGACCGGCAGCTGGTGGACGGCCGACGCGGCGGAGACGAGCCGGTCGACGTCGGCGCCCACCTCCTGAGGCGTACCTCCGGTGAACCAGGTCGCCGACGGGACGCTGCCGAGCAGCTGGGCGTCGGCCCGTGCCTGCCCGCTGAGGGTCTGCGCGGCTTCCAGGGTCGTGCTGTGCGGGTCGGCGTAGAACGTCGTGCCCGTCGGGGGGGCGGGCTCGGCCGCATGGGCGGGGGCGAGCATCGTGAGCGAGACCGCGAGTGTCGCGGTCGCCGCCAGGGCCGTGCGGCGCATCGGGGCGCGAGTGCGGGGCATGTCTCTCCTGAGTCGTCGTTGACCAGATGGAACTGGAAGCGCTCCCATTTATTTCCACGCCATTCTGCGCACATCGGGCACGGAACGTCAACGCCGCGGGCGCCAGCCGGCTCCAGCCTCGGAACCGACGCGTGCGCCGGTAAGGTTCGGGGCATGGCAGACCCCACGACGGCTGGTCCCGGGGACCAGGGTCGCGAGGGGTCGCCCGAACCCGGCCCGGTGCCCGCGTTCCGGGTGGCGACGCTCGACGAGGTCGCCCTCAGGGCCGGGGTCTCGCGATCTGTGGCGTCGCGGGCGATGAACAACGCCCGCAACGTCAGTGCGCCGAAGCGGGAGGCAGTCGCGCGGGCGGCGAGCGAGCTGGGTTACGTCCCCAACGCGACGGCCCGTGCCCTGGCGACGAGCACCGTCGGGTCGGTGGTCCTCGCGGTCTCCAACGACGACCCTTCGCTGTTCGGGGATCCGTTCTTCTCCCAGGTTCTCGTGGGTGTGGCTGCGGCGCTCGACAGGTCGGAGCTGGACCTCACGCTGATGCTGGCGTCCTCGGAGCGGGGCCAGGCACGGCTCGAGCGGCTGCTGCGGTCCCGCCGGTCGGACGGGGTGATGCTGATGGCCCTGCGCAGGGATGACCCGCTGAACCGGGTGGCTGCCGCGACCGACCTGCCGGTGGTCCTCGGGGGCCGCCCGTTCGATGCGGACGCCCGGTGGTACGTCGACGTCGACAACCGCGGGGGCGCGCGCCTCGCCGCGGAGCACCTGCTGAGGTCGGGGCGTCGCCGCCTCGCCACGATCGCCGGGCCGGCAGATCTGCAGGCATCGGTGGCCCGGTACCAGGGGTTCGCCGACGCCCTGGCGGTCGAGCACCTCCCCTCGGACTGGGTCGAGCACGCAGACTTCACGTTCGAGGGCGGCTCCGCGGCGATGGCGCGACTGCTGGCAGCGCACCCCGAGATCGACGGCGTGTTCGCCGCGTCCGACAACATGGCGGCCGGTGCCCTGCGCGCACTGCGGTCCGCCGGCCGCCGCGTCCCCGAGGACGTCGCCGTCGTCGGTTTCGACGACCTGGAGATCGCGCGCCACACCGAGCCGGCGCTCACGACCGTCAGCCAGCCGATCCGCGGGCTCGGCCACGAGATGGCCACCATGCTGGTGCGGCTGATCGACGGGGACTCACCGACGCCGATCATCCTGCCGACCCGCCTGGTCGTCCGCGGCTCGGCGCCCGGCGCGACCTGACCGTCGCGCCGGTGAGCCGTCGGTGGTGGAGCATGGGGTCGTGGAGATCCAGCTCAGCATGCTCGGCGTGATCGTCAGCGACATGCCGACCGCACTGCGCTTCTACCGGCTGCTCGGGCTCGACATCCCGGCGACCGAGGACGAGAAGCCGTTCGTCCTGCACCGCATGGGCAGCGGCGTGACCCTCTTCTTCGACACTGTCTTCGCCCGCCGCTACGACCCGGCGCACACCCGCCCCGCCCCGGGCGGCTACCAGGCGCTCCTCGAGTTCTACCTCGGCGACGACCGGGCGGTGGACGCGAAGTACGCCGAGCTGACCGACGCCGGGTACCACGGTCGGATGGCGCCCGAGCAGACGTCGGGCCCGTACGCGGCGATGGTCGACGACCCCGACGGCAACGTCGTGCTGCTCACTTCGGACGACGCCCTCGGCTGACTCACGGCTGGCGGCGGACGACGACCCACGCAGACCCGTCGTCCAGACCGCCCGGACCCGTGCGGACGAACACCAGCCGGTCGTGCAGCCGGTCGCGTCGACCGGCCCAGAGCTCGACCTCGGAGCAGTCGATCCGCCAGCCGCCCCACCCGTCGGGCACGGGCACGTCGTCGGGCGAGCCGGTGTCCGGAAAACGTCGTGCGCAGTCGTCGAAGGCGGCGACGAGCGTCGAGCGGTCCGCGACCGGCCGGGACTGCTCGGACGCCCAGGCGCTGATCCGCGACCCCCACGGCCGCGCGCGGAAGTACTCGGTGACCTCGTCGCGAGGAAGCGGGACCGCCTGCCCGCGGAACCGGACGGCCCGGAACATCGACGGCCAGGTCAGCGCGGCCGCGATGCCGCCGGTGGCCGCGATCTCGGTGCCCTTGGCGGAACCGAGGTCGGTGACGAACCCGGGGCCGGCGTCGTCGAGGAACCGCAGGAGGACCGTGCGGACGTTCGGCATGCCGGCGGCGTCGACGGTCGCGACCGCGAACGCCGTCGGGAACGGGACGTCCCCGAGCCGCGCGTCGCGCTCCTCCGCCTGGGCCAGCCAGTCCCGCACCTGCTGCAGCGGGGTCGGCGCGAGGTCGGTCTCGCTCAACCCCTCGCCCGGGTAGTCCTGGTGCACGACGTGGCTCATGGCCGAAACCCTAAGCCGGACGACGGCGCATAAGGAGTTGTCGGGGCACACCGCTCGGACGACCATGCGAGCCATGGCTGGGCAGGGCACCGCGGGACGCAGCGAGCTCGCGCGCCGGGCGCTCGACGGGTACGAGCACGGTCCCGACGCTCCGCAGCGCGCGACCGCGGAGGCCTGGGCGAGAGCCGACGGCGCCGACGTCGTGGTGGTCGTCGAGGGCATCAGCGACCAGATCGCGGTGGAGACGGCCGCGGCGAGTCGCGGTCGGAGCCTCGCCGCGGACGGGGTGGTCGTCGTCCCGATCGGCGGGGCCCACGCCGTCCACGGGTTCCTGGGCCGGCTCCGCACCCCGGCGCGGCTGGCCTGCCTGTGCGACGAGCGCGAGCAGGGCATCTTCCGGGACGCGCTGACCGCCGTCGAGCACCTCGGGCTGTTCGTCTGCGTCGAGGACCTGGAGGACGAGCTGATCCGGGCCGTCGGGGTCGGCGGCGTCGAGGCGCTGCTGGAGTCGCAGGGCGACCTCGGGTCGTTCCGCTCGCTGCAGCACCAGCCGGCCTGGCGGGACCGGGAGGTCGACGCCCAGCTGCGGCGGTTCCTCGGCAGCGCCGCACGCCGCAAGCTCCGCTACGCGCGGCTGCTGACGCAGGAGGCTGTGCGCCGGGACACCCTGCCGCGCCCTCTCGACGCGCTGCTCTCCGTCGCGCTCAGACCGGCCCCGAGCCCCAGCTGAAGAACGAGGTGGGTGACTCGCTCGCGCCGAGCGAGCGGTAGAACTCCAGGGCGTGGGTGTCCTCCTCGTCGGCCGGGACGAAGACCTCCGTGATCCCCGCCTCGGCCGCCAGCCCGCGCAGTGCCACGACGAGCGAGCGACCGACGCCGTGCCGTCGGAAGCCCTCGTGCACGGCCAGGTCGTAGACGAACAGCTCCGCCGACGGCGAGCGGGTCATCGGGATCGTGTGCGCGGTGATCCCGCCGACCACGCGTCCACCCTCGAACGCCGCCACCGCCCAGAACGCGCCCGAGGCCAGCAGCCCGTCCAGGTACTCGTCGCCCAGCGGCTCGGCGCCCTCCTCGAACGCCGCCGCCATCAGGGCGAACATCTCCCGAGCGTGCTCCTCGTCCCCGGGGCCGAGGCGCTTCGTCCAGGAGATCGTCATGACCTCATCGTCCTGCGTCACGGCTCACGCCCGCACGTGCTCCACCGCCGCCATCTCCAGCTCCCTCCCCAGGTGCCGTCAGCCTCGCAGATCAGCCGTGCCCGGGACCATCCGTCCGCGGCGGGTGGGCCGCGAGCAGGCCGAGGCACAGGATCCAGCCGCTGATGCAGGCGATGTGCACCCGCTGGCTCGCGCCCACCGCCCACGCGGGGTCCTCGGTGCTGTGGAACCAGGCGAACACGAGGGTCGACGCGAGACCGCCGATCCACACGAACCACCAGGCCACCCGCTTGAACCACGCCGGCCCGAGCACCCGGACCGACAGCCACGCCGCGGCCGCACCGACGTACAGCGCCGTGTCCGAGACGATGCTGCTGGCCTCGTGCACGCCCTTCGCCAGCTCCTCGCCCGACCCGTCGCACGGGATGCCCGACCCGCAGGAGGTCGCCACGACCGCGGCCAGCGCCGCGCCGAGCGCGAAGACGAGGGTCCCGCCGACGAACACCTCCCGCCAGACACCCGACGGAAGTCGCCGCCGCACGGCCGGCAGCAGGCTCACGACGAGCACGGCGCAGATCACGTCGGTCACGCGCAGGAGCGTCGCGTTCGGCTGTCCGGGCGCCTCCAGGAGGCTGACCACCTCGCCCATCCCCGTGAAGCCGCGCAGCACCCAGTCGAGCAGGAAGTTGCTGTAGAGGAGCGCCGCGCAGACGCCGACGACGATCGGCGCGGCGCGCAGCGGTCGCTCGTCGGGCAGAGGCACAGGGGCATCCTCCCCGAGCGCGGGCCTGTCGGCTCGCGCGGCCCACCGGCCGACCCGGGTGCTAGTCGCCGCCGGTCGTGAAGGCCGGTCGGGGGCGGGTGTCGACGGTGAGCCTGAAGACGTCGGGTCGGTTGTAGTGCCCGGCCGGGTCGAACAGCCGGCGGGCGGCACGCACCTGGGCCAGGTCGATCTCCGCCGTGAGGATGGCCTCCTCGTGCCGGACGGGACCGGCGAGCAGCTCGCCGTTCGGGCCGACGATGACGCTGTTCCCGGGTTCGACCCAGCCGCCGTCCCCGTCCTTGACGGTCCAGACCTGGTCGCGGTGCGGGAAGTCGGACGGGATCTGGTCGACGTGCGTGCACGGGTTGACGCCGATGACGTAGCAGCGGCCCTCGCGCGCGATGTGGCGCAGGGTCGCCACCCAGCCGTCACCACCGGCGAGCGTCGGAGCCGTCCAGATGTCGACGCCCTGCGCGTAGAGGTAGAAGCGCGCCAACGGCATGTAGTTCTCCCAGCACGTCAGGCCGCTGAGCCGGCCGAACGGTGTGTCGACGACCGGCAGCGTCGAGCCGTCGCCATCCCCCAGACGGTGCGCTCCGACCCGGTCGGCACGAGCTTGCGGTGCTTGCCGAGCAGGCTCCCGTCGGGACCGAGGTAGAGGGTCGTGTTGTAGATCGTCGACCCGTGCTGCTCACGCTCCTCGACGTTGATGACGACGTACGCGTCCGCGGCCTTCGCAGCGGCGCCGAGCGCGTCGGTCACCGGGCCGGGAACGACGACCGCCTGGTCGACGAGGAGGGCGAACCAGTCCTCGTCGCCGTCCCAGATGGGTCTCGAGTCCATCCAGATGGGGGTGCCCGGGATGAAGACCTCGGGGAACACCACGATGCGGGCGCCCTCGGACGCTGCCCGCTCGATCAGCAGCACCGCCTTCTCCAGGCAGGCCTGCTGGTTCATCAGCACGGACGCGGCCTGGACCGCCGCCACTCGCGTGAGAGCCATGGTCGGCACCTCCTCGGACCCTGTCCGACCAACGTACTCGCGGGTGCGTCGGCTACGTGAGGGCCAGGTACTGGTGGACGAACGCGATCACCATGCCGCCCTCGCCGACCCCGGCGGCCACCCGCTTGACCGAGCCCGACCGCACGTCGCCGGCCGCGAAGATGCCCGGCACGGTCGTCTCCAGCGCGAACGGGTCCCGTGCCAGCGCCCAGCGGCCGCCGGCACGGGCGTCCGCACCCGTCAGCACGTAGCCGTTCTCGTCGCGCGCGACCTCGTCGGGAAGCCAGGACGTGACGGCGTCCGCGCCGATCATCACGAACAGGACCTCGATCTCCCGCTCGTCCACGGCGCCCGTGCGCCGGTCGGCGACGTCGATCCGCTCCAGCCCGTCGGCACCGCGCAGCGCGACCACCTCCGACCGCGTCTCGACCGTGATGCGCCGGTGGGACGCGATCTGCTCGATCAGGTAGGTCGACATGCTCGCCTCGAGCGACTCGCCCCGCACCACGAGCGTCACGGACCGCGCGTACCGCGAGAAGAACAGCGCCGCCTGCCCCGCGGAGTTGCCCGCCCCGATGATCACGACGTCCTTGCCGTGCGCGAGCCCGGAGTCGCTGCGCGCCGCCCCGTAGTACACGCCCTTGCCGACGAAGCGGTCGATCTCGTCGATCGCGACGTGCCGCCACTCGACGCCCGACGTCAGGACGACGACCTTCGCGCCGACCCGCGTGCCCCCGTCGAGGGTGAGGATGTGCCCATCGGGCTCGATCCCCTCGATCGACCGGGTCACGACGATCTCCGCGCCCAGCCGCTGCGCCTGCCGCAGCGCCTTGCTCGCGAGCTCGTCGCCCGAGACGCCGAACGGGAAGCCGGTGTAGTTCTCGATGCGCGTCGAGGTGCCGGCCTGGCCGCCCGGCGCGAACTTCTCGACGACGAGGGTGCGCAGCCCTTCGGCCGCGCCGTTGACCGCCGCCGTGAGCCCGGTCGGCCCGCCGCCGACGATCACCACGTCGTACTCGTCGGTCGTCGGGACCACCGACAGCCCGCCCGCGAGCGCGATCTCGCGCATCGTCGGGTTCGCCAGGACGCGACCGTCGGGTAGCTCGACGACGGGCCCGGCCTCGGCGCTCTCCACCGTGTCCGACGAGATGCGGTTGCGGTGCAGGAACGTACGGATGTCGTGCACGCGCGGGTCGGACAACCGTCCCCGGACCACCATGTCGGGGGTCGGCTTCTCTGCCGCGATCTCCTTGAGCCCCTCCATGCGGCCCTGGGCCAGCGCACCCACCGTGGCGACGACCTGCGGGGCGCTCGCCGCCAGCGTGAAGAACGTGCCGACGTCCAGCCGCAGGATCCGCGACGGCTCGACGGCCGCACAGCTCGCGGGCATGTTCATGCTGAGCATCACCGGCACCTCGCCGTACAGCTCGCCCGGTCCGCGCGGCCCGATCACGCGCTCGACGCCGTTCACGTTCTTGGTGAGCTCGACGAGTCCCTCGACGACGACGAACAGCGCCCGCTCGTCGCCCTCGTGCACCGCGAACTCGCCCGGAAGCAGCGCGATGTCCTCCACCGACCGGGCCAGGAGGTCGAGCTGCTCGGGCGTCAGGTCGGCGAACAGCGGGATCGCGGTGAGCTCGTCGGGGCGGATCACGGGACCTCTTCGTGGTGCGGCGCGGGACGTCGACATCGTCGCAGATCAGGTCTCGCACGCCGCTAGCCCGCGCCCGGCCCGCGCAGGTCCCGCGCGCGCCAGACCACGGCCCGGGCCGGATCGCCCGTCGTGCCGGCGTCGACGCGTTCCACGACGAAGCCCTCGCGCTCGTAGAAAGCCGCCGCACGCTCGTTGGCCGCGACGTGCTCGACGTACAACCTGTCGATGCCGGCTGGGAGCTGCCTCACCAGGGCGTCCACGAGCTGCGGGCCTACGCCTCGACCTCGCAGGCGCGGCGCGACGTAGAGCTTGTAGACGACGTGGTCGGCGCCGTCGCGCCCGCGCTGGGCGACGCCGACAATCCCCTCCTCCGACACGGCGACGACCACCAGCCCCGCGCCGACCGCGGCCGCGACCTGCTCCTCGCTCCACCACAGCCGGACCTGCGCGTCCGCTGCCTCGGCGCCGATCAGCGGCGCGTAGTGCGGCCGCACGTGCGCCTCGCCGAAGCCGCAGATGCCCGCGACGTCCTCGGGCCGGGCGTCGCGCACGACCACGTGTTCTCCCGCTGTCATCTGGCTCCTTCCTGCCGGTCCGGTCCGCCCGCCGCCGATGTCGGAGGCTCCTAGCCTGCCGGGATGCACGTCACCTCGCGCGGCACCGGAACGGCCCTCGTCCTGCTCCACGGCGTCCAGGTGGACCACCGCCTCCCGCTGCCGCTCGACCCGCGACTGACCGCGGCCCTGCTGACGGACTGGCTCGCGCGCATGCACGGGTCCGTCGCAGACTGAGGCGTGCTGGTCGATGTCGCACGCCTCCGGAGCGAGGCCCACGAGCGCGCGGTCGCTCGACAGAGACGCCCGTTCGCGGGCTCGGTGGAGGACCTGTCGCCGGACGGGCCGTCGATGCGCCGCTACACGCCCGACGTCGCGCCCACCGGGCTCGCCGTCGTGTTCCTGCACGGCGGGTACGGGCTGTTCGGTGACGTGGAGCTGCAGGACGGGTACTGCCGGCTGCTCGCCGGGACGCTCGGCGCGGTCGTCGTCTCGGTCGACTACCGGCTCGCACCGGAGGGCACCCTCGACGACGCCGTGACCGACGCCCTCGCCGGAGTTCGTCTCCTGGAACGCGACGGGGCGACCGACGTGTACCTGTGCGGAGACTCCGCCGGCGGTGCCGTGGCGACTCTCGCCGCCGCGCGGCTAGACCGGCGGCTGGCGGGTCTCCTGCTCACGAACCCCAACCTGGACCTCACCCTGGCGTCCTTCGACACCGAGCGGACCGGCGGACCCGACCGGGAGCTGTCCGCGTGGTCCTTCCGAGCCTGGGCGCAGGTGACCGATCTCGCCGATGCCCCGCGCCTGTCCCGGCTCGCCGCGGCTCTGCCACCCACCGTGGTGGTCGTCGGGACGCGGGACTCGCTCCTGCCCGAGGCACGTGCGCTGGCCGAGGCCTGCGAGCGTGCGGGCGTGGAGTGCCGCCTCCTCGAGCTGGAGGCAGCCGAGCACGGGTTCGTCGGGACCGGCCGTGCCGACGAGGCGCTCGCGGCGTTCCGAGAGCTGACGGCTCGCCCAGGCGCGTGAGGTGCGACGACCGGTCCCGTCCTCCTCATCGGGTCCAGCGATCGAAGTCGGCGGGCGCGACGTTGCTGCCGCAGAGGATCGTCGCCACGGTCCTGCCGTCGAACCGTCCGGCGCCCTCGAGGATCGCCGCGACGCCCAGCGCAGCGGCCGGCTCGACCACCAGGCCGGCGTGGCCGAGGAGGAGGCGCATCGCCTCGACGATGCTCGCCTCGGAGACCAGGACGGCGTCGTCGACGACCTCCTGGAGGTCGGCGAGCACCTCAGGGATGACGTACCGGCCGGCGACACCGTCGGCGATCGTGTCGGGCCGGCCCACCTCGACCGGTGCCCCGGCGCGCAGGGCGAGCGTCATGGCGGGCGCGTTCTCCGGCTGGACGCAGACCACCTCGGTGCCCGTGCTCAGGCTCTTCAGTGCGAGGCCGACCCCCGACGCCATCGCGCCCGCTCCCAGCGAGACCAGGACCGCGGCGAGGGGATCCGGGTGCTCCGCGAGCTCGAGCCCGATCGTCCCCGCGCCCTCGCACGTGTCGACGTCCTTGCTGTCCTCCACCAGGTAGGCGCCGGTCTCGTCGGCCAGCCCTACGGCCACCTCCAGGGCGCGCTCGATCTCGCCGTCGACGAGCACCACGGTGGCGCCGAGGGCCTCCATCCGCCGCAGCTTCAGCGGGTTGGCGGCCGACGAGGCGACGACCGTGACGCCGATCCCGCGCGCCCGACCGCCGAACGCGAGCGCCTGACCGAGGTTGCCGGCGCTCGCGCACACGACGGCGTCCGCCGACCCGCGCTCGAGGAGCCGGGCGAGCACCGTCTCCGTCCCGCGGCCCTTGAACGAGCGGACCGGGTTCAGGGTCTCGACCTTGAGGACCAGACGGCAGCCCAGCACCGAGCTCAGCGGCTCGCACTCGTACTGCGGGGTGTCGAGGAACAGCGGGCTGATCTGGCTGCGGGCACGAACGATCCGGTCAAGCTCGAGCCGCACGGGAACCTCCCGCGCGCTCGGCCACGACTCCTCGGCAGCGTCTCAACCGCGCAGCCCTGCCAGCAGCGCGCCGGCGGTCGCGGCGGCGGCGGCGATCCACACCAGGGTCGGCAACCGTTGCCAGAACGGCTTCATGCGCGCACCACCTCGCCCTGGTCCGTGACCTCGACGTCGACCGCCTCGAGCGGCTCGGTCGCGGGCCCCTGGACGACCTGGCCCGTGGTGGCGTCGAAGCCGCTGCCGTGGCAGGGGCACCGGATCACGCCGCCGCTCACGCCGCCGACGAGGCATCCCTGGTGGGTGCACACCGCGTCGAAGCAGTGGACGGTCGTGCCGTCGCGGGTCAGCACCAGCTTCTCGTCGGGGAGCACGAGGCCGCCGCCGTCGGGCACGTCGTCGATCGATGCCAGCGGGCCGGAGCCCTTGCCCTTCCCCGAGCTGTCCTCGGTGCCCGGGTAGTCGTCGCTGCCGGAGTCGTCGCTCGTGGGTGCCGGCCCGAGCGCCACGAAGCCGAGGTAGCCCGCCGCTCCGGCCGCGAGCGCGACGCCGGTCCCCTCGAGGACCGAGCGGCGACTGACCTCAGACCCGGTCATGTCAGTAGCTCGCATACCCGGACTGCCCGAAGAACCAGAAGGCGGAGCTGAACCAGACGACCACCAGCACCCCGGCGAGCAGCCCGCCCAGCACCGGCACCGTGGCCGACGGGAGCCCGCGCAGTCGCAGCGCCAGCATCTTCGCCGCGAAGACGCCGTAGAAGACGCAGCCCGTGACGGAGTGCAGCAGCACTCGCGTCGAGCCGTCCTCGAACCCGAGCGACCACACGCAGTGGAAGACCACCGGCATCGTCAACAGGAACGCCGCGACGCCGGTCCAGCGATGCAGGCCCACCACCCAGCCGGGTGCGACGCTGACGCCGGGCAGCTTCCCCCACATCGCCAGGGCGGAGAGCACCTGGACGACGACGAGCGCGGTGGCCGCCGTGGTCAGCCACGCCTTCATCTGCAGCATCCCGCTGAACCCGAACGTAGTCAGCGCGGCTCCGTCGCCCGGGTGCACCTTCGCGTACGCCGCGAGCGCAGCCGCGACCGCCAGGGCGAGCGCGCCGAGCGCGGCCAGCCCCCACTGCGACGGCTGTCCGGCCGCATCCACCTCTGTGCCCACCCGTCGATCGTGCTCTCCGTGCAGGGTCGGGCGATAGCCCCAGCCCGTGCGAGGAGACGGCGCCTACCCGAACCTCGTCCACTGGCCTTCGGAGATCACCTCGACGGTCCCGTCGACGACCTGGATCGCCGTCTGCTCGTCGATGGCGTAGGCCGGGCCGTCGATGTCCGCGGCCCACCGCTCGGCGTGCGCCAGGGTGTTCGTCGGGAACGCCTCGAGGTGCGGGAAGATCGAGAAGTCGACCACCCCCAGCGTCCGGTCGTCGGGCGCAGACGCCCACTCGACGAAGTAGTCCCCGATCCGGGGCGTCATCACCATGCTCCCCGCGCTCACTCCCACCCACACCGTGTCGGGCAGCGTCGGCAGCAGGTCGGCCAGCCCGGACTCCCGCATCCAGTGGCTGAGGTACGTCGCGTCACCGCCGTCGACCAGGAGCACGTCGGCTTCCTTGACCCAGGGCACCCACCGGTCCGCGCCGATCGTGGGCAGCGCGGTGAGCTCGAGCACTCCGAGCGACGCCCAGCCCAGGCCGGAGAAGTACCGGAAGTCGGGATCCGCGGCCACCAGGCCCCGCACCGACTCCGGCCCGCACATCGGGTGACCCCACTGGGCGGTCGGGACGACCAGTGCACGGCACGCGTCGATCGGCTTGCCGAGAAGCTGCACGAGCGCCGAGCGGATGCTCGGGTTCGTGACGCCACCGGACGTGAGCAAGAGCTTCACGGTGCCTCCAGGTCCGGGCGTGACAGGGATGCTGGATCCTCCCGCAGGACGAGCCCGGACACGAGCCGGAAACCAGCGGTGCGCTCGATCCGCGGCGGGCACAGGCCGCCGTCACGACCCCGGGAGTCCGCCGAGCCGACCGGCGACGTCCACGGCCAGGGCGATCTGGTGCTCCAGCGCGGGCGCGCTTCCCCACCACGAGACCGAGGTGACGACGAGGCCCTCGCGGGTCACCTGCATCGACCACAGCTCGGCGGGCCGCACGCGTCCGTCGCCGTGGGCGGCGTCCGGCCAGTGCTCGACCCGGTGCCGGAGCTCGGCGTCCACGATCCCGTGCGGATCCGTGTAGGCGTACCGACCCTCGGCGAGCGTCGACGAGGGGCGTCCTGCGAGGCGGCCGAACCACGCGCCGACCTTGCCCAGGTCGGACTGTGGGCCGACCCGGTGCACGTCCAGGGTCGGCGACGCCGACGAGTGCACCGTCCGCAGCGCCGGGGCGACCCACCTGACGAACGACGTGGGGTCGTTCTCGCCTGTCGGCGTGCCGTCGTCGAGATCGCAGTACCAGCCCGGAGGCTCACCTGCGGGCTGGAGACGGGCCGTGTGGGCGCCCGTCCGGGTGACCAGCAGGCCGCGGGAGTGCGCCACGTCATCGACGAAGCCGTTCGCGGAGGCCGCCACCACGGCATCGTAGGTCGTGCCTCCCGAACGCTCGTCAGAGCGCTTCGTTCCGGCGGCGCTCAGTGGCCCCCGGCGTCGAACGCCGGTGCGAACCGCAGCTCGCCCCGCGGTGGAGGGCCGGAGAAGGTGATGTGCTGGACGACGGCCCGGTCCAGCTCGTGGTGCGACAGCTGGCCGTCGCCCGTGAAGCCCATACGGCCGTAGATGTTCGGGTCACCGATCAGCGCGCAGCCGCGCGCCTCGCGATCCCGCAGCCGGCGCAGACCCTCGGCCACGAGCGCCCGACCGATCCCCCGCCGTTGCCGGTCGAGCCGGACGGAGATCGGCCCGAGCCCGAACCAACCGTCGTGCGCCCCGTCGATCGTCACGGGCGAGAACGCGACGTGACCGATGACGTCGCCGTCGTCCTCCGCCACCAGCGAGAGCGTCAGGTCCCCGGTCGCCCGCAGGGCCCGGATGATCGGCGCCTCGGAACCATCGCTGAACCACTGCGGCTCGAAGGCCTCGATGGTCAGCCGATCGACGGCGTCGACATCGGCGGGACGTTCGGGTCGGATCAGCACCGTCGCCTCCGGCTCGCGGGGAGCGCCCAGCTCGGGCGCGCCTCGCAGCGTAGGGCCGGGTGGCGCGGAGCCGAAGCGGATATGCGCCGGCCCACTGAGCAGCAGAAGCGCCGGCACGAGGACGATGGAGCCGGCTGCGAGAGTCACCACGGACCACCCACCGACCACCAGGAGCATGGTCGAGGTCAGGGTGCCCACGGCGGCCGAGATCCACACGACGGCCTCCGCCATACCCTCGACGCCCGCGCGCTGCTCCTCGGGCAGCCCGACGGCCAGCGACGCACTCCCGCCGACGAAGCACAGGTTCCAGCCGTACCCGAGCACGAACAGACCCATCGCCTGGGGGACGAGGTCGCCGGATGCGGCAACGAGGGTCGAGGCGAGCAGCGTGGCGAGGCCGAGCGCCATCACGGGTCCGGGGCCCAGGCGGTCGACCAGGCGCCCCGTGACCGGCGACAGGACGAACATGCCGAGCGTGTGAGTCGCGAGGACGAGCCCGACGACGTCCAGACCGTGATGGTGCAGGTGCAGCTGGACCGGCACCGACGTCATCACGACGGCCATCACGACCTGCCCGGTGACCATCACGGCGAGGCCGTCGCGCCCCGCCCGGGACACCCAGATCGTCCGAAAGGGCGCTCCGGACCTGCTCGCGGGTCGTCGGGCCGTGCGCAGCCTGCTCACGGCCAGCGCGGCAAGCAGGCCCGCCGGCACGCTGAGCAGGAACGCACCGGAGAGTGCCGGCTGTCCGAGGGTGTGCGCGAGGCGCGCGGTCGGGAGCAGGAGCAGGGGGCCGCCCACGGCGCCGACGGTGCCGGCCCAGACGATCAGACCGATGGCGAACCCTCGGCGTCGCGTGGGCACGAGCTCGGCGGCCACGTACCGGGACAGCTGCGCGGCAGCGTTCCCCAGGCCGATCAGGAGCATGGCGACGACGAGCAGTCCGACGTGGCCGAGGGGCACGGCCACGGCTCCGGCCGCAGCGCCGAGCGCAGTCGCCAGATACCCGAGCCGCAGGGCCGTCGGGGTTCCGGAGCGGCGGGTGAGCGACGTGACCAGGAGTGCGCCGACCCCGGTTCCGACGACCGCCGCGGTGCCGGGCACCCCGCCCCAGGCCCGCCCCAGGACGTCGACCGCGACCAGTGCGGCGACCGTGCTGGTGGTCGCGATGACCGCGCTGCTCAGGGCGGCGCCGACGAACAGCGCCGACGTCGCCGGGGCGATGCGGGTGTGGAGGCCTGTCGTGCTCTGCACCATGCGATCGACGCTACGAAGGCCCGGCGGCCCGGTGAATGGCCGATTGCAGGTGTTGATGGTCCTTCGCCTGTCGATCACGAGGTGTTCCGGCGCTACGGTTTGTGGATGAGCAAACCGCTCGACGGCACCGACTGGCGCATCCTCTCCGAGCTCCAGGACGACGGCCGCTTGTCGTTCAACCAGCTCGGCCGGAAGGTCAACCTCTCGGCGCCCGCAGTCGCTGACCGGGTGCGCCGGCTGGAGGATGCCGGCGTGATCGCTGGCTACGAGGCCCGGATCGACCCGGCTCGCGCGGGCCTCCCGCTGACCGCGTTCATCAAGCTGCGGTGCTCACCCGGGCGCTGCCTGCTCAAGACGACCGCATCCGACGAGTTCCCCGAGGTCGTCGAGATCCACAAGCTCAGCGGCAGCTCGTGCACCCTCCTGCGGGTCCGCGCCGCATCGATGCCGCACCTGGAGGAGATCTTCGAGCGGATCGGGAGGCACGGCGAGATCGACACCCAGATCGTGCTCTCCACCCAGTACGAGGGCCGACCCGTCACCGAGCCGCCCGCGCACACCCGGTCCGCACAGCCGTCGCCGGGATGGAGCCGTGGGCTGCAGGCGGACGACGCCTGAGTCCGGTGTCCGGCTCCGACCTGCGGCTCGTGCGGCTGGTCCCCGGTCATGCAGCGAAGCCGCTCGGTCAAGGGTGAAGCACGTCGCGGCGTGTCTCGCCCTCGGAAGGACTAATCGCGGGCGACCGTGGGAACGCTTCCGCTAGCGTGTGGCGCGGCACTCGACGCGGCCCGCGGTCTTCGGGCCGGCAGCCATTGGGGGCAACGGTGACGGACGCGGCCAGCGTGACGGACGTCGAGCAGATCGGTGCGGACGCCGCCCGCCCGACGTTGCGGGGTCTCGGCCGTCGCCTGACGCAGCGTCGGACGGCCGGCAGGCAGCTCCGGCGGCTGACCCGATACGCAGGTACGCCGTTCGTCGTCGGGACCACGGCGGTCCACGTCCTCGCGGGCCTGGCGCCGGTCGTGTTCATGATCGGCACCGGCCTCGCACTGCAGCACCTCGAAGACGGCGGCGCCATGCCGTGGCTGGCGCTGGCGATCGGGGCGTTCCTCGGTCAGCAGCTGCTCGCTCCCGTCCAGCTGGTGCTCTCCAAGGCGGTCGCCCGGCGGGTCGACGCCGCATGCCTCACCCGCTTCACCGGCTTCGCGTTGGAACGCGCGGAGCTCGCGACCCTGGAGCGGCCCGAGGTCGCCGACCGGCTGAACCAGGCCGACGAGGCGTTCGAGCAGTGGACTCTGACCCCGGGGACGGCCGTCGAGGGCGCCCTCGCGCTCACCGCCAGATACACACAGCTCGTCGGAGCCGTCGTCCTGCTCGCCGTCGCGGCAGGCCCGTGGGCCGCGCTCGCCGGCGCCGTCGTCGCGCTGGTCGCTCGGGCCGGCCAGACGGAGGCGTTCTTCCGCTGGGGCCAGCTGATCCGCGGCTTCCAGCCGCTGCGCCGCCGCGCTACGTATGTCCGCGAGCTTGCGACGAGCACCCGCGCGGCGAAGGAGATCCGCACGCTCGGCCTGGTCGACTGGCTCGACGAGCGCTACACGGCCGAGAACCAGGCCGTGCTCCGACCGTTGTGGCGCTGGCGGCGACGCGTCTACGGCGTCCCGTTCGTCACGTACACCGTGATCGCACTGGTGGGGTCCGTCGTCGCGTTCGTCGTCATGGCGCAGTCGACGTCCAGTGGGCGCGTCGGCGCGGCGGCGGTCGCGGTGCAGGCCCTCGTGCTGTGCGCGCGGTTCGGCGTGATGTTCCCCGAGTCCGACGTCAAGCTCGTCTACGGCCGCAGTGCGTGGGAGGCCCTGCTCGAGTTCGAGGCGCTCGCGGAGCAGGATGCCGGACCTGACCTGGCGGAACCGTCCGCAGCCCGCACCACCCCCGCGGACGCGATCAGCATCCGGCAGGTCCGGTTCGGCTACCGACCCGACCGCCCCGTGCTCGACGGCCTCGACCTCGAGCTTCCCGTCGGGACGTCGACGGCTCTGGTGGGGGTGAACGGCGCCGGCAAGACGACGCTGGTGAAGCTCCTGACCGGCCTGTACCGGCCAGACGCCGGGACGGTCAGCGTGGACGGCGTCGACCTGCGCCGCCTCGACGTCCACGCCTGGCAGCGAGCGTTCGCGATCACGTTCCAGGACTTCCTGCGCTACGAGATGCCGCTGCGCGAGAACGTCGCCATGGGTGCGATCGAGCACCGGAACGACGACGCCGGTCTCGAGGCCGAGGTGCGCCGGGTCGGGCTCGGCGACCTGCTGGACGGCCTGCCCCTCGGCCTGGACACTCCCCTGACGCGCGGACTGCCCGGCGGTCGGGACCTGTCCGGGGGGCAATGGCAGCGGCTCGCTCTCGCCCGATCGTTGTTCGCTGTCCGCCACGGAGCGTCCGTGCTGGTGCTGGACGAGCCGACCGCGCAGCTCGACGCTCGCGGCGAGGCCGAGTTCTACGACCAGTTCCTCGACCTGACCCGCGGCGTCACGAGCCTCGTCATCTCGCACCGATTCTCCTCGGTGCGGAGGGCCGACCGCATCGTCGTGCTCGACGGCGGGCGGATCACCGAGGCGGGCAACCACGACGAGCTCGTCGGCCTCGGCGGCACGTACGCGGGGATGTTCGAGGTGCAGGCACGGCGCTTCGGAGAGGCACGGAGCGGACGGGCCGACGGCGCCACCGTGAACGTCGAGCAGGACGAGCGGGGGAGGGCGCAGTCATGAGGGACGTGATGTTCTGCCTCGGGCGACTCTTCGCGATCGGCTGGCGGCTCGACCGGCGCCGCCTGCTCGTCGGCGGCGGCCTCCTGCTCCTCGGCGCACTGGCCACGCCCCTCGTGGCCGTCGGCGCGGGTCGATTCGTCGACGCCGTCACGCTCGGCGCGGTCGGGGACGCCACGACCTGGGGCGTCGTCGTCGCCGTCGCGCTGACCGGCGAGCTCATGCTCGGGCACTTCGCGCACCTGTACTACTTCGAGCTCGCGGAGCTCACCGAGGAGCGGTTCAACCGCGAGCTGCTCCGGCTGGTCAACGGCCCCGAGGAGCTCAGTCACGCGGACGACCCGGCGTTCGCCGACCGCGTCGACCTGCTCCGCCAGGACGTCATGCAGCTGCGCTCGACCGTGCAGTTCGGGCTCCAGCTCGGTGCGGTGGGCGTGCAGCTGCTGCTCACCGCCCTCGTGCTCGGGGCGGTCTCGCCGTGGCTGCTGGCGCTGCCGGCCGCTGCCGTGGCGCCCGTGGTCCTCGGCCGCCGCGCCGAGGCGGGTCTGCAGGCGGCCCGCGAGCAGCAGGCACCGACGACGCGCGGCATCCGCTACCTACGCCGGTTGGCCGCGAACCCGGCCTCCCAGAAGGAGGTGCGACTCGCCGGAGGCGCCGACTTCCTGCTCGCGCGGCAGTCGGCGCTGCTCGACGAGTACGGCTCGGCGATGGCGAGGGCGGACCGACGCCACGCACTGCTGCGCGCCGCAGGGCAGCTGGTGTTCGGTCTGGGCTACGTCGCGGCGGTGCTCTGGGTGTACGAGCTCGCTCGCACCGGCCGGGTCTCCGCCGGCGCCGTGGTCGTCACCGTCACGCTCGCCACGCAGCTCGGATCGCAGGTGTCGTCGGGGATCGAGCTCCTGGGTTCCGTGCACCGCGCCGCGGCCGGCCTACGCCGCTTCGTCGCGTTCGACGAGGAGGTCGCGCGAACCACCGCCCCCGTGCGCTCCGGTCAGATCCCGGCTCACACAGTCGACGGAATCCGGCTCGAGGGGGTGGTGTTCCGGTACCCCGGGTCCGACGAGGACGCGCTGCGCACCCTCGACCTGCACCTGCCCGCGGGGGTCTCGGTGGCACTCGTCGGTGAGAACGGCGCCGGCAAGAGCACGCTGCTCAAGCTGCTCACCGGCCTCTACCGGCCCTCCGCCGGTCGCATCCTCGTCGAGGGCGTCGACCTGCAGGAGGTCGCCCCGGCAGCCTGGCGTGCTCGCACGGCAGCGCTGTTCCAGGACTTCGCCCGGGTCGAGCTGTCGCTGCAGCACAGCGTCGGCATCGGCCGGCTGACGCAGGTGGACTCCCCCGACGCCGTCACCACGGCGGCGAGCCGCGCCGGCGCGGGGGCAACCGTCGAACGCGTCGGCCTCGACGGAGTGCTCGGGCTCGGGTACGCCGACGGCGAGGACCTGTCGGGCGGCCAGTGGCAGTCCGTCGGGTTCGCGCGCACCCTCATGCGCACCGACCCCCTGCTGCTCACTCTCGACGAGCCCGCCGCGGCCCTCGACGCGCTCGCCGAGCAGCGTCTCGTGGACGCCTATCAGTCGACCGCGGCCGAGGTGGCCGCGACCGTCGGCGGGGTGACGATCTTCGTCACGCACCGCATGTCGACCGTGCGGCTCGCCGACCGGATCGTGGTGCTCGACGGCGGCCGTGTCGTCGAGCAGGGCAGCCATTCCGAGCTGTTGGCCGCAGGCGGCCCGTACGCACGGCTCTGGGCGCTGCAGGCCCGGGCCTACGCCGACTGACCGGGAGTGCCGACGGACCCAGGGCGGTCCTGGCCTCGTCGTCAACGCACACGCAGCACCTGGCCCAGCCGCTCGCGGCGGCGGGCGGAGGACTCGACCGCCACCACCACCAGAACGGTCGCCCCCAGGAGCACGACCGGCACCACCGCCCACCACGGCAGCACCACCCCCGGATCGGTCGCCTGCCCGGTCACGAGCCGCAGCGCGAGCGGGGAGACGAGCGCGCCGACGAGGACCAGGCCGAGCAGCACGCCGCCCGCCGCGGCCACCAGGGTCGACGGAAGCAGCTCTCCAGCGGCGACCCGGGCCGTGGCCCGTGGGCGAAGTCCGAGCACGCGAGCTGTCGCGAGTGACGTGGCGCGACCTGGGGCGGATGCGGCGGCGCCCAGCACGACGACGAGGATGGCGTACCCGGCGGAGAGGGCAGCGACCAGCGCGACGAGCATCAGGAGCCCGCCGATCAGCGGGTCGGACCGCCGATCCGCGAGCCACTGCGCGCGGGACAGCACGGTCACGCCCGCCGCAGGGGCAGCCGCACGCGCCACCGCGGAGGCGTTCGGGCCGACAGCCCATACGGTGTCCAGGCCCACCACCTCCGCCTCGACCGACGCAGCGCCCGTCTGCTCGGCTCGTCGGACGGCTGCCTCGAGGACGGCGGACAACGCTGCACGGTCCACCACGACGGTCGGGCCGGCCGGCGTCCCGTCGGGTTCCTGCTCCTGCAGTGCGGGCACCTGAGCCACGGGTTGGAGGTCGACAGTCACGTTCCCCCAGCGCACGGACGGCCGGGTGCCGAGCAGGGCGGCCGGGACCAGCGCCGGCACCAGACCGGGTGTGGCGCGGGTCGTCGCGTCACCGGACGCGTCCGCCAGAGTCGCGAACGCAGGGTCGGCCCCGAACGGCGTGCGAGCGAGCAGCTCCCCGTACGGCACCGGATCGACGGCGAGCACCCGCACCGCGTCGACACCGTGCACGCCGAAGAGCTGGCTGCGGGCCCGCACCCTGCCGACCGCGACCGCGTCGACACCGTCGGCGCCGGCCAACCGGTCCGCGACGTCCTGGAGGGACGCGTCGGGCAAGGTCGTGCGCACCACGACGTCGGCGCCGACCCGGTCCCACGAGCCGCCCACCTGACCGGCGCGCGCCGTGCCGGCGAGCGCACCGCACAGCGCGACGAGCGTCGTGACCACGACGAGGGCGACGAACGGCAGCACAGCCCGGGTGGAGCCGGCTCGTGCCACGGCGAGCAGCGGTCCGGCCCTGCGGGACGTGCGCGCGACGCGCAGCGCTCCGCCGAGCAGCAGGGGGACGGCGCGCCACAGCAGCAGGGCGACCGCCGCCGCCACCAGCACAGGGGCGGCCGCGAGCAGCAGGTCTGCGGGACCCGACATCGACACGACGCCGCGTCGACGGAGGGAGACCAGGGCTGCGAGGGCGAGCACGATCAGCGCAGCCTCGAGCGACGCCCGCCGCACAGTGCGGACGCGCTGCGCGAGCCGGCGGCGGTGCCGGTCGGTCGGGACGCGGCGGACATCGCTGCGCGCTGCGGTCACCGTCGCGAACGCCGGCGGCGCCAGGACCGCCACGGTCACCATGAGGACCACCCAGGGCCAGGCCACGGAGCCAGGTGCCGCGAGCTGGCCGAGCGCCAGGCCGGCCGTGACTCCCACGCCGACCACCACGGCCGCCTCGATCCCCGCTCGCCACGCGACGCCCGACAGGGAGGCGCCACGGGCACGCTGGGTGCGGAGCGCCGCCGACCGACGGCGCGCCAAGAGGTCCGCAGCGACCAGGAGCACGAGGACGGCGCCGAGGGCCAGCCCGACGAGCACGACCATCGCCTGCGACCAGGTCGCCGCCACCCGTGCGCGCGCCTGCGTCAGCACGAGGTCGAGACGCGATGTCACCGTTGCCGCGGGCCCGGGAGCCAGCACCAGATCCGGCGACGCCTCCAGAGCGGCGATCTGTGTGGCCAGCGCGCCGGAGCTGCCGTAGTCCAGCGCCTGCGGATCCACGGGGAATCGGAAGGTCCGGGTCACCCCGTCCGGCTCGAGCGCGACGCGGGCCGCGGGGAGCGAGGCGGCGGACAGCAGCCCTCCCACGACGGTCGTCGGCGCGTTGGTCTGCCCGACCACCCGCGGCCGCAGGACCTCCGGCCGCGCCGCCCACACAGGGTCCCGCGGGTCCTCCGCCTCGAACACGCCCGTGACCAGCACCGGCAGAGCCGAGTGGTCGGGCTTCGTGGCCCGGAAGGTGTCACCCGCTCCGACGCCCAGCACGCGAGCCACGGCGTCGGAGAGGGCGATCTGCACGGCACCGTCGGGCCCCGGGCGGCCGGGTGCGCTCCCCGCGACCCATCGGACGGCGGGCTCCCGTCCCGCCCACAGGTAGGTCATCCACAGGACGCCACCGGTCGGCATCCCGGGGGTGCTGAGTGACAGGTCCGTGCTCGTGGCCGAGGCGACCGGAGGCCCGAGCACAGGCTGGAGCGACGGCGGCAGGACGCTGTCGATCCCGAGCGCCGCACCGTCGACCCCGGCCCTCGTGTCCCTGGCATCGGCGGTCGGGTCCGACGCGCCGGGACCGTACGTGCTGGTGATGACGAAGTCCGCGGGCGGATCTGCATGCGCGACGGCCGCCCGGACCGCCACGTCGGCGCGGTGGCTCAGGAGCCGCGGGACGGCGTCGGTGACGCCGACCGTGAGCGCCACGACGAGTGCGGTGACGACCAGCGGCCACAGGTCGGCGCGGGCCCGTCGCCACGCGGCCCTCACGTGCCCGGCTCCATCCGCAGCCGCGCGACCGTCGATCGACGCACCGCGCGTGCGGAGAGGGGCACGACCAGCGCGGCGCACCCGGCCAGCAGGACGACGAGCGTCGCCACCTGGACCGCCCACGGCCAGAGCACGACGGCGGCCGGTACGGGCGGGAGTCCCTGTGCGGAGAGCGCCAGCAGCGGGCCGACCGCCCAGCAGGCGAGGGCACCCAGCAGCCCGCCGACGAGCACGGGCACCCCGACGAGGACGGCCTGCTCGGCGAGCACGGACCGGAGCACCGAGCGCCGCGGCACGCCCAGGCCGCGCAGGCGGGCCACGTCGACCTCGCGCGCCTCGAGCGCGGTCGTGGTGTGCAAGGCGGTCCCGACGAGCGCGAGGACGAGGGCGGCGACGACCAGGAGCGCGGCCGCCGCCCGCTGTGCGGCGCGCAGGGGACCGGCGACGCTCTCCTGCGCGACGGCCTCGCGATCGGTCACCGGCCCGATGCCCTGGGCCCGCAGCGTGGCCGCGGCATCGGGTGGCATGTCGCCACCGACCCACCACGCGTCGGTCAGGGTGTCGAGGTTGCCCTGACTGAGGGCCGCGCGCGACAGCGTGTCCACGTCGGCGAGCAGCGCCGCCGACCGTGGTTGCGAGGGGACGTACGCGGTGATGCCGACGACCTTCGCAGGCACGGGGGTCAGGCCGAGCGCGAGCTGCACCCCGTCGCCGACCGTGAGCCCGAGCTGGTCCGCCAGCCGCTTCGAGACCACCACCGGCACGTCGTCGACGGGGGGGAACGCGAGCGCGCCGAGGGTGCCCTCGGCCCAGTACAGCCCGGGCAGGTAGGCCGTGCCCTGCAGCGTCAGCCGCGCACCGCCGGACACCTCGGTGGCCTCGATGTCGGTCAACGCAGCCACGACGTAGTCGCTGGTCGGCGGGTGCGCTGGTGACCATGTCCCGGGCACGAGGGCTGCGCCCGGCATCTGCACGTCGATGTCGAACGCGGCTGAGCTCTCCTGGTCGGGGTCGGCCACGTCGCCGACGCCCGTGAGCCGGGTGTCGACAGCCACCACCCGGACGCCCGGCGGCACGGCCACGGCGAGGTCGTGCGGGGTGCCGTCCAGCGCCACCGCCCCCGCGGGCACGGCAGCGCGCGCGCCGTCGTCGTCCTGGACGACCAGGGTGAGGTCAGCCGTGATCTGGACGTCGTCGGCCACGTGCCCGGTGACGACCAGGTCGGCGCTCGTTCCGGGCAGCTGCACCCCCCCGACCGGCTCCGCCGGCGCCAGCCCCGACGTGACCTCGGCCCAGCCACCGGTCGGCACCCGGCCGCGCAGCAGGCCGTCGGCGTCCCTCGTGTCGACGGCAACCAGGCGTACGGCCTGGTCGCCGGCCTGTGCACGCGACCCGAGCGTGACGGCTCGGCTGGTGACGGGGCTCACCCGTCCGCTGGTCGCTGCACGCAGGGCCGCGCCCGCTCCGAGCGCATCCAGCTGTGCGGGCACGGACAGGTCGGTGCCGACGCTGGCCGCCGCCTGATCGTGCTGGGACTGCGCCCATGTCGCGGCGAAGCCGACGCCGAAGGTCGCGCACGCCGTCGCGAGCACGAGAAGGAACGCCGCCGCGGCTCCCTGCGGGCGACGTGCCACCCCCCAGGCGGCGAGGGGCAGGGTCAGCGAACGGGCCGAACCGGCGCGTGCGTCGGCGCGGCGGGCGAGAAGCGGCAGCGGGCGCAGGAGGAGGGCCGCGCCGGCGATCATGCACAGCACGGGGGCGACGACGAGAACCGGGTCGGCCGTGACCCCGCTCGCGACCCGGTGGGCACGCAGCTGGAGGTAGGCGACCACCGCGAGGACGAGGAGCAGCAGGTCGGCGCCGGACCGGGCCACCACGCCGGCACGCTCCTCGCGGGTGCCGCGATCCGTCCCGGTGCGCAGCCAGGGCAGCACGAGGAGGCCGCCGAGTGCGACCGTGACCGCGGTGACGGCTCCGACGAGCGGACCGAGGCCACCCTCGGGGATGCCCGTCGGATCGAGGCCGACCGCATCCGCCAGAACGAGGTACAGCGCGAGCGCCAGCGCCGTAGCCGGGACGATCGCCACGACGGCGAGCGCGGCGGCCTCCGCGGCGGCCTGGGCGACGAGGCGACCTCGGCCCACCCCTCGGGCGCCGATCAGCGCCGCCTCGGCCGCACGCCGGCCCGCGACGAGGCGGGCGGCAAGCACCACCGTCGTCACCGCGAGGGCGGCGCCCAGCAGGGCGACCGCGAGCACGCCGGAGCCGGTGATCCTGCCCTGCTCGCGGGCAGCGTGGATCGTGCGCGCGAACGGCAGGTCCACCACGACGTTCTGCGTGCGGTCGCCCAGCGCGCTGTCCAGCTCGGACGTGAGTGCGTCGACACCCGCTCCGGCCGAGACCAGGTCGGTGGCGTCCGCGCCGGAGAGATCGGGGTCGAGGCGCACGGTGACCCGGCGCAACGGGATCTGGCCCGCGGCAAGTCCACCCGGCGCGACGACGAACGGACCGTAGGCCGTGATGTATCCGCGGTAGTTCGGGCTGACCCCCGTGCCGCCCAGCGGGTCTTCGTCCCACGCGGTGGAGGGTCGTGGCACGAACGTGCCGACGACCGTCCACGGGGCGCCGGAACCACCCGGGTCGGCGGCGAGGGTGGTCGAGCTCCCGACGTCGAGGCTGAGCGCCCGTGCCGCCGACGTGGGCAGAGCGACCTCGCCCGGTGCCGCGGGCCACCTCCCCGCCGCGAGCGTCCCGCGCATGGCGGGATCGTCCAGGTCGGCGAGGTAGGCGATGCGCAACGGCTGTCCGTCGGGCGGCAGATACTGCATGACTGTCGACGTCCACGCCGTCTGGGTCGTCGGGAGATCGCCGAACGGACTTCTCAAGAGTGCCGATGCCTTGGCGACGGCCTCCGAGGCGTCGCGTGCGGTCGCGGCGACGCGTTCGTCCACGCCCGCGTCGTCGGGGTCCTCGGGGAAGCCCAGCGCGACGCTCACCTCGACGTCCCGAGCGGGCGCGCCCACCATCGTCAGCTGGAGGGCCCGCTGCGGGGACGCCGTCACGAGCAGCACGCACACCCCGACCAACGCGGACCCGGCAACCATGACGGCCAGCACCGCCGCCAGCACCGCCACCTGGGCGCGCGCTCGCTGCCACACCAGCTCACCCACGCGCGGCTGCTTCGACGAGCCGACCGTCCACCAGGTGCACGGCGCGGTCCGCGAGCGCGATCATCACCGGGTCGTGCGTGGCGACCAGCGCCGTCATCCCGTCCGCCTCGACGACACCGCGGATCAGCGCCATCACGGACAGTCCGGTCTCGCTGTCCAGCTGTCCGGTGGGCTCGTCGGCGACCAGGAGCCGGGGCGAGCCGGCCAGAGCCCTCGCGATGGCGACCCGCTGCTGCTGACCACCGGACAGCTCGTCGGGCCGCTGCAGCGCGTGGGGGGCGAGCCCGACCAGCTCGAGGAGCATCTCGACCCGGCGCTCGCGCTCTGGCACGGGCGTCTCGCGCAGCCGCATCGGCACACCGACGTTCTCGGCCGCCGTCAGCACAGGTATCAGGCCGAAGGTCTGGAAGACGAACGCGACCCGGTCGCGACGGAGCATGGCCTGCTCGTCCTCGCTGAGCGCGCCCACATCGATGCCGTCGACGAGCACGCTGCCCTCGTCCGGACGGTCGAGGCCTCCGACGATGTTGAGCAACGTCGTCTTGCCCGACCCGGAACGCCCGACGAGCGCCACGAGCTCCCCCGGGGCCACGTCGAGGTCGACGCCTCGCAAGGCGTGCACCGCAGAGCGACCGCCACCGAAGGTGCGGTGCACGTCCCGAACCTGCACCGCCGCGCCCAGCCCCGCGCTCACCGGGAGCTGCCGTCGGGCCAGACAGCCAGGTGGTCGGCCTCCAGCGCCAGGCGCACACGACGGGTCAGCGCGAGCGCTTCGCGGTACTCGCGCGGCACCTGCAACCGCCCCGCCCGGTCCATCACCGCGTACTCCTCGTGCGTGACCTCGCCGCCGGCGTCATCCCGGCGCAGCACCTCGCTGCTCGTCCGTCCGTCCCTGATCGCGACGGTCCGCTCCACCAGCCCCCTGACCGCCGAGTCGTGCGTGACCACGACCACGGTGGTGCCGGACTCGCGGTTCGCGGTGCGCAACGCGTCGAAGACCTCGCGCGCCGTCGCGGTGTCGAGCTCGCCGGTGGGTTCGTCGGCCAGCAGCAGCTGCGGCTCGTTGGCCAGTGCGGTCGCGATCGCGACGCGCTGCTGCTCGCCGCCGGACATCTCCTGCGGCCGCCGGTCGGCAACGTGCCCGACGCCGACGAGCTCGAGCAGCTCGTCGGCCCGCGCCGACCGGTGCCGGCGCGACCCTGTCATCGGCATCGCGACGTTCTGCCGGCCGGTCAGGTACGGCAGCAGGTTGCGCGAGGTCTGCTGCCACACGAACCCGACCATGTGCCGGCGGTAGGCGACCCGGTCCCGTGCGTGCATCGCCATCAGGTCCCAGCGCCCCACCCGCACCCGGCCCGCGGTCGGTGCGTCCGTGCCGGACAGCACCGAGAGCAGCGTGGACTTGCCCGACCCGCTGGCTCCGACGACCGCCACCATCTCGCCCTCGTCGACCAGCAGGTCGAGCCCTTGCAGGGCCTGCACCTCGACGGTGCCCGACTGGTAGATCCGCACGAGGTTCTCGCAGACGACGAGTGCGTCGTGGCCGAACTGCGCCGAGGGCGCGACACCTCCGCCCATCGCCTCGAGCGTGCTCTCGGACACCAGCGGCTCCCTCCGTCGGGCGACCTTCCACCCGCAGGCTAAGCCGTCGTCCAGCACATCACTCTTCTCCGTCCCCTCGCCGCGCGGCGAGGGGCGGTTCGCGCCCGCATTCGACTCTGCGGGTCAGTGAGTGCCCCTCGACCTCGTGCGGTCAAGAGCAGGTCCGAGACCCGCTCGCGCAGCTGACGGGCGACCTCGTCAAGGCTCGGGGACCGAGTCCTGAACGCCGCGCGGTGCGCCAAGTCTTCTCGCTCAACGACTCGTGCGAGGTGTCGAGGTCGCTGTCAGGTGGTCGACGCTGCGGCCTCCAGCACGAGGCCCGCGACGTCGTCCGGATGCGAGATCCCGACGACATGGGAAGCCCCAGGGATCTGGATGGTGCGTCTGGCAGCGGCGCGTTCGGCCATCACCTGGTGAGCGTCCGCGGGGATGTTTCGATCGTCGGCGCCGAAGATGAACCAGCTCGGGACGGACTGCCACAGCGCGCGGTCGCCGAGGGGCTCGTTGAGTGCGGCGGCCGTGACGGGACGTTGGGTGATCGCCATGGCAGCCGCCGTGTCCTCGTCCAGATCGGCACAGAACTGGTCGTGGTACCTGGCCTGGTCGATGTAGAGGTCGACGCCGCCGGACCGGAGCGGAACCTCGACGAGCGTGTCGCCCAGGGTCGATCCCGGGGCCAGCGCTGACGCGTCCGCAGCGGTCTCGCCCGGCTGCAGGGCGAACCCGGCGACGTACACCGCGGCAGTGATGTCGCCGGCGCCCGGGTCCACCGCGGTCAGCACAGCGCCGCCATAGGAGTGGCCGACCAGCACGATCGGGCCGTCGAGGGTCCGGAGGAGATCGCTCAGCGGCGCCGCGTCGGTCGCGACTCCGCGCAGCGGGTTGGCGTAGGCGATGACGCGGTGCCCGCCGGCGCGGAGCGGCCCGATCAGCCCGTTCCAGCTGTCGGAGTCGGCGAACGCGCCGTGAACGAGGACGACAGTGACCATGAGTGCTTCTCCTCGAGTCTTCGTGCTGTGTGGTCAGGTCTCGAGCGTGGAGACCGGCTCGCCGGTCCGGACGATGTAGGTGGACAGCATCCGCCCCGTGTCCGGGCCGAGGTCGGTCGCGTTGTGGGGCACCCCGGGCGGGATGAGGAACCCGTCACCGGCGTTGAGCACAGTCGTGTCTGCGTCGCGACGCTCCATCCGCACCGTGCCGGCGACGATGTAGCCGACCTCCTCGCCTGGGTGGTGATGCCATCCGGACGACACGTCGACGGGGATCTCGGTGAGCACCTGCACGATGTCCCGGCCGGGGATCGAGGAGGTCGCGTGCTGGACCTCGGTGCGCTTGAGCGTGCGGGTGAGCTCGTCGCGGTCCAGCGGACCGGTGTCGCCGGTCTGTTCGGGTGTGGTGGTCACGGCGGTGCCTCTCGTGGGTGTCAGTCAGGACGTGTGAAGCAGCGCGAGCAGTTCCTGTGCCACCTCGTCGGGTTGGTCCTCCACGAGGAAGTGGCTGGCGTCCAGGCCGCGACCCCGGAGGTTCTGGGCCCAGGGCCGCCAGACGGCGAGCACGTCGCCGTAGAACCGGGGAAGCGCCCCGGCCGCGCTCCAGAGCACCAGGAGCGGGATGGTGATCCGCCGACCGGCGGCGCGGTCGTCGTCGTCGTGCTGTCGGTCGATGCCGGCGCCGGCTCGATAGTCCTCGCAGATGCCGTGCACGACCGAGGCGTCGTCGAGGATCTGCCTGTACACCCTCATCAGCTCGTCCGGATACCGGTCGGGGTGCCGGCCCAGGCCGAGGGTCCGGACGTGATGGTCGAAGAACGCCGACGGGTTGCTGTTGATGAGGTCCTCGGGCAGCGGTTCGGGCTGAGCGAGGAACGCCCAGTGCCAGTAGGTGAGGGCCATCAGCGCGTCCGCTCGAGCCCACACCTCACCGGTGGGCACCACGTCGAAGGCCGCCGCGGCGGTGACCACGTCGGGGTGGTCCAACGCGACTCGGTAGGCGATGCGCCCACCGCGGTCATGGCCGGCCACCGCGAACCGGTCAAGGCCCAGCGCTGCCATCAGCTCGACCAGGTCGTTGCCGAGCGCGCGTTTGGAGTAGGCGCTGTGGTCGCCCGAGGGACCGGGCCGGAACGACTGTCCGTATCCGGGCAGGTCGACGACGACCACGGTGTGCTTCGCCGTCAGCTGCCCGGCCACCGCATGCCACATGACGTGGGTCTGCGGGTAGCCGTGCAGCAGCAGCACCGGGGGGCCGTCGCCGCCGACGCGGGCGTAGATCGTGCCTCGGTCGACGTCCACCATCCGGGAGAGGAATCCGTCGAACATGTCGTCACCGGGTTCGTGGATGAGTCACGACGGGTCGGCGAGGAACCGCAGCAGCTCGCGGTTCACCTCGGCAGCGTGGGTGACCGGGTGGATGTGCGGGCCGCCCTCGATCTCGACGTACCGCGCGGCCGGGAGCGCGTCGTGCGCCCGGCGCCCCTGGCCATCGATGGACAGGATGCGGTCGGCGGTGCCGTGCATGATCAGGGCGGGCACGTCGACGCGTGCCAGGTCGGCCGTGAAGTCCTCGAGCCATCCCTGCGGGCACGCCCAGGTGGCATACGGGGAGGCATCTGCACCGGCGGACCACATCGCCCGGACGGTGTCCGCGCTGACAAGGGTGCCCTGGTAGGCGTCGAGGTTGAGGAAGTTGTCCATCATCCCGGTCAGCCAGGCGAAGCGGTCGTCGAGGATCGCCTGCTGCACCCCCTTGACCCCGGCCGCGTCGACACCTTTCGGGTTGTCCTGGCCGTGGGCGAACGTCGGCGTGAGGCTCTCGATGAACACCGCGCTGCGCAGCCGTTCGGTCCCGAACCGTCCGATGTACCGGGCGAGCTCGCCGGTCCCGAGCGAGAAGCTGACGATGCTGACGTCGCGCAGGTCCAGGGTGCGCAGCACCGTGTCGAGATCGCCGCTGAGCGTGTCGAAGTCGTAGCCCGTGGTCGCAGCGCTGGACCGACCGAACCCTCGTCGGTCGTAGTTGACGACCCGGAACCCGGCGTCCAGCAGCGGGTGCAGCTGCGGCTCCCAGGACCTGCCGTCGAAGGGCCACCCGTGCAGCAGGACCACCGGCCGGCCGCTGCCCTGATCCTCGTAGTACAGCTCGACGGGCGCCGAGTTCTCCTCTCCGACTGCGATGCTTCCCATCGTCGCTCCCTCGCTCGCGGTCCGTCGCTCAGGTCTTCGACGATGCCCCGCAAGCGTCGGCGGCGCGCGGGGGTCTGCCGGAGAAAGTTTCCGGAGAACCCGACGGTCGGACCGACCGGCCGGGCGGACGATGACCGGATGACTGCCTCCGTGATGGTTGTGGATGACGACGACCGGTTCCGCGGCCTGGCGAACAGGATTCTGGTCAAGTGCGGGTTCCGTCCGGAAAGTGAGGCGCGTAGTGTGTCGGATGCGTTGCAGCAGGTCACACACCGGATTCCCGATCTCGCCCTCGTCGACATCGATCTTCCTGACGGAAACGGCCTGGAATTGAGCAAGCAGCTGACGGCTCCGCCGTGGGGCGTGCGTGTCCTCCTCGTCTCCGTGGACAGCGACGCCGCCACCCAGAAGGACGCCTCCGACGCGGGGGCGGTCGGGTTCCTCCCCAAGAGCGAGCTGTCGTGCACCTCGCTGCACTCCCTTCTCGGCGACGGATGACGTGCGATGAACGGTGCATCCGTGGCGGAGCCGGTGCGCGTCTGCGTCGGAGAGGACGACGTCCTCCTCCGGCAAGGGGTCGTGCAAGTGCTGCGCGACGCGGGACTGGAGGTCGTCGCAGAGGCCGGAGACGCTCTCGAGCTCCTCGCGCTGACCCTGACCCACCGGCCCGACGTCGCCATCGTCGACATCGGCATGCCACCCCGCCGCGACGACGACGGCCTGCAGGTTGCGCTCGAGATCCGCCGGCGATTGCCTGACACCGGGGTCGTGGTGCTGACGCAGCACGACGACCCGCAGTATGCGATGGAGCTGATCGGCGATCGCGTCGACGGCGTGGGTTACCTCCTGAAGGAACGCGTCGGGGATGTCAGGGACTTCAGCGCCGCCGTCGTGCGGGTGGCGCGGGGCGGCACCGCACTCGACCCGACCGTGGTGGCGCACATGGTGCGGCCGCACCGGGTCCCGGACGAGCTTGCTCTCCTCACCGAGCGCGAGCTGGCGGTGCTGGGCGCGATGGCCGAGGGCCAGTCGAACCTCGGCATCGCACGAGCGCTGATGATCAGCGTCGCCGCCGTGGAGAAGCACGTGACCGCCATCTTCCGGAAGCTCGAGGTGAACTCGGACACCGGCGGGCACCGCCGCGTCCAGGCGGTTCTCCGCTTCCTGTCCCCGCAACGGACGTGAGCGTGAGTACCGCGGCAGCGGGAACGCCGAACCTCCCGACGACCGGTGTGGAGGACCCGACGGACGCGGCCGAACTTCCGATGGATGAGGTGCGCCGACTCGTCCACGAGGAGCTGTCCCTGCGTCGCGTGGCAGAGGTGGTCGCCACGGCCGGACCGGCCGACGACATCCTCACTGCCATCTGTCGAGCGGCGTCGGACCAGCTGGACGGCCAGGCGATCACCCTGCTCCGGTTCGTCACTGCCGACACCATCATCGCGGTCGCCTCACACGGCGGACCGGTTCCGCCCGGGACCCGAGTCGTTCACCAGCCTGGCTCCATGTCGGAGCAGGTGGCGCGGACCAAGCGGGCGACGCGGGTCGACGACTTCGCGCGACTTTCCAGCGCCGGCATCGTCGGAAAGTTCGGCATCCGAGCCGGCGTCGGGGTCCCCATCGTCATCGAGGGCCGAGTGTGGGGGATGTTCTCGGCGACGTCTCAGATCGGACCGCTGCCGCTCGACACCGAGACCCGGTTGGAGGGCTTTGCGCAGCTGATGTGGGCGGCCATCGCGACCACGGACGCTCGCGAAACTCTGCAAGGACTCGTCGACGAACAGGCGGCACTGCGTCACGTGGCCGAGCTCGTCGCACGCGAGTCGCCACCGTCCACGGTCATCGCCGCGGTGGTCCGAGAAGCCGCTCACGTCCTGGAGGCCTCCTCGGCCGCCGTCATCCGCGACGAGGGCCACGCGTTCTCGCTCGTCGCTGACGCTCACTTCCACCCCGACGTCGGCGAGCAGCACGCCGACGCCGCGGTCATCGTCGACGGAGAGCGCTGGGGCACGCTCACGGTGACCTCGGCTGCCACGGGCCACCCGGTCGACCGCGACCGGCTCAAACCGTTTGCGGACCTCATCGCCGCCGCGATCGCCAACGCCAAGAACCGGGACGACCTCACCCGGTCACGCGCGCGCGTCATCGCGGCCGCGGACGACGCACGCCGTCGCCTGCAACGCGACGTCCACGACGGCGCGCAGCAACGGCTGGTCCACACGATCATCACTCTGAAGCTCGCCAGAGACCGCGCCGCCGGCGGAGACGACGTCGCCGATCTGCTGGCCGAGGCGCTGACCAACGCGGAAGACGCCAACCGCCAGCTGCGTGACATCGTCCGCGGGATCCTGCCGGCGTCGCTCACCCGCGCCGGGCTCGCCGCGGGGGTCGAGTCGCTGATCGCCGGTACGCCCATCCTGGTCGACGTGCACCTGGACATCCCCCGGCTGGGGACGGCCGTCGAGACCACCGGCTACTTCACCGTCGCCGAGGCGATCAACAACGCGGTCAAGCACTCGCGGGCCACGCACATCCGAGTCATCGGCACGATCGACGAGGGCAGCGACGAGCTCGTCCTCACCGTCGAGGACGACGGCATCGGCGGCGCGGACCCTGCTCGGGGATCGGGATTGACCGGACTCAGGGACCGGATCGACGCCAGCAACGGGACGATCGTCGTCACCAGCCCGCCCGGTGTCGGCACCCTGATCACGGCCCGCATCCCCCTCCGGGCCGGTGGCCCTCAATGAGCCGCCGAACCGCCGACGCGTCCGAAGCTCCGGGCGCGGCCCCCGACGACAGGGAGCTCACGTGAGCAGGCAGTACGGATGCATCGCTTTCACCGACGACGTGCGCGAGGTCCAACGGCAGTACGGCAGCGCCGAGTTCTACGACCGGGTGCGGTCTCGGGCATCGGGTGCCACTGGTCCCGACCCGTTGGGACCGCGAGAGGCGGCGTTCCTGGCCGAACGAGACGGGTTCTACCTCTCCACCGTCAGCGAGACGGGATGGCCCTACGTCCAGTTCCGTGGCGGCCCCCCGGGCTTCGTCTCGGTGAGAGACGCGCACACCATTGCCTGGGCAGACTTCCGTGGCAATCTCCAGCACGTCTCCACGGGCAACCTGATCGGGGACCAGCGCGTGGCCATCATCGCGGTGGACTACAACCGGCGCGAGAGGCTCAAGGTGTTCGGGATGGCCCGGGTGGTCCGCATCGAGGACGACCCGGCCTACGTCTCGTCGTTGACCATCGACGACGACGACGCGGTGGTGGAGGCAGCCATCACCGTCACCGTCACCGCGTTCGACTGGAACTGCCCGCAGCACATCCCCCGGCGACTCACGCTCGACGAGGTCGACCAGCGGGTCGCCCCCCTTCGCGAACGCCTCATCCAGCTGGAGGCCGAGAATGCTGCTCTTCGGGAGGCGGCGAAGATCTGAGGGCGCCCGCATGCGTGAAGCGCTGCTCATGAGTCGCGGAGGGCCCTCAGGCCCGTTCGTAGTTCGCTGACGAGTATTTCGGGCTGCTCGAGAGCCGCGAAGTGTCCGCCCCTGTCGGCGACACCGACGTGGATCAGGTTGCTGTAGGCGGCCTCGATCCAGCTTCTCGGCATCCGGGGGATGTCTCCCGGGAAGACGGTCACGGCGACCGGCAACGTGAGCTTCGGGCCGGCCATGCTAGCCGTTCGGTTCTCCCAGTAGATCCGGGCGGACGACGCAGCACTGTTGGTGAACCAGGACAGCGATATCGCATCCAGCATGGTGTCGATGCTGAGGGCGTCCTCGGCGAGCCCGCGGTTGTCGGTCTTGGACTGGAACTTCTCGTAGATCCAGGCCGCCTGGCCGGCCGGCGAGTCCGCCAGTGCGAACCCGACAGTCTCCGGCTTCGTGCCCTGCAGGTGATTGGACCCGCCGAGCGGGCCGGCGTAGAGGGCCAGGCCGTCCACCGCGTGGCGCTCCTCGGGAGTCAGCGTCTCAGGAATGTGCTCCGGAAAGGCGTACGGGGTGCTCAGGTGAACACCGAGGAGACCCTCGGGTCGTATCGCGCCGAGGGCCGTGGTGACGGCCGCGCCCCAGTCGCCGCCGTGGGCCGCCCAGGAGCGGTAGCCGAGTCGGCGCATGAGCTCCGCCCAGGCTCGGGCTGTGCGGGCGACGTCCCATCCCGCGTCGGTCGGCTTGCCGGAGAAGCCGAACCCTGGCAGCGACGGAATGACGACGTCGAACGCGTCGGCGGCATCCCCGCCGAACGCGACGGGATCCGCGAGCGGTCCGATCAGGCTCAGGAAGTCGGCGACCGACGACGGCCACCCGTGCGTCAAGATCAACGGCAGCGCGTCGGGATTCGTGGACCTGACATGGACGAAGTGGATGTCGAGCCCGTCGATCGTCGTCAGGAACTGAGGGAAGGAGTTGAGCTCGGACTCGAAGCGGCGCCAGTCGTACTCGCGCTCCCAGTACGAGACGAGCGATCGGGCGTTCTCCACGGGGACGCCCTGCGACCAGTCACGGACGGTCTCCCGATCCGGCCAGCGCGTCCGGGCAAGCCGTTCCTTGAGGTCATCGAGTTCGACGTCCGGGATGGCGACGTGGAACGGTCGGATGCTTTCCGCAGGACTGGACGCCTTCATCGTGTGTTTCCCCTCGACTGTGGTGCACGCGCGACGGGCCGGCGTTGCACACTGGTGTGCAACATAGACCGATTGCACACTGATGTGCAATCATGGCGGGTGCAGAACGAGCCCTCCGGTCCTCGAGGCGGCGACACCCGGCAGCGCATCCTCGACGTGGCCATCGAGGTTCTCGGGACGACCCCGGACGCGAGCATGGGCGACGTGGCCTCGGCCGCCGGGGTGGTCAGACGGACCATCTACGGTTACTTCCCGTCCCGGTCTGACCTCTTGGTGGCTCTTGCGCAACGCGCCGCGAGCGAGATCGCGGCGGTCCTCGCCGAAGCTGCCCCGGTCGGCAAGGCGGCCGACGTGGCGTGGGCCGACTTCATCGCCCGCCTCTGGCCGTTGACACACCGGTACCGGGTGCTCGTGGTCCTGCGGCGCGGCGAGTTCGGAGAGGGCATCCACGCACTTCTCGGAAAGGTCGAGCAGTCACTAGCCGACCTGGTCGAACGGGGCCAGGAGAGCGGAACCTTCGGGTCTCACCTACCCTCGGGCGTCCTGAGCCAGGCGGCCTGGTCTGCGGTCTTCACCATCGCCGACGACGACCTGTCCCGGATGGAGCTGGACGTCTCCGCGGTGATCCTGACGAGCCTGCTCATGCTGGGGGTTCCGGAGTCACGCGCGAAGGTTCTGGCCGAGCAGGCGGGTCGGGCCTGAGCCGACGACGTGGGTCGACCATATTTAGATCACTGGGAATATAGTTCCAAGGCGTCTAGTTGGCGTGGTCATGGACCTCTTCGACTCCCTCGTGCGCTACGAGACCTACCTGTGGAACGAGCTCGACGACCGGCTCCGCGATGCGGGCTCGATATCGCTGGGAACGCTGTTCGCACTGCGGGTGATCCGCCGACATGAGGGTTCCTGCCGGGTGCAGGAGCTGCGATCCGAGCTCGGCATCACGGTGGGCGCGGCGAGCAAGCTGGTGGACCGCCTGGAGCGCGATGGCCTCGCGGTGCGCGCAGCCCACCCGACCGACCGCCGCTCCTCGCTGGTCGCGTTGACGCGGGCCGGAGACACCGCTCACGACGACGGTGTCGCGCTGGTTGACGCGGCTCTCACAGAGCACTTCGAGGGCATCGACCTGGGCGAGATGACGTCCACCCTGAACGTGCTGTTGGGACGGCTCAGGTCCCCGCTCGCGGCGGTGTCTGCGTGAGCGCGCGAGGCACGATCCGCGCCGCCTTCGACCAGATCGCCCGGGCGCACACCGACATGGAGGCCGGGACGATCGCCAGGAAGGGAGTGGTGGTCCTGTGATCCCGCTCGAGATCTCCACCGCCCGCGCCCTGGCTGATCGCGAGACACGGTCCACCCAGAGCAGCCAAGCCGGCGGGCATCTTCTTCGGATCGTGGCCCGGCTCAGGGCACACGACGTCGCCCGCCCAGACCCGCGAACCATCGACACGCCGACCGAAGGAGCCCTCCCGTGAACCAGCCCACCATCGCCGTCACCGGTGCCACGGGCCACATCGGCGGGCTCGTCGCCGCACACCTGGACGCCGCCGGCCGCGCGCAGCGGCTGCTCGTACGCGACCCAGCCAGTCCGCGACTGCCGCAGCTCGGGTCTGTCACCGAGGTCGCACGCATCGACTACGCCAACCACGACCTGTCAGAGGCGGCACTGCAGGGTGTCGAGGTGCTGTTCATGGTCTCCGCGCACGAGAGTCCCACCCGCACCGCCGAACACGCCGCCTTCATCGACGCGGCCGCCGCGGCCGGCGTGCGGCACGTCGTCTACACCTCGTTCGCCGCGGCAGCGCCTGACGCGACGTTCACCCTGGCCCGCGACCACTACGCGACCGAGGAGCTCCTGTCGGCCTCCGGCATGGCGTGGACGTTCCTGCGCGACACCTTCTACATCGACTTCATGGAGCAGCTCGTCGGCACAGACGGCGTCATCCGTGGCCCGGCCGGCAGCGGGAGGTGCGCGATCGTCGCTCGCGCCGACGTCGCCCGCGTCGCAGCCACGGTGCTCCTGGACCCGGACGCCCACGCCGGGAACACCTACGACCTCACCGGCCCACAGGAGCTGTCGCTGGCCGATGTCGCCCGCATCATCAACGACGTCCGCGGCCGCACCGTCACGTTCCACGACGAGACGATCGAGGAGGCCTACGCCTCCCGCGCCCCCTACGGCGCCCCGCCGTGGCAGCTCGACGCGTGGGTCAGCACCTACACCGCCATCGCCAGCAACGTCATGGCCGACCCGACAGACGCCGTCGAGAAGATCACTGGCACCCCGCCGACCAGCCTCGAGGACTTCCTCCGGAACCACGGATGAGCGCACGGGCTTGAGGGACCAACTCGGACAAGCCCGCCCGCACACGATCCAGACCGAATAGTCGAAGAACCCTGCATCTCGACAGGTGCGCCGATCGCGCGTCCAGCAGCAGTCCGGTCAGGCCTGCATGTCCACGAAGCGCGAGTAGTGGCCCTGGAACGCGACGACCAACGTGTCGGTCGGACCGTTTCTGTGCTTGGCGACGATGACATCGGCCTCGCCAGCGCGCGGGGACTCCTTCTCGTAGGCGTCCTCGCGGTGGAGCAGGATGACGATGTCGGCGTCCTGCTCGATCGAGCCCGACTCACGCAGGTCGCTCATCTGGGGGCGCTTGTCGGTGCGCTGCTCGGCGCCACGGTTCAGCTGGCTGATCGCGATGACCGGGACCTCGAGCTCCTTGGCCAGCAGCTTGAGGGCACGGGAGAACTCCGAGACCTCCTGCTGGCGGGACTCGACGCGCTTGCCCGACGACATGAGCTGCAGGTAGTCGATGACGACGAGCTTCAGGTCGTGGCGCTGCTTGAGGCGCCGGCACTTGGCGCGGATCTCCATGAGCGACATGTTCGGGGAGTCGTCGATGAACAGCGGGGCCTCGGAGATCTTGCCCATGGTCGCGGCGATCTTGGCCCAGTCGTCCTCGCCCATCTGACCGTTGCGCAGCTTCTGCAGGTGCACGCGCGCCTCGGCCGACAGCAGACGCATGGTGATCTCGTTGCGGCTCATCTCGAGCGAGAACACCACGGACGTCATGCCGTGCTTGATCGACGCCGACCGGACGATGTCGATGCCCATGGTCGACTTGCCGATGGCCGGGCGCGCGGCCAGGACGATCATCTGGCCGGGGTGCAGGCCGTTGGTGAGGCGGTCGAGGTCCGAGAAGCCGGTGGGCACGCCGATCATGCCCTCGCCGCGGTGGCCGGCCGCCTCGATCTCGTCGACCGTGCCGCCGATGATGTCGCCGAGGATGAGGTAGTCCTCCGACGAGCGCCGCTCGGTGACCGCGTAGACCTCGGCCTGGGCGTTGTTCACGATCTCGTCGACGTCGCCGCCGTCGGTGCCGTAGCCGAGCTGGACGATGCGCGTGCCCGCCTCGACGAGCTTGCGGAGCACCGAGCGCTCGCGCACGATCCGCGCGTAGTAGCCGGCGTTGGCGGCGGTCGGGACCGACGAGATGAGGGTGTGCAGGTACGGCGCACCGCCGATGCGGCCGATCTCACCGCGCTTGGTCAGCTCGTCGGCGACCGTGATCGCGTCGGCCGGCTCCCCGCGGCCGTAGAGGTCGAGGATCGCGTCGTACACGACCTCGTGCGCCGGGCGGTAGAAGTCGGTGCCACGGATCTGCTCGACGACGTCGGCGATCGCGTCCTTGGAGATCATCATGCCGCCGAGCACCGAACGCTCGGCGTCGAGGTCCTGCGGCGGGGTGCGGTCGTAGCCGCCGCCACCACGGTTCGAGCTGGCCGGCGCGCCGTACTCGAGCTCTTCGATCGTCATCGCTTCCCCATCGTCATCGTTCGAACATATGTACTCTGGGGGTGTGACACTCGCCCGCGCGAGGCCCACAGAACGTCCTCGCTCCCGGACGCTATGCGCTATCGGGCGGACGTCAAAACGCGGCTCGCGGAGCCTGTGGGAGCCGTCCGTGGTTCTGTGGACACGCCCTGACGAACTGTCGATGGCCTGTGGATAACCTTGGCGCGTTGCCCACAGTCCGTGGACAGGGGTGTGGACGACGGGGCAGTTTCACCCGTGTTTGGCGCTCGGACCGGCGCAAACGCTGAATGGTTCCTGTGGATCGAGGAAAGGTTGGCCGGGATTTCACCTGTCGGACACACTCGCCCTGGCGTGGACAGGCAGATACTGGCCCTCGCCGTTCCGGCCCTCGGTGCGCTCGTCGCCGAACCCCTCTTCGTGCTCGTCGACTCGGCCGTCGTCGGCCACCTCGGCACCGCCCCGCTCGCCGGCCTCGCGCTCGCGTCGACGATCCTCATCACCGTCATCGGCCTGTGCGTCTTCCTCGCCTACGCCACCACCGCGGCCGTCGCGCGACGCCTCGGCAGCGGCGACCGCACCGGCGCCCTGCAGCTCGGTGTCGACGGCATGTGGCTGGCGCTGGGCCTCGGCGTGGTGCTCGCCGTCGCCACCTGGCTCGCGGCGCCGTGGCTCGTCGGCGCGCTCGGGGCGACCGGCGAGGTCGCGGAGCAGGCCGTCACCTACCTGCGCTGGTCGGCCCCCGGCCTGCCCGGGATGCTCCTCGTCCTGGCGTCGACCGGAGCGCTGCGCGGCCTGCTCGACACCCGCACCCCGCTCGTCGTCGCGACCGCCGGAGCGGTCGGCAACGCGATCCTCAACATCGTGCTCGTCTACGGCGTCGGCATGGGCATCGCCGGCTCCGGGCTCGGCACGGCGATCACGCAGGTCACGATGGGCCTCGCGCTGAGCGTCGTCGTCGTGCGCGGCGCCCGCGGGGTCGGCGCCGCCCTGCGCCCGGCCGTCGGCGGGATCGTGGCCAACGCCCGCGCCGGCGCACCCCTGTTCGTGCGCACCCTGTCGCTGCGCCTGGCCATCCTGCTCACGGTCGTCGTCGCGACGAGCCTCGGCCCCGTGCCCCTCGCCGGGCACCAGGTGGTGAGCGCCGTCTGGGGCCTCGCGGCCTTCGCGCTCGACGCGCTCGCCATCGCCGCCCAGGCCCTCGTCGGCCACGCCCTCGGCTCCTCGGACGTTCCCCTGGTCCGCGCCCTCCTGCGCCGGACGCTGCAGTGGGGGGTCGGCGCGGGTGCGCTGCTCGGGCTCGTGCTCGGCGGTCTCGCCTGGCTGTACGTGCCGCTGTTCACCTCGTCGTCGGAGGTCCAGCACGCCGCCACCGCGGCCCTCGTCGTCGCGGGGCTGACCATGCCCATGGCGGGCTGGACGTTCGTGCTCGACGGCGTGCTGATCGGCGCCGGCGACGGACGGTTCCTCGCCTGGGCGGGCCTCGGGACGCTCGTCGTCTACGTGCCGTTCGCGCTGGCCGTGCAGCACGCGTCCCCGTCCGGACCCGCTCAGGGCCTGGCGTGGCTCTGGGCCGCGTTCGCGGGCGTCTTCATGCTCGCCCGCGCGGTGAGCACCGGCCTGCGCGCACGCGGCACCCACTGGATGGTCACCGGCGCCTGAGGTCACCGGACGCAGGAGCGCCCCGCTCCCTGGAGGGAACGGGGCGCTGCTGGTGGAGCTGAGGTCAGGCTGCGACGACCTTGACGGTCACCGTCGCGGAGACGTCTGCGTGCAGACGGACCGACACCTGGTACTCACCGAGGGCCTTGATCGGCTGACCGATCTCGACCTTCCGCTTGTCGATCTGCGGGGCGCCCGACTTCTTGACCGCGTCAGCGATCTCGGCGGTCGTGACGGCACCGAACAGACGGCCCGACTCGCCGGCCTTGGCCGACACGACGACGGCCTTCGACTGCAGGGAGTCGCGGATCGCCTTGGCGTCGTCGAGCGTCGCGATCTCGCGGGCCTTGCGGGCCTTGCGGATCGCGGTGACGTCCTTCTCGGCGCCCTTGGTCCAGGGCGTCGCAAGGTTGCGCGGGACGAGGAAGTTACGGGCGTACCCGTCCTTGACCTCGACCACGTCGCCGGGCTCACCGAGACCGGTGACCTCGTGGGTCAGGATGATCTTCGCCATGATGGTCTCCTTTCTCAGCGCGCCGACGACGAGTACGGCAGGAGTGCCATCTCGCGGGCGTTCTTGACGGCACGCGCGATCGCGCGCTGCTCCTGGACGGACACACCGGTCACCCGGCGAGCGCGGATCTTCCCGCGGTCGGAGATGAACTTGCGCAGCAGCGCAGTGTCCTTGTAGTCGACGACGTCGATCTTCGCCGCCTTGAGCGGGTTCTGCTTCTTCTTTGGCTTGCGGACCACGGCCTTGGCCATCGTGGTGCTCCTTGTCTGCTGGAGCCCTGGGCGTTGCCGTGCCCAGGGATGGGGAAGTTCTGTGAGCTAGAGCGCGCCGATCAGAACGGGGGCTCGTCGGAGTAGCCGGCCGAACCACCGGTGGGCGTGGCCCACGGGTCGTCCTGCTGACCGCCGCCGCCGGAGCCACCGCTGCTGCCGCCACCGTTGTAGCCGCCACCGCCCCCGCCGCCGAAGCCACCGCCGCCGCCACCCGAACGCTGGGTCCGGGTGACCTTGGCCGTGGCGTAGCGCAGGGACGGGCCGACCTCGTCGACCTGGAGCTCGTACACGGTGCGCTTCTCGCCCTCGCGGGTCTCATACGAGCGCTGCACGAGCCGGCCGGTCACGATGACGCGGGTGCCCTTGGTGAGTGACTCGGCGACCGACTCGGCCGCCTCCCGCCAGATGGAGCAGCGCAGGAACAGCGTGTCGCCGTCCTTCCACTCGTTGCTCTGGCGGTCGAACGTGCGGGGGGTGGACGCGACGGTGAAGTTCGCGACCGCAGCCCCCGAGGGGGTGAAGCGCAGCTCGGGATCCCCGGTCAGGTTCCCGATCACCGTGATGACGGTCTCACCGCTCATGCCCAGCTCCTCGCTCGTTCGGAATCAGTCGGAAGATGTGGAGGCGCACGCTACGTGCAGCCTCCGACATGGAGAGATCAGGCGTCGGCGCGCAGGACCTTGGTCCGCAGGACGACCTCGTTGAGGCCGAGCTGGCGGTCGAGCTCCTTGGCGGTCGCGGGCGTCGCGTGGAAGTCGATGACGGCGTAGATGCCCTCGGACTTCTTCTGGATGTCGTACGCCAGGCGGCGACGGCCCCAGATGTCGACCTTGTCGACAGTGCCACCGTCGGTCTTGACGACCGTCAGGTACTTGTCGAGCGACGGAGCAACGGTGCGCTCCTCGATCTCGGGGTCAAGGATGATCATGAGTTCGTACTGACGCAGGCTCATACCCACCTCCTCTGGTCTCAGCGGCCACGGTCGATCCGTGGCAGGAGGGTTCTCGTGCGTCGCTGCGCGTCGTCCGTAGAGCGACGACACCCCGCAGCTCCCACCGATGGCGGCGGACACTGCAGGCACAGCAGCCCCCAAGGCTACCCGGCCCGGGGCACCTGCCGAAATCGGCTGTGCACAGGGCCGGGCGGCCGGGAGCGGATCAGGGTGCCGCGGGGTCCGCGGCCGGTGGTGGCGGGGTCGGCGTCGGCGTCGCGACGGCCTTCGGGCCGGTCGAGACGACGAGGGTCACCGTGCCTCCACGGGCGAGGGACGCACCGGCGCCGGGATCGATCCGGACCACCCGGCCCACGGTGACCGTGTCCGAGGCCTCCGAGACGATCACCGGCGACAGGCCCGCGTTGATCACGGTCGCGGTGGCGTCCGCCTCGAGCTTGCCCTCGAGGCCGGCCGGGACGGCGACCTGCTCGGGCGCCTGCTCCACGGGCGGCGCGGGCGCCTCCGTCGTGGGCGCGGTCGGCGCCTCGGTCGGCTTGACCTTGGTCCCCACGTTCGCGCGCGGCGGGAACTCCAGCACAGGCGCGTACTTCGGCATCTCGAAGACGGGCTTCATGTAGGAGGCCCACAGCATCGCCGGCCAGGTCGCGCCGGTGATCTGCTTGAGCGTGCGGCCGTTCTTGCCCTTGCCGAGCGGCGTGATGGTGTCCAGCCCGGCCCCGCCGTCGGCCGGGGTCTGGCTGAGGGAGACCTCGGTGACGAGGTCCGGCGTGAAGCCGATGAACCACGCCGACTTGTTGTCGGTCGAGGTACCGGTCTTGCCGGCGATCGGGCGGTCGAGCGGCTTGATCCAGTCCTTGCCCGAGCCCGACTGCACGACCTGCTGCATGGCGTAGGTCGCGTCGGCGATCACGTCGGGGGCGAAGGTCTGCTTGCCCGAGACCTGGTGCTCGAAGACGAGGGTGCCTGCGCTGTCGGAGACCGTGCGCACGATGAACGGGGTCTCCTTGACGCCGCCCGACGCGATCGTCGCGTAGGCGCCGACCATGTCGATCGGCCTGACCGCGCCGGTCCCGAGCACGTTGCCGTTGTTGTTGCCGATGCCCTCGGTGACGCCCGCCTCGGCGGCCACCGTCTCGGTGCGGTCGGCCCCGATCTGCATGTTGAGCTGGGCGTAGACCGTGTTCACCGAGTCGGCCGTCGCCTTGACGAGGTCGATCGTGCCCTCGGACTCGTCGCTGAAGTTGTGCACGGTGTTCTTGACCGAGGGGTCCCAGCCGTCGATCACCATCGGGGAGCGGCCGCTGAACTTGGTGGTGAGCGGGACCCCGTCCTGGAGGGCGGCGATCAGCGCGAACGGCTTGACCGTCGAGCCGGGCTGGATCTTGTCGTAGGTGGCGCGGTTCTTGGCGTCCGTGAGGTAGTCGGGACCGCCGTACAGCGCGAGGATCGCACCGTCCTTGGGGTCGACCGTCGTCAGAGAGGCGCGGACGTGGGCGTCCGGGGCGACGCCGCCCTGGCCGTCGAGCTGGCCGGCCTGGAAGGCGGTGACCTGGGCGACCGCGGTGTCCTGCATCGGCTGCTTGATCGTCGTGACGATCGAGTAGCCGCCGCGGTTCAGCTCGTCGCGGGTCAGCCGGTACGGGTCGTCGGCCAGCTCGTTGACGACCATCTCCAGCAGGTAGCCGTTGGTGCCCGCCCACGTGTTGCTGGGCGCGTACGCGATCACGGGTGGGAACACCATCGCGGCACGTGCCTGGCCGGTGACCCAGCCCTCCTCGACCATCGAGTCGAGGACGATGTTCCAGCGCGCCTCGGCCTTGGCCGGGCTCACGGCGGGGTCCCAGTTGTTCGGGGACGGGATGATGCCGGCGAGCAGCGCGGCCTGCTCGACCGTCAGGGCGGAGGCGTCGACACCGAAGTAGGACTGCGCCGCGGCCTGGATCCCGTACGAGTCGCGACCGTAGTAGATCGAGTTCAGGTAGCGACTCATGATCTCGTCCTTGGACTGCGACTGGGCGATCTTGATCGCCAGCAGCGTCTCGCGGGCCTTGCCGACGTAGTCCGTCGTCGTCGTACCGACGTAGTACCGCTCGACGTACTGCTGCGTGAGGGTCGAGCCACCCTCGGTCTTGCCGCCCTTGAGGTTGTTGATCAGGGCGCGACCCATCCCGGTGACCGAGACGCCGCTCTTGCTGGAGTAGAACGACTTGTCCTCGGCGGCGGCGGTGGCCTGGCCGACGTAGGCGGGCAGCGTGGCGTAGTCGACGATCTTGCGCTTCTGGGTGGCGAAGGTCCCCATCACGGCGCCGGGCGTACCGTCGTCGCTCGGGGCGAAGTACACGGTCGTGGTCTGCGCCTTGACGTCGTCGGCAGACGCGCTCGGGATCTCCGTGAACGCGTAGGCCGCGACGACGACACCGGCGCCGAGGAACGCGAGGCCGAGCATGGTCCCGACCAGGACCCGCCACGACGGCAGCCAACGGTGCAGGCCGTGGAACCCGGTGCGCGGGTAGTCGAAGAACTTCTTCTTCTGCTGCGGGGCCGTGCGGCGCTTCGACCCACGGGGTGCACTGCGCCTGCTCCGTGCGGGCGCGGCCCTCCGGTTCGTGCTTGCCAACGCGATGCCTTCCGTCTGAACAAAGTGTGGTCGCGGCGACGTGAGGCCGCGTGAATCCGGGCAGGCCTCTGCCGACGACGCCCAGTATGGAGGAACCGGCTGGGCGAAACCTGGGACGTCGGCCCTGGTTGCGGACCCTTCACACGATCGCTACCTGCCCGACCGACGACGAGCGCAGGTAGGCGGTCTGTCCGTGGCGTGGCTCACTCGTCGGCCACGTGACTTGCTCCGTTCACCTCATTCGACATAGTCTCCAGATGTATCGAGTTGATACATCGAGAACCCCAACAGCCTGAGGAGGTGCCCCGTGCGCGGTCGTTCCGACGTGCTCGAGCCGGCCATCCTCGGGCTGCTGCACGAGGCGCCCATGCACGGCTACGAGCTGCGCAAGCGACTCAACCTCGTGCTCGGCTCGTTCCGTGCTCTCTCGTACGGCTCCCTGTACCCCTGCCTCAAGTCGCTCGTCGACCGTGGCTGGATCCAGGGCACCGAGTCCGTCGTCGCACCCCACGCCGTGGCGTCCAAGCGCGCCCGCATCGTCTACCAGCTGACCGCCGACGGCAAGGAACACCTCCAGGAGATCCTGGCGTCGTCCGGCCCGGCCACCTGGGAGGACGAGAACTTCGACGTCCGGTTCGCGTTCTTCGCGCAGACCGACGCCGAGACCCGGCTCCGGATCCTCGAGGGTCGGCGCACGCGTCTGACCGAACGTCTCGAGACGGTCCGCCAGTCCTTCGCCCGCACCCGCGAGCGCATGGACGAGTACACCCTCGAGCTCCAGCGGCACGGCCTCGAACAGGTCGAGCGTGAGGTCCGCTGGCTCGACGGGTTGATCGACAACGAGCGCGGCGTACGCCGCACCCGTCCTGCAGGCACCGGTCGTCCGGCCGTTGCTGACACCACCGCTGGTGACGACGAAGTCGGACCACCGCGAACCACCGAGAAGGAGCGAGGATGACCTCCATCCGCGTCGCCATCGTCGGCGTCGGCAACTGCGCCGCGTCGCTTGTCCAGGGCGTGCACTACTACGCCGACGCAGACGCCGGCAGCAACGTGCCCGGCCTGATGCACGTGCAGTTCGGCGACTACCACGTGCGCGACATCGAGTTCGTCGCCGCGTTCGACGTCGACGCGAAGAAGGTCGGCTTCGACCTGTCCGAGGCCATCGGTGCCTCGGAGAACAACACGATCAAGATCGCCGACGTCCCGCCGCTCGGCGTGACCGTGCAGCGTGGTCCGACGCTCGACGGCCTGGGCAAGTACTACTCCCTGACGATCGACGAGTCCGACGCCGAGCCGGTCGACGTCGTCGCCGCGCTGCGCGAGGCCCAGGTCGACGTCCTCATCTGCTACCTGCCCGTCGGGTCGGAGGACGCTGCGAAGTTCTACGCGCAGGCCGCCATCGACGCGAAGGTCGCGTTCGTCAACGCGCTGCCCGTCTTCATCGCGTCCGACCCCGAGTGGGCCGCGAAGTTCGAGGCCGCCGGTGTCCCGATCGTCGGCGACGACATCAAGTCGCAGGTCGGCGCCACCATCACGCACCGCGTCCTCGCGAAGCTCTTCGAGGACCGCGGCGTCGTGCTGGACCGCACGTACCAGCTGAACGTCGGCGGCAACATGGACTTCAAGAACATGCTCGAGCGCGAGCGCCTGGAGTCCAAGAAGCTCTCCAAGACGCAGGCCGTGACCTCCAACCTGACCGGCCCCCTGGGCGGCAAGAAGGAGGACCGCAACGTCCACATCGGCCCGTCGGACTACGTCGCCTGGCTCGACGACCGCAAGTGGGCCTACGTCCGCCTCGAGGGTCGCGCGTTCGGCGAGGTGCCCCTGAACCTCGAGTACAAGCTCGAGGTCTGGGACTCGCCCAACTCGGCCGGCATCATCATCGACGCCCTGCGCGCCGCGAAGATCGCCAAGGACCGCGGCGTCGGTGGCCCGATCCTGTCGGCCTCGACGTACTTCATGAAGTCCCCGCCCGTGCAGATGGAGGACACCCTCGGTCGCATCGAGCTGGAGGCCTTCATCGCCGGTGAGCGCGAGCGCTGACCTGAAGTGCAGAGCTGACATCTCGTAGCACGCACGAGGCGCGCACCCCSCACSGGGTGCGCGCCTTCGTCGTCCAGCACCCGCAGCGGCCGGCCCGTCCAGGTGCGACGGGCGCGCACCGCCGTCGGGATGCGCGCCCTTCGAGCTCGCCCGCCGTTCCCCGGACAAGGCCCCCTGCGCCCTGTCCGGCGGCTGCACAAGAGAGAACGGCTGCCGAGGCCATTCGGTTGGGGTCCGGAGGGCATCGGCATCCTGAAGTGTCCTGAGCGGGTGCGAGGATGTCCGCGTGCAGGTGATCGCCGATCTCAAGGCTCTCTGGCCTCTGCGGGACTTCCGCAAGCTGTTCGCCGTCCGGCTCGTGAGCCAGGCGGCCGACGGCATGTTCCAGGTCGGGCTGGCGACGCTGTTCTTCTTCTCTCCGGAGAACGCGAGCACCGCCACGGGCGTCGCCGCCGCGTTCGCGGTGCTGCTGCTGCCGTTCACGATCGTCGGGCCGTGGGCCGGGGTGCTGCTGGACCGCTGGCGGCGCCGGCAGGTTCTGTTCGTCGGCAACCTGGTCCGGGTCGGCCTGACGGCACTGATCGCGGTGATCATGCTGACCGCGGGCGTCACGCCGGCCGTCTACGTGCTGGCCCTGGTGAACCTCTCGGTCAACCGGTTCCTGCTCTCCGCGCTGTCCGCATCGCTGCCGCGCACGGTCGACGGACCGCTCCTGCTCACCGCCAACTCGCTGACGCCGACGCTCGGGGCCGCGGCCGCGGGGGTCGGCGGTGCGATCGGCCTGGTGCTCGGGTTCGTCCTTCCCGAGGGACGCGGGCGTGACGCGACGGCGCTCATCGTCGCGGCCTGCGTCATGGCGACCGCCGCGTACCTGTCCACGCGGCTGGACAAGGACCGCCTCGGTCCCGACGAGCGCGCGAACGCCGCCGAGCTGCGTGCCCAGCTCGGCCTGATCTTCCGCGGCTTCGTCGTCGGCGCGAAATACCTGATCGCGCGGCGGACCCCCGCCCGGGCGCTCGGCATCATGGCCGTGCACCGCTTCCTGTACGGCGTCACGTTCATCGCGAGCATCCTCATCGCGCGCAACCTCCTGAGCGACCCGCAGAACACGAGCGACGGGCTGAAGACGTTCGCGTCCATCCTCGGCGCCTCCGCCCTCGGCTTCTTCCTCGCCGTCCTGGTCACGCCCGTGCTCGCCCGCCGCACCGGTCCGCAGGTGTGGATCGTCCTGTGCCTCCTGCTCGCCGCCGGCAGCCAGCTGCTCCTCGCGACGACGCCGTCGCGCACGGTCGTGCTCAGCGCCGCGGTGCTGCTCGGGCTCGCGGCCCAGGGCGCCAAGATCGCCGTCGACACGATCGTGCAGCGTGACACCGACGACCTCTACCGCGGCCGCGCGTTCGCGCTCTACGACGTCCTCTACAACGCCGCGTTCGTCGGTGCGGCCGCCCTCGGCGCCCTCACGCTGCCGGACACGGGCTACTCGCAGGGCCTCTTCGTCGTCCTCGCCTTCGGGTACGTGGCCGGTGCACTGGTGTACGGGTTCGCGTCACGCGGCGTGGGCTCGACGGCGGTCGCCCAGGAACCCGTCGCCGCATGAGCCACGACGACCTCCCGCTCCGGTCCGTCCTGGACAGTGACCTCGCGCTGACCATCGCGGACGCCCGCGTGACCGACGCGCCGCTGGTCTGGGTGAACGCCGCGTTCACACGACTGACGGGATATCCCCCCGACGAGGTGCTGGGCCGCAACTGCCGGTTCCTGCAGGGCGCCGACACCGACCCGACGGAGGTCTCCCGCATCCGGACCGCGCTCGACGAGGGCCGGACGATCGCCACGGTGATCCGCAACTACCGCCGCGACGGGACGCCGTTCTGGAACCAGGTGGTGATCAGCCCGGTCGCCGACGAGGCCGGCGACACCACGCACTTCATCGGCGTCCAGGCCCTGCTCAGCACGCAGCTTCCCGCCGAGCACGCACGCGACCTCCTGCCGAGCCTCGACGAGCAGGCCACCGCGCGCCTCGACCTGCTGGCGCGCGTGAGCGACGAGCTGACCCGCAACCTCGACTACGACGCGGCGGTCGACGCACTCGGGGACATCGCGATCCCCGCCCTGGCCACCTGGGGCTTCGTCGCGATGACCGACGAGCGCGGCCGGTTCTCCCGGGTCCACCTGGTGGTGAGCGACCCCACCGACCACGAGCTCGCCGTCCAGCTCGCGCACGAAGACCTGGGCTGGCTGACGCGGGCGCCCAAGGTGGCCGCCGCCCTCGGCAGCGCTCCGGGGTTCGTCGCGAAGCCGTACCGGATCGACGTCGACGGGCTGCCCGACCGCACGACCCCGGTGCAGCTCGAGCTCCTGCGCCGCCTCGGGCTCGGGTCCGCGATGCTCGTGCCGCTGCGTGCGCGCGACCGCGTGATCGGCGTGCTCTGCCTGGTGCACGCCGACGAGTTCAGCCCTGACGCCGTGGTCACCGCGGCCCACCTGGAGCGCCGGGCCGGGCTGGCGCTGGACAACGTGCGGCTGCTGCTGGCCGAACGGTCGGCCGCACTGACGCTCCAGGAGAGCCTCCTGCCGACGATCACCGACGTCCCCGGCCTCGACGTCGCGACCGCGTACGTCCCGTCCGCTCGTCGCGCGCAGGTCGGTGGCGACTGGTTCGACGTGCTGCCGCTGCCCGACGGGACGGTCGGCCTCGCGGTCGGCGACGTGGTCGGGCACGACCTGCGCGCCGCCGCGTCGATGGGGCAGCTGCGCTCGCTCCTGCGGTCGTACGCGTGGGAGGGCTCGTCCCCCGGTGCGGTGCTGGCGCGCGCGGACGAGCTGGTCCGCGGCCTCGACATCGCCGACATCGCGACCTGCGTGTACCTGCGATGGTCGTCCGAGGGCGTCGGCGCCCACGTGAACTACGCCCGCGCTGGCCACCCGCCGCCGCTGCTGCGTCTGCCCGGCGGCGAGATCATCCAGCTCGACGAGGGCCTGTCCACGCCGATCGGGCTCGCGGGCCGCGACCGGCCCGAGGCCGCGATCGGCATCCCGCCGGGCGGCGTGCTCGTCCTCTATACCGACGGGCTCGTCGAGCGACGCGACCGCGGGCTGCGCGAGGGCATCGCGGCACTGTCGGCCGAGCTCTCCTCCGTGCCGGACGGCTCGACCTCGGCAGAGATCCGCGACCACCTCGTCGCGTCCCTCGTGGGCACGCACCAGGAGGACGACGTCTGCGTGCTGGTGGTCAGGTCCGCGTAGACCACCAGGCGAGCAGCTCGTCGCGCGCCACGTCCGGGCCCAGCGGTCCGCGCTCCATGCGCAGCTCGAGCAGGAACGTGTACGCCTCGCCCACCTCGCGGCCGGGTTTGAGGTCGAGGATCGCCATGATCTGCGTCCCGTCCAGGTCGGGGCGGATCGAGTTCAGCTCCTCCTGCTCCTGCAGCGCGGCGATCCGTCGCTCCAGGTCGTCGTAGGCCGCGGACAGCCGGGCGGCCTTGCGCAGGTTCCGCGTGGTGCAGTCCGAGCGGGTCAGGCGGTGCAGCCGCTCCAGCAGCGGGCCGGCGTCCGTGACGTACCGGCGCACCGCCGAGTCGGTCCACGCACCCTCGCCGTACCCGTGGAACCGCAGGTGCAGCTCGGTCAGCCGTGCCACCGCGGTCACCGTCGCCTTGTCGAACCGCAGCTCCTTGAGCCGCTTGGCGACGAGCTTCGCGCCGACCATCTCGTGGTGGTGGAAGCTCACGCCTCCGCCCGCCTCGAAGCGGCGCGTCTTCGGCTTGCCGATGTCGTGCAGCAGCGCGGCCAGGCGGAGCACCAGGTCCGGGCCGGGCACCGCGCCGTCCGGGCCGGTCTCCAGGGCGATCGCCTTGTCGAGCACGGTCAGCGAGTGCTCGTAGACGTCCTTGTGCCGGTGGTGCTCGTCGATCTCGAGGCGCAGCGCGGGCAGCTCGGGCAGCACGTGGTCGGCCAGGCCGGTGTCGACGAGGACCTCGAGGCCGTCGCGGGGGTTCGACGAGACCAGCAGCTTGCTCAGCTCGTCGCGCACCCGCTCGGCGCTGACGATCGCGATGCGGTCGGCCATGTCGACGATCGCGGTCCGCGCGGCCTCGTCGACCGCGAAGCCCAGCTGCGCGGCAAATCGAGCGGCCCGCATCATGCGCAGCGGGTCGTCGTCGAACGACTGCCGCGGGTCGACGGGGGTGCGCAGGACGCCCGCCGCGAGGTCCTTGAGTCCGTCGAACGGGTCCACGAAGGTCAGCTCGGGCAGCCGGACCGCCATCGAGTTGACCGTGAAGTCGCGGCGCGACAGGTCCCCCTCGAGGCTCTGCCCGAACGCGACCTGCGGCTTGCGGCTCGTCGGGTCGTACTCGTCCGTGCGGTACGTGGTGACCTCGACGACGACGTCCTGCGCCGTGCTCGTGCGGCGCCCCGCGAACCGGCGCGCGCCGATCGTGCCGAACTCCTTGCCGATGTCCCAGTGCGCGTCACCCCACCGCGCCAGGAGCGCGAGGGTCTCGTCGGGCGACGCCGACGTCGTGAAGTCGAGGTCCGCGGACGCCCGCCCGAGGAACGCGTCGCGCACAGGCCCCCCGACCAGCGCGAGCTCGTGCCCGGCGGACCGGAAGATCTCGCCGAGCTCCAGGGCGTCGGACGGGAGGCTGCTCAGGACGCCCAGGGCGCGTCGGCGCAGGGCGGCGAGGTCAGAGGGGTCGGGCTGTTCGACGGGCACTCGTCCAAGCCTGCCAGACATCCGCCGACGTCTGGTCGTCGCACGCGCTCGGGGACGCTCCCGCACGGGAGGACTGTCCTGCTCCGCCGAGTCGTTACAGTGGCGGGATGTCGAGCCCGGCGCGCCCATCGTTCCCCGGGGGCGTGCCAGCGCCGCCGGGTGGCCACGCGCTGCGCATCGACCCCCGCCTCACGCCCACGAAGCCGGCGACGCCGCCGCTGCCCGTGGTCGACGAGACCTCTGCCGGCGGGATCGTCGTGAGCAGGCGTGACGGTGTCGACCACGCCGCCGTGATCGCCCGCCGCAACCGCGCCGGCCGCCTGGAGTGGTGCCTGCCCAAGGGGCACCTGGAGGGCGAGGAGACGCCCGAGGAGGCCGCGGTCCGCGAGATCGCCGAGGAGACCGGCATCGTCGGCGAGGTGCTCAGGCGGCTCGGGGTCATCGACTACTGGTTCAGCGGCGACGACCGTCGCGTCCACAAGGTGGTGCACCACTTCCTGCTCGGCGCCGTCGGCGGCGAGCTGTCCGTCGAGGGCGACCCGGACGGCGAGGCCGAGGAGGCCGCGTGGATCCCCGTCGCCCAGCTGCACGACGTCCTGGCCTACCCTAACGAGCGACGGCTCGCCGAGGCGGCCCTGCTGGTCCTCGTCGACGAGGCATGAGCGCGCGCTCGACGCTGCGCCGGGTGCTCTGCGCGGCCCTGGTCCTGTTCCCTGCGCTCCTCGCGATCGCGACGCCGGCCGGCGCAGCCGACGACGACCCCCAGCTCCCGGTCACCGTGCACGTCGACGAGATCGCGCCCGCGGTCCTGCGGCCCGGCGAGGACCTCACCGTCCGGGCCACCCTCACCAACACGGGCACGGAGGCGATCCAGAGCCCGGTCGTCACTCTGCGTCTGAGCCGGTTCCTCACCAGCACGCGCGACGACCTCGAGGCCTGGACCACCGAGGACACCTGCACGTCGAAGCGCCCGTGCCCGCCGATCGGGACGGTCACGCTGCCCGGACCCCTCGAGGTCGGGCAGTCCGTCCCGGTCGAGCTGCCCGTGGCCGCGAAGAGCATCCAGCTCACCAACCTGCCCGACACCTGGGGACCGCGCGGCCTGTCCGTCGACGTGCTGGACGGTCGGACCAGGGTTGGCCTCGAACGCACCTTCCTGCTCTGGTTCACCGACGACGCCGACGTCTCGCCGACCTCCGTCTCGGTGCTCGTGCCGGTGGTCGGACCCGGTGCGGACCCGCTCGAACCTCCGACAGCGCAGCTCGACCGGCTCGTCGCACCCGGCGGACGTCTCGACGAGCTCGCGGCGACCCTCGCGACGAGTCCCGGGATAGGCGTCGCCGTCGACCCCTCGCTGCTGGCCCTGGCCGCCGAGGGGAGCAGCCGGTCGCAGACGTGGGGTGCCGCACTCGACTCCGACCTGGCACGGCACGACGTGCTGGCGCTGCCCTGGTCGGACCCCGACATCGGTGCGGCCGCGCACGCCGACCAGGCCGGTCTCGTGCAGCTCGCGGTCGACGCGTCCGCGACGGCCGGGATCGACGGGTCCGGCATCCTGTGGACGCCGACCGGCGGCGCCCTCGACCAGACGACCCTCGGCGTGACTGCGCAGGTGCACCAGCCCGCGGTGGTCGTCGCACCCGGGTCGGTCGACGTGGACCAGCCCAAGAACGGGAAGACCCCGCAGGCCCGCACCGCCGTCCGCACGCCCGCCGGCACCGTCGACGCGCTCGTCCCCGACAGCCGGCTCAGCGCGCTGCTCACCGACCCGACCTCGGTCGACCCGCAGGCGACACCCGCGACGACCGCGCAGCGGGCGCTCGCCGAGCTGGCGGTCGTCACGCGGGAGACCACGTCCGACCAGCCCCACCTGCTCCTGACGGCCGGTCGCGACTGGATGCCCGACACCGCGTCGGTCGCCGCGCTGGTGACCGCGCTCGGCAACGTCCCCTGGGTCGACCTCACCGACGCCTCCACGCTGTTCGGCCCCGACGAGATCGCCGGCAAGGGCACCGTGCCCGCGAGCGCGGGCGGCGCCGACGAGCTCGACCCCGACAGCGTCCGTGCGCTCGCCGCCGCGCGGGACGAGGCCACGGCGTTCTCCACGGTCACGAGCGAGCCCGACCAGCTGCTCGACGGCGTCGACGCCGAGGTCGTCGCGCCGCTGGCGGTCGCCTGGCGCGCCGAGCCGCAGCAGCGGGCGGACCTGGTGGCGCGGGTGCTCGCCGACGTGGGCGCGCGCACCAGCGGGTTGTCGATCGGGCAGCTGAGCGACATCAACGTCATCAGCTCGACCGGCGAGATCCGCATGACGGTCTCCAACGACCTGGACGTGCCGGTCTCCGTGCTGCTCACCGTGGAGCCGGGCAAGCCCTGCCTCGAGGTGGAGGACGTGCCGACGGTCTCCGTCGAGGCCAAGAGCCAGACGCTCGTGCCCGTCACGCTGCACGCCCGCGCCAACTGCGACGTCGTCGTCGTCTCGCGGCTGACCGCCGCCGACGGGACCCCCGTGTCCGAGCCCGTCGCGTTCACCGCTCGGGTGACGCCCACCATCGAGAGCGTCGGCACGATCGTCGTCGGCGTCCTGCTGGCCATCGGCCTGGTGCTCGGCATCATCCGGACCATCCGCCGCGGGCAGAGCGCGCGACGCGGCAGCCGGGTCGACATCGAGGGCGCACCGCCGGCACCGGTCGAGCCGGCCGCCGAGGCGCCGGTCGCCGATCCTGCGGAGCCTGTCTCCCGCGAGTCGAACCCGTGAGCGACCCGACGGCCGACGGGATGCGCCGCGGGGCCGCCGTCATGGCCTCGGGCACGGCCGCGTCCCGCGCGCTCGGCCTCCTGCGCGCCATGGTCCTCGCGGCCGCGATCGGTGGTACCGGGCAGGCCGCCGACGCGTTCGCGGTGGCCAACAAGCTGCCGAACATCCTCTACATGCTGCTCATCGGCGGCGTCCTGAACGCGATCCTCGTGCCGCAGGTGGTCCGCGCCTACAAGCGCAACGCCGGGCAGGAGTACGTCGACCGGCTGCTGACCTTCGGGTTCGTCGCGCTGGCCGGGCTCACCGTCGTCCTCACCGTCGCCGCCCCGCTGCTCGTGAACCTCTACTCGAACTTCCCGACGGAGCAGACGACCCTCGCCGTGACGTTCGCGTTCTGGTGCATCCCCCAGCTGTTCTTCTACGGCGCGTACGGGCTGCTCGGCCAGGTGCTGAACGCTCGTGGCTCCTTCGGGCCGTACATGTGGGCGCCCGTCGTCAACAACGTGGTCTCCATCGCCGGCTTCGCGCTCTTCATCGCCCTGTTCCAGGGAGTGAAGCGCAACGGTGTGGTGCAGGCCTCCGACCTGACCACCACCGAGACCACGCTGTTCGCGCTGTCCGCCACCCTCGGGGTGGTCGCCCAGGCCGCCGTGCTCCTGCCCGCACTGCGGCGGGCCGGGGTGCACTACCGGCCGCGCTGGGGTCTGCGCGGCTCCGGCCTCGGGACGGCCGGCAAGGTCGCGACCTGGACGCTCGCCGGTCTGGGCATCGGGCAGCTCGGCTACCTCGTCGTGTCCCAGGTCGCGTCCGCGGCACCGGACGCCGCCGTCGGCGCAGCAGCGGGATCGGTGGCCGGCAACGCGGCCTACGACAACGCGTTCCTCATCTTCATGCTGCCGCACTCGCTCGTGACGGTGTCGCTGGCCACCGCCATGTTCACGCGGCTGTCCGCGCACGCGCACGACGACGACCTCGTCGCCGTCCGCGGGAACCTCTCGTCGAGCCTGCGCATCGTCGGCGTGTTCACGGTGTTCGCCACCGCGGTGATCGCCGTGCTCGCCTTGCCGCTGTGCCGCGTGCTCCTGTTCACCTCGGCGCAGCAGTCCGCCGAAGCGACCGCCCCCATCGCGCTCGCCATGATCGTCGGGCTGCCCGCGTTCGGCGTGTGGTCGCTGTACCAGCGGGTGTTCTACGCCTACGAGGACGCCCGCGCGATGCTCCCCGTGCAGATCGTCATGGCGGTCGTCGTGGCCGCGGGGTCGTTCGCTTCGTGGCTGTTCCTGCCCGCGAAGAGCTGGGTGGTGGGGATCGGTCTGGCCATGAGCGTGTCGTACGTCGTCGGCATGCTCTACGCCCAGGTACTCCTGCGCCGGCGGCTCCGGTCGCTCGACGGGTCGCGGGTGCTGCGGATGTACGCGCGCGCCGGGGTCTCGGCGCTCGTGGCGGCCGGGGTCGGTCTGACGGTCCTCTGGCTCCTCGGCCGTTCCCTGTCCAGCGGGTTCGTCGCGTCGATCGTCGAGTGCGCTGTCGTCGGGACCTTGATGGGACTGCTGTACGTCGGCGGGCTGCGCGTGCTGCGGGTACGCGAGCTCGACAGCCTGCTGGGACCCGTTCTGCGAAGGCTTCCTGGACGGCGCGGCTAGCATGCAGGGGGCCTGACCGAGCGGGGTCGGCCCCATCGTCGAGCGGAGGTGCTGGTGAGCGAGGTCGTCGGTCGTGGCACTGTGCTCGCCGGGCGCTACCGCGTGCTCTCCGCGGTCGACTCCGACCTCGAGGGCGCCAGCGCGTGGCAGGCAACCGACCAGATCCTCGACCGGGCCGTCCGGGTCCGGGTGCTCGAGTCCGGGGCCGTCGCCCCTGCGCTCGACGCTGCCCGCCGGGCCGCGCTCGTCACCGACCCCCGGCTCGTGCGCGTGCTCGACGTCGGGTCGCACGACGGCTACGGCTACGTCGTCTCCGAGCAGCTCGTCGGCCTGTCGCTCGCCGAGCTGGCCTCGCGCGCACCGCTGACCGCCGACCAGGCCCGTGCCGTCGTCGGCGAAGCCGCCGCCGCCCTCGAGATCGCACGCCGCCGCGGTGTCCACCACCTCGCCCTGCGCCCGTCGGTCGTGCACGTGAGCCCCGACGGCCGGGTCCTCGTCGGCGGGCTCGCGCTCGACGCCGCCCTGCTCGGTGACGCCGGCGGCGACGCGCGGTCGACCACCCGCGCCGACGCCGTCGGACTGGTCCGACTGCTGTACGCCGCCCTGACCGGCCACTGGCCCGGCGATCCCGACTCCCTGCTGCCCACCGGCGGCGACACCCTGCCGCTCGCCCCGCTCGTGAACGGCTCGCCGGTGCCGCCCGCCGAGCTCGTGCCGGGCATCCCGAACGACCTCGACACGCTCTGCGCGGTCACGCTCGGCCCCAACGACGACGGTCCGCACAGCCCCGGCGAGCTCGTCCGCGAGCTCGAGCCGTGGGGCGAGATCCGCGCGTCGGGACTCGGCGAGGACTCGGCCGTGGCCGCCACCACCGTCGAGACGCAGTTCCCGCCGACCGGTGACGCCGCTCCTGAGCCGGGGCCCACGCTGGTCGAGGGTCTCGCGGTGGCGCCCGTCGTCGTGCAGCGGCAGTCCGTGCGCACCGCGTTCCAGGTCCCCGAGACGCAGCCTCCCGGCGCCAACCTGCCCGGCACCCCGCCGCCAGCGATCCCCGCCAAGGGCAACACCCTCGGTGGCGGCGCCACACCGGCCACCGGCGCGCCTGCGGTCCCGCCTCCGCCCGTGGTTCCCGTCGCGGCGGCCGCTGCTGCGCCGGCCCCGGCCCCGGCCCCGGCGCCGGTTCCTCCTCCTGCTCCTGCTCCTGTCGCTCCGCCGCCGCCCACGGTCTCGCGTCGGCCCGTCGCGCAGGCCAAGGCCGCCGCCGACTTCGACGACGTCATGGGGGTCGACACGCGCGACGTCCCGATCGTCGCGCGCCGTTTCGACCCGACGGCGCTCGTGCTGATCATCGTCGGCATCGGCGTGATCATCGGGGTCATCATCGCTGTCCGCACGCTGTTCTCCTCGTTCGAGCCCCCGTCGCCGTCCACCGACGACGGAGCAGCGGCACCGTCGCAGAGCGCCTCGGCGTCGGCGCCGGCAACCGCTGAGACTCCGGCGGCACCCCCTGCCGAGGCCCCCGTCGGTGGTCCGCCGGTCATCGCCTCCGCGACGACGATCGACCCCTCCGACGCGGACGGCGAGCACCAGGAGGACGCGGCCAAGGCGTTCGACGGCGACCCCTCGACGTTCTGGTACACCCAGACCTACAAGCGGGCCGACTTCGCCGGGTTCAAGCCCGCCGTCGGCTACGCGATCACGCTGGCCAACCAGACCACCGTGAACGCCGTGACGCTGCGGTCGAACAGCCTGGGCGGGCACGTGGAGATCCGCGCGACGGACGCCGCGCACCCCACCGACGGACCGGTCCTGGCGTCCGGGTCGTTCGGCCCGGAGGGCGTCTTCCCGCTCGCGCCGCCGCCCGACACGCAGTCGCTCGTCCTGTGGATCACCGAGCTGCCGACCACCGCCGACGGGTCGTTCCGGCTCGAGCTGACCGAGGTCTCGCTGTCCTGAGCCCGCCTCGCGCGCGCTGCTTGTCGGTGCCGGGCGTCATGCTGTTCACGGAACATCTGGCGCCTAGGATCTGTTGATCCCGACAGCCTCCACACCCGACCCGCAAGGACCCACACCGTGACCGACCAGACCACCGCAGCGCCCGACTCCGTGCGCGACCTCGTCATCGTCGGATCGGGTCCCGCCGGCTACACGGCCGCCATCTACGCCGCGCGCGCGGGCCTCGCCCCGCTCGTCATCGCCGGGTCGGTCACCGCCGGCGGCGCGCTGATGAACACGACCGAGGTCGAGAACTTCCCCGGCTTCCCCGACGGCGTCCAGGGCCCCGAGCTCATGGAGCAGCTGCAGAAGCAGGCCGAGAAGTTCGGCGCCGAGGTGCTGTGGGACGACGCCTCCTCGCTCGACCTGACCGGCGAGATCAAGGTCATCGAGACCTTGAACGGTGACACGTTCCGCGCCCGCGCCGTCATCCTGGCCACCGGCTCCGCGTACCGCGAGCTCGGCCTCGAGGACGAGAAGCGCATGTCCGGCCGCGGCGTCTCGTGGTGCGCCACCTGCGACGGGTTCTTCTTCCGCGACCAGGAGATCATCGTGGTCGGCGGTGGCGACTCCGCCGTCGAGGAGGCGACGTTCCTCACCCGGTTCGGCAAGCGCGTCACCCTCGTGCACCGCCGCGACCACCTTCGCGCCTCGAAGATCATGGCCGACCGCGCCGCCAACGACCCGAAGATCGAGTTCGCCTGGAACTCCGAGGTCGTCGGCATCCACGGCGACGCCAAGGTCACCGGCGTGACGCTGCGCGACACGATCACCGGCGAGACCCGCGAGCACCCCGCGACCGGCGTCTTCGTCGCCATCGGCCACGTCCCGCGCTCGGAGCTGCTCGTCGGCCAGGTCGACCTCGACGACGAGGGCTACGTGCAGGTCGTCGGCCGGTCCACCGCCACCAACGTCACCGGGGTCTTCGCCTGCGGCGACCTCGTCGACCACACCTACCGTCAGGCGATCACCGCGGCCGGCTCCGGCTGCGCCGCCGCCCTCGACGCGCAGCACTTCCTCGCGTCGTTGGGCGACCTGGTCGCCCCCGTCCCGCCCATCGAGGCCTACGTCCAGGAGATCGTATGAGCACCACCGTCGTCACAGACGCCACGTTCCAGGCCGAGGTCCTCGAGTCCGAGATCCCCGTGATCGTCGACTTCTGGGCCGTCTGGTGCGGTCCGTGCCGCATGGTCGCGCCCGTGCTCGAGGAGCTCTCGAACCAGTACGAGGGCCGCGTCAAGATCGTGAAGGTCGACGCCGACGAGAACCCTCAGCTGGCGGCCGACTACAACATCGTGTCGATCCCGACGCTGAACATCTACTCCGGTGGCGAGCTCGTCGCGTCCCGCGTCGGCGCCCGCCCGAAGTCGATGATCGCCGAGGACATCGAGAGTGTTCTCGCCTCCGTCTGACGCCTGTCCTCGAACGCCCCCGTCACCACGGTGCCGGGGGCGTTCGCGTGCCCGGGTGCGTTCCTCGTGTCGGGACGCTGCCGGGACCTCGGGGTGCACCGTGCGAAACTCATGGGCATGAGCGAGACACCCATGCCCGCCGGCGAGACGTCGGGCCAGCACCCCACGTCCTCCGCCGCCGGCACGGGCACCCGCCTCGACCGCTGGCTCGGCTCCTACGCCGAGCGCACCCACGGCATGCGCTCCTCCGAGATCCGGGCCCTGTTCGCCGTCGCCAACCGGCCCGAGGTGGTCTCGTTGGCGGGCGGCATGCCGTTCCTCGAGGGACTGCCGCTCGACGTCCTCGGTGAGCTGGCGCAGCGCGTCGTCGCCACGCGCGGCATGCAGGCGCTCCAGTACGGCTCCGGCCAGGGCGACGAGACGCTGCGCGAGCAGATCCTCGACGTCATGGCGCTGGAGGGCATCGGCGCCCACCCTGACGACGTCGTCGTCACCACCGGTTCGCAGCAGGCACTCGACCTGGTCACCCGCATCTTCATCGACCCGGGCGACGTCGTCGTCGCGGAGGCGCCCTCGTACGTCGGGGCGCTCGGCGTGTTCCGTGCCTACCAGGCCGACGTCGTGCACGTGCCGATCGACGCGGACGGGCTGATCCCCGCGGCCCTGGAGTCTTGCCTGGCGTCCCTGGCCGCCGAGGGTCGGCGTGTGAAGTTCCTCTACACCGTGCCCAACTTCCACAACCCGGCCGGGGTCTCGATCTCTCTGGCTCGTCGGCCCCAGATCCTGGAGATCGCCCGGCGCTACGGCGTCCTCGTCCTCGAGGACAACCCGTACGGCCTGCTCGGCTTCTCCGGCGAACCGATGCCCGCCCTGCGCTCGCTCGACGACGAGGGCGTCCTGTACCTCGGGTCGTTCTCCAAGACGTTCGCGCCCGGCTACCGCGTCGGCTGGGTCGTCGCGCCGCACGCCGTGCGCGAGAAGCTGGTGCTCGCCAGCGAGTCCGCGATCCTGTGCCCGTCGAACGCGTCGCAGATCGCGATCTCGACCTACCTCTCGACGTGCGACTGGCGCGGCCAGATCAAGAACTACCGCGAGCAGTACCGCGAGCGGCGCGACGCCATGATCTCGGCGCTCGCCGAGCACCTCCCCGAGGCGTCCTGGAACGTGCCCGACGGGGGTTTCTACACCTGGGTCCGCCTGCCCGAAGGGCTCGACGCCAAGGACATGCTGCCGCGGGCCGTCACCGCACGTGTCGCCTACGTCCCCGGGACCGCGTTCTACTTCGACGGCACCGGCGCCGACCACATGCGGCTGTCGTTCTGCTACCCGACGCCCGAGCGCATCCGTGAGGGAGTCCGCCGGCTCGCCGGCGTCGTCGCCGGGGAGCGTGAGCTCGTCGAGCTGTTCGGCACCAGCGGTTCGTCGGGTCCCGACGACGTCCAGTCGCCGGCGCCCGACGTCGCCTGACCCTGCCCGCTAGGTCGTGATCAGCCACCTCGCCCTCGACGTCCTGCCCCTGGAGCCCCTCACGTGACCACCACCTCGTCGCCCCGGGTCGTCGTGCTCGCCGGGGGCCTCTCCCACGAGCGCGACGTCTCGCTGCGGTCCGGCCGACGGGTCGCCGACGCCCTGCGTTCCGTCGGCGTGGACGTCAGCGTGCACGACGTCGACTCCGACCTGGTGCCCGCGCTGACGCAGCTGCAGCCCGACCTCGTCTGGCCGCTCCTGCACGGGACGAGCGGTGAGGACGGCTCCGTTCGCGACGTCGTGCAGATGCTCGGGCTTCGCCTGCTCGGGGCTGGACCGCGCGAGAGCCGCGTCGCCTGGAGCAAGCCGATAGCCAAGACCGTCGCCGCGCGAGCCGGGCTGTCCACGCCCGACTTCGTGACGCTGCCGCAGACGCTGTTCCGTGAGCTGGGCGCGCGGCAGGTGCTCGAGGTCATGGTCGCCCGGCTCGGACTCCCCCTCGTGGTCAAGCCGTCGCGCGGCGGCTCGGCGCTCGGGGTCACGCTCGTCACCAGCGCCGAGGACCTGCCGCAGGCGATGGTCGACTGCTTCGCGTACAGCGACACCGCGCTCGTCGAGTCCGCCGTGATCGGCACGGAGGTCGCGGTCAGCGTCGTCGACCTCGGCAACGGGCCGTTCGCGCTGCCGCCCGTCGAGATCGTCACCGACGGCCCCTACGACTACGACGCCCGCTACAACCCGGGCCGCACCGAGTACTTCGCCCCGGCGCGGCTCTCCGACGAGGTCTCGCGCGCGGTCATCGGCACCGCGCTGGCGGCGCACAACGCCCTCGGACTGTCGGGGCTCTCCCGGACGGACCTGATCGTCGACGACGCCGGCACGGTCTGGTTCCTCGAGGTCAACGTGGCGCCCGGGATGACCGAGACCTCGCTGCTCCCGCAGGCCGCCGAGGCCGCCGGGCTCTCGCTGGGCGCGCTCTACCGGTCGATGGTGGATGCCGCCCTAGCCCTCTGACCTGCTGATGTGGTCGACTTGTACCGAAGAATCCTGCAAGAAAGTACATGAGCCCGCCACCTCCCGGTGACGGGCTCATGTCTGTGGTTCCTCAGCCCTTGAGCAGGCCCGGGTCCTCGGGTGCAAGGCTGGCAAGGATGCGGTTCAGGTCCTGGACCGAAGCGAACTCCACGGTCAGGCGACCCCGGGACTTGCCCAGGCTGACCTTCACGCGCGTCTCGAACCGGTCGGACAGACGCGCCGCCAGGTGGTCGAGGGCCTCGTTGCGCTGACCGGCGACCGGCGCCGCACGCCTCGCGGTCGGCTCCGCGTCTCCCCCGAGGGACACGATCTCCTCGACCGCCCGGACGGACAGGCCCTCCGCCACGATCCGCTGAGCCAGACGCTCCTGGGCAGCCGCGTCCGGGAGGCCGAGCAGGGCACGAGCGTGGCCGGCCGACAGGACACCTGCGGCGACCCTGCGCTGCACCAGCGGCGGCAGCTTGAGCAGGCGCAGCGTGTTCGAGATCTGCGGACGGGAGCGCGAGATGCGCGTCGCCAGCTCTTCGTGCGTGCATCCGAAGTCGTCGAGCAGCTGCTGGTACGCGGCAGCCTCCTCCAGCGGGTTGAGCTGCGAGCGGTGGAGGTTCTCCAGGAGGGCGTCGCGCAGCAGGTCCGCGTCGTCGGTGTCCCGGATGATCGCCGGCACGGTCGCCAAGCCGGCGAGCTGCGTCGCCCGCCAGCGCCGCTCGCCCATGATCAGCTCGTAGCCGTCGCCCACGTCGCGCACGACGATGGGCTGCAGGACGCCGATCTCCCGGATCGAGCCGACGAGCTCCTCGAGCGCGTCCTCGTCGAACACCGTGCGCGGCTGACGCGGGTTGGGCCGGATCGACAGGACCGGAAGCTCAGCGAACCGGGCACCGGGCACCGGAACCAGGCCCGTGCCGTCGTCCTCGGCGGGCCGGCCCGGCTCCTGCGGGAGGTCCCACTCCTGCACGGGCGTGCCGTCGGTGAACGGTCGCTCCTCGGTCAAGGTCGCCGTCGCCACCGAGCCGCGGCCGTCGGCTGCCTCGGCAGCGGTGGCCAGGACGGCCGTCCTCGGCGCGGAGACAGCGATCTCCCCCAGCTCGGCGTCGACCGACGGCGTGCCCTCGAGGTCGGTCGCGGCGCTCTCGTCGGAGGCTGCTTGCGCGGCGGCTTCTGTTGCTGCCTGCTCGGCCGCCTCGGCTGCCGCCGCCTCGCGCTTCGGGTCCGGGAAGAACACGTCGACCGGGCGCTCGGCACCCGTCGGACGCTGGCCGTCCAGGCCGGTCGGGATGAGGGCCCCGAGGCCCCGGCCCAGACCGCGTCGCTTCTCGCTCACTGTTCCTCCTGCTGCACGGCCATCGCCGGCTCATCGATGTTCTGGTCGGCAGGTCCAGCCTGCTCGCGTTGCGGGTCGTTCTCCGGGATGCGCGCGTCTGCGGCGCGCGTGGCGCCGTCCCGAGCGGTCTCGTCGGCGCTGCTTCCGGTGGCCGCACCTCGCTCCGCGACCTCGCGGGCGGCCTCGAGGTACGCCAGCGCACCGGTGGAACCCGGGTCGTAGGTCATCACGGTCTGCCCGTAGCTCGGCGCCTCGGAGATCCGGACGGAGCGCGGGACCGTGGTGCGGAGCGTGATCTCCGGGAAGTGCGTCCGCACCTCGTTCGCCACCTGCTGCGCCAGGTTCGTGCGGGCGTCGTACATGGTCAGCAGGATCGTCGACACGTGGAGGTTCGGGTTCAGGTGCGCCTGGATCAGCTCGATCGTCTTGAGCAGCTGGCTGAGGCCTTCCAGCGCGTAGTACTCGCACTGGATCGGGATGAGCACCTCGCGGGCGACGACGAAGGCGTTGACCGTCAGCAGACCCAGGCTCGGCGGGCAGTCGACGAACACGTAGTCGATGGGCTCCAGCCCGTTGTCGATCCGCCACGTCAGGTACGTGTCGAGCGCGTTCCGGAGCCGGGTCTCACGCGCCACCATCGAGACGAGCTCGATCTCGGCGCCTGACAGGTCGATCGTCGCCGGCAGGCAGAACAGGTTGGGGACGTCGGGGCTCTCCTGCACCGCCTCCGACATCGGTGCGCCGTCCACCAGCACCTCATAGATCGACGGCGTTCCCGAGCGGTGCTCGATCCCGATGGCCGTCGATGCGTTGCCCTGGGGGTCGTTGTCCAGGACCAGCACGTTGAGTCCGGACTGCGCGAGAGCGGCCGCGAGGTTCACGGTCGTCGTCGTCTTGCCGACGCCGCCCTTCTGGTTCGCCACCGTGACCACCCGGGTCGTCGGCGGACGTGGGAACCGACGCCCCCGCAGCTCGATGCGGCGGCGCGCGTCCTGCTGCAGCTGGGCCATGAGCGGGGTGTCGTCCGAGGCCTCCGGCAGGCTCTCGACCAGCGCGGCGCGCCGTCGCTCGTCCGGGTCGATCTCGGTCACCGATGCCTCCGCCATGCTGTTGCTGGTCGTCGGGTTCTCCGACCCACTGTCGAACCTCGAGGCGGGAGCTTCGAGAACGTGCCCTTCGCTGCTGCTCACGGGCGCCGCGCCCCCGGACACCGTGCTGTTCTCACTACCGCGCGCCGCCGCAGCCCCTGCAGCGCTACGACCCGTGGTGATCGCGTCATCCCATGATTCGCTCGTGCCAGCTTCTGCCTCGTTGATCGAGGCAGCGTCCGTGGTCTCCGCCGCACCGTGTTCCGCGTCAGGCCGTCCTGCTGTTGCTGGAGCACCTACCGTGGATGCCGTAACCGACGCTACGTCCGACGGCTGCGGCTCGATGCTCTGGGAATCGGTCGTCGTTGTTTCACGTGAAACAGGAGCCGGCCGATCGGCGACGGCGGCCGCTTCCCCGTGAGGAGCTTGCGCGACCCCGTCCCGCTCGACGGTCAGCGAGCGAACCTGGCTCGCCCATGCGCCGCCCGCCGTCGACGAGGCGGTCGGACTCGATACGGCAGCGGGATAGATGCTGCTCACTCCGCTGCTCGCGGCGACCGGCATGCCGCTCCCTTCGGCGCTCACGACGTCCCGGCCACCGTTCACTCCCGAGCTCGCGACGGCCGGGGCGCCGTTCGCTCGAGTGGTCGCGACGACCGGCGTGCTTGTAGCGCCGGTAGTCGTGACCGCGGGCGTGTCATACACCGCGTCCGCCACACTCATCCGGGTCACGGCCGCGATGGTCACGTCGGATCCGGCATCCCCCGGGGCGTTCGGATACGCGGCGCTGGGCGGAACAACTGACGCAGGTCCACCGTCGAACGACGCGGGAGCCTGCTCGTTCGCCTCGACGTGCTTGGCCGGAGTCGACTCGGACTCGTCCGACCGGCCCTTCTTCCTACCGAACACCAGGCACAGCCTCCCGTACTACTCGCACAACCCGCGTCACGTCGACTCCCTCGATCGTCGGTGCGTCCAGGACGACGGCCGGGCCTGCGCCGAGCTTTCGCCCGACATGGCGGGCCTCCTCGACCTCGGTCTCGGCCTTGCTGCCCTTCAGGGCGACGAGCGTCCCGCCTGCTCTGAGCAGGGGCAGAGCCCAGCGGTAGAGCTTGTCGAGCGCTGCGACCGCACGGACCGTCACCGCGTCCGCGACGAGGTCCCCGTGCACGTCCTGCGCGCGGCCGCGACGCACGACGACGTTGTCGAGCTTGAGCGTGGTGGCGACCTCGGACAGCCAGTCGGTGCGTCGCTCCATCGGCTCGAGGAGCACGACCTCAGCCCCAGGGATCATCGCCGCAACGACGATCCCAGGCAGACCGGCCCCGCTCCCCAGGTCGACGATCCGACCGGTCTTGGGAAGGAACGGGACGACAGCGGCCGAGTTCAGCAGGTGCCGCTCCCACAGCCGCGGCAGCTCTCGCGGGCCGACCAGACCCCGGAGCTCACCCTCGCTCACGAGCAGGTCGTGGAATCCGAGGACCGCGGGCCACGAGGCGCCGAAGAACGTCGCTACTCGAGGGTCACCCTGCAGAGGGTCGGCTCCGTCGACGACCGTCGACCGAGCTTCCGTCACTGTCAGATCTCCTCGGTTTCACGTGAAACGAACCAGTGGCCACCGTTCGATCCCGAACTATCAGCGGGTGCGCCGGACCTCCCACCAAGGCGGTCGATCGCGACGCCTACGGTACCGTGCGCAGCCCTCCCCACCCGCCATCCACACTCACCGGTTCACGACGTGGGACGCCGACACAACCGGCGTAGCCACGAGGCTCCGGCAGGATTGTGGGCGTTCGCCAACCCGGCCCCAGCGATGAAGGCCCAGGCGGGCCGATGCAGGAGGGACCGGGCTGGTGACCGGTGGCACCGCCTGTGCGCGAGAGCAGACATGCGCGTGGTCGGCCCACCGTGGCTGTGGAGCGCCATGACGCGGAGCCTGAGCCGGCGACTCACCAGACGCGAGCCCGTCCGACTCCTCTGCGCATCCGCCACACCGCCGAGCGTCCGAATTCGCCGCGGGTAGACCTTCGTCGGAGTGCCCTTCCTCAGGAGCCGACGCTTCCGATCCCGTCCATGCGCTACGTCGGATGACACGCGGGCCCCGGTCTCTGGCGCCGTTCACGGGAAACGGCGCGCTTGCGTCCTCCTGCCGGGAGCGCGGCCCGACCAGCCCCGAGCTGTAGTCGCCGAACGTGTCTTTCCTTGTTTCACGTGAAACAAGGGAATGCGGACCCAGGGACGTCGCGCCGAGCAGGACCTAGATCCCGTCGGCAGTCAGCACGTCGATCCCGTCGGCAGTCAGCACGTTCAAGCGTGACAACGCATTAGCCACGTCGGGTTGCTGCCAAGTCCTCGCTGTTGAGAGACCGCGACGACGCCGGCCGTCGTGAAAGTTCTTAGCGGGATCGGAGCCTTGTCGATGTTTCACGTGAAACGGTCCGCCGGTCCTCACCTGCCGCGAGCGTAACGTGACCAACCCAGAGATGTAGTCGACGTACGGCTCCTTCCTGCTTCACGTGAAACAGGACGGCGACGTCGCACCGAGCAGCACGTTGATCCCCGAGGTTGTGTCCCGGCGACTAGCGCGGGGCTCGCCGGCCCATTGTGCGGGACCGGGTGCTTGGCCGAGATCGACGCAGAGCGTGGACGGCTGTGCGTCGAGGACGCGTCGTGCCTGTAGCCCCTGCACCCGGCGACCGTAGGGCGAGACCGTTGCGACGTGATGGCGCTAGCCGAGTTGGAGAGTTCTTTCTCCACGTCCGCCCAGTGGGTGGGCGCGCGGCCGTAGGTCGAGGTTGGGCGGAAGCTGGCCTGGGCGTCGTCGGTGGGTGGGGTGTGACCGTGCTTGATCCATGCGTCTGTCGTGGACTGTCGCAGAGACTGAACTCGGTTCGTCGCCGCGATCGTGGTTCGAATGAGCTTGCTGGCTTGATCGCGCCCGCCTGTTTCACGTGAAACAGGACCGGGGCCCGCACGCCGCGGTCGGTGTGGCCCGCCGGTTGGAGGCTCGTGTCTCGCGCTCAAGCTCAGGAAGGGAGCGGGCCGAGCGCCGCCTCGCGCGACGTCTCTATGCGTCCGATGCCGTGGCAACGCAGTGCGCGGTCATGCTTGAGCGTGCTGACTGCCGACGTCCCGCCTTCTGGATAGTTCGCCTGGCACAAGACGGGGACACGCATGCGCCCGGCCGCGGTGACCGAGATCGACGGAGCTCCACGCGGCGGACGGGTGTTTCACGTGAAACGGCGGAGGCGTCATCGGAAGCGCGTGACGTCGAACACCACACGGGTCGGCTGGAGCGTGTGCGGCGGCTGGGTCGGCTCCGCGACCCAGGTGACGACCGGTGATGCCCGCGTGAGCGCTCATACATCCGTCCACACACACCACTCCCTGTTCCACGTGAAACAGGGAGCATCCTCGGCAACCGCTTGAGCACGCAACGCCGGCACACATCGCCCCGTTTCACGTGAAACAACGAGCGTGTCCGTCGTCAACTAGCCGCGCATACACCGCGACACCGATGCCCCCGGGGATCGCCGTCCCTACGGGGTGGAGTTGTTTCACGTGAAACACAAGAAGGGCGAGCCGTCAGGCTCGCCCTTCTTGCAGCGCGTCAGAGGGCGCCACAACTCACGATCACGCGGGACGGATCACCACGTGACGCTCGGGCTCGACACCCTCGGAATCGCTCGACAGACCGGCCGAGGCAACGGCGTCGTGGACGACCTTGCGCTCGAAAGGGTTCATCGCGCTCAGTGCAACCGAGGCACCGGACTCCTTGACGCGCTCGATGGCCTCGGTGGCGACGGTGACGAGCTCGGCCCGGCGAGCGGACCGGTAGCCGGCGACGTCGAGCATCAGACGGCTGCGCTCACCGGTCTTCGCCTGAACGGCCAGGCGCGTCAGCTCCTGCAGGGCGTCGAGCACCTCGCCGTCCGGGCCGGCGAGGCGACGCAGGGAACGGTCCGCCGGGTCCTCGGAGACGATCTCGACAGCGGCTCGACCGTGGTCGACGTCGATGTCGATGTCACCGTCGAGGTCCGCGATGTCGAGGAGCTCCTCGAGGTAGTCGGCAGCGATCTCGCCCTCTTCTTCGAGGCGCTTCGTGCTCGCGGTCTCGACGGGGGCTTCAGGCTCGGTTGAGGTCATGAAGGGCACTCCGATCAACGTCTACTTCTTGGGCTTGGTGGGCGGCTTGGAGGGCACTGCGTCGGAAGGGCCGGGATCCTCTTCGATCCCGGCCTTCTTCGGGGCGTCGTCGCCAGGCTTGGAAACGGGCTTGGCACGGTCCTTGCGCTTCGGCTGCTGGCGCTGACCGGTGCGCGGCTTCTCCTCGATCTGCGGCGTCGGCGCGTCCTCGATGACACCCTTCGCAGCGGCCTTCTTCGCCTTGCGCTCCTTCATGGCGAGCTCGGCCTGCGACCCGGGCGCCGGCATCCGGCGGATCGTGTAGAACTGCTGGCCCATCGACCAGAGGTTCGTCGTGGTCCAGTAGATGAGGACACCGATCGGGAAGTTGACGCCGGAGAACGCGAAGATCAGCGGGAGGACGTACAGGAGGATCTTCTGCTGCTGGGCCATCGGACCCTGCAGGGCCGCCGGCGGCATGTTCTTCATGGTCAGCTGGCGCTGCGTGAGGAAGGTCGTCGCAGACATGCAGATGATCAGGACGACCGAGACGATCTGGATGTGGATGTTGCCGTCGGCCTTCATGAAGGTGCCGGACAGCGGCGCCCCGAAGATCGTGGCGCTCTCGGCAGACTCGGCCAGCGACTGCGACATCGGCCCGATGGGATCCATCGTTCCGTCGGCCACCTGCGGCAACGAGTTCAGGACGCGGAACAGCGCGAAGAAGATGGGGGACTGGAGCAGGATCGGCAGGCACGACGCGAACGGGTTCGTTCCGTGCTTGCGGTAGAGCTCCATGGTCTCGCGGCTCATCGCCTCGCGGGACGCGGGGTCGGACTTGCCCTTGTACTTCTTCTGGATCGCCTGCATCTCGGGAGCGAGCAGCTGCATGCCGCGCGAGGCCTTGATCTGGCGGAAGAACAGCGGGATCAGCGCGATCCGGATCACGATCACGAGCCCGACGATCGACAGCGTCCAGGCGGCGCCGCCGTCGGGGTCGAGGCCGATGGCCGAGAACAGCGCATGGAACTGCACCATGATGAAGCTGACGACCACCATGATCGGGTGGAGCAGACCGTCGAACCAATCCATGCGGAAGAACTCCTCAGTCGTGAATCAGTGCGCGGACGATGCCGCGTCGAGATGACGGTGTGAATGGTGCGCAGGAGGAACGTCGTCCACCCCGCCCGGGTTCCAGGGGTTGCACCGCAGCACCCGCCAGACCGCGAGGTACGTGCCGCGGATGGCGCCGTGCCGCTGCAGTGCGATGACCGCGTACTGCGAGCACGAGGGATAGAACCGGCAGGTCGGCGGCGTCATCGGTGAGATGAACAGCTGGTACCCACGGACCGCGAGCAGAAGCAGCCTGGCGGGGATCCGAGCGATCGCGTGCACCACAGTCATGGGATGACTACGCACGAGATCGCCGATCCGCACGTCGGACGGCCGTCGCCAGCGCCGCGTCGAGATCCGACCCGAGCTGCGCGTAGGTGCTGGTCGCGGCCGGGGGGAGTGCCCGGACCACGATGCCGGCCTCCGCCGGCAGCACCGACAGACGTGCACGGACGAGCTCCCGCAGGCGCCGCTTGACGAGGTTGCGTGTCACCGCCGTACCGACGGCCTTGGACACGACAAGACCGACCACGGGCCCCGAGGGGGTGTGATCGGTCATGGTCGTCAGATGCACCACGAGGGTGTCCCGTCCGCCGCGCGCGCCTCGGCGCACCGCCTGCTCGAAGTCGGCAGCCCGGCGCATCCGGTGCGCAGCGGGCAGCACCGACGCTGATGTCAGGCCGAGAGCTCCGCGCGGCCCTTGCGGCGACGGCCCGCGAGGATCGCGCGGCCGGCACGGGTGCGCATGCGCAGACGGAAGCCATGGGTCTTGGCGCGACGCCGGTTGTTCGGCTGGAAGGTGCGCTTGGTCACGAGAGTCTCCAACTACATCGGGTGGGCCTCGCATGTACCGCGCGACCAGGTTCGGGCTGCCGAGACCGACTGCTCCACGAACACGCGAGTTCACGCATGCGGCGTCTGGGCGCGCCAGCAGGAGGCCATCGATAAGGCTGCAATACCGTACTTCCCCCCGTCAGCGCGGGTCAAATGCGCGCGAGTCGCAAGAAGAGCGTCCCACGATCGAGGGATCAGGACGAACCGGACGTCACCCGGTCGAGACCTGCCGCGCCCCCGACCCGGCCACTACGCTCGTACCTCGTCGCCAGGGGCAGCGGCCTGTGGACCACGCGCACGATCCGCGGTTGGGGACGGGTGCCAGCAACGACGCGCACGACGTCGGACGATCCCCGTCCTCATCGCCGGAGACGGCGGTCGGAGCCGACGTGATCAGCCGCTCACAGGTGTGGACAACTGTGTGGACAACGCACGGCCGTGCGAGACTCGACCACCCACGCGAACGAACAGCCGAGGTAGCACGTGTCACAGGACGAAGAGCTCGCACGGGTATGGGGCCACGTCGTGTCGACCCTCGAGCAGAGCCCCGACATCACGCCGCGACAGATCGCGTTCGTCCGTCTCGCCCGGCCGCTCGGCCTGCTCGACGGCACGCTCCTGCTCGCCGTCGGCAACGACCTGACCAAGGACTACCTCGAGTCGCGGGTCCGCGGTGAGGTCACCGACGCCCTCAGCACCGCGCTCGACCGGGAGGCCCGGTTCGCCATCACCGTCGATCCCGAGCTGGCCGAGGACGCGCCGCCGGCCCTGCGCGTGGTGAGCAGCGAGCAGCGTTACGACGAGCAGCGCACCGAGCAGCGCAGCGAGTACGAGCCCGACGACCAGCGGCGCGACTCGCGCGCCGACCTGTCGCTGGTGCAGAACGACGCCGACGCGCCGCCTCGGCGTGAGCCCCAGCGCAACGAGCGACAGTTCGACGACCGCCAGCCGAACCGCAAGCAGCCCGCGGAGCCTGCGCGCCTGAACCCGAAGTATCTGTTCGAGACCTTCGTCATCGGCAGCTCCAACCGGTTCGCCCACGCCGCGGCGGTCGCGGTCGCCGAGGCACCGGCCAAGGCCTACAACCCGCTGTTCATCTACGGCGACTCGGGTCTGGGCAAGACGCACCTGCTGCACGCGATCGGCCACTACGCGCAGAACCTCTACCCCAGCGTGCGCGTGCGGTACGTGAACTCCGAGGAGTTCACCAACGACTTCATCAACTCGATCTCCGAGGGCAAGGCCGGCGCGTTCCAGCGCCGCTACCGCGAGGTCGACGTGCTCCTCATCGACGACATCCAGTTCCTGCAGGGCAAGGAACAGACGATGGAGGAGTTCTTCCACACGTTCAACACCCTGCACAACGCGAACAAGCAGGTCGTGATCACGTCCGATCTGCCCCCCAAGCAGCTGAACGGCTTCGAGGACCGCATGCGGTCCCGTTTCGAGTGGGGGCTGATCACCGACGTCCAGCCGCCGGACCTCGAGACCCGCATCGCGATCCTTCGCAAGAAGGCCGGCAGTGAACGACTCCAGGCGCCGCCGGACGTCCTGGAGTACATCGCGTCCAAGATCTCGACCAACATCCGCGAGCTCGAGGGTGCCCTCATCCGCGTCACGGCGTTCGCCAACCTCAACCGGCAGCAGGTCGACCTGTCGCTCGCGGAGATCGTCCTCAAGGACCTGATCACCGACGACCAGACGACGGAGATCACCGCCACCCAGGTGATCGGCCAGACCGCCGCGTACTTCGGCCTGAGCATCGACGACCTGTGCGGTTCGAGCCGCTCCCGCGTGCTGGTGACCGCCCGGCAGATCGCCATGTACCTGTGCCGTGAGCTGACGGACCTGTCCCTGCCGAAGATCGGCCAGGCGTTCGGCGGCCGCGACCACACCACGGTGATGCACGCGAACCGCAAGATCCGCGAGCTCATGGCGGAGCGTCGCTCGATCTACAACCAGGTCACGGAGCTCACCAACCGGATCAAGCAGCAGAGCCGCGGCTGACCGGAAGACGACGGGCCGGACCATGTTCCGTGCCTGTTTTGGCCCAAATGACCGACTCGTTCAACACAGTTATCCACAGGCGTCCACAGGGAGCTGGGGATGCTTGTGACGGGATTCACCTGTTCGGCCCTCCCCAGCGCTTCACGCGGCGAACCAATCGCTGACCTGCGCGAACACCGGAGATCCGGTCAATTCGGGCGCGAAACCACCCCAATACCGGGTGAAGTTCGTGAGGCAGCTCCCACCGACAGAACGATTCGACCCTCGTGCCGCCAACCTTCATCCCGTTCCTGAAAGAACCATGGGACGAATCTCCACACCTGTGTACTTACCTGTGGACAGCGGTGGACGAGGCCTCGAGACGTGTGGACTACAGGACCCTCGGCGGTGGACGTGGAACGGGCCGTCCGCAGCTCCGGACCGTCGTCCACCGGACGTCCGAATCGACGCACAACCGCGGTGCACATGTGATTCCGGCCCTGACCTGGGGCGACGAGCGTCGTCCACACGATGCACAGCCCCGATGACGATGACGACAACTCTCTATGTGATGGATCCACACACCGCCAAGACGTTCCGGGCGACTCACGGACGAGCACCCGCCGTCGAACGAACGACGAGCGCACCACCGACCACCGACGAGCGAACGACATCCGTGTCGTACCCCGTACCGAGCGTCGGACCGAACGCGTAGTGTTCGCCTGATGCCTGAGCCCTGCGCAGGATCACAAGTCTTGTGATCCGGCCGCAGCGCGACCGAGGGCACCGCAGCGCCCCCGCACGACGAGAGGTTGAGGTATGAGGTTCCGGGTCGACCGTGATGTTCTTGCGGACGCCGTCACGTGGACGGCACGCAGCCTGCCCACACGGCCGCCCGTCCCCGTCCTGGCGGGGGTGCGTCTCGAGGCCGACACCACGGGCACCGTGCAGCTCTCGAGCTTCGACTACGAGGTCTCGGCCCGGTCGCAGATCCCGGCGGACGTCAGCGAGCCGGGCTCCGTCCTGGTCAGCGGCCGACTTCTCGCCGAGATCTCCCGTGCGCTGCCGGACAAGCCGGTCGACGTGGTGCTCGAGGGCACCAAGGTGATCGTGACCTGCGGTGCGAGCCGGTTCACGCTCCTGACCATGCCGGTCGAGGACTACCCGAACCTCCCGGTGATGCCGCCCACCACGGGCACGGTCGACGGCGACGAGCTGACGCACGCGGTCGCCCAGGTGTCGGTCGCGGCCAGCCGCGACGACACGCTGCCTCTGCTCACCGGTGTGCGCGTCGAGATCGAGGGCGAGAAGGTCACGCTCCTGGCCACCGACCGGTACCGGCTCGCGCTGCGCGAGCTCACGTGGAAGCCGTCGTCGCCGGACATCTCGACCGTCGCGCTGGTCCGGGCCCGCACGCTGCTCGACGCGGCGAAGTCGCTGGGCAGCGCGGGATCCGTGACCGTGGCGCTGGCCACGGGCACAGGCGTCGACATGATCGGCTTCGAGGCGGCGGGTCGCCAGACCACGAGCCTGCTGGTCGACGGCGACTACCCCGCGGTCCGCCGGCTCTTCCCGGACGAGACCCCGATCCACGCCGTGGTCAGCACGCACGCCCTGGCCGACGCCGCGAAGCGCGTGAGCCTGGTCGCCGAGCGCAACACCCCGATCCGCCTGTCGTTCAGCGAGGGCCAGGTCGTCCTCGACGCCGGCCAGGGTGACGACGCGCAGGCCTCGGAGGCGATCGAGTCGACCCTCGTCGGCGACGACATCTCGGTGGCCTTCAACCCGCAGTTCCTGCTGGACGGTCTCGGCGCGCTGAGCACGCCGTTCGTGCGCCTGTCGTTCACGCACCCGAACAAGCCCGTGGAGTTCACCGGGCAGCAGACCGTCGACGGCGAGGACAACCAGGAGTACCGCTACCTGCTGGTGCCCATCCGCTTCGCCAGCTGACAGAACCGGCGACACCAGGAGCACCGAGCACACGTAGGCAGAACACCAAGCAAGCCCGCCGGGCTCCCCGTCGTCGTTTGCGGCAAGGTGAGGTCTGAAGGCGCGCCCGCAGCAGACGCGCCGCGAACCGAAAGAGGCACGATGCACATCGGTCTGGTGGGTCTGGGCAAGATGGGCGCGAACATGCGGCAGCGCATCCGCGCCGCGGGGATCGACGTCACGGGATTCGACCGCAACCCCGACGTCACGGACGTCCCGTCGTTGGCCGCCCTCGTCGACGCGCTGCCCGCCGGCGAGCGCGTGGTCTGGGTCATGGTGCCGTCCGGCGAGATCACGGACGCGGTCATCACCGAGCTGGCGGGTCTGCTGACCGCCGGCGACATCCTGATCGACGGTGGCAACTCGTACTACCAGGACGACCTGCCGCACGCCGAGCTGCTGGCGACCACCGGGGTCGGCTTCATCGACGCCGGGGTGTCGGGCGGCGTCTGGGGCCTGGCGAACGGCTACGGGCTCATGGTCGGCGGTGACAAGGACGTCGTCGCGAAGGTCATGCCGGTGTTCGACGCGCTGCGTCCGGAGGGTCCGCGCGAGGAGGGCTTCGTGCACGCCGGGACGGTGGGCGCCGGGCACTTCTCGAAGATGGTGCACAACGGCATCGAGTACGGGCTCATGCAGGCGTACGCCGAGGGGTACGAGCTGCTGGCCGCGAAGGACCTGGTCACCGACGTCCACGGCACCATGAAGGCCTGGCAGCGCGGGACGGTCGTGCGCTCCTGGCTGCTCGACCTGCTGGTCCAGGCACTCGAGCAGGACCCGGGCCTGGCCGCGATCGACGACTGGGTCGAGGACTCCGGCGAGGGTCGGTGGACCGTCGACGAGGCGATCGACCTGGCCGTTCCGGCGCCGGTCATCTCGGCGGCGCTCTTCGCGCGCTTCGCCAGCCGCCAGGGCGAGTCGCCGGCGATGAAGGCCGTCGCGGCACTTCGTCAGCAGTTCGGTGGGCATGCCGTGAAGCCCGCGGGCTCCTGACCGGGATCGCATGTACGTCGCGCACCTCTCCCTGACCGACTTCCGCTCGTACGCGCAGGTCGAGCTCCCGCTCGAGCCCGGGATCACCGCGCTCGTCGGACCCAACGGGCAGGGCAAGACCAACCTGGTCGAGGCGCTCGGCTACATCGCGACGCTGGGCAGCCACCGTGTGCCGACCGACGCGGCGCTGGTCCGCTCGGGGGCGACGAGAGCGGTGGTCCGGGCGCGCGTGATCCGCGAGCTGGACGCGGGGAGCCCGCGGCCGACGCTGGTCGAGGTCGAGGTGACGCCGGGCAAGGCCAACCGGGCGCGGGTCAACGGCGGTTCGCCGACGAGGGCGCGCGACATCCTCGGCATCCTGCGCACCGTCCTGTTCGCACCGGAGGACCTGTCGCTGGTCAAGGGCGACCCGGACGGCCGGCGAAGGTTCCTCGACGACCTGCTGGTGCAGCTCACCCCCCGGATCTCGGGCGTCGTGGCGGACTACGACCGGGTCCTGCGGCAGCGTTCCGCGCTGCTGAAGTCGGCCGGGGCCGCGATGCGCGGCAGTCGCACGGGCGCCGACCTGCGGACGCTCGACGTCTGGGACGCCAAGCTCGCGCAGACCGGCGCCCAGATCGTCGTCGCCCGCCGAGCCCTGGTCCGGGCGCTGGCCCCGCACGTCGAGAAGTCGTATGCGCAGGTCAGCAGCGGTCAGGGCGACGCGGTCATCACCTACAAGGCCTCGCTGGATGCGGCACTCGGTGCGGAGGGGGACGACCAGGCCCGCGACGACGGTGCGAGCGTCGACCTCGTCGAGGCGCAGCTGCTCGAGGCCATCGGGCGCCTGCGCACCAAAGAGATTGAGCGCGGCGTGAGCCTGGTCGGCCCGCACCGCGACGACCTGGTCCTGACGCTCGGCGGCCTGCCGGCCAAGGGGTACGCGAGCCACGGCGAGTCCTGGTCGTTCGCGCTCGCGCTGCGGCTGGCGTCCTACGAGCTCCTCACCAACGGGTACGACGACGCGGGCGACTGGGGTCCGGACGGCGAGCCGGTGCTCGTCCTCGACGACGTGTTCGCCGAGCTCGACGCCAAGCGACGCGAGCGGCTGGCCGAGCTGGTCGCGCCGGCGCGGCAGGTGCTGATCACGGCGGCGGTCCCGGGCGACGTCCCCGAGCTCCTCGCGGGTGCGCGGGTCGACGTCATGGGCGGCGAGGTGTCGCGTGTCCTCTGAGGGTCCGTCCGAAAGACCACTGCGGGACCTGGTCAAGCTCACCCCTCCCCGCCAGGTCGCGGCCGGCGCGCTGGCGCGCGCCAAGAAGGCGGCGTCCCAGCGCGGCTACCGGCCCGGCGACCCGGCCCGCCGCCGACCGCTGGTCGACACCACGGGGTCGGCCGGCCCTGGAGCGCGCGACCCGCAGCTCATCGGGTCGACCGTCAGCGGTCTGCTCGACCAGCTGGGCGGGACGTCGGACCAGGTGGCCGGCGTGCTCAAGCACGCGTGGTCGGACCTCGTCGGACCGGAGATCGCGGAGCACTGCGAGTACGTGTCGTTCAGCGGCGGCGCACTCACCGTGCGGGCGAGCTCGACGTCGTGGGCGACGCAGCTGAGGTTCCTGACACCGTCGATGCTCGGCCGCTTCGCCACCGACCTCGGCGACGGCGTCGTCATCGAGATCACCGTGCTCAACCCGGGCGGTCCGCGGTTCAAGACCGGTCCGAAGCGGGTACCCGGCCGGGGCGAGCGCGACACGTTCCGCTGACGGGGGAATCCCGAGCTCCCGGACGGGTGTGTAAAAGAGGGTCCGAGCCCGTCCACCAGGTAGACTGTGAAGGTCATTCCTGGCGCATGTGTGCCCGGAACTCCAGCGTCATGGACTGATCCGCCCCGAAGATCTGCGGCGGGCGCGCTCCGTCGCGTGTGAGAGCTTGAGGAGTACTACCGCCCGTGGCCGATCAGAGCACGCCCCCGTCCGGCACCACGGATGGCATCAAGAGCGGCACCAAGTCAGGCAACGGCGGGTACGACGCCTCCGCGATCACGGTTCTCGAGGGGCTCGAGGCCGTCCGCAAGCGCCCCGGCATGTACATCGGCTCCACCGGCGAGCGCGGTCTGCACCACCTGGTCTACGAGGTCGTCGACAACTCCGTCGACGAGGCCCTCGCGGGGTACTGCGACCACATCGAAGTGACGCTGCTGGCCGACGGCGGTGTACGCGTCGTCGACAACGGCCGTGGCATCCCGGTCGCCATCCACCCGACCGAGGGTCGGCCCACGGTCGAGGTCGTCATGACGATCCTGCACGCGGGCGGCAAGTTCGGCGGCGCGGGCTACGCGGTGTCGGGTGGTCTGCACGGCGTCGGCATCTCGGTGGTCAACGCGCTGTCGACGCGCGTGGAGACCGTGGTCAAGCGCGACGGCTTCACGTGGCAGCAGGACTTCTCCGACGGCGGCAAGCCGCTCGGTGAGCTGCAGAAGGGCGAGCCGACCGACGAGAACGGGACGTCGCAGACGTTCTGGGCGGACGGGTCGATCTTCGAGACGACCGACTACGACTTCGAGACGCTGCGCTCGCGCCTGCAGCAGTACGCGTTCCTGAACAAGGGGCTGCAGATCTCGCTGACCGACGAGCGCCCCGCGCACCTCGGCACGGCCGACGAGGTCGCGGGCTCCGCCGACGAGCTCGCCGAGGGCGAGGCGGCTCCGTTCCGCAGCGTCGTCTACAAGTACGACGAAGGGCTCGCGGACTACGTCCGGCACCTGAACGGCGCCAAGAAGGTCGAGGTCGTGCACCCCGACATCATCGACTTCGAGTCCGAGGACACCGAGCGCCGGCTCTCCCTCGAGATCGCGATGCAGTGGACCAACGCCTACTCGGAGTCGGTCCACACGTACGCGAACACGATCTCGACCACCGAGGGCGGCACGCACGAGGAGGGTTTCCGTGCGGCGATGACCTCGCTGATCAACCGCTACGCGCGCGACAAGGGGATCCTCAAGGAGAAGGACGAGAACCTCACGGGCGACGACATCCGCGAGGGCCTCACGGCCGTCATCTCCATCAAGCTCGGCGAGCCACAGTTCGAGGGTCAGACCAAGACGAAGCTCGGCAACACCGAGGCCAAGACGTTCGTGCAGAAGGTCGTCAACGACCAGCTCGGCGACTGGCTCGACTCGCACCCCACGGAGGCGCGCGACGTCATCCGCAAGTCGATCCAGGCCTCCGCGGCCCGGATGGCCGCGCGCAAGGCTCGCGAGGCCACCCGCCGCAAGGGTCTGCTCGAGTCGGGTGGCATGCCGGGCAAGCTGCGCGACTGCCAGTCGAACCACCCCGACGAGTGCGAGGTCTTCATCGTCGAGGGCGACTCCGCCGGCGGCTCGGCGGTCCGCGGTCGCAACCCGCGCACCCAGGCGATCCTGCCGATCCGCGGAAAGATCCTCAACGTCGAGCGCGCGCGGCTCGACCGGGCGCTGGGCAACCAGGAGGTCCAGGCGCTGATCACGGCGTTCGGTACCGGCATCGGCGAGGACTTCGACATCTCCAAGCTGAGGTACCACAAGATCATCCTGATGGCCGACGCCGACGTCGACGGCCAGCACATCCGGACCCTCCTGCTCACCCTCCTGTTCCGCTACATGCCGGAGCTCATCACGCACGGGCACGTCTACATGGCGCAGCCTCCGCTCTACCGGGTCAAGTGGACCAACGCGGACCACGACTACGTGTACTCGGACCGCGAGCGCGACGCCGTCGTCAGGGACGGTCTGGCCGGGACCAAGCGGCTGCCCAAGGAGAACGCGATCCAGCGCTACAAGGGTCTCGGCGAGATGGACTACCAGGAGCTGTGGGAGACCACGATGTCTCCCGAGCACCGCACGCTGCTCCAGGTCACGCTCGACGAGGCCGCCGCCGCGGACGAGATCTTCTCGATCCTCATGGGCGAGGACGTCGAGTCCCGCCGCTCGTTCATCCAGCGCAACGCGAAGGACGTCCGGTTCCTCGACATCTAGACGTCGAGACAGCACTCGTCCCCGCCCGCACCGAACGTAAGGAACACCGTTGAGCGAGACCACCGGCAGAGAGATCGAGCACGGCCGCATCGAGCAGGTCGACCTGCAGCTCGAGATGCAGCGCTCGTACCTCGACTACGCCATGGCCGTCATCGTCGGGCGCGCGCTGCCTGACGTCCGTGACGGACTGAAGCCGGTGCACCGCCGCGTGCTGTACGCGATGTACGACGGCGGCTACCGGCCGGACCGCCAGTTCTCCAAGTGCAGCCGCGTCGTCGGTGACGTCATGGGCAAGTTCCACCCGCACGGTGACTCACCCATCTACGACGCCCTGGTCCGCCTGGTCCAGGACTGGTCGATGCGCTACCCGCTCATCTCCGGGCAGGGCAACTTCGGCTCCCCGGGCGACGACCCGGCGGCCGCCCCTCGCTACACCGAGTGCAAGATGGCGCCGCTGTCCATGGAGATGGTCCGGGACATCGACAAGGACACCGTCGACTTCCAGGACAACTACGACGGCCGCACCCAGGAGCCCACGGTCCTGCCGTCGCGGTTCCCGAACCTGCTGGTCAACGGCTCGGCCGGCATCGCCGTCGGCATGGCCACCAACATCCCGCCGCACAACCTGCGCGAGGTTGCCGACGGTGTCCAGTGGTACCTCAGCCACCCCGAGGCGTCGACCGAGGAGCTGCTCGACGCGCTCCTCGCGCGGATCAAGGGCCCCGACTTCCCTACCGGCGCGACGATCCTGGGCCACCGCGGCATCGAGGACGCGTACCGCACGGGTCGCGGCTCGATCACCATGCGCGCGATCGTGCAGGTCGAGGAGATCCAGAACCGGATCTGCCTCGTCGTCACCGAGCTGCCGTACCAGGTGAACCCCGACACGCTGGCCAAGAAGATCGCCGACCTCGTCCGCGAGAACAAGGTCACCGGGATCGCGGACATCCGCGACGAGACCAGCGGTCGCGCCGGCCAGCGCCTCGTGATCGTGCTCAAGCGGGACGCCGTCGCGAAGGTCGTGCTGAACAACCTCTACAAGCACACCCAGCTGCAGGACACGTTCGGCGCCAACATGCTCGCGCTCGTCGACGACGTCCCGCGCACGCTGAGCATCGACGCGTTCGTCCGGCACTGGGTCGCGCACCAGCTCGACGTCGTGGTCCGTCGCACCAAGTTCAAGCTGCGCGAGGCCGAGGCGGAGATCCACATCTACCGCGGCTACCTCAAGGCGCTCGACGCGCTCGACGAGGTCATCGCCCTCATCCGTCGCTCGCCCGACGCGGACGAGGCTCGCGTCGGCCTGATGGAGATGCTCGAGATCGACGAGCTCCAGGCGAACGCGATCCTCAACATGCAGCTGCGCCGGCTGGCCGCGCTGCAGCGCCAGCAGATCCTCGACAACTACGCCAAGCTCGAGGCCGAGATCCTCGAGTACCAGGCGATCCTCGACAGCGAGCAGCGCCAGCGCGACATCGTCTCCGAGGAGCTCGCGGAGATCGTCGCCAAGTTCGGTGACGAGCGTCGCACGACGATCATGCCGTTCGACGGCGAGGTCAGCATCGAGGACCTGATCGCCGAGGAGGAGATGGTCGTCACGATCACCCGCGGTGGCTACGCCAAGCGGACGCGGTCGGACAACTACCGGGCGCAGCGCCGCGGTGGCAAGGGTGTCCGCGGCGCGCAGCTGCGTGAGGACGACCTCGTCGACCACTTCTTCGTCACGACGACGCACCACTGGCTGCTGTTCTTCACCAACCTCGGTCGCGTCTACCGGGCCAAGGCGTACGAGCTGCCCGAGGGCGGGCGCGACGCGAAGGGCCAGCACGTGGCCAACCTGCTCGCGTTCCAGCCGGGCGAGAAGATCGCGCAGGTGCTCGACATCCGTGACTACACGACGGTCGAGTACCTGGTCCTGGCCACGCAGCGCGGCCTGGTGAAGAAGACGCGGCTGACCGAGTACGACTCCAACCGCTCGGGCGGCGTCATCGCGATCAACCTGCGCGAGGACGAGGAGGGTCGGCCCGACGAGCTCGTCTCCGCGCGCCTCGTCGACTCCGACCAGGACCTGATCCTGGTGAGCCGCAAGGGCCAGTCGGTCCGCTTCACGGCGTCCGACGAGTCTCTGCGTCCCATGGGCCGCGCCACCTCGGGCGTCACGGGCATGAAGTTCCGCGACGACGACGAGCTGCTCGCGATGGACGTCGTGCGCGAGGACGCGTTCCTCTTCACGGTCACCGAGGGCGGCATCGCCAAGCGCACCGCCCTCACGGTGGAGAACTACCGGCAGCAGGGTCGCGGCGGCCTGGGCATCAAGGTGGCCAACCTCCCCGAGGCCAACGGCGACCTCGTCGGGGCACTCGTGGCGGACGCCGAGGACGAGGTCCTGGTCATCATGGAGCGCGGAAAGATCGTGAGATCCGCCACATCCGAGGTGAACGCGACAGGGCGCACCACGCAGGGAGTGATCTTCGCGAAGCCGGACAACGGCGACAGAATCATCGCCGTCGCGAGGAACACTGAGCGACACCTGGCCGACGATGCAGGTACCGTGGGCGGCGAGAATGCCCAGGTTTCGGACGAACCCGGCGATGTCGAGCCCTCGACAGAGCCCGACGAGACCGCGACCGATCCGTCACCGGAGGACGCATGACCGATTCCACGCCGCCCTCGATCCCGCCGCGCACCCGACCGACCTCCCCGGCCTCCACAGGCCGGCAGACCACGTCGTCACCCGTGCGGACAGGGACGAACGCTGCGTGGAACGGGTCCGACGACGCGTCGGTCCAGGTGCCCACCATGAGCACGTCGAACGGCTCCAACGGTTCGTCCGCCGCCGTGCTGCCCCCGACCGTCGCGCCGCCGCCGCCGCGCACGTCGACGTCGGCCGGCCGCAGCTCCGGCAGCTCGGCAGGCGGCACGGGCCGGACCGCCACCTCGACGGGCACCACCAAGACGTCGATCCGGCTCGGCGACGGGGTCACCGTCCCGCCGGAGAAGGAACCCGTTCAGGCGACATCACCCGCTGAAGAGTCCGAGGAGGACGTTCCGTCCCCGATGATGGTGGCAGTGGACGCCACCACGGCGTGGTTCAAGAAGGCCGGGGTGGCAACCACCGCGGCGTTCGCGTCCCTGACCCGCCCCCGTTCCGAGGATCCGACGATGACTGCGACTCCCGCCACCGCCCCCGCGGCGAAGCCCGCTGCCCCGCGGCCGACCGCCCCGAGCGAGAACCCGCGCCCGTCGAGCGGGCGGATCCCGACGGTCTCCGCCCACGGCGGTCCTCGCCGCGTGCGCCTGGCGATCTCCCGCATCGACCCGTGGTCGGTGATGAAGCTGTCGCTGCTCCTCTCGGTCGCCATCGGCATCATGCTCGTCGTCGCGGTCGTCGTCGTCTGGCTGACGCTCGACAAGATGCACGTCTTCGCGGAGATCGACGACCTGGTCACCCAGATCACCGGTCAGGAGAGCACGATCGACGTGAAGCAGTACGTCGAGTTCCGTCGCGTCGTCTCGGGCTCCATGCTCATCGCCGTCGTCGACGTGTTCCTGCTCACGGCTCTCGCTACGATCGGCGCGTTCCTGTACAACATCGTCGCCGCGCTGGTCGGCGGCGTGCACGTGACCATGACCGACGACTGAGCGTCGTTACCCCTGCTCGATCGCCGGTTTGGGACTGACCCCAGCCCTGGGGTAGTCTCATCCGGCATTGCACGGGCCTATAGCTCAGACGGTTAGAGCGCTTCCCTGATAAGGAAGAGGTCACAGGTTCAAGTCCTGTTAGGCCCACTCCCGACCCGTGGGGGAACCCGATGAAGAAGCTCCTGCTCCTCGTGGCGGTTGCCGCCGCAGCGTTCGTCGTCTGGCAGAAGTACACCCAGGATCGCGACGAGCGCGACCTGTGGGCCGAGGTCACCGACACCTTCGAGTGACGGGATCGGCTCGTCCCACGGTTGGTCGGGGAACGGGGCCATGGCGCAATTGGTAGCGCACCTGCTTTGCAAGCAGGGGGTTAGGGGTTCGAGTCCCCTTGGCTCCACCACTCCTTTCACGGCGTCGTCGTGAGGCCGCTCGCTGATCGGGCGCTCACGTACGACGCCGTCGGCGCGACACGGCCGGGCCAGTGGATCTGGGCGGACCAGCCCGCGGGATTTCGCGCGTACCAGCGGACGGTGCAGGTCGGGCTCGGTGACGCCGACTGGGCCGACCGGTCGGCCGCCGTGCTCGAGTGGGCCGTCAAGACCCGCAGCGGCTTCACCGTCGAACCCGCGGGCCGGGTGACCGGCGCGGACCGGTGCTGGCTGACGGCGCACCTCGGACCCGTGACGGTCCGCGAGCCGGTCAAGGTCATCGCTGTCGTCGATCGACCGGACCGGTGCGGCTTCGCCTACGGCACGCTCGACGGGCACCCGGTCTCGGGCGAGGAGGCCTTCATCGTGCACCGGGACGCCGACGGTGCCGTCTGGCTCATCTTTCGGTCCCTGACCCGGCCGGGGCCTGGCCGGTGGCGGGCCGCCTACCCGGCGGTGCTGCTCGCGCAGAGGCTCTTCCGGCGTCGCTACGGCCGCGCACTGCGCTGACCTGCGGCGTTGCTCGTCGACGCGTACCAGGCGGCGATCTCGGCGCGACGGGCGGCGCCGAGCTTCGTGAGGATGTGCTCGACGTGGGCGCCGACCGTCTTCGGCGAGATGGTGAGGGTCGCCGCGATCTGCACGTTCGTCGCTCCGGCCGCGACGAGCGCCGCGATCTCCGTCTCCCGGGCCGTGAGCGGGCCCGCAGAACCGTCGGGCACGGCGCGGGCGAGGATGTCGTCGGCAAGCGTGACCAGCGCGGTCGCCCCGGGGGGCGCTGCCGCGTCGTGGGCCCGCCCGGCCAGCCCGGCGGCCTCAGCCGACCGCCGAGCGCGCAACGCGCACTGCGCCCGGTCGAGCAGCGCGTACGTGCCCTCCCAGAACCGCCCGCGCTCGTGCCAGGCGAGCGACGCTGTCTCGAGCGCCTCCCGTGCCGCGCCCGTTCGTCCGTCGGCGAGCTCCACCAGACCGCGCGCATGGTCGAGCGCGGGCAGGGTGCCGGGGACCGCGCGCCGGCGCAGCAGCGCGGACGTCGCCTCCACCCAGGCGCGTGCACCGGGACGATCGCCCGCGAGCAGGTGCGCCCGCGTCCCCGTGACCACGAACGGGAACAGGTAGGCGGCGTCGTCGACCTCGCGGGACGCGGCGTACCCGCGTCGGCACCAGTCGAGGGCCGCCGTCGTGTCGCCGGCGAGCAGGGCGGTCTCGGCCAGACCCCAGAGGGCGGGCGAGATTCGTTGCAGCTCGCGCATCTGCTCGCCCAGTGCACGCGCCTCGTCGAGCCGGTCCCGCGCCGCCGGCAGGTCGGCCCGCCCCATCGCCAGGTAGCCGAGCACGTGCAACGTCGTGATCCGCGTGGTCAGGCCGTGGTCCCCGTCCCGCAGGGCCGACCGGACGAGTGCGTCCGCACCGGTCCAGTCGCCGGTGGCCCAGTGCACGTGGCCCAGGTGCGCGGTCATGTAGTGGCGGTCGTTCCACCGCTCGACGCGCTCGGAGTAGGCGATGCCCTCGGTCAGCCACTGCCGCGCGCGGTCGTACTCGACGAGCACCGAGGCGCTCGAGCCGATCATCCGATACCCCCGGGCGGCGGCCGCCTCCGCCCCCTGCGCCTCCGCGGCCCGGACCGCCTGCTCGAGCAGCGGCCACCCCTCGTCGCCCCGGCCGGCGAACACGAGCACTGACCCGAGGGTCGCGTCGATGTCGAGCGTCGTGGCGGTCTGCTGGAGGCCGGCGGCGAGCGCGCGCGCCCTGGTCGAGTGCTCGATGGACTCGTCGAGACGTCGGTCCAGCATGTACGCGGCCGCGAGCGCTGACTCGAGGTGTGCGAGGACGGCCGGATTTCGGACGCCGACGACCGCGTCGTCGAGCAGCCGGGTCCGCTCGTCGAGGTCGGCCCCGAGCAGGTGCCGGCCGGCGGCGACGGCGGGTGCCACGGCCGCCGCGGCGGTCACGTCACCGAGCGAGACCCACAGCGCCTGCGCCTGCTCGTAGTGCTCGACCGCGCGACCGTTCTCGTCGATCGCGACGAGCTCGCCGGCGAGCTCGGCAAGCAGGGCGGCGCGGTCACGCGGCGGGAGGTCGGACGGGGCCGTGCGCAAGGCGCGCTCGTACAGACCCTCGGCCTCCCGGTGGGCCGAGACGGCGGCAGCCTGCCGGGCCGCGGCGAGGGCGTGCGGGTGCGCGAGGTCGCCGAGCCGCGCACGTTCGTACTGGTCGCTGAGGAAGGCGTCCCCCAGACCCGCCGCCCCCGCGGCGACGGCCGCGTGCAGCTCTCGACGGCGCAGCGGCGGGATGCTCTCCACCAAGGCGTCGCGGATGAGCGCGTGCCGGAAGATGAACGTGCCGGCGTCGTCGCGCGGCAGGACCAGGAACTGGTCGACGAGCTCGGTCAGCTCGCGGTCGACGTCGGTGGGGGGTTCCCCGGTGATCGCGACGAGGAGGTCGACGTCGAACGAGCGCCCGATCACCGCCGCGGTGCAGGCGAGCGACCAGGCGTCCGGCGTCAGGCTCGCCGCCCGACCGAGGACGGCGTCGGCCAGGGTGTCCGGAACCAGCGCTCCGGCGCCGATGAGCTCCTCGACGTGCAACGGGATCCCGTCGCTGCGCTCGTAGAGAGCGTCGAGCACGGTGACGTCCCAGGTCGCGCCGGTGATGGCGGCCACCATCGCGCCGGTGTCCTCGCGGTCGAGCCGGCGCAGGCGCAGCTCCTCGGCGAGGCGTTGGGTGAGCATCCGGGACCGCCACCGCCGGGTCGGCACGCTCGGGTAGAGCTCGTCGGTCCGGAACGTGCAGACGACGAACATGGGCCGGCCCGCGAGCCGGCGGGCGAGACGTTCGAGCGCGTCGAGCGTGATCTCGTCGGCCCAGTGCAGGTCCTCCAGGGCGAGCAGCACCGGACGCGGCCCGTCCCCCAGGGCGGCCAGAGCGAGCGACAGGTCGCCGACGAGGGTGCGTCGTCGGGCGTCGGCGACTCCGGGCGACGCCCCGTCCGCGACGGCCCGCGCGAAGCGGTCGCCCCGCGACGGATCGGTGCGCGCGACCTCGTCGCCGAGGTCGAGGAGCAGGCCGGCCACCACCTCGACGTCGCGCGGGAAGGCCGCCGCACGGACCACGTCCCAGCCGTCGTCCCTGGCGGTCGAGCAGAGGTGGTCGAGGAGCCGGGTCTTGCCGACGCCCGCCTCCCCGGCGAGCAGGAGCAGCTGTCCCTCGCCGTCCGCGGCCGCGGACCGCCTGCGCGCAGCGACGGCGACGAGGTCGTCGCGCCCGAGCATGACGGGCGAGACGCGCACGCCGCCCGGACCGGAGGCCATGGCAACGAATCTATGCGGAGGCTCGGGACCGCGATAGGGCGTTCGACCGATGCGGTGGAGGTGTCGTCGTCGGGACCCTGGACGCGTCAGGACAACCGGACAGGAGAGGGACGATGGCGACGTTCATGGATGTGCACGAGGGATTCTTCGGCGTGACGCCCGAGCAGCTGGCCGCTGCGCACCAGGCGGACCTGGACGTCCAGGCCGACGAGGGGATGTCGTTCGAGCGGGCGTGGCTGGACCCGGAGTCGGGCAAGGTGTTCTGCCTGTCCAACGGCCCGAGCAAGGAGGCCCTCATGCGGGTGCACGACCGCGCCGGCCACCCGTGCGACGCCGTGTACGAGGTGTCGGTCGAGGTCTAGAGGCCGAGGAGCTCCCGGACCGGGGCGACGCCGTCCAGGGTGACGTCCGGGCGCTCCTGCCTCGCCCAGTCGGCGCGGGTGAGCAGGAAGTTCCGGCTCTCGACGAGGGCGCCCTCCCGGGAGGCGCGCTCGACACCGTTGGGCGTGTAGCCGAGCCGCCGGGTGACGGCCTGGGACGCGGGGTTGTCCGCGTACGCGGCGGTGGTGGCGACCTCCGCGCCGAAGCCCTCGAACAGCAGGTGCAGCATCATCAGCCGCATGGTGGTGCCGATGCCCCGACCCTGGTGCCGACGGCCGAGCCACGAGCCGGTCTCGGCGGAGCGGGCGACGGGGAACGCCTTGGCGAAGGCGCTCTGGACGCCGAGGACCTCACCGTCGCGGACGAGCGCCAGCTCGAGCTGCCAGTTCTCCGGGTCGACCTTGGCGCGCGCCGACCACTGGTAGGTCAGGATGCTGCGCGCGACCTCGATCGGCGTGCCCTTGGACCACGGGTTGTTGAACGGCAGGGTGGCCGGGTCGTGGATGCCCTCGCCGCCGAGCGCGGCGAGCGCCACGACCCGGTCGTCGTCGAGGAACTGCAGCGACAGCTCGCCGCACGTGACGCGCAGGCCGGCGACGGGCCAGAGGTCCACCAGGGAGGTCATCGCAGAAGGCTGTCGGGCTCGCGCTCGAGCACGCAAGGGGAATCGGACCGGATATCCGCTCTGCGGCTGTCGGCGGTCACGTCTACGTTGGTGGGCTGTGAGCGCTCCCGTCATCTCCGCGACCGGCCTGACCAAGCGGTTCGGGGACTTCACGGCGGTCGACGGGATCGACTTCGAGGTGCCCGCGGGCGAGTCGTTCGGGCTGCTCGGTCCCAACGGCGCGGGCAAGTCGACCACGATGCGGATGATCGGCGCGGTCTCGGCGCGGACCGCGGGCGACCTGAGGGTGCTGGGCCGGGACCCGGACACGCACGGGCCCGAGATCCGGTCGCTGCTGGGCGTGGTGCCACAGGAGGACAACCTCGACACCGAGCTGCGGGTGCGCGACAACCTCATCGTCTACGGGCGCTACTTCGGCATCCCACGGGCGGTGGTCCGCAAGCGCGCCGACGAGCTGCTGGCGTTCGCGCAGCTGGAGGACAAGCGCACGGCCAAGGTCGACGACCTGTCCGGCGGCATGAAGCGACGGCTGACGATCGCGCGGGCGCTGATCAACGAGCCACGCATCCTCATGCTCGACGAGCCGACGACCGGCCTCGACCCGCAGGCGCGGCACGTGCTGTGGGACCGGCTGTTCCGGCTGAAGGAGCGCGGCACGACGCTCGTGCTCACCACGCACTACATGGACGAGGCGGAGCAGCTCTGCGACCGCCTGGTCGTCGTCGACAAGGGCCGGATCATGGCCGAGGGCAGCCCTGCCAACCTCATCCGCGAGTACTCGACGCGCGAGGTGGTCGAGCTGCGGTTCGGGTCCGACCACAACGCGGCCGCAGCGGAGCGGATGGCCGGGCTGACGCAGCGGCTGGAGCTGCTCCCCGACCGGGTGCTGCTGTACGCCGATGACGGCGAGGCGGTGCTCGAGCGCGTGACGCACCTCGGGCTGCGCCCGACCACCAGCCTGGTGCGCCGGTCCAGCCTCGAGGACGTGTTCCTGCGGCTGACGGGGCGGAGCCTGATCGAATGACCCTCGACCAGGACCAGGAGCAAGAGCTGACGACCAGGACCCGCCGCTTCGGCACCTGGTACGTGGCCGAGCACCAGCTGCGCGGCATGCGCGCCTACGGCTGGACGATCGTGATGACGGGCATCGGGAGCCCAGCGGTGTACCTGCTGGGCATCGGGCTCGGCCTGGCGACGTTCCTCGACCAGCCGATAGCCGACGGTGCGAACGGGCCCGTCAGCTACCTGCTCTTCGTCGCGCCGGCGCTGCTGGCCACGTCCGGGGTCACGGTTGCCACGGACGAGTTCACGTTCGTCGTGATGGCGGGGTTCAAGTGGCGCCGGATCTTCTGGGGCATGAACGCCTCGCCGATCGAGCCCGGGCAGATCGCGAACGGGCTGATCCTGTCCGTGTTCTTCCGGATGCTCTTCACGACGACCGCCTACTACCTGCTCATGGTCGCCTTCGGCGCTGTCGGGGATCCGTGGGGTGCCGCGTGGATGCCGCTGGTGGGCGTGCTCGGCGGCATGGCGTTCGGCCTCCCGCTCATGGCCTACTCGGCGTCGATCACGGAGGACAAGGGCCAGTTCGCGCTCGTCAACCGCTTCATCTTCACGCCCCTGTTCCTGTTCTCGGGCACGTTCTTCCCGCTGACGGTCCTGCCGCTGTGGCTGCAGTCCATCGGCTGGATCTCGCCGCTGTGGCACGCCAGCGAGATCGGGCGCTCGATGTCGTACGGCCTGCCGCCGGGGAGCTGGCCGGTCGCATGGCACTACGCGGTGCTCGTCGCGTACGCGGCGGTCGGCTGGGTGCTGGCCCACCGCGTGTTCCGACGGAGGCTGCGCTGATGGCCGTCGAGACCGAGGTCACGCGTCGCGCGGGCAGCGTCGGTGCGCTCTACGCGCGCAACGCCCGGTCGGTCGTGGCGCGCGGGCTGCAGGCGACGCGCAGCACCAACTGGCCGATCATGCTCTCGGGGTTCTTCGAGCCGGTGTTCTACCTCTTCGCCATGGGCGTCGGCCTCGGCACCTATATCGGGGACGTCGAGCTGCCCTCGGGCGGGTCGGTCTCGTACGCCGCGTACATCGCCCCGGCGCTCCTCGCGGTCAGCGCGATGAACGGCGCGGTCTACGACTCGACGTGGAACGTCTTCTTCAAGATGCACTTCGGCAAGCTCTACGACGCGATGCTCACCACGTCGCTCGGGCCGCTGGACGTCGCGCTCGGCGAGATCCTCACGGCCCTGCTGCGCGGCGGCGCCTACGCGGTCGGGTTCCTGACGGTCATGCAGGTCATGGGCCTGAACCTCGCCTGGTCGGCGGTGCTCGCCCTGCCCGCGGTGCTGCTCGTGGCGTTCGGGTTCGCGAGCCTCGGGATGGCGGTGACCAGCTACCTGAAGACCTTCCAGCAGATGGACTGGATCAACTTCGTCATGCTCCCGATGTTCCTGTTCTCCGCCACGTTCTACCCCGTGACCGTCTACCCGGGCTGGCTGCAGGGCATCGTCAAGGCGCTCCCGCTCTACCAGGCCGTCGAGCTCGTGCGCGGCCTGACCCTCGGGGTGCTGGACCCCGACATGCTCCAGCACGTCGCGTACTTCGTCGTGATGATCGCGCTCGGGCTGACCTTCACGACGAGACGGCTGCGCACCATGTTCCTCGGCTGATGGACGCCGCTCCTGGGCGAATCGCTCACGACGTTAGGATCGAGCAGTGATCGGGATCATCGACTACCGCACCGGGAACTCCCAGAGCGTGGCCTACGCGCTCGGCCACCTCGGTGTCCCGCACAAGCTCGTCGCCAAGCCGTCCGAGTGCGACGACGTCGACAAGTACGTCCTTCCGGGGGTCGGATCCGCGGGCGTGACCATGGAGTCGCTGGCCGACGAGGGCTGGGTCGGGCACCTGACCGAGAAGGTCCTGGGTGAGAAGCAGGGCTTCCTCGGCGTGTGCGTCGGCCTGCAGGTTCTGTTCGAGCACAGCGCCGAGGACGACCAGGAGTGCCTGGGCTGGATCAAGGGCACGGTGCGCGAGTTCGACAACACCGAGGTCCGGGTCCCGCACATGGGCTGGAACACGGTCGAGGTCCGCGGCGAGCACCCGTTCGCCCGGTCGTTCACGCCCGGCGGCTACTACTACTTCGTCAACTCGTTCTACGCGGTCCCGAGCGACCCGGATGCGCTCGTCGGCGTGACCACCTACGGGCAGCCGTTCGCGGCCGCTGTCGCGCAGGACAACATCATGGCGACGCAGTTCCACACCGAGAAGAGCGCGCGGGCCGGCCTCCAGGTGCTCAAGGCCTTCTGCGACCTGGAGGTGTCCGTTGCTCGCTAACCGGCTGATCGCCTGCTTCGACGTGAAGGACGGGCGGGTCACCAAGGCGCAGCAGTTCCAGGACAACATCGACGTCGGTGACCCGGCCGAGCTGGCCGACCGCCTCTACCGGGACGACGTCGACGAGATCGTCACCTACGACATCATGGCCAGCGCGCAGAAGCGTCAGATCGACCTGGACATGGTCCGCCGGATCGCGCACCGCACGTTCGTTCCGCTGACCGTGGGCGGCGGGATCCGTTCGCTCGAGGACATGCACCTGGTGCTGCGGGCCGGCGCCGAGAAGATCAGCATCGACTCGATGGCGGTGCGCAAGCCCGAGATCATCACGCAGGGCTCCAAGGAGTTCGGCCGCCAGTGCATCGTGCTGAGCATGCAGGTCAAGCGCGTGGAGAAGACGGCGAGCATCCCCAGCGGGTACGAGATCGCGATCGACGGCGCCCGGACGTTCACGGGCATGGACGCGGTCGAGTGGGCCCGCCGGGGTCAGGACCTCGGTGCCGGTGAGATCGTCGTGAACAGCATCGACCGGGACGGCACCGGCGAGGGCTACGACCTGGAGATCACCGGCCTGATCACCGAGGCGGTCTCGCTGCCCGTCATCGCCTCGGGCGGCGCCGGGCTGGTCAGCCACGTGAGCGACGCGTTCGCGATCGGTGCCACCGGCGCCATCGTGAGCTCGATGCTCTACTCGCCGCGGGTCGAGCACAACCTGACGGTCGAGGAGATGAAGGAGCAGCTGGGCGAGCTGGGCGAGCGCGTCCGGCCCGTGCACAGCGCCTGAGCCCAGACGGCCAGAAGACAGAGAACGACCCCCGGTCCGACGGATCCCGGGGGTCGTTCTGCGTTCCTGCGCGATCAGGCGCCGGGGGTGGTCTCCTCGGGAGCCTCGTCCGTGGCGGCGGGCTTGGTCGTGCGACGCGTGACCTTCTTGGTCGCGTCGGCAACCTTCTCCGTCAGGTCCTCGGTGGCGTCCGAGGCCTTCTCGGCGAGCGACCCGGCGGCCTCGCTGACCTTGCTGGCTGCCTTGCGGGCTCCCGCGACGGCACTGCCCGCGGCCTCCCCGACCGCGTCCGCGGCGTCGGCCACGCGGCCGTGCACGTCCCCGCTCTCGACGGGCTCCCACGGCTCGGCCCACGGGTCGACGGTCGAGCGTGACCGGCTCCAGGCGACGACGCCAGCGCCGACGGCGAGCAGGGCCGCCACCAGCCAGAACACCTTGGCGCCCGTGTGCTTCTTCTTCGTCTTTTCCGCGGCCGCGGCGGCGACGGCCGCGCTCGCTACGGCGGCCTTGTCCGCAGCCATGTCGGCCGCCTTCTCGGCGAGCTCCCCGGCCTTGAACGCCGCCTGGTGCAGCGCCTCGACCACCTTGGGCAGCACCTCCTCGACGAGCTTGTCGTGCGCGGTGTCGATGGCGGGACCCGCCGCGTCGGCAGCGGCCTCGACCTTGGGCGCGGCGGCCTTCACGGACTCCTTGTACAGGTGCTCGACGCGGGGCAGGAGCCAGTCGACGAACGCCTCCACGCGGGGCGCCGTCCAGTCCTTGGCCTGCACGGCCGCCTCGCCCGCCTTGCCGGCGGCGACACCCGCGGTGTCCTTGGCACTCTTCGCCGCGTCGGCGATCGCGGCACCCAGGTCGGCTGCCTGGTCCTTGATCTTCTCCGTATCGACGTCGATGTTCGGGCGGCTCTTGGTGAACGGCATGTCGGGCTCCCGGCTCGTCGGCTGCACTGACCTCCCACTCTGCCACCGTGCGGGCCGCTGCGCAGGAGCGCTGGCCTGCACATTTGCGGTTCACAGGCGATCGGGTGGGTGCCGCGTGCCAGACTGGGCGCATGTTTGCGACCCTGCACACGACCGCCGGCGACATCCGGATCGAGCTCTACCCGAACCACGCACCGAAGACGGTGGCGAACTTCGTGGGACTGTCCACGGGGAGCCAGGCGTGGACGGACCCGACCACCGGTGCGCAGCGCACCGACCCGCTGTACGCGGGCGTCGTGTTCCACCGCGTGATCGACGGATTCATGATCCAGGGCGGTGACCCTCTGGGCACCGGCCGTGGTGGCCCGGGCTACAACTTCGACGACGAGATCCACCCCGAGCTCACCTTCAGCGAGCCCTACCTGCTCGCCATGGCCAACGCCGGGAAGCGGCTGGACCCGGTCACCGGCAAGGTCGGCGGCACCAACGGTTCGCAGTTCTTCATCTCGGTCGGCGCCACGGAGTGGCTCAACGGCAAGCACACGATCTTCGGCAAGGTGGCCGACGACGCCAGCCGCGCAGTCGTCGACAAGATCGCGACCGCCCGCGTGCGTCCCGGCGATCGTCCGGTCGAGGACATCGTCATCGAGTCCGTCGACATCGAGGACTGAGAACACCATCAGCGAGTCCGACCCCTACGGCGCGCAGGCCGCGCCGCCGGTCTGCCCGCGCCACCCCGACCGGGTGTCGTACGTGCGGTGCCAGCGGTGCGGCCGGCCGACGTGTCCCGACTGCCAGCGGCAGGCGCCCGTCGGGATCCAGTGCGTCGACTGCGTCGCGGAGGCCGCCCGCGCGCTGCCCGCGCAGCGCACGGCGCTCGGCGGGGTCATCCGTCCCGGCCGGCCGATCGTCACGCTGACCCTCATCGGGCTCTGCGTGGTCAGCTTCGTCCTGCAGCTCGTGGTGCCCAGCTGGACCGCGCGCTGGATCTTCTCCCCGGCCGTCGGCTACTACGAGCCGTGGCGGTTCCTGTCGGTCGCGTTCCTGCACTCCACGACGAACTACCTGCACATCCTGTTCAACATGGTGGCGCTGTGGTTCGTCGGACCCATGCTCGAGCAGACGCTCGGACGCAGCCGGTACCTGACCCTGTACCTGCTGAGCGCGGTGGGCGGCTCCGTCGGTTCGGTGCTCCTCGCCATGGACCTGCCGGCGATGGCGCAGTTCAGCGTGGGTGCGTCGGGCGCGGTGTTCGGGCTGTTCGGCGCGGCCCTCGTGGTCACCCACAAGCTCGGCGGCGACTACCGCGGGATCATCGGCCTGATCGTCGTCAACTTCGCGATCGGGTTCGTCGCCACGGGCATCGCGTGGCAGGCCCACCTCGGCGGACTGGTCACCGGTGGCGTGCTCGCCGCTGCCTACGCGTACGCGCCCAAGGAGCGCCGCGCCCTCGTGGCCTTCCTCGCGCCGGCTCTCGTCGCCGTCGCGCTGTTCGTCGCGGCGGTGCTGAAGTACCGGTCGTTCGACGTCTTCTTCTGATCGGACCCTGACCGGTCGGCCCAAGTTACACAGGTGTAGTTATCCACAGACTTGTGCACCTCTGGGGACGACGAAGGCGCCGTCCACAGGTGGGATCGGCGCCTTCGTCGGACGTGTCGGGGAGCGCTCAGTGCCAGCGGGTCGTCATGCCGAAGCCGCCGATGATGAACGCGAAGCCGATCAGCAGGTTCCACTGGTGGATGCCCGGGATCGGGTAGTCGGACTGCGTCAGGTATGTGACGACGATCCAGGCGAGCCCGACGAGCATCAGGGTGAGCATCACCGGAAGGAACCACGGCGGGTTCACCTTCGGGCCGGACGACTTCTCGGGCGGCGGGATGTACGCAGCCTTCTTGCGTGAGCTCGACTCAGGCACGTCGGGTACTCCTGTCCAACGGGTGCGTGGCGTTCAGACCACGAGGAGACCGCGCGATGACGTCGCGGTCGGCGGGCGGGCGATCATTGGTGCGTCGAGCCCCGCATCGTCACGGAGTCGGCACATCGTGACCTAGCGTAGTGGGCGCCGGCACATCCTCCATCCGCTCGGCAGAGGTCGATTCCCGTCAAGGAGCCGAAAGCATGACAGACCACCCGCACCGGGCCCGGCGCTTCATCGCGCGCGGGACCCTGTCGGTGGCGCTCGTGCTCGCCCTGTCGGGGGCCCTGTTCGCGGCGAACGCCAAGTTCGCGCACGGGTCGGGCGACCGGCACCCGCAGGACCTGGCCGAGCTGGCGATGGCGGAGGAGAAGCGCGTCGAGCGGTTGTCCACCGAGGTCGACGGCCTGTCCTCGGACGTGCTCGGGCTGACGACGGCCGAGAACACCCAGACCGGAACCGAGGTGGGCGAGCCGAGCCTGGGCTACCTGGTCGAGAGCGGCCTGATTGCCGTGCAGGGTCCGGGCCTCACCGTCCGGCTGAACGACGCACCGGCCGACTCGCCTCGTCGCGACGACGTCAGCCCCGACGTCCTCGTCGTGCACCAGCAGGACATCCAGGCCGTGATGAACGCGCTCTGGGCGGGCGGCGCCGAGGCCATGGAGATCATGGACCAGCGCGTGATCTCGACGAGCGCCATCCACTGCGCCGGGAACGTGCTGCGTCTGCACGGCCGGATCTACTCCCCGCCGTACGACATCCGTGCGATCGGCGACCCCGACCGCCTCCGCCGGGCGCTGTCGTCGTCGCCCGCCGTGCAGTCCTACGTCCGGGACGCGAACGACGTGGGCCTGGGCTGGTCGCTGTCCGACTCGAGCACGTCGTCGCCGCTGGAGCTCTCGGCCTACTCCGGTCCCACCGACCTGCAGGCCGCGGAGGTCCCCGAGGGCACCGAGATCCTGCCGGGTCTCGACGACGCCGAGGCGCGCGAGCGCAACCGGTCCAGCCGCGCCCGCGCCCGGGTGTCGGAGGCCCCGTGAGCCGCGCGAAGAACGCGGTCTTCGGCACCATCGGCGTGATCGGCGAGATCCTCATCACCATCGGGGTCCTGCTGTTCGCCTTCCTGGTCTGGCAGCTCTGGTGGACGGACGTCGTCGGCAACCGGGCCCAGGCCCAGATCGTCGCCGAGCTGCCGTTCGAGCCGGTGCCGACGGCCACGCCCACCGCCGGCAGCACCGCCGCTCCCGAACCCGTGATCGCGCCGCCGCGCCACGACGACCCGCCGGTGATGGCCGAGCCGCCGCACGCGACGACCTTCGCGACGATGCAGGTGCCGCGCTGGGACGGGGAGCCCGAGCGCCCGATCAGCCAGGGCACCGACCGCGCCACGGTGCTCGACGTCCTGGGCATCGGGCACTACGAGGGCACGGCGATGCCGGGCGGGGTCGGCAACTTCGCCGTCGCCGGTCACCGCACCACGTACGCGAAGCCCTTCAACCGCGTCGCGGAGCTGCAGGTCGGGGACCCGATCGTCATCCGGACCACGGACAACATCTGGTACGTCTACCGCGTCACGTCGACGGAGATCGTGAAGCCGTCGGACGTCCAGGTCATCGCTCCGGTCCCCGGCGATCCCGGCGCGACCCCGACCGAGCGCATGATCACGCTGACCACGTGCCACCCGATGTTCTCCGCGCGGGAGCGGTTCATCGTGCACGGGGTGCTCGACTACTGGGCACCGACTGCGGACGGGATCCCCGCGGAGCTCGTTTCGGAAAACGACGGCGGCGCATCATGATGGGGGGCCGATGATGTACGGATGGCTCTGGCGACACCTGCCGGGACCCACGGTCGTGCGTGTGCTGATCCTCGCGGTCCTCGCGCTCGCCGTCCTGGCGGTCTGCTTCGCGTGGGTGTTCCCCGCGCTGGCGCCGCACATGCCGTTCAACGAGACGACAGTTGGGGAGTGACATGACCGGGTCCACGACGATTCTGGTGATCGACAACTACGACTCGTTCGTCTACACGATCGTCGGCTACCTCAACCAGCTGGGTGCCGAGACCGTGGTCGTGCGCAACGACGCGGTCCCGCCGCTGGCCGAGCGCTCGGGTTTCGACGGCGTCCTCGTCTCGCCCGGACCCGGCACCCCGGCCGAGGCGGGCGAGAGCATCCAGGTCATCCGCGACTGCGAGGCGACCGGCACCCCGATGCTCGGCGTGTGCCTGGGCCACCAGGCGCTCGGCGAGGTGTTCGGCGGGGTCGTCACGCACGCGCCCGAGCTCATGCACGGCAAGACGAGCCAGATCGAGCACAAGGGCGAGGGCGTGCTGGCCGGCCTGCCCGACCCGTTCACCGCGACGCGGTACCACTCGCTCGCGGTCGTGAACGACACGGTGTCGGACGAGCTGGAGGTCACCGCTACCGCCCACGGCATCATCATGGGCCTGCAGCACCGCACGCTCCCGCTCTACGGGGTGCAGTTCCACCCCGAGTCCGTGCTCACCGAGGGCGGTCACCGGCTGCTGGCCAACTGGCTCGAGATCTGCGGCGACGACCAGGCCGTCGCGCGGTCCGCGGGCCTGCACCCGCTCGTCCGGCTCTAGCCTCGAACGGTCTTCGGACCTGCTCGCGACGAAGGGGCCGTCCCACCCGGGACGGCCCCTTCGTCATATCGCTACGGGTTGGTGTTGCCGCCTCCGCCTCCGCCGCCTCCGCCTCCGGCGTTGCCTGACGGAGTCGTCGGGCCCTTCGAGACGTGGATGTTGATCTGCTGGTCGAAGGGCACCTCGGTGCCCGCGGTCGGGTCGGTGCGCAGCACCTGGTCCTTCGGCGCCTCGGACGTGTCCTCGACCTTGGCGACGTTGGTCAGGCCCACCCCGGCCAGCGCGGCGACAGCCTGGTCGTAGGTCATGCCGACCAGCCCGGTCGGGACGGTCGTCGTCGTCGGGGCGATGGCGATCTGCAGGTTGATCGTCCGACCCTGCTTGACCAGCGTGCCGGGCGCCTGGTCCTGCGCGATGACCGTGCCGGGTGCCTCGTTCGACGGCACCTCCTGGGTGTTCCCGGTCAGCTTCTGCTGGTTCAGGGTGTCGAGCGCCTGCTGCTTGGGCATCTTGGTGACGTCCGGGACCTCGACGTTGCCGGTGGAGACGAAGAGCGTCACCGCGGCTCCCGACTCGACGGTCGCGTCCGCCGCGGGATCGGTCTTGGTCACCTGGCCCTGCGGGAAGTCCGGGACGTTCTCGGGTTGCCGGGTCGGGTTCACCGTGAGCCCGGCCGCGGTCAGCGCCGTGACCGCGTCCTGCTCGGTCTTGCCGGCGACGTTGGGCACGGTGATGGTGCCGGGACCGGTGGAGATCGTGGCGATGACGGTCGAGCCCTCGTCGACCTCCTTGCCTGCAGGTGGGTCGGTCGAGATGACCGCGCCCTTGGCCACGTCGTCGTTGGATGCGTTGACCGGGGTGCCCCACACGAAGCCGTCGGCCTCGAGCGCGGCCTGCGCGGCCGCCGCCTGCTGGTTCGTCACGTCAGTCACCGCGACCTGGTCGGGCGCCGCATCGGGCTTCAGCAGCAGCCACAGGATGCCGCCCACGGCGAGGAGTGCGATCGCGATGAGGACCCAGAGCCACACCTTGCTGCTCCGCGACTCCTCGAGATCGTCGTCGGGCATGGTGGCCAGCGTGCCGGTGGACTGCCAGGGCGTGGCCGGCGGGATGGTCTGGGTGGGTGCGACCGGCGGGGCCATGAGCTGGGTGGACTCGGCGGCCGAGGCGGCGACGACGGCGGCGGCCGCCGCGCCGACGGCGGGCGCGGTGACGACGCCTCCGCGGACGGCGGCCTCGAGGTCGGCGCGGAACTCGGCGGCCGACGAGTAGCGCGCGTCGCGCTCCTTGGCCAGGGCCTTGAGCGTGATCCGGTCGAGCGTGTCGGGCACGTCGGACGCGAACGAGCTGGGCACCGGCGCGGCCTCGCGGACGTGCTGGTAGGCCACGGCCACCGGGGAGTCGCCGGTGAACGGCGGGCGGCCGGTGAGCAGCTCGAAGAGCAGGCAGCCGGTGGAGTACAGGTCGGAGCGGGCGTCGACGGTCTCGCCGCGCGCCTGCTCGGGCGACAGGTACTGCGCGGTGCCGATCACGGCCTGCGTCTGCGTCATCGTCGCGGCGGAGTCGGCCACGGCCCGGGCGATGCCGAAGTCCATGACCTTGACCGCGCCCGTCGGCGTGAGCATGACGTTGGCGGGCTTGATGTCCCGGTGCACGATCCCGGCGTGGTGGGAGTACTCGAGGGCGGACAGCACGCCGGCCGTGATGTCGACGGCCTCCTCGATGGGCACCGCGTGGCCGTCGCGGAGGATGTCCCGGACCGTGTGGCCCTCGACGTACTCCATGACGATGAACGGCACGTGCGCGACGACGCCGGTCGGCTCGGTGAACACGTCCTCGCCGGTGTCGTAGACGGAAACGATCGCCGGGTGGTTCAGCGCGGCAGCCGACTGGGCCTCGCGGCGGAACCGGTTCTGGAAGCTCGGGTCACGGGCCAGGTCGGAACGCAGGATCTTGATGGCGACCGTGCGACCGAGGCGGGTGTCGTGGCCGATGTGCACCTCGGCCATGCCACCACGACCGATGAGCTCGCCGACCTCGTACCGTCCGGCGAGGATCCGTGATCCGTCGTCCACCACTAGGCGTCCTCTGCTTCCGTTGATGCCGTGCCGGGAAAGGGTTCCGCGGCCTTCCCGTAGCAGGCATGCCCGTTCTGGGCACGGCCGTACTGGCCGATCATCGCATCCCCACCCCCGTCAGAAGCGTATCGGGCGGTGTTCGCGCGCGGGTCGCTCGGTCCCGGCGGTGCGGCTGCGACCAGCACAGTCGTGCCGGTCGAGGCCCCGTCGGCGTTCAGCATCGACTTCGCTGCGAACGCACCGAGCAGCGCGACGAGCACGAGGATCAGGACCAGGACCGGCCACGACCAGCGGTGTTCCGCCTTCGTCGGAAGAGGGGCCGGGTGGGAGCGCCGAGGGGCCGCCGGTTCCTCGAGCCGCCGGGTGCGCCGCGGGGGGTACGACGGGGGCGGTGCCTCCGGCGCGGCGGCCGGAGCGATCGGCGTCGCGGCCGTGGCGTAGGTGTCGGGGGTGCGGGTGGGCTGCTCCACGAGCATCGGGACGCCGCTGGGCGGGGTGCGCGGCACGAGCGTGTCCAGCAGCGCCGCGAGCTCCTCGCCCGACTGCGGCCGCTGGCTCGGCTCCTTCGACAGCAGGCGCACGACGAGGTCCGCGAGCGGCTTGTCCACGCTGGCGGGCAGCGGCGGGACGGGGTTGTTCACGTGCGCGACCGCGATGTCGACGGCGGTCGGTCCCGTGAAGGGCCGGTGACCGACGAGGGCCTCGTACGCGATGATCCCGAGCGAGTACAGGTCCGACAGCGGGGTGGCCGGGTGGCCGACCGCCTGCTCCGGTGACAGGTACTGGGCGGTGCCCATCACCATGCCGGTCGCCGTCATGGTCACCTGGTTGCGGGCCAGCGAGACGCCGAAGTCGGTGATCTTCACGCGCCCGCCGCGGCCCAGCAGGATGTTGCCCGGCTTGACGTCGCGGTGCACGACACCGGCGATGTGGGCCGCGTGCAGGCCGCGGGCCGTCTGCGCGAGGATCGGCAGCAGCCGCCTGGTCGGCAGCACGGGCTCGCGCTCGAGCAGGTCGGACAACGGCTCGCCGACGACGAGCTCCATGACGAGGAACCCGGAGCCGTCCTGCTCGCCGTAGTCGAACAGCTGCGCGATGTTGGGGTGCGACAGGGACGCCGAGTTGCGGGCCTCGGTGCGGAACCGCTCGAGGAACCCGCGGTCTCCGGCGAACTCCGAGCGCAGCACCTTGACCGCGACGGGCCGGGCGAGGGCGTCGTCGTGCGCCTCCCAGACCTCGCCCATGCCGCCGACCGCGATCTGCCGGACCAGCCGGTACCGCTCGCCGAGGGCCACACCCGGTGCCGTCTTCATGAGTTGAGCACCGCCTCCATGACCGCCTTGGCGATCGGTGCGGCGACGCGTCCGCCGGTGGCCTCGTTGCCGATGCTGCCGCCGTGCTCGACCAGGACCGCGACCGCTACCCGCGGGTTGTCGGCCGGCGCGAACGCGGTGAACCACGCGTGCGGCGGCTGGTCGGCGGTCGTCTGGGCGGTGCCGGTCTTGCCCGCCACCTGCACGCCCGGGATCTGCGCCGAGGTGCCCGAGCCGGACTGCACGACGCCGACCATCATCTGGGTCAGCGCGGCGGCGGTCGCGGGCGACACCGCCGTCGAGTACAGGGTCGGCTTCGTCGTCGTGACCGTCGTCAGGTCGGCGGACCGCACGGCGTCGACGACGTACGGCGTCATCAGGCGGCCGCCGTTGGCGATCGCCGCGGAGACCATCGCCATCTGCATCGGCGTCGCCTGCACGTCGCGCTGCCCGATCGCCGACTGCGCGGTCTCGGGGGCGTTCAGGTCGTCGGGGAACACGCTCTCGACGACGAGCATCGGGATGGTCTGGCCCGGGTCGTTGAACCCGAACTTCTCGGCCTGCGCCTGGAGCGCGTCGGCGCCGACGTTGAGGCCGAGCTGCGCGAACGCCGTGTTGCACGAGATGCGCAGCGCGTCCGCCAGCGTGATCGGGTCGGCCCCGCACCCGCCGCCGCCGAAGTTGCCGATGGTCGAGGTCGTCTCCGGCAGGTCCAGCTCGTGGGGTGCGGGGAGCGTCGACTCGGGCGTGTACTGCCCGCTCTCCAGGGCGGCAGCGGCGGTGACCAGCTTGAACGTCGACCCGGGGGCGTACCGCTCCTTGATCGCGTTGCTGCGCATCGGGTTGCCCGGCGCGGCGTCGAGCGCCTGGTACGCCGCGCTCGCGGCCACCGTGTCGTGCGTCGCCAGGGTGTTCGGGTCGAAGCCGGGCGTGCTGACCAGCGCGAGGATCTTGCCGGTCGAGGGCTCGATCGCCACGACCGCACCCTGCTGGTCGCCGAGCCCGGCGACGGCGGCGGCCTGCGCGGCGGCGTTGATCGTCGTCTCGACCGCGGCGCCCTCCGGCTTGCGGCCGGTGATCAGGTCCCGGATCCGCGTGAAGAAGAGCTGGTCGCCCCGGCCGGTGAGCTCGGCGTTGGCCGCGTTCTCCAGCTCGGACTTGCCGTTGACGATCGAGTAGAAGCCCGTCACGGCCGAGTACGTGCTGCCGTCGGTGTACTGGCGCTGGTAGCCGTACGGGTCGTCGACGGGCGTCGAGAAGGCGATGGCGTTCCCGCCGACGACGATCGGGCCGCGCGCGTTGCCGTACTCGCGGTACAGGCCGCGCACGTTGCGGGAGTCGTTGTTGAGCCTGTCGGCCTGGAAGTACTGGACCCACGTCGCGCTGCCGATGAGCACGAGGAACATGGCCATGACCACGGTGGCGAGGCGGCGCAGGGGGGTGTTCACGACTGCCTGCCGATGACCTCGGTGGGCTGGTCGCCGCCCGCCTTGCCGGTGCTGGTGCCGGCGACCACGGGCACGCCCGCGATCGGCGTCGGGACCCGGAGGTTGGGGGCCGGCCGACGGGCCTCGTCGGAGATCCGCAGGAGCAGCGCGACGATGACCCAGTTGGCGACCAGCGACGAGCCGCCGTACGCGATGAACGGCGTGACCAGCCCGGTCACCGGGATCACGCGGGTCACGCCACCGACCACGACGAACGTCTGCAGCGCGACGATGAACGCGAGACCGCCCGCGAGCAGCTTGCCGAACCCGTCGCGGACCCCGATCGCCGTGCGGAAGCCGCGCTGGGCCAGGATCAGGTAGCACATGAGGATCGCGATCAGCCCGGTCAGGCCCAGCTCCTCGCCGAGCGACGCGACGATGAAGTCGGACTCGGCGAACGGCACGAGGTCGGGCCGGCCGTCGCCCCAGCCCGTGCCGAACAGCCCGCCGCTGGCCATGCCGAACAGGCCACGGACCAGCTGGCCGGACCCGCCGTACGCCTTGTCGAACACGGCGGGGTCGAACGCGTGCAGCCACGCGTCGAACCGGGCGCCGACGTGCGAGAACGCGGTGGCGGCGAGGCCGGCGCCGACGATGAACAGGCCGAGGCCGATGATCACCCAGGACAGCCGCTCGGTGGCCAGGTAGAGCATCGCGACGAACAGGCCGAAGAAGAGCAGCGAGGTGCCGAGGTCGCGCTCGAGCACGAGGACGGCGACGGAGGCGGCCCACACGATGAGGATCGGTCCGAGGTCACGCGCGCGGGGCAGGTGCAGGCCCAGCACCTTGGGGCCGGCCAGCGCGAGCGCGTCGCGGTGCGTGACCAGGTACCCCGCAAAGAAGATGGCGAACGCGATCTTGGCGAACTCGGCGGGCTGGAACCCGACGCCCCCGACGCGCACCCAGATGCGGGCGCCGTTGATGAGCACCCCGACGCCCGGCACCAGCGGCAGCAGGATCAGGGCGAGGCCGACGACCCCGGCCGTGTAGGTGTACCGCCGGAGCGTGCGGTGGTCGCGCAGGAAGATCAGCACGGCGGCGGCCAGGAGCACCGAGATCGCGGTCCACACGAGCTGCCGGTCGGCGAACCCGGCCGTCTTCCCGCGCGCTTCGTAGGCGAAGTCGATGCGGTAGATCATCGCCAGGCCGATGCCGTTGAGCGCGACCGTGATCGGCAGGATCACCGGGTCCGCGAACGGCGCGCGCCAGCGCAGGACCAGGTGGATGCCCACGGCGAGCACCGCCATGCCGATGCCGTACTCGATGACGTCGGGCGGCACCTTGTCGGTGGTGCCGATGCCGACGAGCGCGTACGAGGCAACGCCGATGACCAGCGCGAGCACCAGGAGACCCAGCTCGACGCCGCGACCCGCACGCACGCGGTGCGGCTGGACGGTGGCCATCAGGACCCGCTCACTCGCGCACTCACGACTCGGTGTCGTCCTGCAGCATGACGACCTGGGCGCGGGCGTCGTCGAGGGAGTCGGCCTGGATGGTCTGCTCGACGCGTTCGCGCAGGTAGGCCGAGCGCAGGTCCTCCACGTCGGTCCCGGAGTGCTCGATCGGCGTCGACAGCTCGATCGGGCCGAGGTTCTGCGGCAGGCCGCGGAAGATGGTGACCTGGCCCTCGTCGACACCCACGTAGTACTGCGTGTTGATCCAGGCGACCGTCAGCGCGATGCCTCCCGCGACCACGAGGAACCCGACCAGCCACGCGATCAGGACCCCCCAGCGACGGCGCGGCTCCGGCTCCTCGTCGTCCTCGAGGTCGTCGACCGCCTCGACGGGCTCCTCGGGCTTGGTCAGGTTCGCCGCGCGGGCCGCCGGGCTCTCGTCGGCGGCCGTGGGGTCGTTGCGGGTCAGGGCAGCGGCCCCGACGACCGACGCCTGCGTCGTCGGACCCTCGCCGTCCGCGACGTCGTCCAGCTCGATGACGTCCGCGAGCACCACGGTGATGTTGTCGCCGCCGCCGGCGCGCAGGGCGAGCTGGACCAGCCGGTCGGCGCACGTGTCGACGTCGTCGATCGTCGCCATGGTCTCTTCGATGGTCTCCGCGCTGACGAACCCCGACAGGCCGTCCGAGCAGAGCAGCCAGCGGTCGCCGGGCCGCGCCTCGCGCACCGAGAGGTCCGGGGCGACGTCGGGGTCGAAGTCGCCGAGCACCCGCATGACGACCGACCGCTGCGGGTGGACCTCGGCCTCCTCGGGCGTGATCCTGCCGATGTCGACCAGGTGCTGGACGAACGTGTGGTCGGTGGTGACCTGCGTGAGCACCTTGTCGCGCATGAGGTACCCGCGCGAGTCGCCCAGGTGCACCATGGCGAGCTTGTTGCCCGCGCGCAGGATCGCGAGCACCGTCGTGCCCATCCCCGCGAGCTCGGGGTCGGTCTCGCTGCGCTGGATGATCTCCTCGCGCGCGTCGGCGAGCGCGGCCTCGAGCTGGTCCAGGGCGTCGTCGGAACCGTGCGACTCCCCGTCCAGCGGCGCGAACGCCGCGACCGCGACCGACGACGCGACGTCGCCGCCGGCGTGCCCGCCCATGCCGTCCGCGACCATGAGCAGGTGCGGCCCGGCATAGGCCGAGTCCTGGTTGTTGGAGCGCACGAGCCCGACGTCGGACCGTGCCGCATATCTGAGTGCGACGGTCACCGGTTACCTCTGCAGCTCGAGCACGCTCTGTCCCACGCGGACCGGTGTACCGGTCGGCAGCGGGGTCGGGGCCTCGACGCGCTGGTCCGCCACGAATGTCCCGTTCGTCGATCCGAGGTCCTCGACGAACCACTGGCCACCCTGCGGATAGATCCGTGCGTGCCGCGACGACGAGTAGTCGTCGTCGAGGACGAGCGTGCAGCTGGGGGCGCGACCGAGCAGGACCGCCGACGACCCGAGCGGGATGATCGTGCCACGCAGCGGACCCTCGGTGACCACGAGCCGGCTCGGCCCGGTGTTCCGTGCCGGCTTCGATGGGGCTGGGGTCGGCTGGGCCGTCGGCGCCCCGGCGGGCTGCAGGACCTTGCTCCTGCGACGACGGTCGGTGATGCGCGTGCCGTAGAGGTCGCGCCGCAGGACGCCGATCGAGGTGAGCACGAGCACCCACAGCAAGGCCAGGTAACCCAGCCGCAGCAGGGTGATCGTCAGCTCACTCATGCGCCGGCGTCACTCGTCCGGGTCCGGCTCGCCGCCTGTCCAGAACAGGATCCGCGTGCGTCCGATGGTCAGCGTGTTGCCGTCCAGCAGCGTCGCAGCGGGAACCTGGTGGCCCTCGACGAAGAGCCCGTTGGTGGATCCCATGTCGCTCGCGATCACGCCGTCGGGCGTCACCTTGATCTCGAGGTGCCGCCGCGAGACGCCCGGGTCGTCGACGATGATGTCGGCCTCCGACCCACGCCCGATGACCGTGACCGGCCCGGTGAGGATGTAGCGCTGCCCGTCGATGTCGACCAGCGGGTGCCGCGCGCTCGGCGTCGCGGTCGCCGCGGCCGGTGCCACCGCTCCGCGCACCGTCGCGCTGACCACCCGGAAGCGGGCCGCCTCGAGCTCAGTGTCCTCGCTGAACCGCACGGTGACCGGTCCGACGAACGCGAACCGCTGGCTGGCGGCGTAGTCCGTGACGTTCGCCGCGAACTCGTCGGCAAGTGCCTCCGCGCCCCACGACTCGACCTGGTCGTAGTCGGCGGTGGCCAGCTCGATCGTGAACTCGTTGGGCACGACGGTGCGGTCGCGCCCGACGACGGCCGCCCGGTCGTCCACCTCGCGGCGCAGGGCGCCGGAGAGGTCGAGCGGCTTGAGCTCGCTCTTGAAGGCCTTGGCGAACGCGTTGTTGACCACCCGCTCCACGCCGTTCTCGAACCTGTCGAGGATGCCCACGCCCACCTCCTTCGTCCGTCGGCTCGTCCCGCGCGTGCTGACCTGCACACGTGTCTCGACTCGATGGTATCCGGGCCGCAAGCGTCCGGACCCGGATGTCGGCGCGTTCGCGCGCGGCGGAGGCCCGGTACCCCCGATCGGGTGGCCCGGCGGCCCGGTGCTCGCTCCTGCACCGACGGACCGTCGCGGCGCTCGCCGGAGCCTCGTCACGCACCCTCCGGCGGCGTTCCGACGGTCCGTCGGTGGGTGGCAGCCGTGTTCGGGAGGGCTGCTCCATCGTGCTAATGTTCTCCGGCGCGCGCGAGTGGCGGAACGGCAGACGCGCTGGCTTCAGGTGCCAGTGTCCGAAAGGGCGTGGGGGTTCAAATCCCCCCTCGCGCACACAGGGGTCGTGGGGAAAACCACGGCTCAGCAGTCCGGAGATGCCCGGCAGGATCTGATCCTGCCGGGCCTTTCTGTGCCCGGCTCCGGACCGTCTCGATGCGGAGCTACACCGTGCTCTTGCGCCAGCCGGCGGCCTGCGCCTCGGCCTCGGAGCAGAACCACCGCTCGCCGGCCGCTTCGTCGACGACGGTCTCGTCGTAGTGCTCCTGGCCCGGCACGTGGTAGATCCACTCGCCCGTGTTGTGGGAGATGTTGCCCTTGATCAGGCACTCGGCCGGCGCGACCTCCGGCTCCACAGGGCCCTCGACGCCCGCCACCGGGGGCGGTGCAGCGTCCCCCGCGGGCTCCGCGCTCCAGCCCACGTAGGCCACCAGCAGGACAGCCGTCAGCAGGAACACTCCTCTGGTCAACCGCCGGGTCGTATTCACCCTGAGGATCTCGGCCGTCGGGCGTGGCGGCTTGAGAGCTGACGACGACCGTCCGCGGGCTCGTTCGTCGCGGCTCGCCCATCAAGACGCGCAGAGTGCGGGCCGATAGACGATCCAGTACCCATCAGACGACACAGACGGAGGGTCCACGTGACCACGACGGTTGCCCGCCTCTCGGCGGTCTGCGCGCTGGCGTTCGTGCTCGCCGCGTGCGCGCCCACGAGCGAGGACGAGACGGCAGCACCGCCGCCCACGATGGAGATGACCCCGCAGGTGGTGGCTCCGGCGCAGGACGGGGAGTCGTCGCAGGCGCTCGACGACTTCGTCGCGGCCGCGCAGCCTCAGATCCCCGCGATCATGGACACGTCCCCGGGCACGTACTCCGAGATCACGATCACGGCCGTCCACCCCGACACGCTCGAGTTCACCTATCGGTTCGCGCAGCCGGTCGATCCGGCCGAGGCCGTCCCGTACTTCGAGAGCATGCTGCCGACGTTCCAGTCGACGGCCGAAACGGACGTCTTCCCGAGCATGTCGAACGCCGGCGTGGGGCCCGCCCAGAAGGTGGCGTACACGTACCTGAACGCCGACGGCTCGACGGTCTGGACGCACACGTTCGAGCCGTCCTAGCCGCTGGTCGGAGCCTCGTCGGCTCCGACGACGGGCTCACGGAACCGCCCGGCCAGCACCGCCTGGATCTCGACGTGTCGTCGCAGGAACGCGCGCTCGTCGAGCCGCTTGCGCCGCAGCCAGCCGGTGACCTCGTCGTTGCACTTGCTCGCGTTGCACGAGCCGCAGGCCGGAGCGATGTTGTCGAGCGTGTACCGGCCGCCTCGGGAGATCGGCAGCACGCAGTCGCGCTGCAGGGGCACGCCGGTGGCGCCGCAGTAGGCGCAGCCGCCCCAGGCCTCGGTGAGGCCGGCCCACTGCTCGGGGCTGAGGTCGTGCTCGACGGCCGCCATCCGGCGCTTGCGCCGCTGGGCGTAGCGCGCCTGGCGGGTGCGGGGGGCGGGCATGTCGCCAGGGTAGGTACCGCCGGGGCCTACGGCGTGGAGCGAACCGCGGGCGAACGCGCAGGTGCTGACCCCTTTTCAGGGCGATCCGCGACCGCTACGTTCGGGCCACGCCGTTCCGGGCTCCCGGCCTCGGCACCTGCGGCGTCGGTGGTCGCCGCGCAAGCCGCCGAGAGGGGCGTCGCGTGAGCGCACCGCAGAAGGTCGTCCGCCGGGTGCCGTACGTGGTCGGCATCGTGCTCGCCCTCTTCCTGCTCGCGGCGTGCAACGGCGGGGACAACCTGCCCACCCCGACCCGGACGCTGCCGACGCCGACGTTCACGCTCCCGGCGCGTCCCACGCCGACGGTGCCCCCGCGACCGACGCCGACCGTCGAGCCGACCGTCGAGCCGACGGTGGAGCCGACGGTGGAGCCCACCGTCGAGCCGACGCAGGAGCCGGTGCCGCCGGTCCCGACGCAGGAGCCCGCGCCCGTGCCGACCGTCGAGCCGACCGTGGAACCCGAGCCGGTGCCGACCGTCGAACCCGAGCCGACGCCGACCACGGAGCCGACGCCGACACCGACGGAGACGGAGACGGTCGCACCGTCGCCGTCGCCCTCCCCGACGGCCGACGCCGAGGCCGAGGCCGACGACGCCGGGACACCGGCGTGGCTGTGGTGGCTGCTCGGTCTGCTCGTCGTCGGTTCCGGTGTCGGGATCGTGCTCGCCGTCCGGGCGCGCCGCCGGACCGCCTGAGCGCCACGCTGAGGGCATGACCGACAAGCTCGACGTCAGGAAGGACCTCGACGCGTACCGCGCCCAGCGCGGCCGCTTCCGGATCCTCGACGTGCCGGACATGCGGTACCTCATGGTCGACGGGCACGGGGACCCGAACACCTCCCCCGCGTTCGCGGCCGCCGTCGAGGCGCTCTACCCGGTCGTGTACACGCTGAAGTTCGCCAGCAAGCGCGAGCTCGGGCGCGACTACGTCGTCCCGCCGCTGGAGGGCCTGTGGTGGGCACGGGACATGGCGTCGTTCACGGCTGCGCGCGACAAGTCGCGGTGGGACTGGACGCTCATGCTCCTGGTGCCGGAGTGGATCGGCGGCGACCTGGTCGCGGCCTCGGTCGACAAGGCGAGCGCCAAGGCCCGGGTCGACGACGTCCGGCTGGAGCCCCTGTCCGAGGGCCGGTGCGTGCAGACGCTGCACGTCGGGTCGTTCGACGACGAGGCGGCCGTGCTGGCACAGCTGCACGACGAGTTCGTCCCGTCGAACGGGCTCCGCCTCACCGGGAAGCACCACGAGATCTACCTCACCGACTCGCGCCGGACCGCCCCCGAGAAGCAGCGGACCATCCTGCGGCAACCGGTCGCGCCGGCGTGAGACCGGTCCTGGTCGACCTGGCATAGTCGACACCGGACGCGGAGATCGACCGGAGGACGGGAACGCCATGGCCAACGTCGCCCTGAGGTGCACCAACCCGGCCTGCTCGGCGCGCGGCAAGGTGCAGACGACGAAGACGTGCGCGCTGTGCGGCCGGCCGACGGCCTGGTCCGTCCTGCGCGCAGGCCCTGCGGGGCAGGGACCGATCGGGCCGTTCTACACGACGCCGATGCCGCTCAAGCGGCACGAGCCCGCACCGCGTGCACCCGGCGACGAGACGCGCACCTGCACGAACCCGAGCTGCGCCCGCTACCACCTGGCGCAGGACGACCCGTACTGCGGTGCCTGCGGGAACGCGACCGTCGTCGCGACGACGCTCTAGGCCCGCCCGACCCGGGCCAGGTGCTCCTCGGTCAGGCGCCTCATGGCGTCGCCGACCTGCGGTTTCGGCCGCCTGCCCGCGCGGTCGTGGAGGCCCCGCGCGAGGGAAAGCGCATGCCCTGACCTGCGACGACACCCGGACGGTGGAGATCGCTCGCCGATCGGGTGACCCGGCGCCCGTGGTCGATGTGCCCGCGGCGCGCACCTGGTTGGCTCGTCCGGACGGCTCCGGGCCGTCCACCGACAGGGGGCTGCGGGTGATGGTGTGAGACGACGACACGGGTGGATCCTCGGCGCGGGCGCGGCGGTGGTCGCGCTCCTCGCCGTCCCTGCCGTCCCGTTCCCGGCCGGGCACGTGGCGGACGTCGCGGACCGGTTCCAGCCGACCGGGTCCACCGAGAGCCTGCGGACCGTCGAGCCGCGGCGCTTCCCGTGCCTGAGCGACGTCCCGTGCCCCTCGGTCCAGGTCGGCTGGATGTTCGCCTCCGCCGTCACGACCGCCCAGCTGCGGCGCTGGCTCGACGACGCGCGCTTCTCGATGGCCATCGAGGGCGACTGCGCGAACCAGGACGCGATGGACCGGGACCTGTCGACGTGCTCGGCGGAAGGCGTCGTCGAGGGCGTGCACGTCTACGTGAGCGTGTCGCGCGACGTCGCCACCGGTGCGGGCGGCGTCTCGCTCTACGCCAGCTGAGGACCGGGCCGCCAGGCCCCCAAGGACTGTGACGGGTAGCGTCCGGAGGGCGGCTGCGCACACCGGCGTGCGCGCCCCGGTGCGAGGAGCTGCTGGTGGCGATCGTCAGTCCCTACCCCGACGTCGAGATCCCCGACCAGTCGGTCTTCGACTACGTGCTGGGGTCCCTGACCCCCGACGAGCTGCGCACCGTCGCGGTCGTCGACGGGGAACGGGTGGTCACGTACGGCGACCTCGTCGAGCAGGTGCTACTCGTCGCCGGTGCCCTGGCCGCCCGGGGCGTGGGACCCGGCGACGTGGTCGCGCTGCACGCCCCGAACTCGGCGGCGTTCGTCGCTCTGTTCCACGGGATCCTGCGGTCCGGAGCGACGGTCACCACGGTGAACTCGCTCTACACAGCCGACGACATCCGGCGGCAGCTGGCCGACTCGCACGCGGCCTTCGTCGTGACGGTGTCGGTGCTCCAGGAGCCCATGCTGGCGGGTGCACGGGCCGCGGGCGTGGCGGACGACCGGATCGTGGTGGCCGACGGTGCCGACGGGTTCACCTCGTTCGCGGACCTGCTCGCGGAGGGCCGCGAGGCGCCCGACGTCACGATCGATCCCGCCACCCACCTGGCCGTCCTGCCGTACTCGTCGGGGACCACCGGGCTGGCCAAGGGCGTGATGCTCACGCACCGGAACCTCGTCGCGAACGTCGCCCAGTCGCGGCGGCTGATCCGGCTGACGCCCGACGACGTGGTCGCCGCGGTCCTGCCGTTCTTCCACATCTACGGCATGACCGTGCTGCTGAACCTCTCGCTGCGGCAGCGCGCCCGGCTGGTCACGCTGCCCCGGTTCGACCTCGCGCAGTTCCTCGGCACGATCGCCGCGCAGCGCTGCACCTATCTGTTCGTCGCTCCGCCGATCGCGCTCGCGCTCGCCCGGCACCCGCTGGTCGACGAGCACGACCTGTCCAGCGTGCACACGATCCTGTCCGGGGCCGCACCCCTGGACGGCGCGCTCGCGGACGCGGTGGCGGCACGCCTGGGCTGCCGGATGGTCCAGGGCTACGGGATGACCGAGATGAGCCCGGTGTCGCACGCGGTCCCGGCCGACCGTGACGACCTGCCCCGAGGGTCGATCGGCCTGCTCGTGCCGAACATGGTCGCCCGCGTCGTCGACCCGTCAGACGGCCACGACATCGACGTCCCCGCCGAGGGCCGGAGCGAGCCGGGCGAGCTCTGGTGCCAGGGTCCCAACGTGATGGTCGGGTACCTCGGCGACGACGCCGCGACGGCCGAGACGCTGGACGACGAGGGCTTCCTGCACACCGGCGACATCGTGACCGTCGACGCGAGCGGGGCGTTCTACGTGGTCGACCGGCTCAAGGAGCTGATCAAGTACCACGGCTACCAGGTCCCGCCGGCCGAGCTCGAGGCGCTGCTGCTCACCCACCCGGACGTGCAGGACGCGGCGGTGATCGGGGTGGCCGACGCCGATGGCCAGGAGACGCCGAAGGCCTTCGTCGTGAAGGCGGGCGACCTCGACCCCGACGAGCTCATGGCCTGGGTGGCCGAGCGCGTCGCGCCGCACAAGAAGATCCGGCAGGTCGCCTTCGTCGACGCCATCCCGAAGTCCTCGTCGGGAAAGATCCTGCGCAAGGACCTTCGCGCCTAGGACGGTGCGTGCCGGTCCAGGAACCGGTAGACCTCCGTGGTGTCCACGCCCGGGAACACACCGACGGGCAGGGCGGCGAGCAGGGAGGCGTGCGGGCGCGCGCTGGGCCAGGCCTTGTCGGACCAGCGGTCGGCGAGCTCGGCGGGGGGCTGCCGGCAGCACATCGGGTCCGGGCAGCGTGAGGCGGAACGCTCGGTGGTCTCGCGGCCGCGGAACCAGCGGACGTGCGCGAACGGCACGCCCACGCTGACGGAGAAGACCCCCTGCGACGAGGGCTGGACGCGGGACGTGCACCAGTACGTCCCCGACGACGTGTCGGTGTACTGGTAGTACGGCGAGAACCGGTCGGCCAGCGTGAAGACGACGCGGGCGGTCCACTGCCGGCACACGGGCTGGCCCTCGATGGCCCCCAGCGCGTCCGACGGGAACACCACGCCGTCGTTCTCGTAGGCCTTGTGCAGGGTGCCGCCCTCGTGGACCTTCATGAAGTGCACCGGGATGCCCAGGTGCCGCGTCGCCAGGTTGGTGAACCGGTGGGCCGCCGTCTCGTAGGGCACCGCGAACGCGTCGCGCAGGTCCTCCACCGACAGCCGGCGCTCGGCCTTGGCCTCCTGCAGGAACGCCGCGGCACCCTCCTCGGGGAGCATCAGGGCGGCGGCCAGGTAGTTGGCCTCGACGCGCTGTCGCAGGAAGTCGCCGTAGTCCTTCGGCTCGGCGTGGCCGAGCACGTGGCTGGCGATGGCCTGCAGCAGCGGTGAGCGCGCATCGCTCGTGCCGGGGTTGCCCTGCGGGAGGTAGATGCGGCGGTGGGCCAGGTCGGTCACGGTGCGCGTCGAGTGCGGCAGGTCGGCGACGTAGTGCAGCCCGAACCCGAGGTGCGCGGCGATGTCGGCGGTCGCCCGCTGCGAGAGGGGTCCGCCGGGGTGGTCGATCGCGGCGAGCAGGCGGCGCGCGTGGACCTCGAGCTCCGGGAAGTAGTTGTCCTGCGCGCGCATCCGCGCCCGCAGCTCGGCGTTGGCGCGTCTTGCCTCCTCCGGCGTCGCCGCGTTCTCGGTGAGCAGCCGCTGCACCTCGGCCTGCAGCCGGACCAGCGCCTCGAGCGCGTCGGCGGGCAGCGTGCGGCCGACCTTGACGGTGGGGACGTTGAGCGACGCGAACAGCGGCCCGCGCTGCGCCCGCTCGAGCTCGACCTCCAGGGCCGCGCGTCGCGTGGGCGGGTCGGTGCGCAGGAGCTCGGCGAGCGGGACGTCGAGCGCCTCGGCCACCTGCGCCAGCAGCGAGAGCTTGGGCTCGCGGTGCCCGTTCTCGAGCATCGACACCTGGCTCGGCGCCCGGCCGATCGCCGTGCCGAGGTCGTCGAGCGTCATGTTCCGGCTCGTCCGCAGGTGCCGGATCCGTCGTCCCAGCACGAGCGTGTCGAGGCCCCCGTTGGCCGTCGTCGTCATGCCGTCCACCGTCTCCCACCCCAACCCTTCTGTCCAGGAGAAGAACGGCCGATCTTCTGGCCTCCAGGCGGGGAAAGAACCGCTCGGGTCACGCGAACGTAGAGGTCAGGCAGAACCGCCGAGAAGAACCACCAAAGATGGAGGATCACGATGAGCACCACCGGCGACCAGACGCAGACCGCGAGCGAGCTCGAGGCGAGCTGGGCCCTCGACCCCCGCTGGGCGGGCATCGAGCGGGTCCACACTGCGCAGGACGTCGTGGCGCTGCGCGGGTCGGTCCGCGAGGAGAGCACGCTCGCCCGGCGCGGGGCGGAGCGCCTGTGGCAGCTCCTGCACTCCCGAACGCTGCTGCCGGCGCTCGGCGCGCTCACCGGGAACCAGGCCGTCCAGCAGGTCCGTGCCGGGCTCGAGGCCATCTACCTCTCGGGCTGGCAGGTGGCCGCCGACGCCAACCAGGCCGGCCAGACGTACCCGGACCAGTCGCTGTACCCGGTCAGCTCGGTGCCGACCGTCGTCCGCAGGATCAACAACGCGCTCCTGCGGGCCGACCAGATCGACTTCGCCGAGAACGGCCGCCGGACCCGCGAGTGGCTGGCGCCGATCATCGCCGACGCCGAGGCGGGCTTCGGGGGACCGCTCAACGCCTACGAGCTCATGCACGCGATGATCGCGGCGGGCGCGGCCGGCGTGCACTGGGAGGACCAGCTGGCCGCCGAGAAGAAGTGCGGTCACCTGGGCGGCAAGGTGCTCGTCCCCACGTCGCAGCACGTGCGGACCCTCTCGGCGGCGCGGCTCGCGGCGGACGTCGCCGGGGTGCCGACGATCGTCGTCGCCCGGACCGACGCGCTGGGCGCTGACCTGCTGACCTCGGACGTGGACCCCCGCGACGAGCAGTTCCTCACCGGGGAGCGGACCGTCGAGGGCTACTACCGGGTGCGGAACGGGCTGGACCCCGTCGTGGCCCGGGCCGAGGCGTACGCGCCGCACGCCGACCTGCTCTGGGTGGAGACCTCGACGCCCGACGTCAAGCTGGCCATCGAGTTCGCGGAGCGTCTGCACGACCGGTTCCCCGGCAAGCTCCTCGCCTACAACTGCTCGCCGTCGTTCCACTGGCGCTCGCAGCTGGACGACGCGCAGATCGCCCGGTTCCAGCGGGAGCTGGCCGGTCACGGGTACGTGTTCCAGTTCATCACCCTGGCCGGCTTCCACGCCCTCAACCACTCGATGTTCGACCTCGCCCACGGCTACGCCGCCCGGGGCATGAGCGCGTACGTCGAGCTCCAGGAGGCCGAGATCGCCTCCGAGACGGACGGCTACACGGCCACGCGCCACCAGCGCGAGGTCGGTACCGGCTACTTCGACCGTGTCGCCACCGCGATCTCCCCGAGCAGCGCCACCCTCGCGCTCGCCGGCTCCACCGAGACAGCCCAGTTCACCCACTGACCAGCCGGCGGCGCCCCTGCCCGGCGGCGGCGCCCGCTGCACGGGGCGCCGACGCCCATACCGGGCGCCGTCGACACCCACCCTGGAGGACTCCCATGACCATGACCGCGCTGTTCCGACCCCAGACCACACCGACCGGACCGGCGGTGCCCGGCACCGACGAGGTCCTCACCGTCGAGGCGCTCGACTTCCTCACGGACCTGCACGCCCACTTCGCGGGCCGGCGGCACGACCTGCTGCTGGGCCGCCAGAACCGCCGGGTGCGCTTCTCCAACGGCGCCGACCCGGACTTCCTGCCGCTCACCGCGCACATCCGGGCCGACCCGCCCTGGCGCGTCGCCGGCCCCGGGCCCGGCCTGGAGGACCGACGCGTCGAGATCACCGGCCCGACCGACCGCAAGATGACGGTCAACGCCCTGAACTCGGGCGCGAAGGTGTGGCTGGCGGACCTGGAGGACGCCACCAGCCCGACGTGGACCAACATCGTCGGCGGCCAGAAGAACCTCATGGACGCCATCCGCGGCCGGATCGACTTCACCAGCCCCCAGGGCAAGGAGTACCGCGTCGGGCCGACGACGCCGACCATCGTCATGCGACCGCGCGGCTGGCACCTGACCGAGAAGCACCTCGACTTCACGGACCGCACGGGCCAGACCGGTGCCACGTCGGCGAGCCTGGTCGATGCCGGGCTGTACCTCTTCCACAACGCGCAGGCGCTGATCGACTCGGGCCGCGGGCCGTACCTCTACCTGCCCAAGCTGGAGGGGCACCTGGAGGCGCGCCTGTGGGACGAGGTGTTCCGCTACACGGAGGCCTACCTGGGCCTGCGGTACGGCGCGATCCGCGCGACCGTCCTGATCGAGACCATCACGGCGGCGTTCGAGATGGAGGAGATCCTCTACGAGCTGCGCGACCACTGCGCCGGCCTCAACGCGGGGCGCTGGGACTACATCTTCAGCGTCATCAAGAACTTCCGCGCCCGCGGTCCGCGCTTCGTCCTGCCCGACCGGTCGGCGGTGACCATGACCGTCCCGTTCATGAAGGCGTACACCGAACTGCTCGTCGCGACCTGCCACAAGCGCGGCGCGCAGGCGATCGGCGGGATGAGCGCGTTCATCCCGGACCGTCGGGACCCGGAGGTCACGTCGCTGGCGCTCGCCCAGGTCACCGCGGACAAGCAGCGGGAGGCGGGCCAGGGGTACGACGGGACCTGGGTGGCCCATCCCGACCTCGTCCCGGTCGCTCGGGCGGTGTTCGACGAGGCCCTCGGCGACCGCGTCGACCAGCGCGACGTGCTGCGGTCGGACGTCCGGGTCACCGCGGCGCAGCTGCTCGACATCGCCTCGGCCGGCGGCGGCGAGCCGGGTGCCGTCACGGATGCGGGCCTGCGCGCGAACGTCTCGGTGGCCGTCCGGTATCTCGAGGCCTGGCTGCGCGGCAGCGGCGCGGTCGCCATCGACCACCTCATGGAGGACGCGGCGACGGCGGAGATCTCGCGCTCGCAGGTGTGGCAGTGGGTGCACCAGGAGATCGTCACGGCCGAGGGCACCCGCATCGACGCCGACCGCGTCCGCGCGGTCCTGCTCGCGGTCCTGTCCGAGCTGCCGCGCACCCCGCAGGACCGGTACGACGACGCGGCCGACCTGTTCGCGCAGGTCGCGCTCGCGGAGGACTTCCCGACGTTCCTCACGGTCCCCGCGTACACGCAGTTCCTCGTCGAGCGTCCGTGATCCTGGGGCGCGGTCCGTCGGACATCCCGGCGGGCCGCGTCCTGGCGGTCAGTAGCCTCGGCGCATGACTCTCCCGATCGACGAGCAGACCCGCATCCGCCGCCTGCCCGAGCGCCAGCGCACGGAGCGCGAGGAGCTGCACGCGATCCTCGACGCCGGGCTGGTCGCGCACGTCGCGTTCGTGCGGGACGGGCGGCCGGTCGTGATCCCGTTCCTCTACGCGCGCGACGGCGAGACGCTGCTCCTGCACGGGTCGACCGGCGGCGGGCTGTTCCTGTCCCCCGAGGGCATCGACGTGTCCGTCGGGGTGACGCACGTCGACGGCCTGGTGTTCGCGCGGTCGGTGTTCGACAGCTCGGCCAACTACCGCAGCGTCGTCGTCCACGGCCGTGCGGTCGCCGTGCCGGCCGACGAGAAGGAGGCCGCGCTGCTCGTCGTCTCCGAGCACCTCATGCCGGGCCGGTGGGACGAGGTCCGTCCGTCGACCCGCAAGGAGCTCGCCGCCACCTCGATCCTGCGCATCGGGCTGGACCGCGCGAGCGTGAAGGTGCGGGCGTACGGCGCCTCGCAGGAGCCCGACGACGGCGAGGACCGCGCGGTGTGGGCCGGCGTGCTCCCCTTGGCTCTGGTGGCGGGCGTGCCGGAACCGTCCACCGACGTCCCGGTCCCGCCCTCCGTCCAGGCGGCCGCCGCGAAGTTTCCTTACGACGCGATCGACTCGGGTACCGTCCGCGTGTGACCAAGCGCAGCTGGCTCGTCCTGATCGCGATCGACGTCGTCCTGCTCGCGATCGCGCTCGCCCTGATCCTGCCCACGGGCAACGTCGCGGCCGCCGGACTGGTGGTCATCACGTTCGTCGTCGTCCCGGCTGCCCTGTTCATGACGAACCGGAGCATCGAGCGCGCCAACCGGAAGCGCTCGGCCGCGCTGGAGAAGTCGCACCCCGGCTCGACCTTCGTCCCGTGCGTCACCGGACCCACGCAGGAGCCGCTCCTGAAGGCGGCCGGCGAGCGGACCACCAACGGCGTCTCGGCGACCCTCGTGTACGGACCCCGCGGCATCTCGGTCTGGTCCGGCAAGTCGGCGGAGACCAAGGTCTTCGCCTACCCGTGGTCTCGGATCGCCGGAGTCACCAGCGCCGCCGACGTCCGGACCTGGCAGAAGCGCACCACCACCGGCCTGCGCATCACGCTCACCGACGGCGAGCCCCAGGACGTCGCCGTCACGGTGCCGAAGCCCAAGGTCCCCGCGCTCGCCGAGAGCATCTGGGCGGCGCGGCCGGTGTGACCCGTCCGGCCTCGCGGCGGCCCCGCGGGATCGGCCAGGATCGAGGCATGACCGACGACGATCGGCCGGTGCTGGTCACCGGCGGGACCGGGACCCTCGGACGTGCCCTGGTGCACACGCTCCTCGACGCGGGACGCGCGGTCCGCGTGCTCAGCCGCCAGGAGCGGTCGCCCGCGGTTCCCGACGAGGTCGAGTGGGTCGTCGGCGACCTGCTGACCGGTGACGGCCTGCTCGAGGCGCTCGACGGGGTGTCCGCGGTCGTCCACTGCGCGAGCAACCCGCGCAAGCCCGAGGAGGACCTCGACGCCGCCGTCCAGCTGATGCTCGCCGGCCGCGCCGCGCGCCTGCCGCACCTGGTCTACATCTCGATCGTCGGCATCGACGCCGTCCCGACCGCCTACTACCAGGCGAAGCTGCGGGTCGAGGAGATCGTCGAGGACAGCGGCCTTCCGTGGACCATCCTGCGCGCCACGCAGTTCCACGACTTCGTGGCCTTCCTACTTGGCGCCCTGACCCAGGGACCCGTCGCGCCGGTGCCGCGCGGCATCAGCGACCAGCCGGTCGACGTGCGCGAGGTGGCGCTGCGGCTCGCCGCGCTGGCCTCGTCGGAACCCGCGGGTCGCGTGGACGACCTGGGTGGACCGCAGGTGCTCACCGTCGACGAGCTGATGCGCACCTACCTGGCGGCGACGGGGCGCCGTGCGCGCATCTGGCACATCCCCGCAGTCGGACCCCTCAAGCTCTACCGCGACGGCGGCCACCTCGCGCCCGACCACGCGACCGGCCGGATCACGTTCGCGGAGTGGCTTCAGCGCGGCGGGATGCTGGACGCCTCCGCCAGGTAGGTCCAGGTCCAGGTGCCCGCCGGGCCGACGACGACGTCCGCGCTGCCCCAGGTGCCGTCCGCGGTCACCGTGCAGAGGAACTCCATCCCCGCGATGACGGTCGCGGTGTCCGGGCACGTGGCCGTGACGGTCGGGCCCAGGCCGGCGACGAGCCCGGCCACGATCTCCTGCTCGAGCTCGGCGCGCCGGAGGGGGACGGCGGGCGCCTGGACGGCGGGCGCCGGCGCCTGCTCGCCAGCGGCCGGGGGCACGGGCTGCTGCACGACCGCAGGTGCGTTGGCGTGCGGGTGCGCGTCGTCGATCAGGTTCGTGACGAGCAGCGCGAGCTTGAGGGCGATGACGACGACCGCCAGCCCGGCCGGGACCGCGGCCACCGTGCGCTTGCGGCCGGGTCGACGCCGGGGCCCCGCGGTCCGGCCGTCGTCGGGCACGACCGGCGAGATCTCGTCCGTCGTGGCCCGCACGTGGTGCGACCAGCCCGCGCCGTCGAACCACCGCTGCTGGTTCCGGTCATTCGGGTCGAGGTACCAGCCCGGGGGCTGCGGTGCGGTCGTCGGGTACTTCACGCCCGTGCATCGGCACGCGCGCGCCGCCGCTTGATCGTTGCTTCGGGGGACTAGTTCTCGAAGAAGCAGAACGGGTGGCCGGCGGGGTCGAGCAGGACCCGGACGTCGTCCTGCGGCTGGAACGCGGCGAGGCGGGCGCCCGTGGCGAGGGCGTGCTCGACCCCTGCCGCAAGGTCGTCGACCCGGATGTCCAGGTGCAGCTGCATCTGGTTGTGGTCGACGGTGGCCGGCCAGACGGGCGGGCGGTACGCCTCGTCCGAGCTGAACGAGAGGCCGCTGCCGCCGCCGGGCGGGCGGAGCATGACCCAACCGGGCTCGTCGGCGATCACGGGCCAGCCGAGGAGCCGGTGGTAGAAGTCCGCGAGCGCGTTGGCGTCCTGCGACTCCAGGACGGTCGCCGAGAGCGAGAACCGGCGGCCCGCGTGGTCGTTCCAGGGTGCGGTCGGTGGAGTGCTCATCGCTCCAGGGTTCCCACGGGGTCCCCGGTTCGCCACCGGAGAAAACCCTTGGCAGTCCCGGGCAACCGGACGTACGTTCGTGTCACACGGGAAGGAGGTGGTCCAAGACATGATTTCTCTGAGGACGCGTGAGGTGACTGCCGGCTAGTCGCCCGGCAGCAGTTTTTCGGACGGATTGCATCCGCCCGCAGACCACCGGTCGGCGAGCGAATCCATGGCAGTCACCGCAGCCCGTGGGAGCCGCGAACTCGTCCCTCGCGGCAGGGCCCCTCGATGGGGTCCGGCCCACGGGCTGTTGCCTGCCCGTGGCAGGGTGGGGCCGTGGCCCTCAAGAACCCCGCTCAGATCGACGCCATGCGTCCCGCCGGCCGCTTCGTCGCCGGCGTCCTGTCCTCCCTGCGTGACGTCGCCCGCGAGGGGATGACCCTCAAGCAGCTCGACACGCACGCACACCAGATGATCGACGCCGCCGGCGCGCACTCGGTCTACCTGGGCTACCACCCCTCGTTCGGCGCGATGCCCTACCCGGGCGTCCTGTGCACCTCCGTCAACGACGCCGCGCTGCACGGGCTGCCGTCGGACTACGTGCTCGCCGACGGCGACGTGCTGTCCATCGACTTCGCCGCGCAGCTGCAGGGGTGGGTGGCCGACTCGGCGCTCACGTTCCAGATCGGCACGCAGGACCCGTCGGTGACCGCGCTCATCGAGACGACCGAGCGTGCCCTGGCCGCGGGCATCGCCAAGGCCCGCAACGGCGCGCGGATGGGCGACGTGTCGTCGGCGATCGGGACCATCGGGCGGGCCGGCGGCTACGGGATCAACGCGGACTTCGGCGGTCACGGCGTCGGGCGCACCATGCACGAGGACCCGCACGTGCCCAACCTCGGCCGCCCGGGCACGGGGCAGAAGCTCAAGACCGGCCTGGTCATCGCGATCGAGCCGTGGTTCATGGCGGGTGGCGACGACTACACGATCGACCCCGACGGCTGGACCATCCGCACCGCCGACGGCTCCGTGGCCGCCCACGCCGAGCACACGGTCGCCATCACCCCGGACGGCCCGCTGGTCCTCACGGCCCGCGACTGACCACCCGCCCCGGACGCCGCGGCGGCGGGTCGCTTGCAGCGCGGGGATAGATTGGATCGGTCCGGCGTACCCCGTCGCCATCAGCACGAAAGAGGCTGTCATGTCCGCGCTCGTCGATACCGCACCTCTCATCGGTCACGTCGTCGGGGGGCAGGTGACGACGCCCGACGGCTCCCGGACGCAGGACGTCCACAACCCCGCGACGGGGGAGGTGTCGGGTCGCGTCCTGCTGGCCGACCAGGCCGAGGTCGACGCGGTCGTCGCCGGGGCGCTCGCGGCGTCGGCAGCCTGGGCGCAGGAGCCCATCGGCAAGCGGGCCGGCGTGCTGTTCGCGTTCCGGGAGCAGCTCGTCGCGCACACCGACGAGCTCGCCGCGACGATCACCGCCGAGCACGGCAAGGTCATCGCCGACTCGCTCGGCGAGGTGGGCCGCGGGCTCGAGGTCGTGGAGTACGCCTGCGGCATCCCGCAGCTGCTCAAGGGCGAGTACACCGACCAGGCCGCGACGGGCGTCGACGTGTTCTCGTTCCGGGAGCCGCTCGGCGTCGTCGCGGGCATCACGCCGTTCAACTTCCCCGCGATGGTCCCGCTGTGGATGTCGCCCATGGCCATCGCGACCGGCAACGCGTTCGTGCTCAAGCCGTCGGAGCGCGACCCCTCGTCGTCCCTCCTGCTGGCCCGCCTGTGGAAGGCCGCCGGGCTTCCCGACGGGGTCTTCTCCGTGCTGCAGGGAGACCGCGTGGCCGTCGACGGGCTGCTCACGCACCCGGACGTCTCGGCGGTCTCGTTCGTCGGCTCGACCCCGATCGCGCAGCACGTCTATGCGACGGCGACCGCTCATCGAAAGCGCGTGCAGGCCCTGGGCGGCGCGAAGAACCACGCGGTCGTCCTGGCCGACGCCGACCTGGACCTCGCCGCGACGCACCTGACCGGTGCGGCGTTCGGCGCCGCCGGCGAGCGGTGCATGGCGATCTCGGTGGCGCTGGTCGTCGACGACGTGGCCGACGCGCTGCTGGAGCGGCTGAAGGCGGCCGCGGAGAAGGTCCGCGTCGCGCCGGGCAACGACCCGAACAGCGACATGGGTCCCGTGATCACCAAGGCCGCGCAGCTGCGGATCGAGGAGATCGTCACGGACGCGGTCTCCACGGGTGCCCGGGCGCTCGTGGACGGTCGCGGGCACACGGTCGACGGGTTCGAGGGCGGCTACTTCGTCGGCCCCACGGTGCTCGACCGTGTCACCACCGACATGCGCGCGTACGCCGAGGAGATCTTCGGGCCGGTGCTGGTCGTGCTCCGGGTGGCCGACCTGGACGAGGCGATCGCCCTGGTCAACGCCAACCCGTACGGCAACGGCACCGCGATCTTCACGTCCTCGGGCGACGCCGCTCGCACGTTCCAGCGGGCCGTGCACGTGGGCATGATCGGCATCAACGTGCCCATCCCCGTGCCCGTCGGCTGGCACTCGTTCGGCGGGTGGAAGGACTCGCTGTTCGGGGAGAGCCACATCTACGGCCCCGAGGCGGTCCGCTTCTACACGCGCAACAAGGTGGTCACCAGCCGCTGGCCCAGCTCCCCTGCCACGGCCAAGTTCCACTTCGGCCGCACGACGAGCCACTGACCCACCCGCAACGTCCGCACTCGTGGGGCCTCTGACCTCCACGAGTGCGGACGTTGCTGTCGGTGCAGACGTTCTGCTCTACAGCGAGCGCTGGTAGGTGCGCATGGCGCGGACCGACCACCAGGCGACCACAGCCGCGAGGGCCGCGAGCCACAGGGCGCGGGTTCCGACGACGGACCAGTCCACCGCCGGGGACATCGCGGTGCGGGCGATCTCGACGGCCCAGGTCAGGGGGTTGAGCTGGGAGACCGTCTCGACCCAGGACGGCAGCAGCGACGCGGGCATCAGGGCCGTCGACAGGAACGTCGCAGGCAGCACGATGATCGTCGAGATGCCGATGAGGGCGGTCTGGTCGCGGGCGAGCAGCGCGACCGCCGCCGAGAGCGAGCAGAACGCGGCGGCGAGCAGGATCGACGCGCCCAGCGCGACGAGGAGACCGAGCACCCCGCCGTCGTAGGACGCGCCGGCCAGGAACCCGATCCCGAGCACGCACAGCCCCTGCACGAAGCAGATCATCAGCTGCTGCACCAGCTGACCGGCCACGAGCGACGAGCGGTGCACCGGCGAGGTGAGCATGCGATCCATCACGCCGGAGCGGATGTCGTCGATGAAGCCGGTGCCCGCCCAGGCGCCGGAGTACAGGACGGTCATCATGAGGATGCCCGGCACCAGGAAGGTCATGTAGTCCTCGGAGCCGAAGTCGGGGACCGTCGCGACCGACGAGAACACGTTGCCGAACAGCAGCAGCCAGATCACCGGCTGGATGATCGCCACGCCGAGGCCCCACGGCTGACGGAACCCGTCGACGGTCCAGCGACGGGTGACCTGCGAGGTCTGGGTGACCCAGGACGCGGTGGTGCTCATCGAGCGACCTCCAGCTCGGGCGCGGACGTCCACGACCGGCCCGCGAAGGCCAGGTAGACGTCGTCGAGGGTGGGACGGGAGACGCCGACGGCGCCGTGCCGGATGCCTGCGGCCTGCAGGGCGGCGATGACGGCGCCCACGGCGGCGGGCCCGTCGGAGGTGCGCGCGACGAGGCGACCGGTGGGCCCCTCGACGTGCACGGAGACGTCGCGCAGGAGCGCGACGGACGACGCGACGTCCCGCACGAGAGCGGCATCCGGCTCGACGAGGTCGACGGACAGGGTGTCGCCCTCGAGCGTCGCCTTGAGCGCCTCCGGCGACCCGGCGGCCACGACCCGACCGCGGTCGACGACGGTCAGGCCGTCGGCCAGCCGGTCGGCCTCCTCGAGGTAGTGCGTGGTGAGCACGACGGTCAGCTCGTCCTCGCCGGCCAGCCGCCGGATCTCGGCCCACATCGCGGAGCGGGCCTCAGGGTCCAGGCCGGTGGTGGGCTCGTCGAGGAACAGCACGGACGGGGTCCCGACGAGCCCCAGGGCCACGTCGAGCTTGCGGCGCGTGCCGCCCGAGAGCTTGCCGGCGCCGCGGTCGGCGAACTCGGCGAGCCCGAAGCGGTCGACGAGGACTGCGGCCCTGGAGGCCGACGACGACCGCGACAACCCGCGAAGCCGCGCGGCCATCACGAGGTTCTCGCGCGGGGTGAGCAGCGGGTCGGCGCCGGTCCCCTGGGACACGTAGCCGATGGCCCGCCGGACCGCGGCGGCGTCACGGACGACGTCGTGGCCGGCCACGCGCGCGGTGCCGGACGTGGCCCGGGCGAGCGTGGTGAGCACCTTGGTGGTGGTGGACTTGCCGGCGCCGTTGGGGCCGAGCAGCCCGTGCACGGTGCTGGCGGGGATGGAGAGAGTGAGCCCGTCGAGGGCCCGCACGTCCGGTCGGCCGCGGCCGCCGGGGTAGGTCTTGACCAGGTCGAGCGCGTCGACGGCTGTGTCTTGGGGCATGGGACTGCCTTCGGGTCGAGCCGGTTCTTGCACCGGCGGATGGGCCGACCGAGGAGCCACCTATGCTGGGTGTGCAGCGGATCGCACAGGTGCCCTTGCGGGTCTCGGTCGGTTCGTGGTGGTCGGCCCGGGTGTTCCAGCACCTGGGCCGACCTTCTTCGCGCTCGGGTGAGCGCGAGATCTAGGGCGGCGAGGACGTGTAGGAGGCGAGCGCCTCGGCCAGCTCGTCGGGGGTCAGGCGCCCGCCCGCCAGGGTGCGTTCGTGCAGTTCGCGCCACAGGTGCACGCCGTCGAACGAGCCGTCCGCGATGCTCGTCGCGAGCCCCACGACGAAGCCGTGCTCTGCGGTCAGGATGGCGATCTCGTAGGCGCTCTCGAGCGTGAAGATCGCGGGCAGGCCCATCGCGGCGGACTCGTCGATGCCGGCGCGCAGGGTGCTCAGCGAACGCTCGAGCGTCGCCTGTCGCAACCGCAGCAGCCGGACGACGTCGTCGGGACCCAGCAGGGGCAGGAACGAGAGCGCGGCCTCGAACTGCGGGAACTCCTTGGCGGGCGTGCGGACCAGGTCGGTGAGCCAGTCGATGGCCTCGGTCGCGCCGGAGTCGGTGAGCCGGTAGACGGTGCGCGTGGGCCGGTTGCCGTCGCGCTCGGTGGACGCGGCCTCGATCAGCCCGTGCCTCACCAGGGAGTCGACGACCGAGTACAACGAGCCGAAGTTGAGCTTCACCGACTCGTCCTTGCGCCGCTCGCGCAGGGTCATCGACATCTCGTACGGGTGCATCGGCCGCTCCCACAGGAGCGCGAGGACGGCGAGGGCAAGGGGGTTGCTCCGCGATCGTGCCGCCATGCCCGCCACCTCCGACGCGTATCGTCCGATTCCGAATGCTCGACTCAGAGTATATCGCGTCTATGTCGCGTCTCAACCCCCAGATGCGACGACGTCCGTGCGATGTGAGGAATCGTGTCGGCACGTCGTGCGACGATCGAGCGTGCCTCAGCCCTACGCCGTGATGGTCGTCTGCACGGGAAACATCTGCCGCTCACCGATGGCCGAGGTGGTGCTGCGCGACCGGTTCGCCGCCGCAGGCCTGGGCGACCGCGTCGTCGTCGACTCGACGGGGATCAGCGACGAGGAGCACGGCAACCCGATCGACCGGCGCGCGCGGGCGGTGCTCGTCGCGCACGGGTACGACCCGGCCGACGGCCACCACGCCCGACGGGTGCGCGCCTCGGACCTGCCGTCGCACGACCTCGTCCTGGCGATGACGTCCGCGCACGCGCGGGCGCTGCGGCAGCTCGGCGACGCCGACGTGCGCATGTACCGGTCGTTCGACCCGGATGCGCCCGTGGGCCGGGCCGAGCACGCGCTCGACGTCGACGACCCCTGGTACGGCGGCGCCGCGGACTTCGAGGCCTGCCTCGCGCAGGTCGAGGCGGCGGCCGACGGCGTCGTCGCGTACGTGCGCGGCGTGCTCTAGAGCCAGCGGTTGCGGCGGAACGCCATGTACAGCGCCACGCAGATGACGCCGATGCCCCCGACGACGACGTAGAACCCGTACGGGGCACCCGACCCGGGGATCACGTCGAAGTTCATGCCGTAGATGCCGGCGACCGCGGTCGGGACGATCGCAATGGCCGCCCACGACGAGATCTTGCGCATGTCGGAGTTCTGCTGGATGCCGACCCGGTTCTGCTCCATGCTCACCTGCGCCAGGTCGGCCTGCATGACGTTGGTGAGCAGGGCGTCGGCGGCCTCGACGAGCTCGGCGGCGTGCAGCGCGTGGTCCTGCACGTCGCGGAAGTAGGGCCGCGCGTATGCCGGGATGTTCGGGACGGTCTCGTCGGCGAGCCGGGTCAGGGGGCCGACGAGCGGGACGACGGCCCTGCGGAACTGCTGCACCTCGCGCTTGAGCTTGTAGATGCGCTCGGCGTGGTCGCTGCTCGGGTCGTCACCGAACACCTGGTCCTCGATCTCGTCGAGGTCGACCTCGATCGCGGCGGTGACGTCGAGGTACTGGTCGACGGCCTTGTCCATGATGCCGTGCAGCACCGCCGCGGGACCGTGCTGGAGCATCTCGGGGTCGCCCTCGAGCGCCTCGCGCACCTGCGCGGGGATCGTCGTGACGCCGTGCCGGACGACGATGGCGAAGCGGTGGCCGACGAAGATCGCGAGCTCGCTGACCTCGACCACCTCGACGTGGTCGACGTAGAACACAGGCTTGACCACGGCGAACGTCAGCGACCCGTAGCGGTCGAGCTTGGGCCGCTGGTGGGACGCGATCGCGTCCTCGATGGCCAGCTCGGGCAGCTCGAACGCCTCGGCGAGCGCGGCGAACTCCTCCTGCGTCGGGTCGTGCAGGCCGATCCAGACGAAGCCGTCCTCCTTCTCCGCCTCCCGCATCGCGACGGTCAGGTCGTCGAGACGGTGCAGGCGTCGGCCCCCGGCGTACAGCGCGCAGTCCACGATCACGGTTCCGAGGCTAAGGCTCCCCGCGCGCGGGCCCGGGACCCGCGCCAGACTGAACGTGACCGTGCAGAACCCGGCGGTCCTACCTCGGAGGCTGACGTGAAGTTCGAGATCTGGAAGGACAAGGCCGGCGAGTTCCGGTTCCGGCTCGTCGCGACGAACGGCAACGTGCTCGCGAGCAGCGAGGGCTACACGACGAAGGCGAACGCGCAGGGTGCGATCGCCCGCATCCAGTCGGACGCGGCGAACGCCGCGGTCGTCGACAACAGCTGATCGCGGGCGGCCGCGGCCCGCAGGCCGGGCCGCCCGGTCGGGCGTCAGGCGACGCGGACGACGATCTTGCCCCGCACGTGGCCCGTCTCGCTGGCGCGATGGGCATCCGCGGCGTCGGCGAGCTCGAAGACCTCAGCCACCTCGACGTTCACCGTGCCGGCATCGATGAGTGCCGTCAGCGCGTCCAGGTCGTCGTGGTCCGGTCGGACCCAGACGTAGTGGCCGCCGAGCTCCTCGCGTGCCGCGGCGACGACGACGGAGGCCACCACGCCGTCGGCGGCCAGCACGCCCCGGGCGGTGGGCACGAGGTCGTCGCCGCCGAAGTCGAGCACCACGTCGACGCCGTGCGGTGCGAGCGCGCGCACACGCTCCACGACACCCTCGCCGTACACGACCGGCTCGGCACCCAGGCCGCGCAGGTACTCGTGGTTGCGCTCGGACGCTGTGCCGATGACGCGAGCCCCGAGCGACCGGGCGATCTGCACCGCGAACGCGCCGACCCCGCCCGCGGCGGCCAGCACGAGCACGGTCTGCCCGGAGGCGACACCGGACCGGCGGATCGCCTGGTACGCGGTGAGCCCGGCGAGCGGGACCGCGGCGGCCTCTTCGAACGTCAGCGTGGCCGGCTTGCGCGCCAGGGTGCGCACGGGCGCCGCGACGAGCTCGGCGAACGTCCCGCCCTGCACCCAGTCGCGGCGGACGTAGCCGTAGACCTCGTCGCCGACCCGCAGCTCCGGGGTGTCCAGGCCGACGCGCTCGACGACCCCGGCGACGTCCCATCCGGGGACCGCGGGGAAGGTCACGTCCATGATCGGGTCCAGGTAGCCCGCGCGGACCTTCCAGTCGACCGGGTTGACCGAGGCGGCGCGCACGCGCACCAGGACGCTGTCGGGGCCGACCTTCGGGGTGGGGAGCTCGGTGAGACCGAGCACGCTGGCGTCGCCGTAGCGGGAGTAGGTGATGGCTCGCATACCTCTGGCAACGGGGCGGACCGCGCCCGTGTTTCCGACGGGGACGTGATGTCGGTCGCTCGTGCGCCACCATGGCTCCATGAAGGTTGCCTCCCGCGCGCACGTCCCGCCGTTCGCCGTCATGGAGATCCTGGCTGCCGCGAACGCCCGCCGGGCCGCGGGCGAGAACATCCTCAACCTCTGCGCCGGCGAGCCGTCGACGGGTGCGTCCGAGGTCGTGCGGCAGCGCGCGATCGACCTGCTCACCGCGGGCGACCTGGGGTACACCGAAGCCCTCGGCGCACCGGGCATGCGTGCGGCGATCGCCCAGCACTACCGCGACTGGTACGACGTCGACATCGAACCCGGCCGGATCGCGGTGACCACGGGGTCGTCGGGCGGCTTCCTGCTCGCGTTCCTCGCCGCGTTCGACGTGGGCGACCGCGTTGCGCTGGGCGTGCCCGGCTACCCGGCGTACGCGAACATCCTGGCGGCGCTCGGCTGCGAGGTCGTCACCCTGCCCTGCGGCCCCGAGACGCGGTACCAGCCGACGGTCGCGCAGCTGGAAGCCCTGACGCAGCCGATCGACGGCCTCGTCGTCGCCTCTCCCGCCAACCCGACCGGCACGATGATCGACCCGGCCGAGCTCGCCGCGCTGGCCGACTGGTGCGGCGCGCACGGCGTCCGGCTGATCAGCGACGAGATCTACCACGGCATCACCTACGACTCCTCGACGCCCCCGACCGCGGCGTCCTACCTGGCGCAGGGCGCCGTCGTCGTGAACTCGTTCTCCAAGTACTGGGCGATGACGGGCTGGCGCCTGGGCTGGCTCGTGCTCCCGGACGACCTCGTCTCCGCGGTGGGTGCGCTCGCCGGCAACGTGGCCCTCTGCCCGCCCGCGCTCGCCCAGCACGCCGGCGTCGCCGCGTTCAGCCCGTCCGGCTACGCCGCAGCGCGGGAGAACGTGGCCCGCTACGCGTCGTCGCGCGCGTTGCTCCTCGAGCGCCTGCCCGAGCTCGGCTGGACGCGCATCGCCCCGGCCGACGGGGCGTTCTACCTCTACGCCGACATCTCGGCCAGCGGCCTCGACTCGATCACGTGGTGCGCCCGGCTCCTCGACGAGGCCGGCGTGGCCCTGACTCCGGGCACCGACTTCGACCCCGTCGACGGGCGCAGGTGGGTCCGGCTGTCGTTCGCGTCGTCGGTCGAGGTGGTCGGCGAGGCGATCGAGCGCATCGTGGCCTGGCAGGCGACGCTCTAGGCGTCACCCGCCCCCCGGGTCGAGCGCCGTCAGGACCGGCGTGGCACCCCGTGGCACGGCAGCGGGTGCCGGATCGGGGGCGCCACGTAGGTGAACGACGCCCAGGTGGTCGAGCTGCCGGCCGGGGTCGCGGCCGTGAGGTGGACGGCGCCGGCACCGTGCTTGGGCACGACGACGAGCAGCGTCGTGCTGTTCAGGACGGTCACGCTCGTCGCGGCGACGGACCCGAACGCGACCGTCGTCCTGCCCTTGACGAAGTTCTTCCCCGTCACGATCGTGAGGCTCCCGCCGGTCGTCAGGCCGGTGCTCGGCAGGGCTCGACCGACGACCGGGAGCTTTCCGGTCGAGCCGGTCACGGTGTGGGCGACCTGGGCCGTCGAGGTGGCGTAGGTGGTGTCGCCCGCGTAGGTGGCGCTCACGGTGTGCGAACCCACCGCCAGGCCGGTGGTGCTGAGCTGCGCGACCCCGCCCGCGAGCGGGACGGCGACGGGAGCGGCACCGTCGACGACGAACTCGACGGAGCCGGTCGGGGTTCCGGCGGTGCTGCTGACGGTCGCGGCGAACGACGCGGCCGCGCCGGAGGTCGTCGGCCCGACAGGACCGATCAGCGCCAGCGTCGTCGTCGCCTTCTCGTAGGTGTACGTCGCCGGGGCGCTCGTCCGACCCTGCGTCGTCACGACCACGTCCACGGGTCCCGCGGCGTGCGCGGGTGCCGTCGCGACCAGCGAGCCCGGTCCGTCGACCATGACCGCCGCGGGGACGCCGCCGAACGTGACCGAGGTGTCCGGTCCGAATCCCGAACCCGAGATGCTCACCTGCTGCCCACCGAGGACCGAGCCGGTGGGCGGTGCGAGGGAGTCGATAGACGGTGCGGGGCCGCCGGGCACGTAGTCCACCATGGCCGCACCCGTGCCGTACGTGGCGTCTCCGACGTACCAGACGTCGACCCACGGATAGGTGCCCTGGTCGATCGCGTCGAACGTGAGCGTCGCGTGTCCGTCGACGAGGTCGGCGTCGGCATAGACGACGGTCCGGGCCAGCGAGTTGCCGACCCACACCGAACCGGTCGGCGTGCCCTGGGCGCCGGTCACGGTGACGTCGATGCTGAACGGCTCGCCGAGCACGGGTGCGTGAGCCGCGGTCGCGACGAGCGTGACCGACGCGGAACCCTTGGCGCTCGTGTGGATGGCGATGCCGTCCGCCGTCCCGCCGGCCGCAAGGACGACGGGGGTCGCCTGGCTGAAGCGGGTCTCGCCAGGAGAGGCGGCGTAGTACGTCTGCACGATCGACGCAGCGGCCCCCCAGTCCGACCGGGCGGAGACACGGTAGGTCCCGGGGGACAGCAGGTTGATCGAGAACGAGCCGTCGCTGCCCGTGTACGCGCCGTTCTGGTCGGTGTCCGACAAGGCGTCGACGAACGCGTGCGCCATGGGCGTGCCGTCAGGGCCGAAGACGGTCCCGGTCACGGTCGCGCCGGCGATCAGCGTCAGGTCGTGCAGCGTGACCGTCTCCGCCCCGGCGACGTGCACGTCCTCGCCGGCGTTCCAGTCCCTCCCGCCGGGGTAGACGACACCGACGAGGTTGGCCGCCCAGTCGGACTGGGCGTAGACGCTGTAGTCCCCGTCGGCCAGGCCCGTGATCGCGTAGATGCCGTCGGCGTCCGTCGTCGCGCCGCCGTTCGAGCCGTCCGGCGTGGACGCCCACACCTCGATGCCGGCCTTCGGCGACCCGTCCGGCGCGAGGACCCGGCCGGTGATGGCGTTGCCGCGCGCGAGCACCGCGTCGTTCAGTGTGAGCGCGGTACCGGGCGCCAGGGCCACGACGGTCTGGGAGTCGGGCGTGTGCGCGTCGTCGTACAGCTCCGAGACCCACGCCGAACCGTTGGGTGCCGTGAACGAGATGCGCCAGTCACCGGCGCGCAGACGGGTCGCGCTGTAGGTGCCGTCGGCAGCCGTGGTGGCCGCGGCGTACGAGAACGCCGCCGAGTTCATGGTCACGCCGACCCCGGGGACCGGGTGTCCGTCGGCGTCGAGGACACGTCCGGCGATCGAGCTCGCACGGTCGAGCGAGGCGTCGATGCCGGTCGCGTCGCCGGTGCTCACGACGACCGGAGTACCGGTCCAGGAGTTCGCGGCGTCCTTGTACGTCTCGCCCAGAAGGGGGCCGCCGAACGGGGGCACGAACGTCACGGTGTACGAGCCGGGGAGGAACCCGGCCGCGCTGTAGTGGCCGTTCGCGTCCGTCGTCACGGGGATGCTGAACGGCGCGGGCGGAGTGATGTCCACCGTGACGCCCGCTGCAGGTGCACCCGTGTCGTCCGTCACCGTCCCCGAGATGCTGAACGTCGTGGGCGCGTCGTCGGCGGAGGCGACCGCCGGGGCGAGTGCGGCGAGGCCGATGAGCGTCGCGACGGCGGTGAAGAACGCGACGAGTCGGCGGACGACAGGACGAGACGGATTCACGTGAGCAACCCCCTGCTACGAGTGCGCTCCGCGGCGGAGGCGGGGGAAATGTACCGTGACGTACCGTTTCGCGGCCGGCCTTCGGCGAGATTCACTCGCCCAGGCGACAGGTCGTCGCGCTCGTCAGGCGCGGGCGTAGCGCCGGACGAACGCCGCGAGGATCCGTGGCGGCACGGAGACGTCCGTGGCGCGGACCCGCGCGACGACCTCCTCGAGCTCCGCCGGCGGGAAGTAGCCGTACCCGGAGTACGTGCGGATGCGCCCGACGATGCCGTCGACGTCGAGCTCGGGGTGGAACTGGGTGGCGTAGAGGTTGGTTCGGACCCGGAACATCTGCACGGGGCACGCGGGCGACGAGGCGAGGAGCGTCGCGGTGCTGGGGAGCACACGGCACGCCTCCTTGTGCCCGACGTACGCGTCGAACCGGCGCGGGAGTCCGGCGAGCAGCGGGTCGGCCACGCCCTCGTCGGTGAGGGTGATCGGCACGGCACCGATCGGCTCGCCGTACGTCGTGTCGATCACCCCGCCCTGGTGCACGCCGAGCGTCCCGACGCCGTAGCAGGCGCCGAGGAACGGGAAGTCCCGCGTGACCACCTCGTCGAGCAGCACGGACATCTCGGCCTCGACCCGGGTCTGTGCGTCGGACTTGCTCGACGCACTCGCGTCGAACGGGCTTCCCCCGACGAAGACGCCCGACAGGCCGTCCAGATCGAGGTCGGGCATGGTGGTCGACTCCAGCCGGACCCGGAGCAGGTCGTCCGAGGCCAGCCCGCCGAACCGCAGGAACGCCGCGTACTCGCCGTCGGCGGCGTCGTCCTGAGAGCGCGTGGCGAGCAGCACGAACGGCCTCATCCCCGCAGGCTCCCAGCGGCGGCCCCGGGACGCGACCGCACGACGTAGGTTTGTCGTCGTGCTGCTTCCTGCGCTGGTCCCCCTCGGGCCGCCCCTGACCCGTGAGCAGCTCGCGCGCGGGTCGCGGCACCTGCTGCTCGCCGAGCTCGGGGTCGACGGGCAGCGACGGCTGCGGAACGCGAAGGTGTGCGTGATCGGCGCCGGTGGGCTCGGGGCGCCGGTCCTGCAGTACCTCGCGGCGGCGGGGGTCGGCACGATCGGGATCGTCGACGACGACGTCGTGGACGTGAGCAACCTCCAGCGTCAGGTGATCCACGGGACTGCGGACGTGGGCCGGGCGAAGGTCGACAGCGCGGCCGAGTCGATCGCGGCGCTCGACCCGGACATCGTCGTGACGACGCACGGCGAGCGGCTGACCAGCCAGAACGTCGACGCGATCCTGAGCGGGTACGACGTCGTCGTCGACGGCACGGACAACTTCCCCACCCGCTACCTGGTCAACGACGCGTGCGTGCGGCTCGGGCTCCCCGAGGTCTGGGGGTCGGTGCTGCGGTTCGACGCGCAGACCACCGTGTTCTGGGGGCGCCACGGTCCGCAGCTGCGCGACCTCTTCCCCGAACCGCCCGCCGCCGACGAGGTCCCGTCCTGCGCGGAGGCCGGCGTGCTCGGCGCACTGTGCGGGCAGGTCGGCTCCGTCATGGCGACCGAGGTGGTCAAGCTGGTCACCGGCACCGGAGAATCACTGCTCGGCCGCGTGCTCGTGATCGACGCGCTGCGCGGCCGCTGGTCCGAGGTCCCACTCATCGGCACGCAGCACATCGCCCCCCCGCGCAAGGAGAGCACCATGCCCGACGACGTCCCGATCACCACCGCGCCCGAGCTCGTGGCCCGACTGGTAGCCCGCGAGGCCGGCGCCGACGACTTCCTGCTCATCGACGTGCGCGAGCCGGAGGAGTTCGCCGCCGGGGCGATCCCCGGGGCGGTCCTGATCCCGCTCGGCAGCGTGCTCGACGGCTCGGCGCTGGACGGCCTGCCGCGCGACCAGGAGATCGTCGTGCAGTGCCAGGTCGGCGGGCGCTCCCTGACCGCCGCGCGCGTGCTGCGCGGGCTCGGGTACGACGCGAGCAACCTCGACGGCGGCATCCTCGCCTGGTACGCAGCCAGCTGACCGTGCGACCACTCGACGACCACCGCGCCGCAGCCCTGGCGCTCGCCGAGCCGCTCGCGGCGCAGGAGCGCGCGCTCGACGAGCTGGACGGGATGGTCCTGGCACAGGACGTCCGCAGCGACGAGTACCTGCCCCGGTGGGACAACTCGGCGATGGACGGCTACGCCGTGCGCGCGGCCGACATCTACCCCGGCGCCACGCTGCGGGTGGTCGCGGAGCTCGCGGCGGGTTCCGACGAGGAGCCTGAGGTCACCGCCGGTACGGCCGCCCGCATCATGACGGGGGCGCCGCTGCCCGCCGGCGCGGACGCGGTCGTGCCGGTCGAGGACACCGACGGCGGGACGTCGTGGGTGTCCGTCGCGCTCGTGCCGGAGGAGGGCGCGCACATCCGTCGAGCCGGCGAGGACGCCGTCCCCGGCGACCTCGTCGTCGCCGCGGGGACGGCCCTCGGCCCGGCGCACATCGCGGCGATCGCGTCCGTCGGCCGCGCGTCGGCGCTCGTGCACCGTCGTCCGCGGGTCGCGGTCGTGTCGACCGGCGACGAGCTCGTCGCGCCCGGGACCCCGCTGCTGCGCGGTCAGCTCCCCGACTCGAACTCGTGGCTGCTCGCGGCAGCGGTCCGGGAGGCCGGCGGCATCCCGGTGCGGCTCGGGCCGGTCGCCGACGACCCGGACGCGCTGCACGCGCTGCTGCTGGGCATCGAGGACGTCGACCTCGTCGTCACCTCGGGCGGCGTGAGCATGGGCGCGTACGACGTGGTCAAGGCCGCGCTGGCCGACGAGCCCGACGTCGAGTTCGTCCGGGTCGCCGTGCAGCCGGGCAAGCCGCAGGGGTTGGGGCGCCTGGCGAACGGCATCCCGATCGTCACGCTGCCGGGCAACCCGGTCAGCTCGTTCGCCTCGTTCGAGATGTTCGTCCGGCCCGCGCTGCGCCGGATGGCCGGGCACGCGGACGTCGAGCGGCCCACCGCGACCGCGATCAGCGACGACGCCTGGACCACGCCCCCTGACCGCGCCCAGATCATGCCCGTGCGGTACGTGTCGGACGGCGGCCACCCGCACGTCGTGCGCGCCACCGGACGCGGCTCCGGCTCGCACCTCGTCGCGAGGCTCGCGCTGGCGGAGGGGCTCGCCGTGATCCCCGCGTCGGTGGACTCCGTGTCTGTGGGCGATCGGGTACGAGTGATGAGGGTCAGGCCATGAGCGACCAGCCGTTCACACACCTCGACAGCGCCGGGCACGCCCGGATGGTCGACGTCACCGCCAAGCAGCCGACCGTCCGCGCGGCGACGGCGTCGGGTCGGGTCGTCTGCGGGCCGGAGGTCGTCGCGGCCCTGCGCTCCGGCGGGGTGCCCAAGGGCGACGTGCTCGCGGTCGCGCGGATCGCGGGCATCTCGGCCGCCAAGCGCACGGCCGAGCTGCTCCCGCTCGCGCACGTGATCGGCGTGCACGGCGTGGTCGTGGACCTGACGATCACCGACGACGGCGTCGACATCACCGCCACCGTCCGGACCGCCGACCGCACGGGCGTCGAGATGGAGGCGCTGACCGCCGTATCCGTGGCCGCGCTCGCCGTCGTCGACATGGTCAAGGGGATCGACAAGTCGGTGCGGATCGCGGACGTGCGGCTCGAGGCGAAGTCCGGCGGGAAATCGGGCGACTGGGTGCGGCCGGACGATGCCTGAGGCCGCGTTCGACGCTGTCGTCCTCGCCGGTGGCCGGGGTTCGCGCCTCGGCGGGCCGTCCAAGCCGGAGGTCGTGGTCGGCGGCCGGGCGCTGCTGGACCACGCCCTGGCGGCGGTGAGCGATGCCTCCCGGGTGGTGGTCGTCGGACCACCGTCGGTGGCGCGTCCCGGCATCCCGACCGTGCTCGAGGACCCGCCCGACGGCGGCCCGGTCGCGGGGCTGGCAGCGGGGCTGGCGGCGCTGGCCTCCCTCTCGTCGACCAGCGAGTACGTCGTCGTCCTGGCCTGCGACATCCCCCGCGCCGGAGCCGCGCTCCCGGCCCTCCGCGCGGCGACGTCGGCCGACGGCGTGGACGGTGCGCGCCTGGTCAGCCCGGACGGACACCCGCAGCACCTCGTCGCGGTCTACCGCTCCAGCGCCCTGACAGCGGCGCTGCTTCGGCTCCCGACCGTGCACGGGGCCTCGATGCGCGCGCTGACGACCGGCCTGACACTGGTGGACGTCCCCGACACCGACGACTCGGCCGCCGACGCCGACACCTGGCCCGACGTCGCACGACTGGACGCGGAACTGACGGCTGAGAGGATCGACCCATGACCGACGACCCGCGCCGCGCCCCGGGCGCCGACCTGCCCGTCTGGATCGACCAGCTCTGCGTGGCGCTCGGCGTGGACCGTGAGCTCGTCGACATCGACCGCATCCTCGAGGTGTCCAGCGGGGTCGCGCACCAGGTCGCGAGACCCGCGGTCCCGGTGACCATGTTCGTCGCGGGCCTCGCGGCCGCCGGCACGGACCCGGCCGCCGTCGAGCACCTGCTCGCCGCGATCGACGAGCGGGCCGCTGCGTGGGAGTGATCAGCGTGCGCTACTTCGCGGCCGCGGCGGAGGCCGCCGGTGTCGACACGGAGCAGCTCGAGGCGGGGTCGGCCGACCAGGTGCGGGCAGCGATGATCGGCGCGCATCCCGCGCTCGCGGCGGTGCTGGGCCGCTGCGCGCTGCTGGCCGACGGCGTCCGGGTCGACGGGCCCGACCCGGTGCGAGCCGGCGCGACGCTCGACGTGCTCCCCCCGTTCGCCGGCGGCTAGCCGCCGATCGCGCTCATCGGGCGGTCGGGCTGCAGGAACGACGGGTCGTCGATGTCGTGGCCGGCCTTCTTGCCGGCCAGGCAGCGGCGGTAGGCCTCGGCCAGCGCCTCGTCGACGTCGGACGGGATCGGCGCGGGCCGCGGGGCCGCGCTCGTGCCGATGCGCAGCGCCTGCGCCGCACCGACGCCGATCGCCGAGCCGTCGGTGGGCTCCGCACCCCGCAGCAGCTCGCGGACGTCCGTCTCGGTCTGCGAGAACAGGCACGCGCGCAGCTGCCCGTCGGCCGTGAGCCGCAGGCGGTCGCACGCGCCGCAGAAGGGCGCGGTCACCGAGGCGATGACGCCGACGGTCTCGGGTCCGCCGTCGACGGTCCACAGCTCGGCGGGCGCGGCGCCGCGGCCCGGCACCTCGGTGAGCGTGAACGCCTCACGCAGGCGGCCCAGGATCTCGGCCTGCGTCACCATCTCGGCGCGGTCCCAGGTGTGCCCCGCGTCCAGCGGCATCTGCTCGATGAACCGCATCTGGTACCCGCGGTCCACGGCGAAGCGGGTCAGGGCCACCACCTCGTCGTCGTTCACCCCACGCATCGCGACCGCGTTGATCTTCACGGGGTGCAGTCCGGCGGCGTCCGCCGCCGCGATCCCGGCCAGGGTCTCGACGAGCTTGTCGCGGCGGGTCAGCTGCAGGAACTTCTGCCGGTCCAGCGTGTCCAGGCTGATGTTCACGCGCGACAGTCCGGCGTCCCTGAGCTGCGAGGCGAGCCCGGGCAGGCGCAGCGCGTTCGTCGTCAGCGAGACCTCGGGACTGCCCGACGGACCGTGCAGCGCGGTGAGCCGACGGACCACGTCCACGATGTCGACGCGCAGCAGCGGCTCGCCGCCCGTCAGCCGGATCTCCGTGATGCCGAGCTCCACCCCCACGCGGGCGACGTGCACGATCTCGTCCGTGCTCAGCATGGTCGAGCGCGCCAACCACGGGACGCCGTCGGCGGGCATGCAGTAGGTGCAGCGCAGCGAGCAGCGGTCGGTCAGCGAGATGCGCAGGTCGCGGTGCTCGCGCCCGAACCGGTCGACCAAGGTCATGTCATCCCCACCCAGACGTGTGATCCGTCCTCCAGTACCTCACGTTTCCACACCGGGAGCTCGGCCTTGACCTTCTCGACGAGGGCGCGGCAGACGTCGAACGCCTCCGCCCGGTGCGAGGTGGCGATCGCCGCGACGATCGCGGCCTCTCCGACCGCCAGGTGGCCGATCCGATGCGACACAGCGACGCCCAGCACGTCGTCGTCGGCCGCGAACGACGACGCGATCTGCGCCAGCACGGCCGGTGCATCGGGATGCGCGGAGTAGTCGAGCCCCACTACCCGTCCGGTGACCGACGGGTCGTGGTTACGCACGAGCCCCACGAACGTCGCGACCGCACCCGCCCGCGGACCACTGACGTGTTCCACGTGAAACAGCAGGTCGAGGGGCTCGTCGACGACGCGGGCGATCATCCGTGGTCACCGCCGCGCAGCTGGTCGAGAAGGTGCGGGAGCAGCGGCAGCAGCACGTCGAGCCCCTCGGAGACCCCACCGGGCGACCCGGGCAGGTTGACGACGACGGCCCCGTCCGCGGTGACGCCCGCGAGCCCGCGCGACAGGACGGCCGTCGGGACGGTCGCGGCGCCGACCCGTCGGATCGCCTCGGGGATGCCCGGGAGCTCGTGGGCGAGCAGCGGTCGCGTGCCCTCGGGCGTGCGGTCGCGAGGACCGACGCCGGTGCCGCCGGAGGTGATCACCACCCGCGCGCCCGCGTCGACGGCGGCGCGCACGGCAGCCTCGACCGACCCCGCGCCGTCCGGGACGACGACCACCGGCGCCACCGTGTACCCGCTCGCCTGCAGCCGGCCCGCGGCGAGCGGCCCGGACCGGTCGGCCCGCGTGCCGGCGGCGGACCGGTCGGAGACCACGACGACGACCGCCGGGACGCGGTCGGTCGACGGGGGGCTCATCACGCCAGCCTAACGAGCGGCGAGGAGAGAGCCGTCCTGATGAATCCCGCCCTCGGTCGCCGGCCGTGGCGATCGTCGCCCCTATCCTGCTCGGCGCGGGCACGGTCCACGCCCTCCGCGCCCCGCGGCGGAGGGCTCCTGCAGGGGGGAACGCGCACATGTCCAACTGGGGCGACCCGAACCAGCGCCCGGCCGAGCCGCCCTACGGCCAGCCGCAGCCGACCCACGGCCGGCCGCTGCCCTATGAGCAGCCACACGCGCAGCCGCAGCCGTACGGCCAACCGCAGCCGCACGTCCAGCACCCCACGTCGTACTCCCCGCCGCAGGCCCACGGGCAGCCCGACCCGGGTAGCTACGCGGCCGCGCAGCACGCTCAGCACCTCGCGCAGCTCGACGCGATGCACCGCTCCGCCGACCGCCAGGCCGTGCTGATCCGCTGGGGCATCGGTGCCGCGCTGCTGGCCTTCCTCTTCTTCCGGACGTACCGGCAGGGCCTGTCCGGCGTGGCGGCCGTCTGCGCGATGCTGGCGGTCGTCCTCGTCGCGTTCGTCGTCGGCGGGTTGGTCTCGAGGTCGATGACCGGTGGTCGTCACCGCGCGGTCATGGCCGCCCGGCCGGGCCTGGAGGTCGTCGAGGCGTGGGGTGCTCGCGGTCTGCATGCGGCGCTGTCGGCCGCGGGGATCACGCCGACCAGGGTGCGCAAGACCGCTGCGACGTCCCTGTCCGTGGTGCCGTCCGACCAGGGCATCGAGCTGTGGACCGGGCGGCGGTCGACGGCGGCGGTCCTGGTCGCGATCCCCTGGTCGTCGGTCGTCGCGATCGACGAGTCCCGCGGCTCGATCACCAACGACGGCACACGTCCCGCGATCATGCTCGTCACGGCGATCGGGCAGAACCTGCTGCTCGTGCCGCGCCGGCGCACGAACGGCGGCCGCGTGCTGGCCGCCCGCGACCTCCGGGTGCTCGTCGCGCGGCTCGAGGAGCTGCGGGTCCGGGCGCTGGGACGGTAGGCCCGGTCGACACCCCCGGCAGGTACGCTGAGCCCACAACTTCACACGCTGCTCGAACCGCGGCGGGAGAGCTCCCGCGCACGACGGCGGGGCGCCGAAGGAGCAATCCTCCCCGGGAATCTCTCAGGCCCCTGTACCGCCACGGCGAGGCAACTCTGGAAAGCGGACCGGCAAGGTCCCACCGACGGTGCAAGTCTGTCCTCGGGCAGGCAAAACTCTCAGGTCTGCACGCGTGCACGCGCACGAACGCAGGTGACAGAGCGGGGAGCCCACCCACCGTCCCGGTGCCCCCACCGGACGACCCTGCGGAGCAGCCCGTGACCGACTTGCACTCAGCCGTGATCAGCGGCCCCGTCCTGCACCTGGACGCCTCCGGCGACATCGTCGCCTCGACGCGCGTCGAGCACACGCCCGCCGCCGAGGACTTCGCCGACCGGCACATCGGCCCGCGCGGCACGGAGACGGCGCACATGCTCTCGGTCGTCGGCTACGACAGCCTCGACGCGCTGATCGACGCGGCCGTCCCCGCGAGCATCCGCACGGACCGGCCGCTCGACCTGCCCGCCGCACGGTCCGAGGAGGACGTGCTCGCCGCGCTGAAGACCATCGCCGGCCGCAACCAGGTGCTCACGCCGATGATCGGGCAGGGGTACTCCGACACGATCACGCCGGCGGTCATCCGCCGCAACGTGCTCGAGTCACCCGCCTGGTACACCGCCTACACGCCCTACCAGCCGGAGATCGCCCAGGGCCGGCTCGAGGCGCTGCTCAACTTCCAGACGATGGTCACCGACCTCACCGGCCTGGACATCGCCAACGCCTCGCTCCTCGACGAGGCCACGGCCGTCGCCGAGGCGGTCGCGCTCATGTGGCGCGGCGCCCGGGGCAAGGCCGGCACCGTGGTCCTCGACGTGGACCTGTTCAGCCAGTCGCTGGCCGTCACGATCGGCCGCGCCGAGGCGATCGGCCTGCCGGTCCTCGTCGCGGACCTGACCGACGGGCTCCCCGAGATCGAGGGCGACCTCGTCGGGGTCGTGCTGCAGCAGGTCGGCGCCTCCGGCCGCGTGCGCGACCTGACGGACGTCATCGCACAGACCAAGGAGCGGGGAGGCCTCGTCACGGTCGCGGCCGACCTGCTCGCCCTGACGCTCGTCACCAGCCCCGGCACGCTCGGCGCCGACATCTCGGTCGGCTCGGCGCAGCGCTTCGGCGTCCCGCTGTTCGGCGGTGGGCCGCACGCCGCGTTCATGGCGGTGCGCAACGGCCTGGAGCGGTCGCTGCCCGGGCGGCTTGTGGGTGTCTCGATCGACGCCGACGGAGCGCGGGCCTACCGGCTCGCCCTGCAGACGCGCGAGCAGCACATCCGCCGCGAGAAGGCGACGAGCAACATCTGCACCGCGCAGGCGCTGCTCGCGATCGTCGCGTCGATGTACGCGGTCTACCACGGGCCCGACGGACTGCGGGCGATCGCCGAGACCGTCCACGCGCACGCGTCCGGCCTCGCCGAGCTGCTCACCGGCATCGGCGTCACGGTCGAGCACGACACGTACTTCGACACGATCCGCACGGTCGTCCCGGGCAAGGCCCGCGCAGTCGTCGCGAAGGCCGCCGACGCCGGTGTCAACCTCTGGGCCGCCGACGACGACCACGTGCAGATCGCCTGCGACGAGCGCACCAACGCCGACCACCTGCTGCGCATCGTGCTGGCCTTCGCGGCCGCGGGCACCACGACGCTCGAGGCGGACGAGGACGGCACGTACTCGTTCGGGTTCACCGGTGTCGGCGGCCCGCAGGGGTTCGTCGTCGAGACCACGGCCCTGCCCGCGGTCCTGCGGCGCACGGATACCTACCTCACGCACCCCGTCTTCCACCTGCACCGCTCCGAGACCGCGATGCTGCGCTACCTGCGCCGCCTCTCGGACAAGGACCTGGCCCTCGACCGCACGATGATCCCGCTGGGCTCGTGCACGATGAAGCTCAACGCCACGGCCGAGATGGAGCCCATCAGCTGGCCGGAGTTCGCGAGCATCCACCCGTACGCGCCCCTCGACCAGACCCTCGGCTACGCGGAGCTGGTGACGCAGCTGCAGGACTGGCTCGCCGAGATCACGGGCTACGCCGCGGTGTCGGTGCAGCCGAATGCGGGCTCGCAGGGTGAGCTGGCCGGTCTGCTGGCCATCCACGGCTACCACGCGGCGCGCGGCGACACGCGCGACGTCTGCCTGATCCCCGCGTCCGCGCACGGCACGAACGCGGCGTCGGCGGCGCTCGCGGGCATGCGCGTCGTCGTCGTCGCGACGGCGTCCGACGGGTCCATCGACCTCGACGACCTGCGCGCCAAGCTGGACCAGCACGGGCCGCAGGTGGCCGCGATCATGATCACCTACCCCTCGACGCACGGCGTCTACGAGGAGGGTGTGCGCACGGTCTGCGACCTCGTGCACGAGGCCGGCGGCCAGGTGTACATCGACGGCGCGAACCTCAACGCGCTGGTCGGACTGGCGCGTCCGGGCGAGCTCGGCGGCGACGTGTCCCACCTCAACCTGCACAAGACGTTCTGCATCCCGCACGGCGGCGGCGGTCCCGGGGTCGGCCCGGTCGCGGTCGCGGCGCACCTCGCGCCGTACCTGCCGGGCAACCCGACCCCCGGCACCAGCAACGAGGCCACGGCACCGGTCAGCGCCGCGCCGTGGGGGTCTGCGGGCATCCTGCCGATCAGCTGGGCCTACGTCGCGCTGATGGGTCCCGACGGGCTTCGCGAGGCCACGGAGACGGCGGTGCTGGCCGCGAACTACCTGGCCACGCGCCTGTCGGCGCACTACCCCGTCCTCTACACGGGCCCCAACGGGCTCGTCGCGCACGAGTGCATCCTCGACCTGCGCGACATCACCAAGGAGACCGGCGTGACCGCCGAGGACGTGGCCAAGCGGCTCATGGACTACGGGTTCCACGCGCCGACGCTCTCGTTCCCGGTGGCCGGCACGCTCATGGTCGAGCCGACCGAGAGCGAGGACCTGGCGGAGATCGACCGGTTCGTCGAGGCGATGATCGCCATCCGCGGCGAGATCGACGCGGTGGCCGCGGGCCGCTGGACGGTCGCCGAGTCGCCGCTGCGCAACGCACCGCACACGGCCGCGAGCCTCACCGCGGACGAGTGGACGCAGGCTTACCCGCGGGAGCTCGCCGGCTTCCCGGTGGCCGCACTGCGCGAGGGAAAGTACTGGCCGCCGGTCCGCCGGATCGACGGCGCGCACGGGGACCGCAACCTGGTCTGCAGCTGCCCGCCCATCGAGGCGTACGCCGAGTGAAGGACGAACCCGTGACCGACACACTGAGCCCGCTCCACGACGAGCACGTCGCCCTGGGCGCAGCTCTCACCAGCTTCGCCGGCTGGCAGATGCCGCTGCGGTACACGTCCGACATCGCGGAGCACACCGCGGTGCGCTCCGCCGCCGGGCTGTTCGACCTCTCGCACATGGGCGAGATCCGCGTCACCGGCCCCGACGCCGCCGCGTTCCTCGACTACGCCCTCGTCGGGAACCTCTCCGCCCTGCGCTTCCAGGGCGCGCGCTACACGATGATCTGCGCGCCGGACGGCGGCGTCGTCGACGACCTGATCGTCTACCGGGACCGCGAGGACGCCTTCCTCGTCGTCGCCAACGCCTCGAACCACGAGGTCGTGCTCGACGCCCTGCGCGAGCGCGCGGCGGGATTCCAGGCAACGGTCGAGGACCGCTCCCCGCAGACCGCCCTCATCGCGGTCCAGGGCCCGAACGCCCTCGACATCGTGCGCGCCACGCAGGGCCTGGACGAGACGGGCGGCGACATCGGCGCATCGAAGTACTACGCGTGCCTGCCGGCCACCTTCGCCGGCGAGCCCGTCCTGGTCGCCCGCACCGGCTACACGGGCGAGGACGGCTTCGAGTTCTTCCTCGACGCTCCCCTGGCCCCCGCCCTGTGGCAGGCGTTCCTCGCGGCGGGCAGCGACAAGGGCCTCGTCCCGGCCGGGCTGTCCGCACGCGACAGCCTCCGCCTCGAGGCGGGCATGCCCCTGTACGGCAACGAGCTGGACCGCACCACCACGCCGCACGACGCGGGGCTGGGCCGCGTGGTGAAGCTCGACAAGGCGACGGCCGACGGCGAGCCGGTCGACTTCGTCGGCCGTGCCGCCCTCGAGGCTCGGGACGGCGCGGAGGCCACCAGGACGCTCGTCGGGCTGGAAGGTCTGGGCCGCCGGGCCGCCCGTCACGGCTACCCCGTGACCCTGCCGGACGGCTCGCAGATCGGCGTGGTCACATCCGGGGCGCCGTCGCCGACGCTCGGCCACCCGGTCGCGATGGCCTACGTGGCGCCCGAGAACAGCGCGCCCGGTACCGAACTCGCCGTTGACGTGCGGGGACGCCTCGAACCTGTTCGGGTCGTCCCTCTTCCCTTCTACCGCCGGGCCCGGTAAACCAGCACTAGGGTCCGTCCCCCCTGACAGGAGCACCTATGAGCACGGATCTGCCCACCAACCTGCACTACACCGTCGAGCACGAGTGGCTGCAGGACGGTTCCCCGTCGACCATCGGGATCACGGCTACAGCCGCCGACGCCCTGGGCGACATCGTCTACCTCGAGCTGCCGGCAGTCGGCGAGGAGCTCGTGGCGGGCGCTGTGGTGGGTGAGATCGAGTCGACCAAGTCGGTGTCCGAGCTGTACTCCCCGGTGTCGGGGACCGTGATCGAGATCAACCAGTCGGCTGTGGACGACCCCTCCGTCGTCAACTCCGACCCCTATGGTGCGGGCTGGCTCCTGAAGGTCGACGTGACGTCGACCGGTCCGCTCCTGACGTCCGACGAGTACGCCGCGCAGAGCGCCGGCTGACCCGCAGGACACACCGGCTGGTCCCAGGTAGTCCCATTTCGTGGACATTGCACTCGCCCGATCGGGTGAAACCTGAGAACCAGCCACACGTACGGCGTATCAAGGTGCCGATGCGACGTTCATTGTGGGTGGCTAGCGAGATCGGCATGTCGGGGGGGAACCCGTACATGAAGAGTTGGCAGAAGTGGCGTCATGGCTCACTGATTGCCCTCTCTCATCCGGTACGCAGCCAAGAGCGTGACCCGGACGTCCCGGGCGACGCAGCACACCGGAGGACATCATGAGCATGGTGGAGACGAGCAGGACCGTCGGAGTCTCGAACGACGCACTGACGCGCCGCGAGCGGGTCGTCCTGGCCGAGCTGGCCGAAGACGTCACTCTCGAGGAGATCGCCACGCGACTCTTCGTCACGCGCAACACCGTGAAGTCCCAGGTGCGCAGCGTGTACCGCAAGATCGGAGTCTCCACCCGCGCCGAGGCCGTCGCCTGGGCAGTGGCGCACGGCATCCGCTGACTCTCCTGGTGCGCCGGCTCGAGGAACGCGGCCGTCGCACCGAAGCCACACCCCTGACACAGGGGCCTGGCAGACTCACCGCATGACCTCACCCGTACTCGTCGTCGCCGCCGCCATCGTGGACGACCTCGACGACCCGCGTGAGCTGCTGGCCGCGCGACGTGCAGTCCCGGCCCGTCTGGCCGGCCGCTGGGAGTTCCCCGGCGGCAAGGTGGACGCCGGCGAGCAGCCCGAGGACGCCCTGCACCGCGAGATCCGTGAGGAGCTCGGCGCACGGATCGGCCTGGGCGACGAGCTCGTCGGACCCGACGATGGCCTCTGGCGCCTCTCCGACGAGTACGTGATGCGCATCTGGCTGGCCGAGGTGGTCGAGGGGACCCCGGAGCCGCTCGAGGAGCACGACGAGCTCAGGTGGCTGCCGATCAGCCAGTGGCACGACGTCCCGTGGCTGGATGCGGACGTCCGCATCGTCGACGCACTGCAGGAGCACCTCAGCAGGGCCGCGCACCGCTGAGGGCTTCTCAGGCGCGCCGCGTTCCCTCGAGCGTCGTCGTGAGCCTCGCTGCGGCGTCCGTGAGGATGGCCGACGAGGTGGCGAAGTTCAGTCGCACGTGGCCCGCGCCCTCCACGCCGAACGTCGGGCCCGGGTTGACCGCGAGACCGCCGTCGAGCAGCGCGCGCGCCGGGTTGTCCGAGTACCTGCTGAGGTCGAGCCAGGCGAAGTAGGTGGCTGCTGGGGGCGTCCAGTCCACGACCGGCGCCAGGAGCTCCCGCAACAGGCTGCCGTTGCGCTCCAGGCCCGCCAGGACCTCGTCGAGGAAGGCGCCTCCGTCCGCGTAGGCGGCCGTCTGCGCGACGACGCCCAGGTGCATGACGCCGTCGGCGACGGGGTCGGCCATGCCGTCGAGCTCGTGGGCGTCCGGGCCGGGGACGGCGACCGCGACCCGGAGCGCGGCCAGGTTGAACGCCTTGGACGCGGAGTGCAGGGCGATCGCGTCGGGGATGACCGTGGTCGCCGGGACGAACCGGGCTCCCGGCGTCGGGACGAGGGGGGCGTGGATCTCGTCGGACACCACCCGGACGCCGTGCTTCGCCCCGAGCGCGCCGACCGCGGCCAGCTCGTCGGCCGTGTGCAGGGTCCCGGTCGGGTTGTGCGGGTTGCAGAGCAGGAAGGCGGCCCGACGACCGTGCAGCGCCGCGCGGCCGAACGCGTAGTCCAGGGCGTCGAGGTCGAGCCGGCGATCGGCACCCAGGGGTGCGTGCACGATGTGCCGGTCGGCATGCCGCAGGAACGTGGTGAACGGCGGGTAGACCGGCGGGTTGATGACGACGGCCTCGCCCGGGTCGGTGAGCAGCCGCAGGACCTCGACGACGCCGACCATGACGTCCGCGGCCGTGCGGGTCCGCCCGGGGTCGACGTCCCAGTCCCACCGGGTCGAGGCGAACCCCGCCATCGCCTCGGCGAGGTCCCGGCCGGCGGGGTAGCCCGTGTCGCCGCGGAGCATCGCGTCGTGCACCGCGCGGACCACCGGCTCGGCCTGCGGCACGTCCATCTCGGCGACGAACAGCGGGAGCACGTCGGCCGGGTAGTGCCGCCACTTCTCGCTGGTGCGGGTGCGGAGCTGGTCGAGGGTCAGCGTGTCGAAGATCGTCGTCACGTGACCGACCGTAGACGCACGACGGCCCCGTCCACCGGACGGGGCCGTCGTTGCCTGCGCTGGTGTCAGAGCGTCGCCCGCACCGCCCGCGTCGCGGCGAGGATGTGCTCCAGCGACGGGGCGACCTCCTCGTAGCGACGGGTCTTGAGGCCGCAGTCCGGGTTGACCCAGAGCTGGTCCACGGCGATGGCCTTGACGGCCTCGGTGAGCAGCTCCTCGACCTCGCCCTCGCTGGGGACGCGCGGCGAGTGGATGTCGTAGACGCCCGGGCCCACGGCGCGCGGGTAGCCGGCCGCCGCGATGTCCGCGAGGATCTCCATCTTCGAGCGGGCCGCCTCGATGGACGTGACGTCGGCGTCGAGGCCGTCGATCGCGCCCATGATCTGGCCGAACTCGGAGTAGCACAGGTGCGTGTGGATCTGCGTGTCGGCGCGGACGCCCGCGGTCGACAGGCGGAACGAGCGCACCGACCAGTTGAGGTACGCGGCGTGGTCCTCGACACGCAGGGGCAGCAGCTCGCGCAGGGCGGGCTCGTCCACCTGGATCACGGCGATGCCCGCGGCCTCGAGGTCCTGGATCTCGTCGCGCAGCGCGAGGCCGACCTGGTTGGCGGTGTCGCCGAGCGGCTGGTCGTCGCGCACGAACGACCACGCGAGGATCGTCACCGGGCCGGTGAGCATGCCCTTGACCGGCTTGGTGGTCAGCGACTGCGTGTACGCCGTCCAGTCCACCGTGATCGGCTTCGGCCGCGAGACGTCGCCCCACAGGATCGACGGACGCGTGCAGCGCGAGCCGTAGGACTGGACCCAGCCGTTCTGCGTCACGGCGAACCCGTCGAGGTTCTCCGCGAAGTACTGGACCATGTCGTTGCGCTCGGGCTCGCCGTGCACCAGCACGTCGAAGCCGATCTGCTCCTGCAGCTCGACGACGCGACGGATCTCCGCCTTCATCTCGTCGTCGTACTGCGCCTCCGTCAGCTCGCCCTTGCCGAAGGCGGCGCGCGCCTTGCGGATCTCGCCGGTCTGCGGGAACGAGCCGATCGTGGTCGTCGGCAGCGGCGGGAGGTTCAGGCGGGCGGCCTGGGCGACCTTGCGCTCGTCGAACGGGCCACGGTTGAACGCGTCCTCGGTGAGGGCGGCCGCACGCTCGCGGACCGCGGGGACGACGACACCGGGCGCCGTGCGGCGGCTGTTCACGGCGTCGGTCGCCGCGAGCAGCTGCTCGTGGATGGCCTCGCGACCCTCCGTCAGGCCCTCGGCCAGCGTGACGACCTCGACGACCTTCTCGTCGGCGAACGCGAGCCAGCTCTTCAGGGTGTCGTCGAGACCCGGCTCGTCGGTCGTCGTGTGCGGGACGTGGAACAGCGACGTCGAGGTGCCGACGGTGACCGCGGCGGCGCCGAGGCCCTCGAGCTGCTCGAGGATCGCCAGCTTGGCGTCCAGGTCCGCGCGCCAGATGTTGTGGCCGTCGATCACGCCGGCGACCAGGGTCTTGGTCTCCAGGCCGGCGACCTTCTCGGTCGGCGCGCTGCCGCGGACCAGGTCGATGCCGATGGCCTCGACGTCGGTGGCGGCGAGCACGGGGAACGCCGCACCCAGGTCGCCGTACGGGGCGGCGACGAGGATCGCCGGGCGGTCGGTGAGGTCCGTTGCCAGGGCCCGGTAGGCCTCGATGACGGCGGCGAGCAGCTGCTCGGCCGGCACCTCGATCGAGTCGGAGACCAGCGCGGGCTCCTCGATCTGCACCCAGGTGGCACCCGCGGCGGCGAGGTCCTGCAGGAGTGCCGCGTAGACGGGCAGCAGGTCCTCGAGGCGGTCGATCGGCGCGAAGTCGTCGGGCGCGCCCTCGGTGGACTTGGCCAGCGCGAGGTACGTGACGGGACCGACGATGACCGGACGCGTCAGGACGCCCTCGGCCAGGGCCTCCTTGAACTCCCGCACGGGGCGGTCGCTCGCGTAGCGGAACGTGGTCTCGGGGCCGATCTCGGGGACCAGGTAGTGGTAGTTGGTGTCGAACCACTTGGTCATCTCGAGCGGCAGGTCGTCGCCGCGACCGCGCGCCACGGTCGAGTAGCCGGCCAGGTCGAGCGTGCCGTCGGCGGCCACCAGGTCGGCGAAGCGTGCGGGCACGGCGCCCACGACGGCCGTCGCGTCGAGCACGTGGTCGTAGAACGAGAACGCGCTCGGGATCGCGGGCACGTCGGTCGCCAGGCCGAGCTCAGCCAGACGCGTCCGGGTCCGGCGGCGCAGGTCGGCGGCGACGGCCTCGACCTCGTCGGCGGACGACTTGCCCGCCCAGAAGGACTCGATGGCCTTCTTCAGCTCACGGCGCGGGCCGATCCGGGGGTAGCCGAGCACGGAGCCGGCGGGGAACTGTGCCGGAAACTGGATCTTGGTCATGGTATTTCAGTCCCTCGAGGGTCGGCGGTTGCCGTGACCTGCGGCCCGCTGGCCAGGTCGGGAGCTGTCCGAGCTCCGCCGTCGAGGTGTGCACCCTCGAGCAGGTCAAGTACGGCATGGTGCTGGTTGAACGTGTAGAGGTGGACGCCGGGAGCCCCGCCGTCCAGGACGCCGTTGACCAGGTCGACGCTCGCGCGGATGCCCCGGCGGTGGCGGTCGAGCTCGTCGTCGGCGGAGCCGAGCAGGTCGAACAGTCTCTCAGGCACCGGGACCCCGGTGAGCTCCTGCACGCGGTGCAGGCGGGCGGGATCGGTGGTCGGGATGATGCCCGGGATGATCGGGATGGTGACCCCGGCGTCGCGCGCGTCGGCGACGATCCCGAGGTAGTCGTCGGCGTCGAAGAACACCTGCGTGATGGCGAAGTCGGCACCCGCCTCCTGCTTGGCCAGCAGCGAGGCGACGTCCTGGGCGCGGGTGCCGCCGGTGGCGTGGTTGCCGCGCGGGAAGGCCGCGACCGCGACCGACAGCGGTCGGACGCGCGCGCGCACCGCCTGCGACGGGCTGTCCGCGCAGCGCTGCGCCTCGATCTGGCGCAGCAGCTCCACCAGCTCGCCGGCGGTCTGCAGGCCGTCCGGGTGGGCCACCCAGTCCTGCTGGTCGACGGGCGGGTCGCCGCGCAGCGCCAGGAAAGAGCGGACGCCCTCGTCGAGGAACTCCTCGACGATCGTCGTGATCTCCTCGCGGGAGGTGCCGACGCAGGTCAGGTGGGCGATCGGGTTGAGCGTCGTCTCCCGCAGCAGCCGGCGGACCAGCTGCCGGGTGGTGACGCGCGTCTTGCCCGAGGCGCCGTAGGTGACCGAGACGAAGTCCGGGTGCACCGACTCGAGCGCCTGGATGGTCGCCCACAGGCGCGGCGCGGCGTCGGGGTTGCGCGGCGGGAAGAGCTCGAAGGAGATGGTCGGCCGGTCGTTGGCGGCGTGGGGGCGCGCGGCCGGGGCGACGTGCAGCCCGGGCGTGCGAGGTTCCAGCGTCGCGGCGCTCACGGGCACGCCTGCGGGGTGGGGCAACGGTCGTTCGGGGACATCTGGGTTCACTCCATCGTCCCTGGCGGAAGCACCCACACCCTCGCAAGAGGGGGGTTGCTGCGGCGTCGTCGAGCCAGGTCTCTCGGCCGCTCTGGATGGTAGGCGCGATCGTAGACCGCCGACCACATGGTGGGCAACCACGCTCGATGGGTGAGACGAGACTGTCCCGGGGAGCGATCAGACCCCACGGCGTCCGCCGAGGGTGTTGTCGTCACGCCCGCGGCGCTGTTGCGGGACGTCGAACCACGAGGTGGGCGAGCCGGCCGGGACGAGCCGCAGCCCGTCCTGCACCGCGGCGAGGATGTCCACGTCCGGTGCCGGGGTTCCCGTCAACGCATCGGCCGCGGCGCGCACGTCGTCGTGCCGCCCGTCGGGTTCGAAGACGTCTGCCATTCTCGGCACGATAGTCGGCTGGTTCTCACCTGCCGAGATGGGTTCGGGAGCGTCACCCGGCAGGAGTATCGATCTCACCCGGCGCCACAGCACGCCCAGGACCCCGTCGTCCAGTGCTTCACCCGGGCGTACCAGTGCGTTCTGCCTGGTCAGGCGTCCATCTCTAGGGGCGCGGGGGGTCCGGAGCCTCGGCTAGGCACCCTGGGCGCTCGGACACGTGGCCAGGTGGTCGTCCACCACCCCGCAGGCCTGCATGGCGGCGTACGCGGTGGTGGGTCCGACGAACCGGAAACCGAGCGACTTGAGCTCCTTGGCGAGGGCCTTGGACTCAGGGGTGATGGCCGGGACGTCCGTCCACGTGGCGGGACGCGTCCAGCCGGAGCGGTCGGGGGCGTGCGACCACAGGACCGCGTCGAGGGAGCCGCCGTCCGTGTGCAGCGCGCGCAGCGCCCGGCCGTTCGCGATGGTGGCCTCGATCTTGGCGAGGTTGCGCACGATCGACGCGTCGGCCATCAGCCGCGCGACGTCGTCGTCGCCGAACTCGGCCACGACCTCCGGGTCGAAGTCCGCGAACGCCGCCCGGAACGCGGGCCGCTTGCGCAGGACCGTGATCCAGGCGAGCCCGGACTGGAAGCCCTCGAGCGCGAACCGCTCGAAGAGCGCGTTCTCGCCGTGGACCGGCTTGCCCCACTCCTCGTCGTGGTACTTCTCGTAGAGCGGGTTGCCGTCGCCGAAGCAGCGGCCGATGTTCGAGTCCGGCCGAGGCTCGGGAAGTGGGTCGGGGAGCGTCATGCCCCGAGTCTGTCTCCTCCGTCCGACACCGGACCGGCCGGATGCGGAGCCGCTCGGTCGAGCGAGGGCTGGGGTCGGCTCGACGCGACGACGATCAGCCGCTCGATGCCGTCGAGGATCAGCTGCGTGCCGAAGTCGAGGGTGTCCTCGTCGAGCGGGTCCCAGACGAAGCCGCCGGCGTCGACGGCGCGCAGCAGCGCGGGGTGCGAGGCGGGCGTCGCGAGGATGCCGATGAGCGTGCCCAGGTCGGGTGCGTCGCCCTCCGTGGGGCCGACCGCCGCGGTGCGTGCCTGCGCCGACAGCTGCTCGCTCACCCGCAGCTGGTCGAGCGCATGCGTGGAGAGCACGCCGATGGCGCCGACCTTCTGCGACTCGGTCAGCGGGGTGTCCTCGAGCGCCGCGAGCATGCCCTCCATCCAGGAGAGCCGCCCCGGGCCGATGGCGTGCAGGACCGTGGTCGTGCGGGCCAGCCACGGGTGCGCGCGCAGGATCGGCTGCTGGATCGCGAGGATGAGCTCGAGCCGCTCGCGCCAGCCCCCCAGCGAGGCGTCGGTGACGGGAGGCGTGCCCGCGGCGCGGTCGGACATGAGGCTCAGCACCTCGTCCTTGGACGTGACGTAGCGGTAGAGCGACATCGTCGTGAAGCCGAGCGACTCGGCCAGACGCGACATCGAGACGGCGTCCAGGCCCTCGGCGTCGGCCAGCGCGATGCCCGCGTCGGCGATCTGCTCCAGCGACAGGCCCGGGCGCGGACCCGGCCGCCCGACCGCCGGCGCTCGCCACAGCACCGCGATGCCGGGCGGAAGGTCGGCGGGCAGCGGCAGTTCGTCCGCGGGAGCGGTCGACGCGGCGACCCGGACCGCCTGCCGCCGGGCCTTCTCGGCGTCCCGGGCGGCCCGCTGCTGCGCGAGCGACGCGGTGCGCTCGGCGCGCTCCGCCTCGCGCAGCCGCGTGGCGGCCTCACGAGCGGCGTCGCGGGCGGCCTTCTCCTGTCGCTCACGCTCGTCGCGCTCGGCCTTCTCCCTGTCCTTGACGCGCTTGTCGGCCTCGCGCCGGCGACGCTCGACGTCCCGCGCCGCGTCGCGCTCGGCCTTCTCCAGGTCGCGCCGCGCCCGCTCGGCCTCCTTGGCCTCTGCGCGCTCGGCGCGTTCGCGGTCCTTGCGCAGCGCCTCGGCCTCACGGCGGGCGTCCTCGGCCTCGCGTGCTGCCTGTGGGTCGTTCGATTCCTGGCTCACGACACCTCCTTGACTGCCGATCCTACAAGTGTGTATGAAGTACACACACAGTTTACGCCATACACAAAAAAGGGGATCCCGATGAGTGCACCCGTCGTCGTCGCCCGAGGACTGCGCAAGTCCTACGGCGACATCACCGTGCTCGACGGCGTCGACCTCGACGTCGCACAGGGCGAGGTCCTCGCCCTGCTCGGTCCCAACGGGGCCGGCAAGACCACCACCATCCGCATCCTGTCCACGCTGCTGAAGCCGGACGCGGGCACCGCGTACGTCGCCGGCAAGGACGTGGTGAAGCAGGCCGCGGACGTCCGCGCGTCGATCAGCCTCACCGGGCAGTTCGCGGCCGTCGACGAGCTCCTGACCGGCGTCGAGAACCTGCGGCTCATGGCACGCCTCGCACACCTGGGCAAGCAGGAGGTACGCATCCGCAGCGACGAGCTGCTGGAGCTGTTCGACCTCACCGACGCCGGCCGCCGCGTGGTGAAGTCCTACTCCGGCGGCATGCGGCGCCGGCTCGACCTGGCCGTCGGGCTGCTCGCTCGCCCGCAGGTGGTGTTCCTCGACGAGCCGACCACAGGCCTCGACCCGCGCAGCCGCAACGGGCTGTGGGAGGTCATCCGCGACGTCGTCGCGACCGGGACGACCGTGCTGCTCACCACGCAGTACCTCGAGGAGGCCGACCAGCTGGCCGACCGGATCGCGGTCATCGACCACGGCCGGATGATCGCCGACGGCACGGCGTCCGAGCTCAAGCGGGCGGTCGGTTCCGCGCACGTCGAGCTCCGTCTCCGAGACGGCGCGGAGGAGCGGATCCAGACCGACGGTTCCGTGCACGACGTCCGCCGGATCCTCGCCGACATCGAGCGCCGCGGCATCGCCGTGGACACCTGGGAGGTCCGCTCCCCCACCCTCGACGACGTCTTCCTGACGCTCACCGGCCGCCCGGCCGACGACGCGGACCCGGAGCTCGTCCTCGCTGCCTCGTCGACGAGCAAGGAGTCCTGATGACCACGATCACCACGCCGCCAGCCCTGGGCTGGGGCGTCCACGACACCGCGTCGCTCGTCTGGCGCTCCGTCCGCCGCTCCGTGCGGCAGCTCGACACGATCCTGCTGGCGGTGCTGCTGCCGGTGATGCTCCTGCTGATGTTCGTCTACGTGTTCGGCGGGGCGCTCGATGCCGGCATGGACTACGTCGACTGGGTCGTGCCCGGGATCATCCTCCTCACCGCCGGGTACGGGTCCGCGAACACCGCGGTCGACGTCGCCAGCGACATGACCGGCGGCATCATCGACCGCTTCCGGTCCCTGCCGATCCGCCCGACGGGCGTGCTCACCGGGCACGTGGTCGCGTCGATGGCGCGCAACGCGGTGTCGACCGCGCTCGTGGTCGGGATCGCGTTCCTCATCGGGTTCGACGCGCACGCGTCCGTGCTCGACTGGGTCGCAGCGCTCGGGCTCATCGCCCTGTTCGTCCTCGCGCTCACGTGGATCGCTGTGGCCATCGGCGTCGTCGCGTCGGGCCCCGAGGCCGCCAGCGGCTTCACGTTCATCATCCTGTTCATCCCGTACGTGTCGTCCGCGTTCGTGCCGCCGGAGTCGATGCCGTCGGTGCTGGAGAACATCGCCACCTACAACCCGATCACGCCGCTCTCGGACACGCTCCGCGGCCTGCTGCTGGGCCAGCCGGTCGGGTCCACCTGGCCTGCTGCGGTCCTCTGGTGCCTCGGCATCTTCGTGGTGGGCCGCGTCGCCGCCGGGCTGCTGTTCCGCCGGTCCCGCTAGTCGCGTTCCGACGAGGTGCCCCGTGGCGTCCAGCCACGGGGCACCTCTCGCGCACCCGTGCGATGTTCGCTAGACACGGAGCATGACGACGCCTCCGCCGGACGGTCCGCTGTTCCCACCGGTGCCGGGTGCGTCGCCGGAGCCGCCGCCGCCGTCTTCGTCGCGACGCGGCTGGATCATCGCGCTCGCGGTCCTGCTCGTCGTCGCGATCGGCGTCATCGTGTTCCTCCTGGTGCGGGACGACGCGTCCGACGAGCCCGCCGCGTCGCCGTCGGAGTCGACGTCGTCGACCGCGCCGGAGCCGACGACCACCACCGAGCCGGAGAGCCCGCCGGCCGCGGCGGGCTGCGCCCCCAACGGCGTCGCCGCTCCCCCCGGCGCGAACGAGGTCACCGTCGTGGACGTCGACGGGGACGGGAAGCCGGACAAGGCCTGGATCAGCCCGGGCGCCGACCGCCAGTTCGGCATCACGACCGCGTCGGGTGCGACGTTCTCGATCCCGATCGAGTCGGCCAGCCCGGAGCCCGCATCGGCGGTGGTGAACCTGGTGCAGAAGGACAAGCTGCCGATCGCGCTGGTGAGCACCGGTCGGGAGGCCCTCCTCTACTCGCTCGCGCAGTGCGAGGTGAAGCCGGTGGCCAACGCGCAGGGGCAGCCGTACACGTTCGACCTGGGGTTCGCGGGCGCCGGCACGGGCGTCGGGTGCTCGGGCGCCGACCTCGACCTCGCCGGGCTGAACGCCGTCGCGGCGGCCGACGGCACGTTCACGGTCACGCGGACGTTCGTGACGCTGGACGCCGACGCCCGCAACGCCACGAACGGCTCGCCGGAGGACGTCGCCACAGGTGCGGCGGCTGACGAGGCGGTCGTGACGACCGCGCAGGAGGTCTCGTGCGGCGAGCTCGTCGCGGGCAACCCGGCCGACGGCCCGGTCGAGCCGCAGTAGCGGTCAGCCGGCGGCCGCCAGCGCCTTCTTGATGCGGGTGGTCGAGACGGGAGCGGGCGTGCCGAGCTGCTGCGCGAACAGGCTGACGCGCAGCTCCTCGAGCTGCCAGCGGACGTCGTCGACCGGCAGACCCTTCTCGACGGCGTCGTCGTAGGCCGCCTCGACGTCCTGCACCTGCCAGGCGAGGTCGGCGTCCCGCTGCGGGTTCTCGGCCGCCTTGACCAGCCGGTGGCGCGCGGCCCGCAGGTAGCGCGTGAGGTGGGGGAGCCGGTCCGCGCCGACCTCGCTGACGAACCCGTCGTGCACGAGCCGCTGCGCCTGCGAGCGGATGTCCTGCGCGGTGGCCAGCAGGGCGAGGCTGGACCTGCCGCGGATCTCGGCGTCGAGCTCTCGCTCGGCCGTGAGCACCGCGACGAGGTCCCCGACGATCGCGTGGACGGTGTCCTCGAGGCCGGCGCGGACCGTCGCGCGCAGCGCATCGTAGGTGCCGGCGTCGCGGACCTCGCGCGTCGGGCCGATCAGCCGGTCGATCGCTGCGAGCTGCACGTCGGCGACCAGCGCGTCCGTGGTCCGGTACGGGCTCGACGCCAGCGTGAGCGCCTGCGTGCCGTTCCAGCGGCTGGTGATGCGGGCGGTCGCGAGGCCGACGTCCAGCAGCAGGAGTCGTCGCAGCCCGCGGTGCGCGGCGACCGGGCGCTGCGACTCGTCGGCCAGCGAACGGACCGCGACCGTGCCGCCCTTCTCCTCGACGAGGGTCGGGTATGCGCGGACCGGCCCCGCCTCCAGGACCTCGGGCAGCTCGGGCAGGTCCGCGGGCCAGGTGCGCAGACCGGTGCGGTCGAGGGAGACCAGAGGCTTCGCGACGACGGTCGCGGGGGTGCCGGCGACCGCCGTGGGCACCGGGACGGGTGCGGTGCCGGAGGCGCGCGCCTCCTCCATCGCGGCGCGGACGGCCGTGCGGACGGCGTCGTCGACCGCGGACTGCGTCTGCCTCGCCAGCCGGCGCTGCAGGACGAGCAGGTCCTTGCCCTCGTCGACCACTCCCCCGCGGTCGCCGACCACCCGGAACGTCATCCGCAGGTGCGCCGGCAGGCGGTCGTCGTCGAACGCGTCCTCGGGCACGTCGACGTCGCGCAGGGCCAGGACCGCTCGTCGGAACACGTCCCGGAAGGACGGTGCGGCGTCTCCGGCGCGGACGGTGTCCTCCCAGTCCGCGGTGTGCTCGGTCATCCAGGCGTCGACCGCGCGCGCGACGTCGGGTGCGGGGACCAGCTGGACGCGCACGGGCTTGGGCAGCGCGCGGATCGTCGCGGTGACGAGCTCCTCGCGCAGGCCGGGCACCATCCAGCCGAAGCCGTCGGGAACCAGGCGCGCGAGCGTGGTCAGCGGGATATGTACAGTCACGCCGTCGGCTTCTGTACCAGGCTCGAACTGGTACGTCAGCGGCAGGCGCAGGTCGCCCTGCGGCCAACGCGACGGGAACGACGACTCGTCGATCGCACCCGCCTCGCCCACGAGCAGCTCGCGGGTGAACGACAGGAGGTCGGGGTCGTCGCGGCGCGCGGTCTTCCACCACTGGTCGAAGTGCCGGGCGGAGACGACGTCGTCCGGGACGCGCTCGTCGTAGAACGCGAAGAGCGTGTCGTCGTCGACCACGAGGTCTCGTCGTCGGGCCCGTGCCTCCAGGCCCTCCGCCTCGGCGAGCAGGCGCCGGTTCTCGTGAAAGAACTGGTGGTGCGTGGTCCACTCGCCCTGCACGAGGGCGTGCCGCACGAACAGCTCACGGGCGTGCTCGGGGTCGACCTTGGCGTAGAGCACGCGCCGGTTGGTGACGATCGGGACGCCGTAGAGCAGGACGCGCTCGAACGCGGTCGCGGCGCCCTGCTTGGTGGACCAGGCCGGCTCGGAGTACGTGCGCCGGACCAGGTGAGCGCCGACCTCCTCGGCCCACTCCGGCTGGATCCGCGCGACGTCGCGACCCCACAGCCGGCTCGTCTCGACGAGCTCGGCGGCCATGACCCACGCCGGGGGCTTCCGCGCCAGGCCGGAGCCGGGGAAGATCGCGAACCGCGCGCCGCGGGCGCCGAGGTACTCGTTGCGCGGGCGCTTGCTGGGCGGCCGCTTGCCCGCGGCGGGCGCGGCGACCTCGGTCGCCTCCTGCATGCCGATCTGGCTGAGCAGCCCGGCCAGGATCGCGACGTGGATGCGGTCGCCGTCCCAGGAGAGCTTGAGCGGGTCGGCCTCTGCGGCGGTCTCGTTGCGCGGAGGATTCATGACGATCCCCAGCGGCTTGGCCAGCTCGCGCAGCTGCGTGACCACGTCCTGCCACTCGCGGATGCGCAGGTAGTTCAGGTACTCGGAGCGCACCTGGCGGCGGAAGGCGGAGCCCGACAGGTCGCGCTGCTGGTCCTTGAGGTACTGCCAGAGGTTCAGGTAGGTGAGCAGGTCGCTCGTCGGGTCGGCGAACCGGCTGTGCGACAGGTCGGCCTTGTCGCGCTCCTCGGCCGGGCGCTCACGCGGGTCCTGGATGGACAGCGCGGCGGCGATGATCATCACCTCGCGTGCGACGTTGCGACGACCGCCCTCGACGATCATCCGCGCGAGCCGCGGGTCCATCGGGAGCTGGGCGAGTGCCTTGCCGGTCTCGGTCAGGCGCGCGCCGTCCAGCGCTCCCAGCTCGGTCAGCAGCTGCACGCCGTCGCGCACCGCGCGGGTGTCGGGGGGGTCGACGAACGGGAACTCGCCGATCTCCTCGGGGGTCGCGGCGACGCCGACGGCGATCATCTGCAGGATCACGGACGCGAGCGACGTCCGCAGGATCTCGGGCTCGGTGTACTCGGGCCGGGCCTCGAAGTCGTCCTGCGAGTACAGCCGGATCGCGATGCCGTCCGCGACGCGCCCGCAGCGGCCGGAGCGCTGGTTGGCCGACGCCTGCGAGATGGGCTCGATCGGCAGCCGCTGGACCTTGGTGGCCTTGGAGAACCGGCTGATGCGCGCGGTGCCCGGGTCGATCACGTAGCGGATGCCCGGCACGGTCAGCGACGTCTCGGCGACGTTGGTGGACAGGACCACGCGCCGGTTCTGGTGCCGCTCGAACACGCGGTGCTGCTCGGCGGCGGACAGCCGGCTGTAGAGCGGCAGGAGCTCGACGGCGTTCGGGAGGCGGGGGTCCGTGACCAGCGAGCCCCGCAGCACGTCCTCCGCATCCCGGATCTCCCGCTCGCCCGAGAGGAACACCAGGATGTCGCCCGGCCCCTCGAGCATCAGCTCGTCGACCGCCTCCGCGATCGCCGTCATCGGGTCGCGGTCCTCGGGCTTCTTGCGCTGGCCCTCGACGGCCTCGGCGACGAGCGGGCGGTAGCGGATCTCGACGGGGTACGTGCGGCCGGTGACCTCGACGACGGGGGCGGGCGTGCCGGCGGCGTTCTTGAAGTGCGTCGCGAACCGGTCGGAGTCGATCGTCGCCGACGTGATGACGACCTTGAGGTCCGGGCGCTTGGGCAGCAGCTGCGTGAGGTACCCGAGGATGAAGTCGATGTTCAGCGACCGCTCGTGCGCCTCGTCGATGATGAGCGTGTCGTAGGCGCGCAGCATCGGGTCCCGCTGGATCTGCGCCAGCAGGATGCCGTCGGTCATCACCTTGACCAGCGTCTCCTCGGACGACGTGTCCGTGAACCGCACCTGGTAGCCGACGATCCCGCCGAGCGGTGCGTCGCCCGCGATCTCCTCGTTGATCCGCTCGGCCACGCTGCGTGCGGCGATCCGCCGCGGCTGCGTGTGCCCGATCTGACCCTCGCGTCCACGGCCCAGCTCCAGGGCGATCTTCGGGATCTGCGTGGTCTTGCCGGACCCCGTCTCGCCCGCGATCACGACCACCTGGTGGTCGCGGATGGCCGCGGCGATCTCGTCGCGACGAGCACTGACGGGCAGCTGCTCGGGGAACGTGATCGGCGGGACCACCACGTGGCGACGGACCTCGGCGGCCCGCTCACGCCGAGCGGCCGCGCGTCCGTCGTCGGAACCCTGGCTCGTGCGCTGGGCAGGCGCCTGGGGGTTGCGCGCGCCTCGCCGTCTCGGGGGTCGCCGCCGCCCGGACCCGGACGGGCCAGCGGGGGCGGGGGACGGCGTGCTCACGACGTCCCATCCTCCCAGGTGCGGCACGGACCTCGCTCGCGCATTACCTCGGCCGGCACAGTCCTACAGTGACCACCATGACCGACAACGCCGCCAGCGAGGGTGAGCGCCGGGCGGCAGCCGCCCTCGAGGCCTCAGGCATCACGTACGAGATCACCCGCCACGGGCCTGTGTCGTCGCTGCAGGAGGCCGCCACGGCCCGCGGCATCGACCCCGCCGGGATCATCAAGACGATCGTGGTCCGACGAGGCGACGACGACTTCCTGTTCGTCCTCGTGCCCGGTGACCGCACGATCTCCTGGCCCAAGCTGCGGGCGCTGCTCGGCGTGACGCGGCTCTCGATGCCCGACGCCGACACGGCGAAGGAGGTGACCGGCTACGTGCGCGGCACGATCACGCCGTTCGGGTCGCTGGTCGAGTGGCCGGTCGTCGCCGACTCGCGCGTGCCGCTGCGGACGGTGTCGATCGGCGGCGGCGCGCACGGCGTCGCGGCGAACGTGGACGGCGCCGAGCTGGTGAAGGTCCTAAACGCGACGGTCTCGGACGTGACGGACCCGGAGTAGCGGGCTACTTCGTGACGTACGTCGTCGGGCGGACCGTCAGGATCACGCGCTTGTGGGCGTCCTTGATCTCGTAGCTCTCGCCGTACCGCTTCTGCAGCGACTGGTAGAAGCTCGCCACCTCGTCGTCCGGCTCGGTCTTCTCGACGACGCCGCGGACCTCCAGCGAGCGGTACGGGTCGTCGGGATCGGCGATGGAGATCGCGACGCGGGGCTCGTGGGCGATGTTCTTGAACTTCTGGCGGGTGGTCGTGTGCGTGAACCGCAGGACGTCGCCGTCCCAGACGAACCACATGACGCTGCTGTGCGGGGAACCGTCGGGCGCGACCGTGGCGAGGTGGGCGAACGTGGGTCGCTCGAGGAGGTCGGCGTGGCTTGCGGGGAGCTCGGTGGTGGCCATCGAGCGAGGCTAACGCGGGCTCGGGAACCCCGCGCGCGACGTCTCCGTTTCCTAGGTAGCGTCATCGCGCCGGCGGCACCTCCCCGGCGTCACGCACTGCGTTGGGACTCATGTGGCAATGGAGCTGATCGACCCGCCGACCGCCGGGAGCATCCGGGTCGAGGCCCGGGACGGCAGCACGGTGGTGGTCCTGGTGGGCGAGATCGACGCCTCCCTGCGCGCCGAGGCGAGCGCCTGCATGGCGCAGTCCCTCGTGGCGGGAGCCCCGGTGATCATCGACTCCACGCTCGCGACGTTCATCGACTCGTCGGGGATCGCGTTCGTCCTGCAGCTCCACCTGGCCGCCACCGAGGCGGGGATCGCCGTCTCCCTGCGTGACCCGCACCGGGTGCTGCTCGACGTGCTGGACATGATCGGGCTGGGTGGCGAGCTGCCCGTCTGACGGCTTCCCGGCACGTCCCACGGTCGTTGTCGGTGGGCCGGGTTACGTTCGCCGCATGCGGTTGTTGCACACGTCGGACTGGCACCTGGGCCGGACGCTGCACGGGGTCGATCTGCTCGACCACCAGGCGGCGTACCTCGCGCACCTGGTCGATGTCGTGCGCTCCGAGCAGGTCGACGCGGTGGTCGTCGCGGGGGACGTGTACGACCGGGCGATCCCGCCCGTCGAGGCCGTGACGCTCCTGTCGGACACGCTCGCGCAGCTGGCCGAGCACACCACCGTCGTCGTCACGTCCGGCAACCACGACTCGGCCACGCGCCTGGGGTTCGGCGCCGGCGTCTTCAAGGAGAGCGTGCGGCTGCGCACCCGGGTCGCGGGGCTGGCGTCTCCGGTCGTGCTCTCCGACGAGGTCCTCGTCTACGGCATCCCCTACCTCGACCCGGACTTCGCGCGGGTCGAGCTCGCGGACGCGCCCGACGCACCGCTCGTCCGGTCGCACGAGGCCGTGACGACGGCGGCGATGCGGCGGATCCGCGCCGACGCCGAGTCGCGCGGACAGGCACGTGTCGTCGTCGCCGCCCACGCGTTCGTCATGGGCGGCGAGCCGACCGAGTCCGAGCGGGACATCCGCGTCGGTGGCGTGGACCACGTGCCCGCCGGGGTGTTCGCGGGCGCCTCCTACGTGGCGCTGGGGCACCTGCACGGGCCGCAGGGGCTCGACGGCCCGGACGGGACCGTGCTGCGCTACTCGGGCTCGCCGCTCGCGTACTCGTTCTCGGAGCAGCACCACGCCAAGTCGACCGTGCTGGTGGACCTGTCGGGTCCCGTCGTGCGGACCGAGCTGATCGCTGCCCCGGTCCCTCGCCGGCTCGCGGACGTGTCCGGCCCGCTGGACGAGCTGCTCGCCGACGAGAGGCACGTCGACGACTGGGTCCGCGTGACGGTCACGGACGTCCACCGCCCGCAGGACCTCTTCCGCCGCGTCCGCGCACGCTTCCCGCACGCGCTCGTGGTCCAGCACGTCCCGGTGGCGCTGCCCGGGCGACCCCGGCCCTCGGTGGTGACCGCCGCGCACGACCCGCTCGACGTCGCCGCCGACTTCCTCACGCACGTCACCGGCCACGGGCCGACGCCGGCCGAGGTGGCCGTGCTGCGGCGTGCCTACGAGGACGTGGCAGACGTCGACGCCGAGAAGAGCGCCTGATGCAGCTGCGCTCCCTGACGCTGCAGGCGATCGGCCCGTTCGCCGGCCGGCACACCATCGACTTCGGGGCGCTCGCGCAGGGCGGGCTCTTCCTGCTCGAGGGTCCGACGGGGTCCGGCAAGTCCACGGTGATCGACGCGATCGTGTTCGCGCTCTACGGCAAGGTCGCGTCCGCGGAGGCCAGCGAGGAGCGACTGCGCTCGGCGTATGCCGCTGACGACGCGGAGAGCATGGTCGACCTCGTGTTCGAGGTGCCGGCGGGGGTGTTCCGGGTGCGGCGCACGCCCGCCTACCAGCGCGCCAAGCGCCGCGGGACCGGGACGACGCCCGCGCAGGCGTCGGTGAAGCTGTGGCGGTTGACGGCCGATGCCGGGCCCGACGATGTCGGCATCCCGCTGGGCAACCGGCTGGACGAGGTCGGCGCGGAGATCCAGCGGCTGGTCGGCCTCGACCGCACCCAGTTCGTGCAGACGATCGTCCTGCCGCAGGGCGAGTTCGCGCACTTCCTGCGTGCCAAGCCCGAGGACCGCAAGGACCTGTTGCAGAAGATCTTCGGAACCGAGGTCTACGAACGGCTGCAGAAGCGGCTGGCCGAGATGCGTCGCGAGAGCGACCGCGGAACCGACGCAGCCCGGGTGGCCCTGAGGTCGGGCGCCGCGCAGCTGGTCGGCGCCGCGCGGCTGGCGCCCGAGGACGGCGCCGTGCTCCGGTCCGCGGTCGAGGACGCGATCGCCTCCACCGCGCTCGTGGCGTCCGTCTCGGACGTCGTGTCGGCGACCACCGCCACGCTCTCGGCTCTCGCCGGCTCGGCGCGCTCTCGGTCCGGTGAGGCCGAGGCGGCGTGGCTCGAGGCCCGGCGGCTGCTCGACGAGGCGCGCGTTGCCGCCGACCTGGTAGCCACGCGCGATCGGCTCCGGGTGCGTCGGGCCGAGCTCGAGGCGTCCGCCGACCTGAACTCGCAGGCCGTGTCCCGGCTGGCTCGTGCGCGCTCCGCCCAGGCTGTGCGGCCCCTGCTCGTCGGGCTCGACCGGGCGCTGACCGCGCTCGACGCCGCCGAGAAGGGCGTGCTGGCGGCCCTCGACGCCGCGCCGCCCGACATCGCCGACGCCCCCGACGGCTCGCTGCGGACGCACGTGCGCGCCGCGAGCCGCTCCGCAGCGGCGGAGGCGGCAACGCTGCAACGGCTGGTCGAGGTCGAGGCCGGCCTGGCGACGCGGCGGCGTGCGATGCGGGCCGCGCGGGCCGCCCTGGACGACCTGCAGGCTGCGATCACGGTCGACGACACCTGGCTGGCCGGCCGGCCCGACGAGCGCGAGGTGCTGCACGCGACGCTCGAGGCCGCGCGGACCCTCGCCGCCGAGCGCGGCGACCGGTCGGCCGCGGTGACCGCAGCGGGCGAGGTGGTCACCGCACACACCGAGCTGAGGTCCGCGCAGGAGGCGCTCGCGGTCGCGGTCGAGACGCATGCGGCGGCCGCCGCGCTCGCGGTGTCGGCGCACGAGCGCGAGACCGTGCTGCGCCGTGCGCGGATCGCCGGGCTCGCCGGTGAGCTCGCCGCCGACCTCGCCGACGGCGACGACTGCCCGGTGTGCGGTTCGGCCGAGCACCCCGCCAAGGCGCCCCTCGACGCCAACCACGTCTCCGCCGCGCAGGTGGACCAGGCGGAGGGCGAGCGGTTGCGGGCCGAGGACGTGCTGGTCGCCGCGGTCGCGCAGGTCGGGCGGCTCACGGAGCGCGTCGCAGGACTGGCGCAGCGCACCGGGGACCTCGACGCCGCAGAGGCCGAGGCGGCGCTGGCCGAGTCCCGCGCGGCGCTGGCCGAGGCTCAGGCCGCCGAGCGCGAGGTGGCCCGGCTCGGGCCGGTGCTGGACGGGTTCGACGAGGGGACGCGTTCCCGAGAGGCGCGACGGGCGTCCGCCGTCGCACAGCTGGCCGGCGACACCGCAACCCTCGACGTCACGCTGCACGACCTCGACACAGCCGAGGCGGACGTCGTGACCGCTCGCGGTGAGCACCCGACGGTCGCGGCACGGCACTCCGAGATGCTGGAGCGCGCCGCCGCCGCGGACGCCGTGCTGGAGGCTCTCGGCGAGCGGGCGACAGCGCGGGACGAGGTGCGCCGCCGGGAGGTCGAGCTGGCCGACGGGCTGGCCGAGCAGCGCTTCGGGACGGCCGCCGAGGCCCGCGACTCGCTCGTCGAGGCGGCCGTGCTCGCCGAGCTCGAGGCGATCGTCACCGCGTACGCGACCGAGCTGGACCGCGTCACGGCGGGTCTGGCCGAGCCCGCGATCGTCGCGCTGGCCGAGGACCTCGTGGTCGACCTCGACGCGGTCCGGTCCGCCGAGTCCGTCGCGCGCGGGCTGGCCGAGGAGGCCGCAGGAGCCGCCCGGGTGGCCACCGACCGGTCGCACGCCGCCGAGTCGGCCGGTGCGGACGTCGTCGCGGCGGCGCGGGTGCTGGCCGAGCGGATCGAGCAGGCCGGGCCGGTCTCGCGGCTGGCCGACCTGGCCGCGGGCGGCGGCAGCGACAACGCGCGCAGCCTCTCGCTGGCCACCTTCGTGCTCATGCGTCGGTTCGAGGACGTCGTCGCGGCCGCCAACGACCGGCTGCTGCTCGTCTCGGACGGCCGGTTCGAGCTCGAGCGCAGCGACGAGAAGGAGGACGTCCGCGCCCGGAACACGGGTCTGGCGATGCGCGTCCTCGACCACCGCACCGGCCGCCCTCAGGACCCGCGGCAGCTGTCCGGCGGCGAGACCTTCTACGTCTCGCTCTGCCTCGCGCTCGGCATGGCGGACGTGGTCACCGCCGAGGCCGGAGGGATCGACCTCGGCACCCTCTTCGTCGACGAGGGGTTCGGGTCGCTGGACGCGCACACTCTCGACCAGGTGCTCGCCGAGCTGGGCCGGCTGCGTGCCGGCGGGCGGGTGGTCGGGGTGGTGTCCCACGTCGAGACGCTGAAGCAGTCGATCGCCGACCGCATCGAGATCCGCCCGACCGCCGAGGGCCCCAGCACGCTGAGCGTCCGGGCCGGCTGAGCGGCGCCGCGTCGCGGTTCGGTCCGCTACCAGGCCCAGCCGCGGCTGGCGAGCTCGACCTCTTCGCGGAAGCGTTCGGCTCCGTCGCCCTTGGGGTGCACCTCGACCTCGACGCCGGCGAGCTTGCACGCTTCCGCGAGCAGCTGGTCGTAGGCGAGCTGCGACGCGATGAGCCGCTCGGCCCGGGCGAACGTGTGCGGGTCGTCCTCGAGCTCGCGCATGTGGTCGGCGACCTTGGTGAGCCGCGACTGGACGTGCAGCGTCATGAACGGGTCGTAGACCGGCGGGTGCTCGCGGCGTAGGTGCGCGGCGACGTGCTCGAGCCACCCGGCCACGGCTCGCTGCCAGCGCGGGGGCTGGTCGGGCGTGGCGATGAGGCCCCAGGCCAACCGAAAAGCGAGGGCCGGGACGAAGAAGAGGAAGACAAAGAGCACCAGGGTCACGGAGCGTCCTTCATCGCGCGCTTCCCGCCAGGTTATGTCGCGCAGTGTGACCTGCGCCACATCAATCCTCATCCGAAGTGAAGGATCACCCTGGGCAGGGCACCGCGTCGGGCTCGTCGGCCCGCGAGGCCGGTCCGGCCGCCCGCGCGTGCTCGCTTGCGCGCGCCCCGGAGGGTCGGCCGAAGCCCGGCGCGTTGACGTCGGACGGCGTGCCGTCCGCGCGAGCCGAGACGGCTGCGACCACGGCGGGGACCAGGACGCGGGACTGCGCCGACACGTCCGTGTGGACCTCCTCCGCGGCCGTCGTACGGACCCGGTTCCACGAGCGGCGGACGGCGAGCAGGAGTACCGCGGAGATGAAGATCGTGCCGGCCATGACCCCGGCCATCGACTCGGCGGTCGGCGTACCGCCGATGCTGGTCAGCGGGGCGATGAGAGCGCCGAGCCCGAACTGCAGGGCACCGAGCAGGGCGGCGGCGGACCCGGCGCGGTGCGGGTTGCTGGCCAGAGCGATGGCCGGCGCCGACGGCAGGACGAAGCCCGCGGTACCGAGGGTGAGCACGAGGAGGGTCACGACGAGCCAGAGCGGCCCGCCGACGATCGTCGTCGCGAAGAGGGAGAGCGAGAGACCGAGACCGACCAGGACGGTGCCGCTGAGCACCTGCTCGGGCGTGAACCGGCCGACCAGCGCACCGTTGACCTGCGAGCCGGCGGTGATCGCGACCGCGCCGCCCGCGAACACCCAGCCGAACTGCTGCGCGGTCATGCCGTAGCCGTCCTGGAACACGAACGTCGAGGACGCCACGTAGGTGAACATCGCGCCCAGGTAGAACGCGGACATGAGGGCCAGGCCGAGGAACGGCAGGTCGGCCAGCAGGTCACGGTAGGTGCGCAGCGCGCCGAGGGTCCCGCCGGTGCGGCGCAGGTGCTCGGGCAGGCTCTCCCGGAGCGCGAACGACGAGACGACGAGCAGGACCGCGCCGACGACGGCCAGGAAAACGAAGATCAGCCGCCACGAGCCGAACCGCAGCAGCTGGGCGCCGATGGTCGGGGCGAGGATCGGTGCGACGCCGACCACGAGCATGAGCCGGGCCATCACCTTGGAGACCGCGAGCCCCTCGTACCGGTCGCGGACGATCGCCATCGACAGGACCATGCCGGTCGCGGCGCTGAACCCCTGGACGAACCGCAGGCCGGTGAAGACCGTGATGTTGGTGGCCACGGACAGCGCGACGGAGACGACCACGTACACGGAGAGGCCGACCAGGAGCGGGCGCCGGCGACCGAAGGCGTCGGAGATCGAGCCGATGGTCAGCTGCCCGAGAGCGAGCCCGGCCAGGGACGCGGCGATGGTCAGCTGCACCGCCGCGGCGGACGTGTTCAGGTCGGCCGCGATCTCGGGGAACGCGGCGAGGTAGGTGTCGAAGGTCAGCGGGCCGACGGCAGTCAGCGCGGAGAGCAGGAGGACGAAGCCGACGCTCACACGCGTCGCGGGGATCCGGGCCATGAGGGGTGCAACGGTTGCGGACCGCAAGCATCTTCCCGAGGTGTCCAGTCCTCGGGACGGAATGTGATCTGCGTCGGTCGCTCTCACGCGCGATCGTGCGGGTGCCGATGAGTTGACGTGACACCTGTCGAGGCCGACGGCCCTGCCCCTGTCCGCGGTGCCGGGTGGGAGCCCTGGCGCATCGCGGGCGCCGCCGGGTTCGGCCTGGTCTCGTTGAGCGGCCTCGCCGGCGGCTGGGGCGGCGCGGTGCTCTTCGCCTCGCTGTACCTGGGTGCGACGGCGCTGTGGGCGCTGGTCCGCAAACGGTCGTGGCTCGGTCCGATGCGCCGCCGGGGCACGGTGATCCTGCTCGCGTGCGGGTTCGTCGGGCTCGTCGTCGGAAGCGCCGCGGCGACGCCGGCCGAGCCGGTGCCGGCCGCCTCGGGTGCGACCGCGACGGCCGGACCGACGGCTGCCGCCGAGCACAGTCCGACCGCGGAGGCGACGCCGACCGTCCCGGCCGTCCCGACGCTCGAGGAGCAGGCCGCCGCGCTGCCCGAGCCCGAGCCGGCACCGGTCGCCGACGTCGCAGCGGTCGAGGCCACCGCCGCTCCGCAGACGGCGCTGGGCGCGGTGCTTCTGCTCGAGGTCAAGGGTCGCGCGCCGAAGACCGGCTACGACCGGGACCTGTACGGGCAGGCGTGGAAGGACGTGGACCGCAACGGCTGCGACACCCGCAACGACATCCTGCGCCGGGACCTGACGTCGATCGTGCTCAAGCCGAACACGCAGGACTGCGTCGTCGCGACGGGCACCCTGCAGGACCCGTACTCGGCGCGCGCGCTCGACTTCGTCCGCGGCCAGGAGACGTCGTCGGCCGTGCAGATCGACCACGTCGTCGCCCTCTCGGACTCATGGCAGAAGGGCGCGCAGGCCTGGGACGTGACGCGCCGCGAGGCGTTCGCGAACGACCCGCTGAACCTGCTGGCCGTCGACGGGCCGCTCAACATGCAGAAGGGCGACGGGGACGCCGCGACCTGGCTGCCGCCGAACAAGTCCTTCCGGTGCGCGTACGTCGCGCGCCAGGTCGGCGTGAAGTACACCTACGGGCTCTGGGTCACGCAGGCCGAGCGCGACGCGATCGTGCGCGTCCTGTCGACATGCCCGGACGAGCCGCTGCCCGCCGGGTCGTCAGTCCCTGCGGTCCCGGCGCCCCCGGCCCCGGTCGTCGCGCCGCCCGTCGCGGCTCCCGTCGCGCCCGCGCCCGCTCCGGTCGCCCCGGCACCCGTGGCACCGGCACCCGCGCCTGCTCCCGCTCCAGCCCCGCCGCCCGTCGAGGCGCCGGCCCCGAGCGTCTACTACAAGAACTGCACCGAGGCGTGGGCCGCAGGAGCTGCGCCCGTGCACGTCGGCGACCCGGGCTACGCGCCGCACCTCGACCGCGACAAGGACGGCATCGGCTGCGAGCAGCGCCCCTGAGCGCGGTCCATGACCCCCCGGGCCACTACGGTGAACCCGTGATCACACGCGGGCGGCAGGCATGAGCAAGGGTGCGGTCGTCGCGGGCGTCGCCATCGGCGCCGTGGTGCTGCTGGTCGGTGGCGCGTTCGTCGCGGACCGCGTCGTGGCGTCCACGGTGGAGAAGCGTTCGGTCGAGGCGATCCAGCAGAACCTGGACGGTGTCGTCGGCACGCCGACCGTGGACATCGGCGGCTTCCCGTTCCTCACGCAGGTGCTCAAGGGCTCGCTCGACGAGGTCTCCGGGCAGGTCGACGGGGTGACGATCGAGGGCATCCCGGCCACCGACGTGACGCTCGACGCGACGAACATCACGACCTCCGAGCCCTACACCGCGGGCACGGCGACCATCGAGGCGACGCTGCCGACCGCGTCGATCGACCAGATCATCGCCGACCAGACGACGCTCTCGATCACGACCAACGTCGACGGTGACGCGCTGCAGGCGACCGGCCAGGTGCTCGGTGTGCGACTCACGGCGAGCCTCATCCCGCGGGTCGAGGACGGGAAGCTGCTGGTGGACGTGACGAGCGTCGCGATCGGCGGGGCGTCCCTCAGCGTCGACTCCCTGCCGAAATCGATCGGCGACAAGCTCGACGACATCGAGATCCCGGTCAAGACCGGCCTGCCCGAGGGGCTCGTGCTCTCCGGGGTCCAGGTCGTCGACGACGGCGTCCGCATCACCGCGACCGGCACGGACGTCGTCATCCCCACCGAGGTTCCGTGAGCAGCTGGTTCAGCGATGCGTGGTCGGACATCACGACGCCGCAGCCTGTGCCGTCCACGGCCGTCGTCGTCGGAACAGCAGTCGCGGTCCTCGCCGTGCTCGTCGTGCCGGTCGCCTGGCACCTCGCGCGGCACGGCCTGACGATCGTGCACGAGGCGTTCCACGCCGGTGTTGCGGTCCTCGTCGGCAGACGGCTGTCCGGGATCAAGGTGCACTCGGACACCTCGGGCCTGACGGTGTCGTCGGGAAGGCCGCGCGGGCCGGGCATGGTCGCTACGGCCGCCGCCGGGTACACCGGCCCCGCGATCCTGGGGGTCGGCGCCGCGTTCCTGCTGTCGCGGGGGTACGCGGTCGCGCTGCTGTGGTTGCTGCTCCTGGTGCTGGTGCTCGTGCTCGTCCAGATCCGCAACTGGTACGGCCTGTGGTCGGTGCTGGTCACCGGGGCGCTCGTCGTGGCGGTGACGTTCTGGGGTTCGTCGCAGGTGCAACTCGTGTTCGCCTACCTGGTCACGTGGTTCCTGCTGCTCGGGGCGCCGCGCGCGGTGATCGAGATGCAGTCCCAGCGCCGGGGGCGCCGGGGTGCCGCGGACACGTCCGACGCCGGCCTGCTCGGACGCCTGACCCACATGCCCGGGGGTCTGTGGGTCGGCATCCTGCTCCTGTTCTGCGTCGCCGCGCTGGCGCTCGGGGCCGCTTGGCTGATCGGGCTGCAGCTCTAGCGCGCGACCACCCGCGGATGGTCCTTCCACGCCGGCAGCGTCGCCATGTGGTCGAGCGTCTCGGCCTCCAGCTGCTCACGGCTGGCGTCCGGCTCGCGTCGGGCCTGCCAGCTGATCATCCGCTCGAACCGCTCCTCGAACGCGTGCAGGTTGCCGTCCGCGTCCGTGCAGTGCGCGCAGTAGCGGCCTGACTCGACGGGCATCCCGCAGCTCTCGCAGTGCATCTCGGTCATGGTTCCTCCTTCTCGTTCGCCTGGATCAGTGCTCTCAGTCCGCCGACGAGACCAGCGCGCTGGTCGTTCGTCATGCTCGTCGCGGCTCGGGCGAGCAGCTCGGTCGACAGGACCTGACGCTCGCGCTCGAGGGTGTCGAACCCCTGACGGGTGAGCCAGACCAGAGTCCGGCGGCGGTCGTCCGGGTCGGCCTCGCGTTCCAGCAGCCCCTTGCCCTCGAGCTGCGTGACGATGTCGCTGACCACGGACTGCGCCCGGTCGAGGTGCTGCGCGGCTTCGCCGACGGTCAGCGGTCCGGTGTGTGCGAGGTGCAGGAGGACGGCGCGCGAGGCCCCCGACATCTGCGCGCGCTTGCCGTCGCGACGGTGAAAGCGCAGGTAAGCCTGCTGGAACGCGTCCTCGAACTCCCTCGCGAAGTCCTCTTCCTGGGTCACGAGGCTCACGTTCCCGCTCGTGCGATCCATCGTCAATCCCGATGCGTTCGGATGCTCCGCCTCCCGGCGGTCCGGCGTCGGCGGGGGCATGATCGTCCCGGGTTCGAGGTGAGGACAGGGATGAGCGGCGAGACGACGCGACCGGTGCTGGTGCGAGGTGGCCTGCTGGCCGACGGGGTCAGCGACGACCTGCTGCGAGCCGACGTGCGGCTGGCGGGCGACCGGATCGTCGAGATCGGTCCGGACCTGGAGGTCGAGGGCGCCGACGTGATCGACGCCGGCTGGCAGCTCGTCATGCCCGGGTTCATCGACACGCACGTGCATGTCGACGCCCTCGTGCTCGACCCGGACGCGCAGGCGGCGATGACGTTCCAGGGGGTCACGACCGCCGTGCTCGGCCAGGACGGGGTGTCGTTCGCCCCCTCGCCGCCGGGCTCCGGTGCCACCGAGTACGCGGAGCGGTACTTCGCGGCGATCAACGGGCGGCACCCGTCCTTCCGCGGCGGCTCGGTGGCCGAGCTGCTGGCCACCTACGACGGCACGACGACGGTCAACACGGCCTACCTCGTGCCGCACGGCACCGTGCGGTTCGCGATCATGGGGGCTGACGACCGACCGGCCTCGTGGGACGAGATCGCCGCGATGGTGCGGCTCCTCGAGCAGGGTCTCGACGATGGCGGCGTCGGGATGTCGACCGGGCTCGAGTACGCGCCGGCGATGTCGGCGTCCCGTGACGAGCTGCTCGCGCTCTGCTCAGCCCTGGCCTCGCGCGGGAAGCCGCACGTCTCGCACATGCGCGGCTATGAGGACCGGGCCCCGACCGCGCTCGCGGAGCTGCTCGGACTGTCGCGGGCGACTGGCGTCGGCACGCACGTGTCGCACTTCCACGGGCCGGCCGAGTCGCTCGTGCCCATGGTCGACGCCGCCCTCGACGAGGGGCTCGACCTCACGTTCGACTCGTACCCCTACCTCAAGGGGTCGTCGATCCTGGCGCTCGTCGCCCTGCCGACGTCCCTGCCGCTGGCCGACGCCGAGCGGACGCTGGCCCTCCTCGCCGACCCGGCCGTGATCGCGTCGCTGCCGCCACGTGACGACGTCTGGCCGCGCGTGACGATCTCGTGGGCCCCGGGCTTCGAGTGGACCGAGGGGATGCCGCTCCTGGGAGTCGCTGCCCGGCTCGGCCTCTCTGCGTCGGACGCCGCCCTGCACCTGCTGGTCCAGACGAAGCTGCAGGTCGGGTGCGTGTTCGGGTTCCCGCCCGGTGCGACCGAGCACTCGATGCGGGTGCTCGCGCAGCACCCCGCCCACTGCGCCGGCTCCGACGGTCTCTACCTCGGCGGTCACCCGCACCCGCGCGGCTGGGGCACGTTCGCGCGGTACCTCGGCGAGCACACGCGCGAGCTGGCCGACTGGTCGTGGCCGGAGGCGCCGGCGCACCTGTCGACGACCGCCGCACGGCGGTTCGGGCTCACCGACCGCGGCTCCGTGCGACTGGGTGCGCGCGCGGACCTCGTGCTCCTCGACCCCGCGAACGTCATCGACCGGGCGACCTACGAGGAGCCGCGCACGCTGGCGACCGGCGTCCAGGCGGTGCTCGTCAACGGGGTTCCCGTGCTGCTCGACGGCCGGCTCACGGGTGCGCTGCCCGGCCGCCCCAGGTGACGGCTCAGGCTCCTGCCAGGTGAGAATGGGCGCATGACCCGCGAGAAGATCAGCACCCCCGACGCCCCGCAGCCCGCCGGCAACTACTCCCAGGGCATCCGCCTGGGCAACCTGGTCTGGACCGCCGGCTTCGGCCCGCAGGACCCCGTGACCGGCGAGATCGCGCCGTCGGTGGGCGACCAGACGCGGCAGGTGCTGCGCAACGTGGCGGCCACGCTCGCAGCCGCCGACCTCACGCTCGACGACGTCGTGAAGACCACCGTCCACCTGGCCGACCTCGCAGACTTCGCCGAGTTCAACGCCGTCTACGGCGAGTTCTTCGGCGACCCCAAGCCGGCGCGCACCACCGTCGGGTCGGTGCTCGCGGGGATCAAGGTCGAGATCGACGTGGTCGCCGGGCGCGTCTAGGCCGACGTCGGCGACGTGCCTAGAACCAGGTCGTCACGACGTCGACGACACGCTGCTCGGAGTCGAGCACCGGGATCACCCGCCACTTGTCGAACGCGGTGCACGGGTGCGAGATGCCGAGCTCGAGCAGGTCGCCGGGGCTCAGGGGGTCCGCGTCCGTGCCGGCCTCCAGGAACGCGTGTTGGTCGTTGGTGCGTGTGACGATCCAGCCCGTCCTGTTGAGCACCACCGGCAGGCCCGAGTCGTAGGGCACATCGCGCTTGCCGGCACCGACCAGCGCGAGGCCCGGTTCGGGCGTCGAGAGGACCTGCGCCCAGACCCGCAGCGCCGGGTGGAGGCTGCCGGCGATCCGCGTGAAGGGGGTCGACGAGACGTACGTGCCGTGGTCGTGCGTCACGTAGGACCCGGACCGCAGGATCGTCCGGCCACCCGGAAAGGCGCGCAGCTCGTCGGCAACAGCGTCGAAGAACGCCGACCCACCCGCGGACAGGACGATCTCGCCGTCGATGTACGGCCGCAGCTCGGTGGCGACCAGGCGCACCTCGGCGAGGAACGCGCGGGCCTCGTTGATGCTCGAGCAGCCGCCCTCGTACGCGCTGACGCCCCGGAGGCTCACGTTGTCCGTCGCCGCGATCGCCTTCGCGACGGCGAGCGCATCCGTCCGTGAGCGCACGCCGGTGCGGTCGTAGCCGACCTCGAGGAGCACGGTCAGCGATCCCCCGGCGTCCTTGGCCCTGGCGACACCCTCGACCGAGTCGACGTAGAACAGGATCTCCGCGTCGTCGCACGCCGCGATCCAGCGCAGAACCGTCGGGTCGACGATCTCGTTGGCCACCAGGATCCGTCGGACCCCGAACGAGTACGCCGCGAGCAGCTGGTTCCCCGTGGCGACCGTCATGCCCCACGCCCCTGCGTCGAGCTGCGCGGCGAAGACCTCCGCGGACATCGTCGTCTTCCCGTGCGGCGCGAACTCCAACCCTCGGTCGCGGGTCCAGTCGGCCAGCTCCGCGATGTTGTGCGCGAGCGAGTCGGCGTCCAGCGTCAGCACCGGGAACGTCAACGCACCGTCCGTGAGCGTGTGCCCTGCGGCTGTGAACTCGTCGACCGTGACCGGTGTCGGCTGCCAGAAGCCCTTGGTGGTCGGGCCGATCTCCCTCGTCGGGACGTGGACGGACATGCCCTCGAAGGTAGCGCCGTTCCGGTTGGCCGGTCGGTCGGGGTCGTCGGCCGCTCGCCGCCTGATCGGGTCCGGGCCCGGCCGGCCGTTTCCCGTAGGCCCCGGCGTCCTTCGCGACGACGCACCGGCCCAACTCGTGCTCGAGCGCGTCGTGCTCGGCGGCGGTGACCCACAGGCCGTAGGCCGACTTCACGCGGATCTGGCGCAGCACGTAGACGCAGCGGTAGCCCTTGTTGGGCGGGAGCCAGGCCGCGGCGTCGGAGGCGCCCTTGTCCTGGTTGGCGGGGCCGTCGACGGCGAGCAGGTTGGCGGGGTCGTTGGCGAAGGCCTCCCGCTTGCCCGCCGACCAGTCCTGCGCCCCGGTCTCCCAGGCGTCGGCCAGGGCGACCACGTGGTCGATCTGGACGTCGGCGGAGTCGGGTCCGCGGACGAAGGCCTCCGTCGTGCCCGTGTACGGCTCGTCCAGGGTCCCCGCCAGCACCGTGCAGTCGTCGGTCTCGGTGCGCTTCTCGACGAGGTCCCGGGCGAGCACGTCGTTGCGGGTGTCGCAGCCGTTCCGGTCGACGTCCGCCCACGCCTGCCCGAACCGCTCGCGCGAGTACCCCGCACTCGGTGCGCGCTCGCGGACCGTGAGCCGGTCCAGCGACTCCCCACCTGCGACCAGGTCCGCCTGCGTCACCGGGTACCGCGCCGCGACCCGTGCCTGCGTCCAGGCAGGGACGCCCGCGCCGATCGCCACGCAGACGATCAGCACGAGGAACCACGGCCAGGCTCGCTTCATGGTGCGACGGTCGCAGGGTGGTGGGGTGTGCTGCGGCCGCCGCGTGGTTGGTCTTGTCGGGTGGGGCTGTGGGCGGTTGGCGACGCATAGGTTGGCGCGACGTGGGGCTGTGGTCGCGTCGTGGTGCACAGGCTGTGGATATGTTCGCGCAGGTCAGCGACGGTTTTGGTCTTGCGTGCGCCGTCTGGATGACGTAGCGTCGAACGTATGTTCGAAGCACCTGAGACTGCGGTTGCGGTGGCGGCCGAGTGGCCGTCCCCGCCTACCGACGAGGCCACCGCCAAGGCGCCAGAGCACGCCGTCTCGCCCGCTCGGGCTCTCGCCGGCACGGCCGCAGAGCACCTCGGATTGCTGGTGGCGTGTGCGTCGACAGTCGCAGTGGATGCACGGTCGGCGTCGTCCTGGGTGTCGTCGGCGCGGGTCGCCGCGCTCGCGTCTCTCGATGCGGCCGTTGCAGCGGTCGCCGAGGCGCGGGCGCATCTGCTGGTCGCGGACCGGGACGCGGGCGACTCGCAGCTGCCGGGGGACCGGTCCTATGAGGCGGCGCGAGCGCGGGTGACGCGTGCGGGGGTGGGGGACGCGCGCCGGCAGGTGCAGCAGGCCGACGCGCTGGTCTCGATGGGGACGGTGGCAGTCGGGGTGCGGGACGGGTCGGTCCCGTTGGGGCACCTGGACGTGCTGGCCCGAGTCGCGGCGGCCGCGTCCCCGGAGGTTGCAGCGGTGCTGCGCTCCGAGGAGGTCCAGCAGGACATGGTGCGGTTGGCGCGGGTGCAGTCGGCGCCGGACTTCGGCAGGGCGCTGGCGAGGTTCGTGGCTGCGCAGGACCCGGCCGGGCTGGAGGCCGCGCACCAGGACTCCTACCAGGCGCGGTTCCTGGTCTTGTCGGCCCAACCTCACGGCGTGTTCCTCAAGGGTCAGCTGGACTCGACGGCGGCGGAGTCGCTGCGGGTCGCCCTGGATGCGATGGGTCAGTTCCCCGACGAGACCCGCTCCCCGGGTCAGGCGTGCGCGGACGCACTGGTGATGCTCGCCGAACGCATCTGTGCCGGGACTTCCGCCCCGCTCGGTGCCGGGACAGCCGCGCCGCTTGGTGCCGGGACAGCCCCAGGCGCCAGCCGCGTGCCGCGAGCGCCGGGCGCCGGCCACGTGGCGCGAGCGGCGGGCGATGCTGCACATGACACCGGTGACGTTGGGGCGCGCATGGGCGGCGGCCTGAGCGTGCCAGCCGGCTCCGGTGACCTGCCTGATGGTGTGAGTGAGCCGGCATCTGGAACGGGCTCCCGTCCCCACCTGTCGCTGCTGGTGCCGGCCGCCACGTTCGCCGAGCTCCTCGCCCACGAACAGGCCCGACACGCCAAGGCCGCCACGCGCGGCAGCGAATCGAACTGCGCCGATTCCGACCAGGACGCCCAGACCGACCCTCATTCGGGCTCGGGCTCGGGCTCGGGCTCGGGCTCGGGCTCGGGCTCGGGCTCGGGCTCGGGCTCGGGCTCGGGCTCGGGCTCGGGCCCCGGCCTTGGCGCCGATGCGGGTCGTGGCCGGGATCGGAGGCGGGTGGCGCCGGACTGGTCACCAGTGCCTCCTGCGACGCTGGAGGACGGGACACCGGTGGCGATGTCCGAGCTCGCGCGGTGCCTGTGCGATGCGGACATCACCCGGATCGTGATGGCGGCCGACGGGCAGCCCCTCGATGTGGGCCGCACCCGCCGGCTGCACACCCCGGCACAGCGCAAGGCGGTGATCGCCCGCGACCAGCAGTGCGTGTGGAACGGGTGCGAGACACCGGCCCCACGCTGCGAGGTCCACCACATCCGCTGGTGGAACCGGGACAACGGGCCCACCGACGTGGAACACGCCGCCCTGGTGTGTCGACACCATCACGGAGAGATCCACCGCCACGACCTGAGCATCCACCGGCTCCCGAACTCACCAGGCATCGAACCGGGCGGCGCACCCCTGCGGTACGTCTTCCGGAGCCCCGACCGTTCGGTCGCGAACGCGCCGCCCGCCTGGACCGGCGAAACGGTCGCGCCGCCGGGCCGGACCGGGTTCGGATCCGTCGCGCCATCCGGTCGGGCCGAGGTCGGGACGGATACCGCGACTCGAGCTGCCTCGGTAAGGGAAGCCAGGCGAGTTGCTCGGGAGCAGGCGTCGTTCGCGCTGTTCGAGTCCGACAGGCCTCCACCCGAGTGGGCGACCGGGTGACCGGACGGGCCGTGCCGTGGCCCCGACGTTCGGTCGGTAGGGCGGTTCAACGGTCCGGGCGCAGCAACGGGCACTGCGGCGTCACCGTGTGGGATGGCATGGATCGCTTGACTTAGAGCGCACTCGAAGGCGGACGGTGGGGGACATGACGATTTCTCTACGCACCATCGGAAGTGGTTCGGCTGCGCTCACGGTCTCGGCTCTCGGGCTGGGGTGCATGGGCATGTCCGACTTCTACGGCACGCGTTCCGAGGAGGGCAGCGGCGACGAGCAGGAGTCGATAGCGACCATCCGCAGGGCGCTCGAACTCGGGGTGACCTTCCTCGACACCGCCGACATGTACGGGCCGTTCACCAATGAGAGGCTGGTCGGTCGGGCGATCGCGGGGCGGCGCGACGAGGTCGTGGTCGCCACCAAGTTCGGGATCCGGCGGGACCCGGAGGACCCGAGCGTCCGCGGCGTCGACGGTCGGCCGGAGTACGTCCGTGAGGCCGTCGACGGCAGCCTGCAGCGGCTCGGCATCGACCACATCGACCTCTACTACCAGCACCGCGTCGACCCGTCGGTGCCCATCGAGGAGACCGTCGGGGCCATGGCGGAGCTGGTCGCCGCCGGCAAGGTGCGGTTCCTCGGTCTGTCCGAGGCCGGGCCGGAGACGATCCGGCGGGCGCACGCCGTGCACCCGATCACGGCCGTCGAGACCGAGTACTCGCTGTGGACCCGAGACGTCGAGGCGGAGATCCTGCCGACGCTGCGCGAGCTCGGCATCGGGCTGGTGCCTTACTCGCCGCTCGGTCGCGGGTTCCTGACCGGCACGATCACCTCGACGGACACCCTCGACGAGCGCGACTTCCGGCGGGCCAACCCGCGGTTCGTCGGCGACGCGCTGGACGCCAACCTGCTCATCGTCGAGAAGATCTGGGCGCTCGCGGAGGCCAAGCACGTGACGCCGGCGCAGCTCGCGCTGGCCTGGGTTCTCGCGCAGGGCGCCGACGTGGTCCCGATCCCGGGGACACGGCGGACTGCTCGGATCGAGGAGAACGCGGCCGCCACGGAGATCGCGCTCACGGACGAGGAGCTCGCGACCCTCGGCGAGCTCGACGCCCCGACCGGCGACCGGTACGCGGACATGTCCTCCGTCAACCGCTGAGGCATGATCGAACCATGAGCCTGCTCGCGGAAAGCTGGAGCCTCGCGGAGGCGGCCGAGGCCACCGGCCTGACCGCCCACACGTTGCGTTACTACGAGCGGGACGGGCTGCTGCTCGGGTCGGTCGACCGGGCGTCGTCGGGCCACCGCCGCTACACCGACCAGGACCTCGGCTGGATCCGGATGGTCACCCGGCTGCGGTCCACCGGCATGTCGATCCGCGACGTCCGGCAGTACGCGGACCTGGTGCGCGCCGGCGACGGGAACGAGGCCGAGCGCCTCGACCTCCTGCGCGCGCACCGGGACCGGGTGCGCAACGAGCTGCGCGAGGTGGAGGCACACCTCGACGCCATCGAGTTCAAGATCGAGCTCTACGAGGCGCGGGTCGGGAGCGAGAGCAGCACGACCGGGAGCGCCGAGCCGCAGGACGGTTCCCCGTCCGACGCGGACAGGCTCGCGACCCGCGACGAAGCGAGCGTCTCCTGAGGCGCGACCGTCGGATCGTCGCCGCGGCAGCGGTGCTCGTGGTGGTCGCTGGGCTGGTCTCTGGGAGCAGCCCGGTCGGCGACGCGCTCTATGCGGTGCTCGTCTTCGTGCTCGTCGTCGGGGTCGCGCCGAGGATCCGTACCGGCGCGGCGGCGGCGACAGCGTTCGGGATCTGCGCGGCGATCGAGCTGCTGCAGCTGACGGGTCTGCCCGCGGCGATCGTCGACGAGGTTCCCGCGGCGCGCTACGTGCTCGGGACCACCTTCAACGCGCCGGACCTGCTCGCCTACGCGGCCGGTGTCCTGGTCGCCGCGGTGGTGGATCTGCTGGTCAGGCGTGCGGCGGAGCGCCGACGGCGAGCGGACGCGGAGACCGCTGCGGTGAGCGCTCCGGGCTGACTCGCTCGCTGCTCATTGCGCGACGCTCGTCGCGAACCAGAGCCCTCCGCTCTCGGTGCGAGCGCGGGTCTCGTCGCGACCTGAGGTCACGCCATCGGCGTGAGGACGAACACCGGGATGAGGCGGTCGGTCTTCTTCTGGTAGCCCCCGTACGCCGGCCAGACGGCGAGGGCGTGGGTCCACCACTCGTCGCGCTCGGCGCCGGACGCCTCGTGGGCGAGGTAGTCCTTCTTGACGGCCCCGTCCTGGAGCTCGACGTGCGGGTGCTCGACCAGGTTCCGGTACCAGGCGGGGTGCTGGGCCGCGCCACCCTTCGATGCGACGACGGCGTAGCTGCCCTCGTGCTCGACGCGCATGAGGGCGGTCTTGCGCAGCTTGCCGCTGCTCGCGCCGACGGAGGTCAGCACGATCACGGGCTTGCCCTGCAGGAGGTTCCCCTCCCGGCCGTCGGTGGCTTCGAAGAGCTCGGCCTGCTTGCGGGCCCAGCCGGACGTGCTCGGGGCGTACTCACCGGAGAGAGGCATGCCCACCCGAACGGCTGACAGAGAGCCCCGATTCCCCGAACCCTCATCTTCCCGGCCAATCTGCCGATACGGTCTGCGCACACAGGCGCGCCACATGCGTCTCACAGCCTCCGCGTCCGCGCGGTCCTCCGATCGGAGAACGATGAAGTTCAACCCGCCCCCGAACTGGCCGGCGTCCCCCGAGGGCTTCACGCCGGCGCCCGGCTGGGTGCCGGACCCGAGCCTGCCTGCGCCGCCTCCGGGCTGGCAGCTGTGGGTCGAGGACGACGTCGCGCTCCCGGGCGAGTCGACGGACGCGGCGCGCCACCACCGCCAGGCGATCCTGTCGTTCTGGGTCGGCGTCGGGGTCCTCGTCGCGACCGCGATCGCGACGATGTTCGCGTCGTCGATCGGCGTGCTCTGGTGGGGCGGTCTGCTCGTCGGTGCGTCGTCGCTGATCCGCGCTTTCGTCACGTACCGGGCCTCGCGCAAGGACGGCGCACCGTCGCTGTCGGGCGCGGCCAAGGGGCTGGCCGTGGTCGGTCTGGTCGTCGCGCTCGGCGCCGGCGCCTACTCCGCGAGCGAGATGGTCGCGAACGAGACGCTGAACACCGCGGTCGGCTCGTGCTGGCACGTGACGTCGGACGACGAGGCGATCGCGGTCTCGTGCGGGGACGAGCACGAGTACAAGGCCGTCGCCGAGGTCGGCTCGGACGCGGAGTGCACCGAGGACCAGGCGGTCGTGCAGGCCGACGACGCGGACAAGGTTCTCTGCCTCGTCGAGGACTGAGCGCCAGGACTGAGCGCCAGGACTGAGCGCGAGGACTGAGCGCAAGGCCTGAGCGCAAGGCCTGAGCGCAAGGACTGAGCGCGCGAGAGGGCGGCGACCACACCGGTCGCCGCCCTCTCGTCTGCCTACTTCTTCTGGCTGTCCAGGAAGTCCTTGGCCTTCTCGACGACGGAGTCGACCTTGCCGTCGTCGGCGTCGCTGAGCTTGGACTTGGCCGCGTCCGCCGCCTTGTCCAGGCCGGACTTGACCGCGTCGCTGTGCTCGGACAGCGCGTCCTTCGCCTGACCGAGCAGGTCGTCGATCCCCATCGCCGTGCTCCCCTCGTCGAGTCTTCCTAGTCTCCGACGGGTTGGGGGGTCGCGCCCGCCGGGACGTGCTCGGTCGTCGTGCGCGGCATCGCGGCGGCGGCCACGACCATCGCCAGCGCGACGCCGAGGACCACGACGAACGCGACGGTCACGGCCGAACCGAACTGCTGCGGGGCCTGCGAGGGGGTGAGCCCGCCCATGCGCGCGTTGACCACGGCACCGAGCACGGCGACGCCGACCGCGCTGCCCATGGACCGCGAGAACAGGTTGGCGCCGGTCACGACGCCCCGGTCGCCCCAGCCGACGCTGGACTGGGCGGCGATCAAGGTGGGCGACGAGGTCAGGCCGAGCCCGGCCCCGACGACGAAACAGGACAGCCCGACGCCGATGACGGTCGGGCTGGTGGACACCCAGGCGAGGGCGGCGACGCCGAGAACCGCGACGACGGACCCGACGAGCGCAGTGGTGCGGAAGCCGTACCGCAGGTAGAGCCGGCCGGACTGCGAGGCGGTGATGGGCCAGCCGATGGTCAGGGCGGCGAGCGCGAGGCCGGAGGTCAGCGGCGAGACGTGCAGCAGGGCCTCGAGGAACGACGGGACGTACGACGTCAGCCCGATCAGGATCACGCCGACGGCCACGGCGATGAGGGACGCCGCGAGCAGCAGGCGCCGCGTGAACACCCACAGCGGCAGCACCGGTTCGTCGGCGGTCTGCTCGACACGGATGAAGGCCAGGAACAGCAGGATCCCGACGACGAACGCGCCGATGCTCTGCGGCGAGCTCCACGCCCACGCGTTGCCGCCCTCGAGCAGCCCCAGGATCAGCAGGCTCATCGACACGGTCAGCAGCCCGCCGCCGGCCCAGTCGATGCGATGGCTCTTGCGCTCGACGGTCTCGTGCAGGAACCGGATGAGGAGCCAGGCGGCCGCGATGCACAGCGGGATGTTGACGAAGAAGATCCACCGCCAGCTCACGAACTCGGAGAAGATGCCGCCGAGCGTCGGACCGACCACCGACGAGATCGCCCAGACGCTCGCGATGTACCCCTGCGCCTTCGCGCGCTCGGCGACCGTGTAGATGTCGCCGGCGATGGTGATCGCCATCGGCTGCACGGCCCCGGCGCCGAGTCCCTGCAGCGCACGGAACGCGATGAGCGCCGGCATGCTCCACGCGAACCCGCAGAGGACCGATCCGACGAGGAACAGGGCGATCCCGAGCAGGACGACGGGCTTGCGACCGATCGTGTCCGCGAGCTTGGAGTAGATGGGGACGCTGACGGCCTGCGTGAGCAGGTAGATGGAGAACAGCCACGGGAAGCTGCTGAACCCGCCGAGCTCGCCGACGATCGTCGGGACGGCCGTCGCCAAGATGGTCGCGTCGATCGCCACCAGGCCGGTGGTGACCATGATCGCGATGAGGATCGGGCCGCGGTCGGAGCGGAATCCGACGCCCGCGGCGGTCGCAGTGCTGGTCAGGGTGCTCTCCTCGTCGTCGACGATCACAACGCGCTCGGGCTCGACGCATTCCGACCGACCGACTGGTGGACCTGCGCTACGGCGTTGCCTCGTGGCCGGAGCGCCCGTGCGTGCGGTTCTCCTCCTTCAGCCGCGCCTCGTAGACGTGCCGACGACCACCCGTGAGCTCGTCGCGGACGCGCTTCTCGGCCGCCTGGAACACGCGGTAATAGGTGTCGTCGTACTCCTCGACGACCTGGAACGTCCACCGTCCGGCGAGCACGTTGCGGCCGACGAGCTCGGCGCGCAGCTCGTCGGCGATCCCAGGATGACCTGCGGCGGCGAGCTGGTCGAGCGCGTCCGTGAGCTCGGCGTCCGCCCGGCCGGTCAGCCGGTGGAACGCGTACAGCATGCCGCGCGCGTGCTCGATCACCTCGAAGGCCGCCGTCACGGCGCCGACCGCGTCCACGACGTCGTCCGGCGTCCCGGGGGCCCGGTGCGCGGCGTCGCGTTCGTCGTCGGAGGTCATCCCCTCGATGGTCGCCCGGCCCGTCCGGCCGCGCACCTCGGGCGGCGCGCCTACGGTGGATCGCATGGCGACGGAGTACCCGATGACCGGCTTTCTCGTGCGCGACCACCGGCTGGAGGTGCCGGTCGACTGGTCGGCACCGGACCGGTTCGGCTCGATCGAGGTGTTCGCGCGCGAGCTCGTGGACCCGACGAAGGCGGCCGAGGACCTCCCGCTGATCGTCTACCTGCAGGGCGGCCCCGGCCACGAGGGTCCGCGCCCGCTCGGCGGCGGATGGGTGCGCACGCTGCTCGAGACGCACCGCGTGGTCCTGCTCGACCAGCGGGGGACGGGTCGCTCGTCGCGCGTGGACGGTCGTTCGATCCAGCGTTTCGACGACGCCGCGACGGCCGCCGACTACCTTGCCTGCTTCCGCGGCGACGCGATCGTGGCTGACGCCGAGCACCTGCGGAACACCGTCTACGGCGGCCGGACGTGGGCGACGCTGGGCCAGTCGTATGGCGGGTTCCTGACGCTGGCGTACCTGTCGAGGCACCCGTCCGCACTGACGATGTGCCTGGTCACTGGCGGCCTCCCGCCGGCGACCGCCACCGCCGCGCAGGTCTACGCCGCCACCTACGACCGCCAGGCCGCCCGCAACCGGGAGCTGGCACGGCAGTTTCCCGACGACGTCGCGACGATCGGGTCCATCGCCGACCTGCTCGGCGCGGAGTCGGTCGCGCTCCCCGACGGCGACCCGTTCACCGTCGAACGCCTCCAGATGCTCGGGATGCCGTTCGGCATGAGCACCGGCATCGACCAGCTGCACTGGCTGCTCGACACGGCGATCGACGCCGATGGCTCCCTGTCCGAAGGGTTCCTGTCCGTGGTCGGCCATCAGACCGCATTCGACGGCAACCCGCTGTACGCGGCCCTGCACGAGGCGATCTACCACCAGGGGCCGGTGCCGGGCGGTTGGGCCGCGGCGTCGGAGCAGGCGAGCCGGCCGTCGTTCGCTGCGTCGGCCCGGCCTCTCCAGCTCACCGGCGAGGTGATCCTGCCGTGGATGTTCGACCAGATCCGCGCGCTGCGACCGTTCCGCGCCGCGATGGACGAGCTGCTCGCGCCACGGGAGTGGCCCACGCTCTACGACCTGGACCGGTTGGCGTCGAACGAGGTCCCCGTCGCGGCGGTGCAGTACTACGACGACCCGTACGTGGACCTCGACCTCGCGCTCGCCACCGACCTCGGCAACGCTCAGGTCTGGATCACCAACGAGTACCTGCACGACGGCCTGCGCGTGGCCGGCGACGAGATCCTGCCCAAGCTGCTGGAGCTGGGAAGGGGCAAGGCGACCGTGACCGGTCGCTGAGCGTGGGGCGGGACGACCCGCGCGAACGCGGCAGTTCGTCGCGAGCGCGGCACCTGGTGCTGCCGCGTTCACAACGGACTGCCGCGTTCGGCGAGGCCGGACCTCAGGGACGGCGGCCGCCGCCCGCGCCGCGGGAAGTAGACCCCGAAGGCGAGGACGCAGATGGCGACGAGATCGACCGCGAGGAGCGCGTACGGGGACATGGGAACCCTCCCGGTGGTTGGTGAGATCCCTGTTCAGCCGACGGCCGCTGTGCCGTCCCTGTGCGAGCGCCGAGGCCCCGGCGTGCGTCGGCGTACCGTGCCGGGGTGACCGCGTATCTCGGCATCGACCTGGCCTGGGGGCGGACCGCGCGGACCGGGCTCGCGGTGCTCGACGACGACGGCCGGCTCGTGGCGTCGACGTCGGTGGTCTCCGACGAGGACATCGCGGCGTTCGTCGCGACGCACGCCGCCGGTCCGGTGGTCGCCGCGATCGATGCGCCGCTGGTGGTGCCGAACGCGACCGGGCACCGCTCCGCGGAGAGGGCTCTGGGGGACGTGTTCCGCGCCTACAACTCCGGTGCGCACGCGGCGAACCGGTCGATCCCGTGGCTGGACCCGCCGCGCGGCGAGACGCTGGCGCGGCGGTTCGGGTGGTCCGTCGATCCCTTCGGCGACGGCTCGGTCGCGATCGAGGTGTACCCGCACCCGGCGATGGTCGCGCTCTTCGGGCTGGGGTCCGTGATCCCGTACAAGGCGAAGCGCGGGCGCGACGTCGGGATGCGGCGGGCCGCCTTCGGAGTGCTGGTCGAGCAGCTGGAACGCGTCTGCGAGTCGCCCCTGAGGCTCGCGTCGTCGCCGCGGTGGGCCGTCCTGCGGGACGCGGTGGCGACCGCGCAGCGCCAGGTCGACCTCGAGCGGATCGAGGACGAGGTCGACGCGGTCCTGTGCGCGTACCTGGCCTGGCTCTGGGCCACCGACCGTGCCGGGATGCGCGTCTTCGGGTCGGTCGCCGAGGGCTACATCGTCGTGCCGGACCGCGTCCTGGCACCGCCCGCGCGGCTCGCCTCAGGCCGGTGACCAGCCGAGGGCCGGCGCGATGCTCGTCGCGACGTTCTCCAGGATGCGGCGGCTCATCGCGTGCGTGGCGTTGGCGGGCAGGACGACGTCCAGGCCCGTGGCCTCCTGCAGGGCGACGTCGCCCTTCAGGCTCGCGATCACCTGCTCCGGGCTGCCGTGGTGGGTCAGGCTGAACACGCCGAAGCCGTTCGGTGGGCGGCCGGTCGCGTCGAACCGGGCGGTGTACCAGGCGATGTACTCGGCGAAGAGCTCGTCGTCCTGCGGCGTGACGCTGGGCAGCACGATGCGGCCGGCGACCGCCCGCGGCGTCCGACCGGGGACGTCGAACGCCGCCTTGTAGGCGAGGATCTGGTCGCGCTGCGTCTCCTCGAACGAGCGGCCGTCGTCCTCGCTGTTCAGGGTGGACACCAGCAGGTCCATCCCCTGCTCGCCCGTGCGGATCGCGGTCGCCCTCGAGCCCGGCCCGTACCAGACCCGGTCGGCCAGCCCCGGGCTGTGCGGCCGCACGAGGAGCTCGGTCCCGGGCGGCGCGATCGGGAAGCCGGTCTCCGGCGCGACGGCCACCGGCTCGCCCGCGATCGCGGCGCGCAGCCGTTCGATGCGGTGCTGGGACTCGTCGTCGAACGAGCGCTCCGCGGTGCCGTAGACGCCGTCGAGGATCTCCGCCGACGGCTTGATCCCGCCCGCGACTCCGAGCTCCAGCCGCCCACCCGACAGCAGGTCGACCGTCGCCGCGTCCTCGGCGATGGTGATCGGGTCCGCGTACCGCATGGGCAGCACGGCCGTGCCGAACCGGATGCGGTCGGTGGCCTGCGCGATCGCCCCGAACAGCGGGAACGGCGACGACAGGAACTGCTCCAGGTGCCGGACCCGCACCCAGCCGGTGTCGTAGCCGAGCTCCTCGGCGAAACGGAAGAGGTCGATCGCGTCCTTGAGTGACTGGGCGGCGTCGGCCGGGTCGTCGTACGGGACGAACGTCAGGAAGCTCAGCTCGAGTCGGGGGCTCACGCGCGCAGGGTACGACGAAGGCGGCACCGAGCCGGCCTCGGGCGCCGGATGTCTCACCTGCTCGTCGTGCGCGGTCAGCCGACCGGGACCGGGACCCAGGGGATCTGGACCTGCGAGACGCGGGCGAGGATGCCGTCGAGGACGGCGACGCGGTCGAACTGGAGGGCGTGCGCGCGGGCGCGCTGCTCCCAGTCGGACCGTTCGGCCGGGGACATCGTCAGGACGCGGTCGAGGGCGGCGGCGATGGCCGACGGGGACTCGACGGGCACGATCAGGGCGGTGTCGCCGACGGCCTCGCCGATGCCGCCGGTGTCGGTGGTGATCACGGGGCCGCCGCCGGAGAGCATCTTCTCGACGAGGGCGATGCCGAACGTCTCGACGAACTCCGGGCGCGGCTTGCTGGGCAGGACGTAGGCGGCGGCGCCGGCCATGAGATAGGACTTCTCGGCGTCGTCCACGTCGTCGAGGAACGTGATCCGCGAGGCGGCGGACGAGCCGGCGGCCAGCGAGCGCAACCGTCCCGCGTCCGGACCGTTGCCGGCGATCACCAGGCGCAGCGAGGCGGCCGCAGCGCTGGAGGCGAAGCCCTCGATGAGGTCGTCGACCCCCTTGGCGTGCGCGAGGCGGGAGAGGAACAGGACGTAGCCGTCGGCGGTGAGGCCTCGAGACGTCAGCACGTCCGAGGGCGGGAGGTTCAGGTAGGAGCCGACGTCGACCGCGGGGTAGGAGACGGTGACGCGCTCACGGCACTGGGCGGCGAACGTGGTGCCGTGCTTGGCGTCGATCGCGGCGGCCTCGCTGATGATCAGCTCACGCGTGTAGTCGGAGACGGCCAGGCAGATGTCGTGCTCCAGGTACGACGAGAGCACGTGGGCGGCCGCGCCGAACTGGTCGTTCTCGACGCAGGCACGGACCACGTTGGTGACGTCCGAGCCGACCGCCTCGGCGACGGTGACGACGTTGACGGGCAGGCCGGTGCTGCGGGCGACGCGCACGGCGTCGGCGATCGCGAGCGAGTGCGGCGACAAGTACAACGACATGGCGACCGTCGGTACACCGTCGGTGAACAGCTCGACGAGCCGCCCGGTGATGCCCGCGAGCCATCGCCCGTCGGGCACCTTGTAGTCGCCGACGGGCTCGGGGCGCTCGACGGTGATCCCGGGGCTGTACGGCAGGACGCCGTCGAGCGGCTTGAGCGGCAGACCGGTGGCCTGGAGCCGCTCGATGGTCCACGTGATGATGCGGACGTCGTCGAAACCCCTGTCCAGAGCGGCTTCTGCGAGGTTGCGCGCCTCACCCGAGTGGCCGCAGATCACCGGGTCGGCACGTACGACGATCACGAGGCGGCGGCGGGGTGTCGTCATGGCGGTCTCCTCAGCGACGCAGTGCGGGGGGAGGAACGGTCAGGGAGGGCATCGTGCTCACGGACGGCGGTCGGACGGCGGTGCCCCAGTCCGACGGTGTCGGGCCGAGCGTGACCAGCAGGCGTCCCCCGCGGTGGAGCTCGGCACCCGTGATCCAGGTGCGTTCGAGTGGTTCACCGTCGAGGTGCACGGACTGTACATACTGCGTCGGACCGTCGGGTGTCGGTTCGATGAACCCTTGGGTCTCGATGTTCAGGCTGCGGTCACCGACCGCGATGCTCGCCTCGCGCCAGGCCGGTGCGTTGACGAGGTAGAGATTCTGGCCGGCGACCGGGAAGAGCCCGAGCGACGCCCAGACGTACCAGGACGACAGCCCGCCGGAGTCGTCGTTGCCGGGCATCCCGCCGCGGCCGACGGCGAACTGGTTCTGGATGATCGCCTGCACGACCTCTGCGGTGCGGTCGGGCCGGCCGGCGTACTGGTACGCCCACGGCGCCTCCATGTCCGGCTCGTTGTTGAGGCCCTCGAACCGGTTGAGCGCGTAGCCCGCGGCCATCTCCTCGATCCCCGGCCGCAGGCCCGGCTGGACGACCGCCGGCGCTCCGTACCCGAAGAACTGGTCGAGCTGCTCGACGAACGCGTCGTCGCCGCCCGAGAGCTTGATGCGCGCGGCCATGTCGTGCATGAGCCGGAACGAGTAGTTCCAGCGCCCGCCCTCGTAGTAGGTGGAGTCCTGCAGGAGCCCGGTGCTCACGTCGTAGGCGTTGATCCACTGCGCGGCGAGCGGCGCGAACTGCTCGACGAGGTCCGGGTCGCCCACGTGCGCCGCGATCTGCGACGTGCACCAGTACGCGAACGCCAGGTCCAGCGTGTGGCTGATCGGGTGCGCCACCCCGCGCAGCAGGAACTCCTCGCCGTAGGTCCGACGAAGGTCGTTGTGCATGTGCACGAGCGCCCAGTCCCAGTCCATCCCGGGCAGGCCGAGCTGGCACAGGTCCGACAGGAACGTGTGCGCGAGCGCGGAGGCCTGCCGGCTGAACTGGTCGGCGCCGCGCGCCATCCGGTACCCGATCGGGAGGTTGCCCTCCTCCTCGGCGATCGACAGCAGCGCCTGCGCGAGCTCGACGGCACGGTCCGGCAGGAGGGTGGTCAGCAGCGGCAGCTGCGTCCGGTAGATGTCCCACATGGTCGCGATGTCGAACGCGAACGGGCCGTCGGTCGGCCAGAACGGGCTCTCCGCGGGCGCCAGGCACGGCTTGATCAGCGAGTGGTACAGCGCCGTCGAGAACACCGTCTGCTTCTCCGTCGACGGGGTGTCGATGCGGATCTTGCCCAGCGTCGAGCGCCAGACGTCCGCGGTCTGCGCCCGCCTCGTCGCGAAGCTGGACGGACCCGGGCCGCACTCCGCCTCGAGGTTCTTGCGGGCCTGGTCGACGCCGCGCAGCGAGAACCCGAACCGCAGCTCGACCACCTGGCCGGGCTCCGACGGGCCGGCCCACATGAGCCCGAACGGGCGCAGGGTGGTGGGGCGGATGTGGTCGAAGTCGAGACGCGTGCCGCCGGGCATGAGGCGCCGGTCGTACCAGAGCATCTGCCGCCAGTGCGGGTCGTCGCACTCGACGTGCACGGCGAGCGGCGTGCCCTCGACGATGATCTGGCCCTGCGCGACCCCGGGCGCGATCGAGTGCAGGTGCGCGCGCAGCGGCACCGTCCGGCCGTGGGGGATGGTGAGCCCGCCGAGCGAGAAGTCGATGACCAGACGTGCGTCACGGTGCGACGGGAACGTGTACCGGTGGACCGCGGTCTTGGGCCCGACCGTGATCTCCGCGCGGATGCCCGACTCGAGCGTCGCCGAGTAGTAGCCCGGCTCCGCGTCCTCGTCGACGATGTCCCAGAGCTGGCCCAGGTCGTCGAGCGGCTGCAGCATCGGGGTGACGCGGAAGTAGTTGTAGTACTTGCGGATCGCGCCCGTGCCGGACTGCTGGAAGTGCGTGAAGCCGCTGGCGACGGGCCGGTCGTAGATCTCGTTCGGCAGGCCCTCGGTGCCCAGGTCGTACTTCCCGTAACCGGTGGGGTAGCCGCCCGAGTACGCGCACGCGCTGACCATGCCGAGCGGGTAGGTGGCGCCCGGGTGCGTGTTCCCGACCTGCGGCTTCGGCCACCACCAGGTCGTCGCGAGGCCGTGCTGCTGGGGCAGGCTCGTGGCCTCCGTCCCGATGAACGGGTCGACTCGCTCGAACATCGCAGCCGCTCCTCGCGCTCGTGCGGACGCCTTCCGGCGGCCGATGCGTCGGTGCCTCGTCCTGCGGACGGTACGTCCGGTGGGTTACGGGCGGGTTTCGCGACGACACGGCCAGGGCTGGGGACGCGTCGATATCGTCTGGGGATGACGGCGCCGACGACCGCACACGACGTGCTCGACCGGCTCTCGACCCTGCGATCCGACGAACAGCTCGCCGCCTACGAGCGGTACTTCCCCCTCGACGAGCGCGGCGACGACGTGTTCCTCGGCGTGAAGATGGGCACGGTCTTCGCGCTGGCCAAGGAGGCGGAGCTGCCCCTGTCCGAGGTCGAGCTCCTGCTGGACTCCGAGCTGCACGAGGCCCGGGTGTGCGCCGTCAGCATCCTCGACGCGCGGGCGCGTCGCGCGCGGACGACCGACGACGAGCGTCGGTCCCTCTACGAGCTGTACCTGCGCCGGCACGACCGCATCAACACCTGGGACCTCGTCGACCGCGCCGCCCTGCACGTCGTCGGCCGGTACCTGGAGGCCCGCGACCGCTCGCCGCTCTACGAGCTGGCGCAGTCCGAGGACCCGTACGAGCGGCGGACCGCGATCGTCGCGACGATGTACTACCTGCGCGCGGGCAGCGACGACGCCGCCGACACGTTCGCGATCGCCGCCCTGCTGGTCGACGACGAGTCGGACACCGTGCGCAAGGGCGTCGGCTGGGCGCTGCGCACCGCAGGCGGCGACGGGCTGACGACGTTCCTCGACGAGCACGCGGCCCAGATGCCCCGCGTCATGCTCCGCGCGGCGGTCGAGCGCCTGCCGAAGGGCGAGCGAACGCGCCACCTGGCGCTGCGCACGACCTGAGTCAATCGACGAGGCTCTTGTTCCTGGCGTCCCGCGGCGGGAGGGTGACCGGATGGGCTTCGAGGTACTACCCGTGGGCCGGGTCGAGTCGTCGCTCGTCGACCGGGCGTCGGCGCCCCGGCAGGGGGACGAGGGGGCGCCGGATGCGTGGGTCGTCGTCGCGCCGGAGTATGCGGATGCGCTGGCCGACATCGCCGTCGGGGAGGACGTCCTGCTGCTCACCTGGCTCGACCGGGCTGCGCGCGACGTGCTCGTCGTGCATCCGCGCGGGGACGTCTCCAGGCCGGCGACGGGGGTGTTCAGCACGCGGTCGCCGGACCGGCCGAACCCGATCGGGCTGCATCGCGTGACGGTGCGGAAGGTGGACGGGACGCGGCTGCTGGTCAGCGACCTGGAGGCGCTCGACGGGACGCCGGTGCTCGACATCAAGCCGGTGCTCGGAGGGCTCGACGAGAGGTGACGGGACGCCGGGGGGCGCGTGAGCGCGCGGACCGCCATGATCGTGGCGAGGAGCTCCCACGCTCGTCGTCGGCGAGAGGACCCGTGACCCCATGACCGAGGCAACCGCGAAGCCGTGGACTCCGCCGAAGGTCCCGCGCAGCGCGTGGAACGCGCTGATCGTGCTGATGGCCGGCATGTTCATGGCGCTGCTGGACACGACGATCGTCAACGTCGCGCTGCCGACCATCCGGGAGGACCTGAGCGCGTCCGAGGCGACGCTGAGCTGGATCATCTCGGGGTACGCGCTGGCGTTCGGCATCGCGCTGATCCCCGCCGGCCGGGTCGGGGACCGGATCGGGCACAAGTGGGTGTTCTTCACCGGGTTGGCGCTGTTCACGTTCGCGAGCCTGCTGTGCGGGCTGTCGCAGACCAGCTTCCAGCTGATCGCCGCGCGGGTGCTCCAGGGGTTGGCCGGCGGCATGTTCGTGCCGGGGGTCACGGCGTTCATCCAGCTGCTGTTCCCGGGGCCGGTGCGCGGCAAGGCGTTCGCGATCATGGGGTCGGTGATCGGGGTGAGCACGGCGCTCGGGCCGATCCTCGGTGGCCTGATCATCGAGGCGTTCGGTGAGGCGAACGGCTGGCGGATCGTGTTCTTCGTCAACCTGCCGATCGGAGTCGCGGCGCTGATCGCGGCGGCGATCCTGCTGCCCGCGGGCAAGCTCGGCACGACCTCCAAGCCGGGCTACGACTTCGTCGGGCTGGCGCTGTTGACCGCGGGCCTGGTCGCGATCCTCGTGCCGCTGATCGAAGGGCAGGACAAGGGCTGGCCGGCCTGGACGTGGATCACGCTGGCCGCCGGAGTGGTGCTGATAGCGCTGTTCGGGGCGTGGGAGGTGCGGATCCAGGACGAGAACCCCATGGTCCCGCCGCACCTGTTCAGCCACCCGGCGTTCACCGGTGGGACGGTCCTCGCCATGGTCTACTTCGCGGCGTTCACCAGCATCTTCTTCACCATCTCGCTGCTGTGGCAGGCCGGGCTCGGGCACACCGCGCTGCAGTCCGGCGTGGTCGGGGTGCCGTTCGCGATCGGGTCGATCATCGGGGCGTCGCAGAGCAACCGGCTGTCCCAACGGCTGGGGCGCACGGTGCTGGTCATCGGCACCTTCTTCGTCGCGGTCGGCCTGGCGTGGGTGTGGCTGGTGCTGCGCAACGTCGAGGCGACGGACCTCACCAACTGGGACCTGCTCGTCCCGCTGCTCCTGGCCGGTATCGGCAGCGGCATGTTCATCGCACCGAACGTGCAGTTCATCGTCGCGACGGTGGACCGGTCCGAGGCGGGCGCGGCGAGCGGCGTGATCAGCGTGATGCAGCGGGTCGGCAGCGCGATCGGCATCGCGGTGATCGGCAGCGTCCTGTTCGGGCAGCTGCACATCACCAGCCCGGCGAGCGTCCCGCAGGCGTTCACCGACGCGGCCGCGGCGGCGATGTTCGTCAGCACCGCGCTGGCGGTCGTCGCGTTCGTGCTCGTGTTCGTCCTGCCGAAGCAGGTGGCCTCGGGTCACGGGGCTCCGCCTCCGACGGAGTGAGCGCGGGTGTCGGTGGTCGGGTGGATCGTCGACGCATGACGAGACCAGCCGCCATCGACCTGGCGAAGAAGTGGACCGCGATGTGGAACGGGGACCTCGCGCTCGTCGACGAGATCCTCGCCCCCGACTTCCGGATCGAGTTCGGCGCGGTCGTCGCCGATCCCGACCCGACGCTCATCACGACACCCGCCGGCATGGCGGAGTTCGTCGGCACGTGGCGTGCGCGCCGCGGCGACCTCGTGTTCGCGCTCCAGGGAACGCCGGTCGTCGACGAGGACGACGGCATGGCGTTCACCTGGACCGTGGACCTGCCCGGCCTGAACCGGCGTAGTGGGATCGACCTGTGCCGGCTGGTCGACGGGAGGATCGCGCGGGTCTGGTCGGTGACCGGCGAGCGCGCGTTCGTCGTGTGAGGCGTCAGGCCGGCCCGGCGGCCCGCCCGTACCGGGCTGCCAGCGTGCGCACCTCCACCGCCAGCTCGGGGGAGTCCAGCACCTCGAAGTCCACGCCCCACATCGCGAGGTACCGGGCGAGGGAGGCGGCGTCGTCGGACCCGACGTCGACGAGGCACGTGCGGTCCGTCTCGGCGGTCACGGTCACCGCCGCGGGGGCGCGAGGGACGACGTCCGCGAGCGGCGCGTGCAGCCGCACCCGCGCACGGAAGGCCCAGGTCGCGGCACCGATGGCGGCGTCGACGAACGCCGCGATGTCCGACGGGGCCGGCCGGGGCCGGAAGCGCGCGCCGTGGGGGACGCGCAGCGTCAGACGGTCGACGCGGAACGTGCGCCAGTCCTGACGGGACGTGTCCCAGCCGACCAGGTACCAGCGGCCTGCGCGGTGGACCAGTCGGTGGGGCTCGACCTCGCGCCGCGACGAGCGGTAGTCGAAGCGGAGCCGGACCGACGAGCGGCAGGCCTCGGCGATCTCCTGCAGGGTCGCGCCGTCCACGGGGGCCGACGAGCGGTGCGCGAACGCGGTCGACGAGGCGAGCACGTCGACCCGGTACCGCAGTCGCGACGGCAGCACCTGCTCGAGCTTGACCAGCGCGGTGACCGAGGCCTCCTCGATGCCCTCCACCGCGCCGGTCGTCGCGAGCCCGAGGCCCACCGCGACGGCGACCGCCTCGTCGTCGTCGAGAAGCAAGGGAGGCAGGGCACTGCCTGCGCCGAGCGTGTAGCCGCCCGACGACCCCGGCGCGGCGAGGACCGGGTAGCCCAGCTCGCGCAGCGCGGCGACGTCGTTGCGCACCGAGCGCGTGGAGATCCCGAGGCGCGCGGCGATCGCCGGCCCCGTGTGCGGACCGGGCGCCTGCAGGATCGACAGCAGCCGCAGGAGCCGCGCGGACGTGGTGAGCACGAGAGCCAGGATCTCAGACGTTGCGGAAGCAAGCCTGCCGCAACGGCATGCAGGATCGAGGCATGGACATCAACGGAATCGCCACGATCGTGTACCCCGCTCGCGACCTCGCCGCGGCCATCACCGCCTGGTCGGCGGTCACCGGCACCGAGCCGCTGTTCGCCACCCCCGACTACGCAGCGTTCCGGTTCGCCGGCACCGAGATCGGCCTGACGCGCCTGCCGTGGGTGGACTTCCCGCTCGTCATGCTCGACGTCGACGACATCGAAGAGGCTCGCGCGGGCTTCCTGGCGGCCGGGGCGACCCCGATGGCCGAGGTCGAGGGCGGGGGGCTGGCTGAGCTCGGCACCGCACCGGTCACCAACGGGAACCCGGAGAACGGGATCATCGACATGAATGGCGCCCGGCTCGGGGTGATCAGGGTCGCCGACGGCCACCTGCTCGGTCTGCGGCAGGCGGTCGCGTGGGGCTGAGGAGCTAGATCAGCTCCAGCTCGCGGCTCTTGGTCTCCCCGAAGAACTGCGACACCTGCTGCAGCGTGGAGAAGCCGTCACCGGCCAGGTCCACCAGCAGGTCGTTGCTCCACATCATCAGGCGCCCGATGGTCCACTGGACGCGGGCGGCCTCCGGCAGCTCGAGCCCGTAGACGAGCTGCGCGATCTCGCGCTTGCCGCCGGCCGGGGTGCTGTAGGTGAGGATCGGCAGGTAGCGCTCGGGCTCGACCACGCAGAGCACGCGCGTCAGCAGCGCCTCCTTGAACCCGGTCATCCCGAGCCCACCCTGCTCGTGCACGAGCCGCGTGAAGCGGTCCGCCATCGGCACGCTCGGGGGCCCGTAGAGCAGGTAGCGGATGGTGTTGCGCGTGCGCGCCGTGGCCTCGTAGTCGCCCATCGTCTTCCACGCGCGGTTGAACACCGACATGTTGCCGGGGGCGGCGCCGATGGTGCTGTTGGCGAACTCGCGCAGGTCGTCGGGCTCGGCGTCCACGATGTTGTCGGCGCTGAAGACCTCCTGGTACTTGGCCCAGTAGGCCAGCACCTCGGGGTCGGGCGTCTGGTGGTCGAGGAGGAAGTCGGCCTTGAGGGCGTCGATGCGCGCCATGCGGTCGGGCTCGACGCTGGACCGGTCGGGGAACCGGTCCCGAAGCCCCGAGTAGGACGCGGGGGTGTCCGTCACGCGCTTGGCCTCGCCGCGCGTCCAGGTGTGGTGGCACGACGAACAACGAATGGTTCGGCGATCGTCCGGCAGTCGCTCGACGAGCTCGAGCTCGTCCGACTTGCAGACCGGGCATTCCAGCATGAGTGCTCCTTCGCCTCTGTGCACTCAGTGTGCACGTCCTGGCGCGACGGCGTGCCGGGTCCTCGGTAGGTGGTCGTCCCATTCTCCGCCCGTCGTCACCAAACCGATACGGACGAAGGTCCTGATCCGGGACCTAGGTCCGGAGTTGGCACGAAATGCCCCACCTAGCGTCGGATCACGGACTGCGCCCACCATCCCGGGCGCCGTCCTCGACCGGCTCCCGGGCACACCCGAGGGCCTGACCCGCACCTTCGAGGACGAGCCCATGACCGAGCACCTGCCGCACCAGCGCGGTTCTGAGCGACGTCGCGTCGTGATCGGCCTGGACATCGGTGCCGTGACCGCGCAGGTCCGGGTCGTCGAGCAGGAGTCCGGAGCGATCGTCCTCGACCACGTCTCGGCCTCCGCCAGCTGGTCCGCGACGCCCCTGCGCTACGCGACGGGCTGGATCGTCGACGCGGTGCGCGGCGCGCTCGACGACTGCGGCGACGTGGAGCTGGCCGCGGTCGCCGTCGGGGCCACCGGGTGCGAGGTCCGTGCGTTGTGCGACGCCCTCGGCACCACCGTCTGCGCCGCGCTGCGGGTGCCGACGATCGTCGTCAACGACGCCGAGCTCCTGGTCCCGGCGGCCGGTCTGGACCGTGGGGTCGGGGTGCTCGTCGGGAGCTCCGCCATCGCGGTCGCCACCGGGCCGGGCCAGCTCACCGGTGCGTCGAGCTGGGCGTTCTCGGACGTCGGCAGCGCGTCCTCCCTGGTCCGTGAGGCCGCCCTGACCGTGCTCGCCCGTGCCGCGCGTGGCGACGAGCCCGACACCCTGCGCGTCCTGCTCATGGAGTCGATGCAGCTGCGCACCGTCGACGAGCTCGCGCAGGTGCTGCGGTGGAACTCACGCTCGCTGCCCTGGGGCATCCACGCGCCGGCCGTGTTCCAGGCCGCCGACGAGGGATCGACGGAAGCGAGCGCGCTCGTGACCGCGAACGCGCAGGCCGTCGCGACCCTCGTCGTCCAGCTGTCCCAGCGCGGGGTGGACGTCCTGCACGCCGTCGTCGGCGGCGACGTCGCGCCCGAGGTGCCGCGCCTGTTCGCCGGGATCCGTCGCTCGATCCTCGACGAGCTGCCCGACGCCGACGTGCGGATGCTCGAGGTCCCCGCGGTCGAGGGTGCCGTCCGACTCGCACAGCGCTCGGCGGTCGACGGTCCGGCCTGCGACCCCTAGACGCGAGCAGGGATGGCCAGGGTCTCGGCGATCGCCTGGTCCCACGGGGTCGCGGTGGTCCCGAGCATCCGCTCCGAGGCCGTGGTGTCCATGACGAACGGCTCGGAGAAGTGGTCGGCGACCGCGGCGATCTCGCGCATCAGCGGTGACACGAGGCCGAGCGCGCGGACCATCGCGGCGGGCGTCGGCCTGATCCGGGGCTCGCGCGCACCGGCCGCCGACGCGAACCGCGCACCGAGCTCGAGGAACGTGAGCGGTTGCGCCGTCGGCACGTGCCACGCGCGTCCCCACGCGCCCGGGGTCGCACCGGCGGCGACGAGCGCCCGGGCGAAGTCGGGCAGGTAGGTCCAGCTGTGGGGCTGGTCCACCGCGACGACCGGGCGGACCACCTTGCCGGCGAGGAGGGGGCCGACGAAGCGCGGGCCGGCATGGGCCTGTGAGTCGGCCAGCGGACCCAGGTAGTCGGCCGCACGGACCTCGGTGGTGCGCAGGTCGGTGCGAGCGGCGGCGTCGCGCCACATCTGCGCGCGGACCGCACCCTTGGCCTCGGTCGCCCGCAGCGGCGTGTCCTCGAACATCACGGTGCCGTGGGTGCCGTAGCCGTAGAGGTTGCCCGCCGTGACCAGGACCGCACCCGTGCGGGCGGCCGTGTCCAGCAGCGACGACGCGAGCGGCGGCCAGTCGGTCACCCAGCGCCAGTACGTCGGGTTGGCGCAGTTGTAGAGCACGTCGGCGCCCTGCACGGCCGCGGTCAGGGCGTCGGGGTCCGTCGCGTCGAGCGCGACGTGCCGGACTCCCGCCGTCGCGGTGCCGCCCGACCGGCTGACGACGAGCACGTCGTGGCCCTGGGCGACGAGCTCCTGGGCGAGCGTGGAGCCGACGGCTCCCTTTCCGACGATCACGTGCTGGGACATGGTGCGCTCCTCGGTCCTGGTTGCGAGAGCAGTGCTCTCGTCTGTGAGCAATGCTCGCATGCAACCGACACGAAAACAAGAGCAGTGCTCTTTGAAGTGATCAGTGCTCTCGTTCTCGTCGGAAAGCAGGCATGATGGCGACATGGCAGCGAGCACATCCCACGGCACAGCCCGCGAGCGCGCCCGCGCCGAGGTCATGGCGGAGCTGCTCGCTGCGGCCCGCGCCCGACTCGTCACCGAAGGAGCCGCGGACCTGTCGCTGCGCGCAGTGGCGCGCGACCTGGGCATGGCCTCGTCGGCGGTGTACCGGTACGTGGAGTCGCGCGACGCGCTGCTGACGCTGCTGATCATCGAGGCGTACGACGCCGTCGGACAGGTGGCCGAGGAGGCGATGCGGAGCGCGCCGGACCCCGCGGCGGCGTGGCTCCAGGTGGCCCGGGCCGTGCGCGGCTGGGCGCTCGAGCAGCGGCACTCGTTCGAGCTCATCTACGGGACGCCCGTGCGCGGCTACCGGGCGCCCGAGGACACGGTCGTGCCGGCGGTGCGGATCTGGGGCGTGATCGTCGGGCTCCTGATGCGCGCACAGGCGGAGGGCACCCTGCGGCCCGCCGGGCCTGACTTCGACCCGCGCGGGCGCGTCACCCCCGAGGTGTTCGCCTTCGTCGGCTTCGACGACCCCGCCGACGTGCCGGACGACGTCGCGCGCATCGCCGCACGCTCGGCCACCCTGTTCACGTCGCTCATCGGCGCGATCTCCGTCGAGCTGTTCGGGCACCTGCACCGCGTCGCCGGCGACTTCCCGCGCCTGTTCGACGTCACGATCGCGACGGCCGCCGCGGGCGTCGGGCTGCACGTCGACCTCGACTGAACAGGGGACGTCGGCGGACATTCGCCCGCTGTTCGCCCGCGACATTCGCGAAAACGCTGGTGAATTGGGCAAACGTCCGTCAACCTGATGACGACCGCGACGAGTGCGCGGCCCACATCGACCTGAGCACCGAGAGGGGACACCCGCCATGACGCACGACCTGCGGATGTCGCGACCTCGACCTCGGAAGCTACCCGAGCATGCCTGAGCACCAGCTCAGCGCAGCCATGGGCCGTCTCCGACATTCGGGGGCGGCCCATTGCCGTCTCACGACCACGACCCGACCGACACACGGCACGCCTCGCTAGCTCAACGGGACAGAGCACCGGCTGACGAAGCCGGAGGTCGCTGGTTCAAATCCAGCGCGGGGCACCACACAGAAGGGAACGGCCATGACGGGAGTCCTGGTCCTGAACGCGGGGTACGAGCCCCTCCAACGCGTGAGCCTCGCGCACGCCGTCCGCATGCTGCACCGGCAGGTCGCCGTCGTCGAGGAGGCCGTCGACGGGCGCACCTTCGGGCCCTACCCGCTGCCGCGCGTGCTGCGCCTGGTCCGCTACGTGCAGATGCGCTGGCGCAACCGGCGCGGGATCCCCGTCTGGTCCCGCAGCGGCATGCTCGAGCGCGACGGGCACCTGTGCGCGTACTGCGGCACCGCCGGCGCGAGCACCGTCGACCACGTCCTGCCCCGCAGCCGAGGCGGCGGGAGCTCGTGGCTCAACACCGTCGCGGCCTGCCTCGAGTGCAACCACTCGAAGCGTGATCGGACCCCGCAGGAGGCGGGCATGCGGCTGCGGTACGAGCCGCACGTCCCGACCCACCGCGAGCTGCTCGCACGCTGAGCTGGGGACGGCGGCACGTGCACACGCGCCGCCGTCCCTTGTGCGCGCGCTCTTCGGCCTCAAGAATGACGCGTCACGTGCCGACTCAGAGGCGTGACAGGGGGACAGGGCGTCGCTGCGGGGTGGTACGACGACCGCGCGACCGCGGGCGTCGTGCGCTGGTTCGACGGCACGGCGTGGACCGAGCACACGCGACCGGCTGAGCACACGCGACCGACTGAGCCGGCGGCGTTCGTCGTGCCCGGGGGTGGTGCGGTCTCGCCCCCGATGACTGCGGCCCCGGCGACCATGGCATCCGTCGGTTCGGCCGCCTACAGCCCGGTGCCCACGCACGCCCCCGGGCAGGCCGCGCCGTTCGGCGGGCAGGCCGCGCCGTTCGGCGGGCAGGTCGCGACGAGCGGGCACCCGGCGTTCGGCGGGGTGGCAGCCACCAGCGCGTTCGGGGGCCCGGCAGCCACCAGCGCGTTCGGGGGCCCGGCAGCCACCGGCGCGTTCGGCGGACAGGCGGCGCCGACGTCGCGGTTCGACAGCTACGGCCAGCAGCCGGCGTTCGGGCAGCCCCAGCCGGCGTTCGGACCGACCGGCATGGGCGGCATGGGCGGGGCGCCGTCCTACGCGGGCTCGATGGTCGACCACGCCGGCATCGCTTCGGCCCGCCGACGGGTCCACCGCGACCTCTGGCTCGGCATCGGCCTCCTGCTCCTCGGCGCGATCATCGCCACCTGGGTCGCGGCGTCGATCAGCGCGGCGGGCGGGTACGGCGGCGGCCGCCACTACGTCTCGACCGCGGGCGTGATCGGCGGTCTGGCCTCGTTCTACCGGGCGCGCAAGAGCTATAAGACGATGGTCGAGCTGGGCGGCACTCCGTGGAGCTCGTCGGCCATGACGATGGCCATGGTCGGCGCCGGCGTGGCCGTGCTCCTGTCGTTCATCGCGATCGTGCACGCGTACACGGCGACCGGGTCGACGGGTCTCGAGCCGGTGGGCGCGGGCTCCTGCTGGGCGGGCGGCGGCGGGACGGTCTGGCAGGTGTCCTGCGATCTCCCGCACTCCTACATCGGGACCGCGCTGATCTCGGACGGCGGGATGTGCCCCAGCGGAAGCGAGACGACCCTCGCGCTCGACGACGGGACCGGGCAGGCCCTGTGCCTCGCGGCCGACAGCGTGACGACGGGATGACCGGATGAACACCGCACCTGGGTGGTACGACGACAACACCAACCCCGGCGGGCTGCGGTGGTTCGACGGTCGGGACTGGACCGCCTACACGGCACCCGCACCGTCCTTCGCGCCGCCCGGCCAGGTGGGCGCTCCGCCCTCGTACGCGGGACAGCCGATGACGCCCTACGGCCACCCGGGGCAGCAGATGCCCTACGGCTACGGGTACCCGCCGCACCCGCGGTCGCAGGAGGAGGGGGACGGCCCGGGCGAGGTGCTGCACTGGATCGTCCCGGTCGGTCGCTCCTGGCAGTCGATCGTCGCGGGCTACGTCGGCCTCGCGGCCATCTTCTTCTGGATCCTCGGTCCGGTCGCGATCGCGCTGGGCATCCTCGGCCTGCGTCAGGCGCGCGCCGGCGGCCACGGGTCGGGGCGATCGATCTTCGCCATCGTCGTGGGCGCTCTCGCCTCCCTGGCCGGGCTCGTCGTCCTCACGGTGACGTGACCGGCTTCCCGTGCAGCCACGGCGTGTAGGTCACACCGACCAGCAGGCCCTCCGGGCTCAGCAGCCGCGACGTCGTCTGCCCCCACGGCTCCTCGGTGGTGTCGCGCAGCAGCCGGTGGCCCTTCGCGACGAGCTCCGCGACCCCCGCCACCACCGCGTCGGCCGAGGCGACGTCGAGCTCGAGCCACGCCTGCGGGACGGGCAGGTCGGCCGGCCAGTCGGGACTGCCGAAGGTGGACTGCGCCGCCTGGGTCAGCGGCCACAGCGCGAACGCCTTGACGCCCTCGAGGGAGTCGTTGGTCAGGTAGCCGGGTGCCGGCTCCTCGAGCGTGATGCCCAGCCCGTCCTCCCAGAACGCGCGGGCCGCACCCGCGTCACGCGTGATCGGACCGAACCCGGCGACGAACGAGATCTCCATGGGCGACGACGCTAGCCAGAGGGTCCGACAAGCGCCCGCGCACGCAGGAGGACCGCGTCGAGCATCTGCGGCGTGAGGCGTCCGGTGAAGGTGTTCTGCTGGCTCACGTGGAAGCAGCCGAGCACGGTGAGCGACCCGATCACGGGATGGCCGAGGACCACCTCGGCGCCGTGCCCGAAGCGGGGTCGGGGTGTCGGGACGGTCCAGCCCTGCTCGGCGAGCGTGCTGAGCAGGGCCTGCCAGCCGAACGCGCCGAGCACGACGACCACCGCCGGACGCAGCAGGTCCAGCTCACGCGCCAGGAACGGGCCGCACGTCCGGCGCTCGTCGGGGGTCGGGTCGTTGGCGGGCGGCGCGCAGCGGACCGGCGCGGTCACCCGGACGTCGGTGAGCGTCAGGCCGTCGTCGCGGGACGTGGAGGTGGCCTGTGACGCGAACCCCGTGCGGTGCATCGCCGCGAACAGGAAGTCGCCCGAGCGGTCGCCGGTGAACATCCGGCCCGTGCGGTTGGCGCCGTGCGCGGCGGGCGCGAGGCCGACGACGAGGACGCGCGCCCGTGCGTCGCCGAAGCCCGGCACCGGGCGCGCCCAGTAGGTCTCGTCGCGGAACGCGGCCCGCTTCTCGACGCCGACGAGCTCGCGCCACGCGACCAGCCGCGGGCACGCCCGGCACTGCGGAACGACGGCATCGAGCGCGGCGATGTCGGCCGCAGCCGCCGCGGCACGCACCACGTCCGCCGGACCGTCGAGGGTCACCCTGCTCACCATGCACCCTCGTCGCGAAGCCGCGGCGCGTCCGGCAGCGCGTCCAGGGCGGACAGGACCTCGGCCACGGAGGACACCGGGCGCGGTCCGGGCGGCAGGTCCCACCCGTTCAGCGCGATCACGGGGACGCCGGTCCGCACGGCGAGCGCGACCTCGCTGAGCGTCCCCCACGAGCCCCCCACGCTCACCACCACGTCCGACGAGCGCACCAGCAACCCGTTGCGCAGCTCGCCCAGCCCGGTCGGTATCGCGACCGTGACGTGCGGGTTCGCGTCGCCCCTGGAGGAGCCCGGGAGCAGTCCGACGACGACGCCGCCGCCCTCGGACGCGCCGCGCGACACCGCCGCCATGACACCGCCCAGCCCGCCGCAGACCACAACGTGCCCGCGCTCGGCGAGCCCGCGCCCCAGCACCAGCGCCTCCGCAAGCTCGTCGGCACCCGCGTCCGACGGCCCGACCACCCCCACGTACGCCACGGCGTGCTACTCGAACCTCGACGGATCACCCGCGCCCACGCGGACCACCTCGGGCGCGCCTTCGGTGAAGTCGACGACCGTCGTCGGCTCCATGCCGCAGTCCCCGGCGTCGACCACCGCGTCGAGCACGAGGTCGAGCTCCTCCTTGATCTGCCAGCCCTCGACCATCGGCCACTCGGCGCCGGGCATCAGCAGGGTGCTGGACAGCAGCGGCTCGCCGAGCTCGCGCACGATCGCCATCGCCACGGGGTGGTTCGGGATGCGCACGCCGATCGACCGCTTCTTCGCGTGCGCCAGCCGCTTGGGCACCTCGGGCGTGGCCGGGAGGATGAACGTGTACGGCCCGGGGGTGGCGGCCTTGATCGCCCGGAACGCGCTGTTGTCCAGCTGTACCAGCTGACCCAGCTGCGCGAAGTCGGCGCAGACGAGCGTGAAGTGGTGCTTGTCGTCGAGACGCCGGATCTGCCGGATGCGGTCGGCCCCGTCGTGGTTGTCCATCCGCGAGCCGAGCGCATAGCAGGAGTCGGTCGGGTAGGCGATGAGCGCGTCGTTGCGCAGCAGCTCCACCACCTGCGCGATCAGCCGCGGCTGGGGGTTCTCGGGGTGGACGTCGAAGTAGCGCGCCATGGGATCGACAGTAGTAGCGCGAGCGAGGTCAAGCTTTGTCGGGCGCGACCCCGCGGACCTCGTCGGCAGCGAACCGGCGGTGGGAGTCGGCCAGCTTGGCGCGGGCCGCCGACCCCAGGTCCACGCCGAGCACGTCCGCCAGGCAGACGAGGTAGACGAGGATGTCGGCCATCTCCTCGGCGGCGCGCGCGTGCCGGTCCGGTGCGGCGAACCGCGCGACGGCCTCGTCGGCGGGCACCCACTGGAACAGCTCCGCGAGCTCACCGACCTCGCCGACGAGCGCCAGGATCACCGACTTCGGGTCGTGGAACTGCTGCCAGTCGCGTTCGGTGCTGAACTCCCGGACCAGCCGGGTCAGCTGGGCGATCTCTCGTTCCTCGGTCACGACCCCAGCCTCTCAGAACGCGCCGAACCCCCCGGGCAGGAGCCCGAGGGGTTCGTCGGCGATCAGCGGCCGATCAGGAGGCTTCGAGGATGTCCACCACGAAGACCAGCGTCGAGCCGGCGGGGATCTCGCCCTGCGCCTGGTCGCCATAGCCCTTGTCCGGCGGGATCACCATGAGGACCTGGCTGCCGACGGTCTGGCCGACGAGGCCCTCGTTCCAGCCGGCGATGACGGCGGCCTGGCCGACGTTCTCGACAGGGAAGGTGGCGCCGCGGTCCCACGAGGAGTCGAACTGCGTGCCGTCCCAGAGCCAGCCGGTGTACTTGACGGTCACCGTCTGACCGGCGACGACCGCCGGGCCCGTGCCCTTGATCAGGGGCTGCACGACGAGCGTGGTGGGCGGCGTCCCGGTGGCCGGGGTCAGAGACGGCTTGCCGGTGTCGTCCAGCGTGACGGTCGGCAGGCCGGGCACCGGGGCGACGGCCTCGCCCGACGCGCGGGTCGGGACGTCGTGCACGCCGACGACCTCACCGGCGATGACGGCGGAACCGGCACCCGCGGACTGCTCGGGCACGGCGAACACGAAGCGCGTGCCCACCTTCTGGCCGGCGAAGTCGTCATGGAAGATGAAGTCGGCGTCGAGCCCGACGTTCTCGGGCTTGGCGGAGTACGTCTCCTGCAGCTCCGAGCCGTCCTTGCCGGAGACGGCCACGAGTTGGATCTCCATCGCCTGGCCCTCCTTGATCTCCTCGCCGGTGCCGGGCTCCCGGACGTCGATCACGGGAGTGGTCACCGTGAAGGGGGTGCCGGGCAGGGTGATGGTGGGCTTGGTCGTCGCGTCGGTGAACTCGACCTCGACGTCCGCGAGGGCGGCCTGGTCGGCGGCGGCGTCGGCACCCGTCGAGGCGCTCGGGGACGACGACGGGTCGTCGCCCGAGTCGCCGGAGCAGGCGGCCAGCGAGAGGCCCAGGGTCAGGGCGAGGGCCGCGGCGGCCATGCCGCGACGTGCGGTGCGGTGTCGGCGCACGGGAAGTCCTCCGTCGTTTCGGGTCCACGCCCGGGACGGCGGAACGCAGGAACGGTACGCGAGTTGTCTGGGAGCGCGCTGAGTCCGACCGGTCGGTGGACCGGATCTGCGCGGGAACTTCGCGGGATCTACGCGGGAACGAGGTGGTCCGGGCACACCTCGAAGCGGTCCGGCTCCATCGACAGCTCGCCGCGTCCGCCGGTCAGCGAGCGCAGGTCGAGGACATAGCGCGCCAGCTCGGCCTCGGGCACCGACGCCTCGATGAGCACCGTGCCGTCGTCGAGCGACGTGGTCGCGCTGATGTGACCGCGGCGGGCGGACAGGTCGCTCATCACGTCGCCCTGGGCCGTCGTCGGGACGGTGACGGCGACCCGGCTGATGGGTTCGAGGACCGTCGTGCCCGCGCTCTGCAGTGCCTCGCGCACGCCCAGCCCGGCGGCGGTCCGGAACGCCATCTCGGAGGAGTCCACCGAGTGCGACCTGCCGTCGTAGACCTCGACGCGCAGGTCGACCACGGGGTAGCCGTGCGGCCCGCCCGCCGCCATCGCCTCGGCCACGCCCTTGTGCACGGCCTGGACGTAGGTGCGCGGGATCGCTCCGCCGACGATCGCGTCGACGAACTCGAACCCCGACCCGTGCGGCAGCGGCGAGACCCGCAGCTGCACCACCGCGTACTGCCCGTGCCCGCCCGACTGCTTCTTGACCTTGCCCTCCGCCTCGACGGGCCTGCGGATGGTCTCGCGGTAGCCGACGGGCACCGGCGACGTGCTGACGTGCACGCCGAACACGCGCGCGAGCCGCTCGAGCGCCACGGCGAGGTGGGTGTCGCCGAGCCCGCGCAGGACGGTGTGGTCGCCCTCCCGCGAGACGGACAGCGTCGGGTCCTCGGCGGTCAGGCGGCCCAGCGCGGCGGAGAGGCGGTCGTCGTCGGACTGGCTCACCGGCTCCAGCGACAACCCGAACACCGGCTCGCGCTGGCGCTGCGGGATCGTCGCGGACGCGCCCGGGCCTGTGCGGTCGGCGAGCAGAGAGCCGGACGGCGTGCCGGTGAGCTTGGCCACCGCACCGATCCGCCCGGCCGGAACCGAGTCGAGCGGCAGGTGCTCCTTGCCGCGCAGCCGGAACAGCCCCGGCACGCGCTCCTCGGTGTGGGTGGTCGTGTTGACCAGCCTGTCGCCCGGGCGGACCGTGCCGCTGAGCACGCGGAACAGGGTCACCTGGCCGACGAACGGGTCGGCGAGCGTGCGGAAGCAGTGCACGAGCGCGGGACCGGTGGGGTCGGGCTTGACCGGCAGCTCGCGCGTCCCGATGACGACGGACCGGTCGCTGGGATCCGGTCCGAGGTCGCACAGCAGGTCGGCGAGCCGGTCGACGCCGACCCCGGTGACGCCCGAGACGACGAGCACCGGGAACGCCTCCCGTGCGAGGACCTCGTGCGCGAGCGTCGTGAGCTGCTCGTCTACGGACGGCACGTCGCCCGACAGGTACCGCTCGAGCTGCTCGTCGTCGTGGGTGACGATCTCCTCGGTGACCTCGTCGTGCAGGCGGTGCTCCTCGTCGGCGATGGCCCCGAGCGGCTCGACGTGGTGCCGGCCGTCGGCGTCGTAGGCCAGGCCCTCCTCGGTGAGCACGTCGGCGACGCCCGTGAACGCGGTCTCCTCGCCGAGCGGGAGCTCCAGCGGGACGAGCCCGTCGCCGAAGGCTGCGCGCAGGTCGGTCAGCACGTGCCGGAAGTCGGCGCGCGCCTTGTCCTCCTTGGTCACGACGACGATCCGGGGCAGCCCCGCCTCGTCCGCCGCCCGCCAGGCGGCGTGCGTCCCGGCCTGGACCCCGTCGACCGCGCTGACCACGACCAGTGCCAGGTCCGCGGCGGAGACGGCCGCGTCGAGGGCGCCGGCGAAGTCCGCCGAGCCGGGTGCGTCCAGGAGAGTGACGTCGTACGTGCCGTGCGCGGTGGTCCACTCGAACGGGGCGACGCCCAGCGCGAGCGACTGCCCGCGCGCGATCTCCTCGGGCTCGTGGTCGGTCACCGTCGAGCCGTCCTCGACCCGACCGACGCGCGTCAGGACGCCCGCTCGGTGCAGGAGGGCCTCGGTGAGGGTGGTCTTCCCTGATCCCGCGGCGCCCAGCAGCGCCACCGTGCGGATCCTCGGCGTCGTTGCCATCGGCGTCTCCCGGTCGGGCCTGTGGAAGCCACCCTAGCCACGGTCGACGAAAGCCACGAGCCCGGGGCGGCCAGAGGCGCCCCGGGCTCGTCGGAGGAGACGTGCGTCAGTAGGCGGCGAGGATGTCGACCACGTAGACGAGGGTCGAGTTGGCCGGGATGGTGTCCGACTCCTTGGCGCCGTAGCCCTTGTCCGGCGGCACCACGAGCAGCACCTGGCTGCCGACGGGCTGGCCGACGAGGCCCTCCTGCCAGCCCGGGATGACGCTGCTCAGCGGGAACTGGGCGGTCTTCCCGTCCTCCCACGTGGACTGGACCTCGGTGCCGTCCCAGAGCGCGAGCGAGTAGTTGACGATGAGCGTCTGGTCCGCGGTGACGGGTGCGCCCGTGCCGGCGATCAGCGGCTGCGCGACCAGGGTGGTCGGCGCGGCACCGGTCGCGGGGGTGATGGTCGGCTTGCCGTCGGCGTCGAGCGTCACGGTCGGCAGGCCGGGGGCCGGCGTGACCGGGGTGCCGGACGCGCGGGTCGGGATCGTCTTGGCGTCCACGATCTCGGCGGCGGTCACCTGGGTCGTCGGGTCGTCAGCCGACTGCGGCGGGACGGCGATGACGAAGCGGACGCCGACCTTCTCGCCGACGAGCAGGTCCTGCAGCTCGCCGAGGTCGGAGTTGAGGATCAGCTCGTCCGGGGCGGTCGTGTAGGTCGACTGCGTGGCCGTGCCGTCGGCGCCCGAGATGATGACGGACCGGATCGTGAGCAGCTGGCCGTCCTCGATCGTCGCGCCGGTGCCGGGCTCGACCACCTTGACCACGCGCGTCGTCACGTTGAACGGCGTGCTCGGCAGCGTCACGACGGGCTCGACACCCGGGTCTCCGGTCACCGTGATCTTCGCGACCGCGGCGGCGTCGGCGKCCGCCGCCGGGTCGGACGACGCGGTCGGGGACGCCGTGGGGCTGTCGCCGTCGGTGGAGTCGCCGGAGCAGGCGGACAGGGTGAGGCCGAGGGCCAGGGCGAGCGCTGCGGCTGCGAGGCCGCGGCGGGCGATGGTCGGTCGTCGCACGGGTGTCTCCGTCTGGGTCGGTGCCCGCCCGAGGCGGCGGTGGCCGTCGGAACGCTAGCCGAGGTTGCTGGGAGCCCGCTGAGCGGACTGCCCCTTGATACCGGTGCGTCCGCGCGTCAGAGCAGGCGTCGGTCGTCCACCCGCACCACGCGCAGCCAGCGGTAGCCGTATGCGCCGAGCTCCACCTCGGTCCGCCCGCGGGCGTCGATCGTGCAGTCGCCGTCCTGCAGGAGGTCGACCAGCCGGACGGTGTCGTCGCAGTCCGCGAAGCGCAGCGGCACCACGACGGCCTCGTCGCCGAGGTTGTGCAGCGTGATCGTCGACCCGTCGCCCCACGTGCTGCGGTGCGCCAGGACCGCCGCGTGGGGCTGCTCCAGGATTTCCGGCGACGACGCCCAGCCGAGCTCCGGGCTCTCGCGGTAGCGCCGGATCAGCAGCTGCACGAAGTTGAGCAGCGACTCGGGGTCCCGACGCTGGTCGGCGACGTTGACGTGCTCGGGCGCGAACCCGCCGGTGGTCACCGGCCCGGGCAGCCTGCCGGGGGTGGCGCGCGAGAAGCCACCGTTGCGGCCCGCGGTCCACTGCATGGGCGTCCGGACGGCCATCCGCCCCTCGGCGGCCAGGTTCTCGCCCATCCCGATCTCCTCGCCGTAGAACAGGACAGGCGTCCCCGGCAGCGAGAACAGCAGCGAGTAGGCCATCCGGATCCGGCGCGGGTCGCCACCGAGCATCGTCGGCAGACGGCGTCGCAGGCCACGCCCGTAGAGCTGCATGCCGGGGTCGGGGCCGAACGCGTCGAACACCTCCTGACGCTCGTCGTCGGAGAGCTTGTCCAGCGTCAGCTCGTCGTGGTTGCGGACGAAGGTGGCCCACTGGGCGTCGTGCGGGATCTCGGGCCGCTGGGTGAGGGCCTCGGCGATCGGCGACGCGTCCTGCCGGGCCAGCGCGAGGTAGAGGTTCTGCATGCCGATGAAGTCGAACTGCAGGGTCAGCTCGTCGCTGTCGGCGGTCTCACCGCCGAAGTACTCGCGCTGCTCCGCGTACGGGAGGTTCACCTCGCCCATGAGGATCGCGTCGCCGACGCGCCGGGTGAGGAACGAGCGCAGCTCCTTGAGGAAGTCGTGCTTGTGCACCACGTCGTCGCCCGGTGTGTTGGCGGCGTCCGCCAGCATGAACGGCACCGCGTCCACCCGGAACCCGCTCAGCCCGAGCTCCGCCCAGTAGCCGATCACCTTGGCGATTGCGTCCCTGACCTGCGGGTTCGCCGAGTTGAGGTCGGGCTGCTGGTGGTAGAACGTGTGCCGGTACCACTCGCCCGTCGCGTCGTCCTTGGTCCAGATGCCCGTCTCCTTGTCGGGGAAGACGACCTTGTCCTTGGTGGACGGGGGCTTGTCGGAGCGCCACACGTAGAAGGCGCGGTAGGGGTTGTCGGTGCTCTTGCGCGCCTCCTGGAACCACGGGTGCTTCCACGAGGTGTGGTTCACGACGAGGTCCGCGATCACGCGGATGCCGCGGTCGCGCGCCGTCCGGATCACCTCGACGAGGTCGCTGACGTCGCCCAGACGCGGGTCGACGCCGAGGAAGTCGGAGATGTCGTAGCCGTCGTCGTAGTCCTGCGTCGGGTAGAACGGCATGAGCCACAGGCACGTCACACCGAGGTCCGCGAGGTGGTCGATCCGCTGCGCGAGTCCGGGCAGGTCGCCGACGCCGTCGTCGTTCCAGTCCATGAACGTCTCGACGTCCAGGCAGTAGATGACGGCGTTCTTCCACCACAGGTCGCCGGTGTCGTGGATCCTCACGCGCTCGGTTCTACAGGAGGTCTCGACGGACCGCGCGGGCTAGAGGCCGACGGACCAGGCGGCGATCGTCGCGCTCGCGGTGTCGATCCCGAACGTGCGGACCTCGGTCGCCGAGTCCACCAGGTCGTTCAGGTGGCCCTGGCCCGGGTCCTCGACGGTGTCGCGGGCGTACACGACGAGCAGCGTGACGACGGTGTCGGAGCGGTTGGGGTGCAGCGCGGGGTCGGCGCGCTCGACCAGCTGGCGGCCCGTGCGCGTGCCCGCCAGGAGCACGACGGTGGTGACCGCCGGCACCTCGGCGCCCGTCGCCAGCGGCCGGTGCGCGGTCAGTGCGCGCAGCTCGCCCACGCGCAGGTCGCGGATCGTCGCGAGCCGGGCGTCCAGCGGGCGGCCGTGCGGGAACCGCTCGGCGTCGACGCCGTTGTCCTGCAGCACCGTCGCGGCCAGCTCGGCGTCCGTCGCGGAGTGCGTGAAGACCAGGCTGCGTGCGTGCCGCCCGAGCGTCGGCGCGAGCCGGGGGAGGGCCTCGAGCTTCGCGACGGACCCTGCGGCCACCAGCCGGCGCGCGCTCACGGCACGCAGGTACGCGCTCGCGTCCGTCGCCGCGTCGGGGCGCTCGGACCAGCCCGCCTGCAGCCGGGCGATGTCGTCGAGGAACGTCTCGGGCTGGCAGCCGTGCGTCGCGACGAGGCGCGCGGCGAGCTGCTCGATCCGCAGGCTCAGCTCGCGGTACTCGTCGCGCTCGTCGGGCAGCAGCTCGACCGGCACCAGGCCGACGCGGAACCGGGCGATCTCGGAGTCGTCCCGGCCGCGGCGCAGGTCGCAGCCGTCGAGCACCGCGTCGAAGTAGGGCAGCAGGTCCTCGTCGGCACCCTCGAGCGACACCGAGAGCCCGAGGCGGGCGCGGTACTTGTCGGCGAGCGTCGGGGCGAGGGCGCTCGAGCCGAACCGATGGACCTCGTCGGCGATGAGCAGGCCGTGCGTGCCCTCGGGCAGGAGGTCGTCGGTCGCGGCGGACGCGAGCGAGACGAGCACGTCGCAGTCGTCGAACGTGTGGTGGGTGCCGTCGCCGCGACGTCCGAGCGACAGCCCGGGCAGCTGGAGCTCCAGCGTGTGCAGCCACTGCTCCTGGAGGTCCGTGGTGCGGACCAGCACGAGGACCTTCTCGCCGCGCGTGACGCCGTCCCAGGCCGCCAGCACGCCGACGCCGGAGCGCCCGGTGGCCGCGACGGACTGCACGATGCCGCGGCGCTTGTGCGCGAGCCACCCGTCGAGGGCGTCACCCTGCCACGGCCGCAGGCGCGGGCCGACGTACCGCGGCGTGCTGCCGGGGGGGAGCGGGGGCCGACGAACGGCCGGCACCTCCGCGGCCAGGACGGGCTCGGGGGTGACGGCCTCGGCCGTGATCGACACGGGCTGCCCCCAGAACGCGGCGACCGGGGAGACGCGGGCGACGACCGTGCCCTCGTCGAGGAGCTGCAGCGAGCGCGCCCTCTCCGTGCGCCGGGGCAGGACGGCGGGCGGCGACTTCTTGGGCGTGGGTGGGCCGGCCAGGGGCTTCGACTGCCCGATCGGCAGCGCACGCCAGCGCACGGGCCGGCTGCCGTCCTTGCGGATCCGGGGGTCGGCAGCGAGCAGCCGTTCGACGTCCGACGAGAGCAGCAGCCGCTGGCCGAGGCGCGCCAGGCCGCGCGTCAGCTCCCTCGTGGTCTGTGGCGCCCGCGCACAGAGCGCGGCGTACAGCGCGTCACTCGGTGTCGTCACGGTGCCTTCGTCCGTCGGCTCGGGGACGCCGCTTGTGAGGCGTCTACCTCATCTGTCGGCACGTCAGAGGCCCGAGTTCAGTCCGTTCGGTGTCTGCTCTGTCACGAACCGGGTGTCAGAGCACCGCGGAAACATCACGATCCGACGATGTCGTCCGCGTTGTCCACGATCCACTCCATCAGCGGGAGGAGCCGGTCGACGAGGTCGCGGCCGAGCGGCGTGAGCGAGTAGTCCACCCGCGGCGGCACGCTCGCGGTGACCTCGCGGTGCACCAGCCCGTCGGCCTCCAGGGTGCGCAGGTTCTGCGCCAGCATCTTCTCGCTGATGCCCTCGACGGCCGTGCGCAGCTCGCCCCAGCGCATGCTCTTGTCGGACAGGAAGACCAGCAGCAGGACGCCCCACTTGCTGGTCACGTGGTCCAGCACCGTGCGGCTGGGGCACGCGATGGTGAGCGCACCCTCGGCCTGGATGCGCTGCAGGACGCTGACCTCGCTACTAACCGTCACGTGCGTACCCTACTCGAAGGTGGGTACCCACCACAGGGAACGTACGGGACGAGCTCCCGGTTGTGACGAGCGATCGCACTCTCCCTGGAGGAACCACCATGTCCGTCGTCATCACCGGAGCCACCGGTCAGTTCGGCCGTCTCGTCGTCGAGGGCCTGCTCGCGTCGGGCGTCCCCGCCGCCGACATCGTCGCGACCGGCCGCCGTACCGAGCGGCTCGCCGACCTCGGGGTGCCGTACGCGGTCGCCGACTTCGACGCCCCCGAGACGCTGCTCGCCGCGTTCGCCGGTGCCGACACCGTGCTCCTGGTCTCCGGGAGCGAGCCGGGCAACCGCGTCGCGCAGCACACGAACGCGATCGAGGCCGCCCGCAAGGCCGGCGTCCGCCGGGTCGTCTACACCAGCGCGCCCAAGGTGTCCGACGTGGAGTGGACCCTCTCGCCCGAGCACAAGGCCACCGAGGAGGCCCTGCAGGCGTCCGGCCTGGCGTGGACCATCCTGCGCAACAACTGGTACCACGAGAACTACGCCCCGACGCTGGCGCAGCTGGCCTCGACCGGTGTCCTGCTGACGTCGTCGGGCGACGGCCGCGTCGCCTCCGCGGCGCGCGCGGACCTGGCCGCGGCCGCCGCGGTCGTCCTGACCACCGACGGGCACGACGGCCGCGTCTACGAGCTCTCGGGCGACGTCGCCTGGACCGCCGACGAGTTCGCCGCGGCCGCCGCCGAGGTGCTCGGCCGCCCGGTCGAGGTGTCGAACGTGAGCACCGACGAGCACCGCGCGATCCTCGCGTCCGCGGGGGTCGACGAGGGCACGGTCTGGTTCCTCACCAGCCTCGATGCCGACATCCGCGCCGGCGTGCTCGGTGACGCGACGTCCGACCTGCGTGCGCTGATCGGCCGCCCGACCACGCCGCTCGTCGACGGGCTGCGCCCGCTGGTCCCCGCGAACGTCTGAGAAAACGCGGTGGGCGCCGTCCCTCCTTCGGGAGAGGATGGCGCCCATGAGTGCGACGGTGCAGGCGAAGGGCGTAGGCGCCGGGTTCGGGGATCGGGAGCTGTTCCACGGGGTCGATCTCGTCGTCGCACCCGGTGACGTGATCGGGCTCGTCGGGCCCAACGGCGCGGGCAAGTCGACGCTGCTGCAGATCCTCGGCGGCCGCCGCGCCCCCGACCAGGGCGCCGTGTCGGTGTCCCCGCAGCACGCCCAGCTCGGCTACCTGGCGCAGGAGATCGAGCGGCTGCCGGGCGAGTCGGTGCGCGAGCACCTCGAGCGGCGCACCGGCGTCGGGCCCGCGTCCGAGGCGATGGACGCGGCCGCGGACGCCCTGGGCGCCGGCGTCGAGGGCGCGGACGTCGTCTACTCCGACGCCCTGGAGGCCTGGCTCGCGCTCGGCGGCGCCGACCTCGACGCACGCCTGGGCACGGTGGCCGACGACCTCGGCCTGACGGTCGACCTCGACCAGACGATGGCGTCGCTGTCGGGCGGGCAGGCGGCCCGGGTGGGTCTCGCCGCGCTGCTGCTGTCCCGGTACGACCTGTACCTCCTCGACGAGCCCACCAACGACCTCGACGCCGAGGGGCTGGACCTGCTGGAGGAGTTCGTCGACCGGTCGGACGCACCGATCGTCGTCGTGAGCCACGACCGCGAGTTCCTCAGCCGCACGGTCACGGCCGTCGTCGAGATCGACCGCAGCCTGCAGAAGGTCAGCATGTACGGGGGGTCCTACGACTCCTACCTGGAGGAGCGCTCGATCGCCCGACGGCAGGCGCGCGAGGCGTACGAGGGCTACGCGGCCCGGCGGGACGCGCTCGACCAGCGGGCGCGTATGCAGCGCGCGTGGATGGAGAAGGGCGTGCGCAACGCCCGGCGCAAGGCCACGGACAACGACAAGCACGTCAAGCACTTCCGCGGCGAGACGTCGGAGAAGCAGGCCGCCAAGGCGCGCCAGACCGACAAGATGATCGCGCGCCTGGAGGTCGTCGAGGAGCCGCGCAAGGAGTGGCAGCTGCAGATGACGATCGCGTCGGCGGGCCGGTCGGGTTCCGTCGTCGCCGTCGCCCGCGCCGCGACCGTCACCCGCGGCGACTTCACGCTCGGACCCGTGACGCTGCAGCTCGACTGGCTGGACCGCGTCGCCGTCACCGGGCCGAACGGGTCGGGGAAGTCGACGCTCCTCGCAATGCTGCTCGGACGCCTGCGTCCCGACGAGGGTGCCGTCGACCTCGGCTCCGGCGTGCTCGTCGGCGAGATCGACCAGGCGCGGGCGGCGTTCGAGGGGCAGGAGTCGCTGGTGACGGCGTTCGCGCGCGAGGTCCCGTCGTGGAGCACCGCCGACGTCCGCACCCTGCTGGCCAAGTTCGGGCTCGGCACGCACCACGTGGACCGCCCTGCGGCCTCGCAGTCGCCGGGCGAGCGGACCCGCGCCGCCCTCGCCCTCCTGCAGGCCCGCGGCGTGAACCTGCTGGTCCTGGACGAGCCGACGAACCACCTGGACCTGCCCGCGATCGAGCAGCTGGAGCAGGCGCTCGACTCGTTCGAGGGCACGATCCTGCTGGTCACCCACGACAGGCGGATGCTGGAGACGGTCCGCCTCACGCGCCGCTGGCACGTGGAGGACGGTCGGGTCACCGAGGTCACCGCCGACTGAGAAGGGCGCGACGCTCCGTGGTCGGGGCAGCTGCGGTACGCGGTCGTCCGCCCTGTCGGCGGTCGGCCGTAGCGTCGGCCGCATGATCACCGACTTCGACTTCCTGCACGGCGAGTGGGACGTGCACAACCGGCGGCTGCGCGACGTCTCCGACCCCGACGGGACGGAGTGGATCGAGTTCGACGGACGCGGCACGTGCGAGCCGGTGCTGGTGGGCGGCAACGTCGACCGGCTGTTCGTCACCGACTCGCCCCTCGGCGCGTTCGAGGGCCTCACGCTGCGCCTCTTCGAGCCCGACGAGGCCGTGTGGCGGATCTGGTGGAGCTCCGACCGGGTGCCCGGGGTGCTCGACGAGCCCGTGGTCGGCAGGTTCGTCGACGGGCACGGCGTGTTCGACGCGGTCCAGCGGATCCGGGACGCCGACGTGCACGTGCGGTTCGAGTGGTTCACGACCGAGCCGTCGCCCCGCTGGCAGCAGTCGTTCTCCTGGGACGGCGGGGCCACGTGGCTCCTCAACTGGGAGATGAGGTTCGTCCGGACGCAGGGTTAGGCTCGCGGCGTCTCTGCTGCTCGACGACGAGGACGGTCCATGAACCAGCCAGCACCCACCCGCTTCGGGGTCGTCGGCAGCGGGTGGCGGGCCGAGTTCTTCGTGCGCATGGCCCGGCTCCTGCCCGAGCGGTTCGAGTGCGTGGGCGTGGTGACGCGGTCCGCCGCACGAGGGGCCGAGGTCGAGGCCGCGTGGGGTGTGCCGACCGTGCGGACGGTCGAGGAGCTGGTCACGGGAGCGGTGGCCGGTGCGGGCGTCTCGCCCGACCGCCCCGAGTTCGTCGTCGTGTCGGTGCCCTGGCCGGCGACGCCCGAGGTGATCCGCGAGGTGGTCGCACTCGGTGTGCCCGTGCTCGCCGAGACGCCGCCGGCGCCCGACGCGGACGGCCTGCACGAGCTGTGGGCCGACGTCGGCTCGACGGGGCTGGTCCAGGTGGCCGAGCACAGCCCGTTCCTCCCGGTGCACGCGGCGCGGCTCGCCTCGATCGAGATCCTGGGCCGGACGACGAACGTCCAGATCTCGTCGACGCACCTCTACCACGCGGTCGCCCTCATCCGGCGGTTCCTGGGCACGGGCCGGGGGCCGGTCACCGTGAAGGCCTCGTCGTTCGTCGCGCCCCTGCTCGACCCGCTGAGCCGCGACGGCTGGACCGGTGCGACGGACCCCACGCCGGCCGCGACCACGCTGGCCACCCTCGACTTCGGGGACGGCCGCAGCGCGCTGTACGACTTCACCGACAACCAGTGGCACAACCCGCTGCGCACCAACCGGCTGCTGATCCGCGGCACGCTGGGTGAGCTGGTCGACCAGACGTTCACGCGCTGGGCCGCCGACCGGACGGTGCTCACGTCGACCATCGAGCGCCGCGTCGCCGGCATCGAGCAGAACCTCGACGGCTTCGACCTCGAGCACCTGAGCCTGGACGGCCGGGTCCTCTTCCGGAACGTGTACAACGGTGCCCGCCTGTCCGACGAGGACATCGCGGTCGCCGGCCTGCTCGACGCCACGGGCGCATGGCTGCGCGGCGAGGCCGAGCCGCCCTACCCGCTCGCGGAGGGCTGCCACGACCACCTGCTCGGCCTGGCCATCGAGGAGGCCGCGCGCACCGGCGAGACCGTGCTGGTGGACGCCCAGCCCTGGACCTGAGGGCTAAACGAACAAGTACGAACTCAGCCGGTGACGGATTCGTCGTGGCGCAGCTCGAACCACACAGCTTTGGACCCGGCGTTGCGGATCGTGCCCCACCGGGTGGCGAGTCGGTCGACGAACATCACACCGCGGCCGCCGACCGCGGTGGGCGGTGGGTCGAGGGCTACCGGCAGCTGCTGGGCGCCGTCCGTGACCTCGACACGCGTGCGTTCCTCGTCGACGTGCACGCGCAGGATCACCGGCGGGCGGGCGTGGGCGACCGCGTTGGTCACCAGCTCGCTGACCAGCAGGATCGCCGTGTCGAGAGAGCCGTCGGTGACGCCGGCCTCGGTCAGCCGGTCGCGGGCCCAGTGCCGTGCGGGCGCAATCGCGGAGAACGCGGGGGCGACGGCCGTCTCGGCGTACATCGGCAGTCTCCTCTCCGCGGTTTCCCGTTGACCCGGACCACGGTTGTTCACATCTGTTGATTCGGCAACTCGAACTCGGCTCTCGAGCCCGTTCCGGGTGATCGGGACTGCGAGGATTGCCCGGTGACAGAGCCTTCTCGCAGCCAGATCCGCCGTTGGCGGCAGTACCTCGCCGACGAACGCGCGGAGGCCGCCGTCTACCGCGACATCGCCTCGCGCCGCACCGGCGAGGAGCGCGAGATCCTGCTGGCACTCGCGGACGCGGAGGGTCGCCACGAGCAGCACTGGCTCGACCTGCTCGGCGACCAGGTCGGCCACCCCCGCCGCGGCGACGTCCGCACGCGCGTGCTCGGCTTCCTGGCGCGCCGGTTCGGGTCGGTGTTCGTGCTGGCCCTCGCGCAGCGCGCCGAGGCCCGGTCGGCCTACAACGCCGACGACGACGCGACCCCGGCGATGGCCGCCGACGAGGCCATCCACGAGGAGGTCGTCCGCGGCCTGGCCACGCGCGGCCGCAACAAGATGTCCGGCACGTTCCGCGCCGCGGTGTTCGGCGCGAACGACGGCCTGGTCAGCAACCTCGCCCTGATCCTCGGCATCGGCGCGTCCGGGGCGTCGCAGCAGGCCGTCCTGCTCGCGGGGCTCGCGGGGCTGCTCGCCGGCGCGCTGTCGATGGGCGCGGGGGAGTATGTGTCGGTGCGCTCGCAGCGCGAGCTGCTCGAGGCGTCCCGGCCCGGGGTCGCGGCGGGGGAGGCGCTGCCGTTCCTCGACGTCGACGCCAACGAGCTCGCGCTGGTCTACCGGGCGCGCGGCCTGTCGGTCGAGGATGCCGAGGCCCGAGCCGTCCAGGTGCTCACCTCGTCGCGACCGTCCCTGGTGGTGCCCGGCGAGGTGGTCGACGACCACGAGTCCGTCGGGTCGGCGATGGGTGCCGCGCTGGCGAGCTTCTGCTTCTTCGCGTCCGGCGCGGCGATCCCGGTGCTGCCGTACCTGCTCGGGCTCGACGGCTGGGACGCGGTCGCCTGGGCCGCTGGGCTCGTCGGCCTTGCGCTGCTGGGCACGGGTGCCGCGGTCGGTGTGCTCTCGGGCGCATCGCCCGGCAAGCGCGCGCTGCGCCAGCTCGGCATCGGCTTCGGAGCCGCGGCCGCGACGTACCTGCTGGGCCTCGCCTTCGGAGCGACGGTGTAGACCCACCCGCGCGCGCTCAACTCGGGCGGCGGCGGCGCCGATGCTTCGGCATGGGGGCGAGGAAAGCTGTGCTGACTGCGGTTCTGCTGGTCGGTCTGGTGGGGTGCGCGCCGGTACCCGACCCGGTGGCCGGGCCGCCGATGCCGCACATGACGCCGGTCGCGGTGACCGGTCCGGCGAGAGGCGTCGCGGGCGAGGACTGCGGGTGCGGCGACGACCCCACGGCTGCGCTCGAGGCCGCGGTGAAGGAGGCCCAGCCGGCCACCGCAGCCGCGATGCGCGCGTCGCCGGGCGTGTACTCCGACGTGCAGATCCGCGCGGTCCCTCCGGACACGCTCGAGTACGTCTACGTGTTCGCTCACCAGCTCTCCGCGGCGGAGGCCACCCCGTACTTCGACTCGCAGATGAGCCAGCTCCAGGACCTGTGCGACACGCAGGCGTTCCCGGCGATGGTCCGCATGGGGATCGAGTCCCCGAAGGCCCGGTTCACGTTCTTCAACGCGGACGGTTCCACGCTCTGGTCGCACACGTTCGAGCCGTCGGCGTAGGTCTGCAGCCCCGTAGCATCGGCGGGTGCCCCCCAGATCGCCGTTGCCGGCACGGAACGGCCTGAGCGCCGCGTGGCTGCGCACCCCCGCCGGCGGGTGGCTCACGATGGGCGACTGGCTCCGGGAGCGGCTGCCCGACCACGTCGACGTCGCCGACATGCTGGCTCGGGAGTGCTTCGTCGACGAGGCCGGCGCCGTGGTGCACGCCCAGGACCCGTTCGTCCCGCACCGGTTCGTGTGGTTCCATCGCGACCTGCGCGACGAGCCGGAGGTCACGGCCGCGATCCACGTGGTGCACCGCGACGAGCGCCTGGTGGTCGTCGACAAGCCCGCCTTCCTGTCGTCGATCCCGCGCGGCCGGCACGTGATGCAGAGCGTCGTCGTCCGGCTGCGCGCCGAGCTGGACCTGCCCGAGCTGTCCCCGCTGCACCGGCTGGACCGGGTCACGTCCGGCCTGCTGATGCTCGCGACGGAGGCGCGGTGGCGTGGGCCGTACCAGACCCTGTTCGAGCACCGCGCGGTGCACAAGACCTACTGGGCGCTGGCGCCGCTGCGCGACGACCTGACGTTCCCGGTCGTCGTCCGCAACCACATCCGCAAGGACCGCGGATCGTGGCAGGCGGTCGTGGTGCCCGACGCCCCGGTCAACGCCGAGACGCGGATCGAGCTCGCGTCCACGGTCGACGGCTTCGGGGTCTACCGCCTGACGCCCAGCACGGGCCGCACCCACCAGCTGCGCGTGCACATGCTCGGCCTGGGCATCCCGATCGTCGACGACCCGCTGTATCCCGAGGTGCTGGAGGTCGACGTCGACGACTTCAGCCGACCGCTGCAGCTGCTCGCCGGGGAGCTCGCGTTCACCGATCCCGTCGACGGGTCCGCCCGGACGTTCCGCAGCGTCCGTCACATCCCGCTCGCCTAGGCGGTTCGGGTTAGTGCAGGCTAACCTCACCTGGTGACGATCGACGCACCCGCCCTCACGCTTCCGTGGCGCATGTTCGTCGTCCAGGTCTCCGCCGTCGCCGAGCTGTCCCCGAGCCTGCGCCGCATCACGTTCACCGGCCCGGACCTCGACCTGTTCGCCGACAACGGCCTGGACCAGCGGATCAAGTTCTTCCTCCCGCTGCCCGGCGTCCCCTACGACGAGCTCCTGACGATCGGCGATCGCGAGGACTGGTGGGAGGCCCACCGGGCGCTCCCGGAGGAGCGTCGCCACCCGATGCGCACCTACACGGCCCGCGGCGTGCGCCCCTGGCTGCGCGAGCTCGACGTGGACGTGGTGCTGCACGGCCACATCGGCCCCGCGACCCGATGGGCCTCGCAGGCGTCGATCGGCGACGAGATCGTCGTCTACGGCCCGAACGCGCTCGTGCCCGCCCCGCACGGCGGCGTCGACTTCGTCCCGCCCGCCCACCTGGACCGCCTGCTCCTGGCCGGCGACGAGACCGCGCTCCCCGCGATCACCGGCATCCTCGAGCACCTGCCCTCCGACGCCCGCGGCGAGGTGCTGCTGGAGGTCCCGCTGTCCGTGGACGAGCGCCGTCTGGACGCGCCCGCCGGGATGTCGATCCGCTGGTTCGGCCGCGACGGCGCCCCGACCGGAACGCACCTGGTCCCCGCCGTCCAGGCCGCCTGCGCCCGCCTCCTGCCCGGCCAGGCGCCCGCCCCCGACGCCGAGCTGGAGGACGTCCCGGACCACCTGCTCTGGGAGGTCCCCGTCGACGACGCCGGCGTCGCCCTGTCGTCGACCGTCGGCCTGTACGCCTGGCTCGCGGGCGAGTCCGGCGTCATCAAGACCCTCCGCCGTCACCTGGTCCGCGAGTGCGGCGTCGACCGCAAGGCCGTCGCGTTCATGGGCTACTGGAAGGCCGGTCGCCAGGAGGACGCGTGAGCTGGCCCCGGGTACCCGGTCCCCGCGAAGTAGTGAGTTGTCGACGAGGTCGTGAGCAGCAGGTCACTACCTCGTCGTCAACTCACTACTTCGACGCGCGAGGCGGCACGTCGGGCCGGTAGGCGGTGTGCCGGTCAGCGCGCGGAGTACTCCTGGTCGGTGACGTGCGACAGCCAGACCGTGCTCTGCGACGGGTCGTCGGCACCCTCGGACATGGCGAGGTGCTCCATGAAGTCGTCGGGCGTCGCGCCGTGCCAGTGCTCCACGCCGGGCGCGCAGTAGACGGTCTCGCCGGGACGGACGACGAGGACCTCCCCGCCTCGCGACTGGGTGAGCGCGACGCCGGACAGCACGTGCAGGGTCTGACCGCGGGCGTGCCGGTGCCAGGCCGTCCGGGCGCCGGGCGCGAACCGGACCAGCCCGACGACCATCCGCTGGTCGCCCTCCTGCGGGGTCGCGATGAGGTCGACCCACACGTCGCCGGTGAAGCGATCGGGCGGGTTCTTGGCCGTCGGCGGCTTCGGGATCCTGCGCATCAGGAACGCACGCTCTCGTCGGAGAAGGTGGCCGCCCAGGACTCGAGCAGCTTGAGCCCGTCGTCGGACGGTGACCCGGGCTGGGCCGTGTAGACGTTGAGCTGCAGGCCGGGGTCGGCGGGCAGCAGGAGCGCCTCGTAGTCCAGCTCGAGCATGCCGACGGCGGGGTGGTGGAACACCTTGGTGCCGCTGCGGTGGTAGCGGACGTCGTGCGACGCCCAGAGCCGCCGGAATTCCTCGCTCCGCGTGGAGAGCTCGCCGACGAGCGCGGTCAGCTGGGTGTCGTAGGGGTTGCGGCCGGCCTCAGCACGCAGGATCGCGACGGCATCGTGGGCCATCCGGTCGGCCTTCTCCCCCCAGAACGCGCGGGCGCCCGCCGGGTCGAGGAACTGGAACCGAGCGGTGTTGACCTGCCCAGGTCCCAGGGAGTCGTAGAGCGGCGAGTAGAGCGCGCGGCCGAGCCGGTTGGCGCCCAGGACGTCGAGCCGCCCGTTCCGCACGAACGCCGGGGCGTGCTCGAGCGCGTCGACGATGCGCTGCACCGCGGGACGCAGCACGCCGGGCTTGGCGCGGCGCGCGCGTGTGCGGGCGACCCCCGACGCGTTGGCCGCGCGGGCGAGGTCGAACAGGTGGCCGCGCTCGGCCTCGTCGAGCTGCAGGGCCTCGGCGAGGGTCTCAAGAACCTCCTCGGACACCCCGCCCAGGTTCCCGCGCTCGAGCCGGATGTAGTAGTCGACGCTCACGCCGGCGAGCATCGCCACCTCCTCGCGGCGCAGCCCCGGCACGCGCCGGTTCCCGCCGTACGCGGGCAGGCCGGCCCGCTCGGGGGTGATCCGACCTCGACGCGTGGTGAGGAACTCACTCGTCTCGGTTCTCAGGTCCATGCCTCGACGGTAGGTCCCCCGGCGGGCCGGTGGGAGGTACTGGCACTACCGGGAAGGGCGGTGACTCCCGCGGGTGCGCGGCCGGCGGTTGAGTGGGACGCATGACACCCAACCCGCGGGCGCAGGCGAACCACGACGCCCTGTTCCCGGACCACGAGTCCACGCTGGCCCGCACGGACCCCGAGCTGATCGAGTACTTCGACAGCTTCGCGTTCGACGAGGTCCTCGCGCACGGCAACCTCGACCCGCGCACGCGCCTCATGACCCAGGTCGCGGCGCTGATCGCGGTCGGCGCCGTCACCGAGTTCCGCGTGATGGCCGGCGCGGCGCTGACCGTCGGCGTGACACCGGTCGAGCTCAAGGAGGTCGTCTACCAGGCGGTCCCGTACGTCGGGATCGGGCGCGCGCTCGACTTCCTGCACGCGACGAACGACCTGCTCACCGACCGGGGCGTCGAGCTGCCGCTGCCCGGGCAGTCCACGACGACACCGCAGACGCGCGCGGCGGACGGTCGCGCGGTGCAGGAGCGGATCGTCGGCGCGGAGAACGTCGCCGCGATGTACGCGAACGCTCCCGACGACGAGCGGCACCTGCAGCGGTGGCTGTCCGCGAACTGCTTCGGCGACCACTACACCCGCACGGGCATCGACGTGCCGACGCGCGAGCTGCTGACCCTGGCGATGCTCGTCGGCCTCGGCGGCGCCGACCCGCAGGTGCGCGGGCACGTCGCGGCGAACGTGCGGGTCGGGAACGGTCGGCAGATGCTGATCGACGTGGTCACGCAGCTCCTGCCGTTCGTCGGCTACCCGCGCACCCTCAACGCCCTCGCCGCGATCGACGCGGTCGCGCCCCACCACGACTGAAGGAGCAGCACCGACCGGTCGGCCGCACAGGCGTCGACGTGAGCCCGCTGTGCCTCGGCGCCATGACGTTCGGGCCGTACCGCGCGTGGACAGGACGAGCGACGACTGGCCCGCACGGCCGGCCTCGGTCCCCTCAGGCCGAGGCCGGCCGCCGACCGGGTCAGCTCGCGGAGGCCGCCGCCGGTGCCGGGACGCCGAAGCCCTTCGCGGCCAGCCAGTCGAGGACGACCTCGGCGACGTCGGACCAGCCGGCGTCGATGGTCAGCGAGTGACCCTTGCCCTCGAACTCGTGGTACTCGGTCGACGAGGCGGTGTTGTCGGAGTAGAGGCTGAACACCTCGCGCGTGACCTTGGCGGGGACGGTGTGGTCGACCGAGCCGGAGGTGAGCAGGAGCGGCCCGCGGACGGCGGTGTGCGTGTCCACCTGCGCGGGAGAGTGCTTCGAGAAGTTGGCGGCGGCGTCCTCGAAGAGCGGGCGGCCCGGCCCAGGGATCGTGAACGCCTCCCAGAGCGCGTCGGACTCCTCCTGGCTCAGCGCGTTGCCGAAGCTGTACCTGAACTCCTTGGCGGTCAGGGCGACCGTGCGCTTCTTGTTCGCGGGGTTGCCGAGCACGGGCAGACCGGACTTGAGCTGGGAGAACGGCAGGGCCTTGACGCCCTTGATCGGTGCCGGGTCGATGGCGACGGCCGCGACGGCGAGGTCGTGGGCGAGCAGCTCCTGGGCGATGAGGCCGCCGAAGGAGTGCCCGATGACGATGGGCTTGATCCCCGACGCCTCGAAGATGCCGGCGTAGTGCTCGCAGATCGCCGTGATGCCGACGTCGTTCTGGGCCTCGGGGTGGGCGCGGGTGTCGGCGACCGTGGACGCCTCGCCCGGCCAGCCCGGGGCCGTCGCCGAGAAGCCGCGGGTGGCGAGCAGGTCGATCCAGGGTGCCCAGGCGGACGCGTGGATCCAGAGGCCGTGGATGAGGACGACGGGCGGGGTCTCGCTCATGGAACTGCTCCTTCGATGGGGTGGGCGACGTGCGAGGGGCGACGAGACGAGCGGCCCTATCGGCCGGCGGCGGCGAGGATCACCTGGACGACCGCGTCGGGACGGCTGAGCATCGGGACGTGCGAGGTGTTCAGCTCGACGGTGCGTGAGCCGGCGCGGGCGGCCATGGCGCGCTCGGCCTCCGGCGGGATGGCGTGGTCCTTCGTCGCGACGACGTACCAGGACGGGATGGTGCGCCAGGCGGGCACGCCGGACGGGGTGCCGAGCGCGGAGGCCAGCAGCGGGCGCTGCCCGGCCGCGAGCACGGCGGCGTCGGCGGCCGACAGGTCCGCCGCGAAGACGTCGCGGAAGTACGCCGGATCGACGTAGGCGTCGACGTCGCCCGGCGAGGCACCCGCCGTCGGACGGACCACGATGTGCTGGCCGAGCAGGGCCGTGCCACCGCCGAGTGCGTTGGCCGCGCCGATGCTCTCGCCCTCGTCGAGCGCATAGGCCGCGACGTAGACGAGGGCCTGGACGCTGGCGTTGCCCGTCGCGGCGTTGGTGATCACGGCACCGCCGTAGGAGTGGCCGACGAGCACGATCGGGCCCGGGATCGTCGCCAGGAACGAGCGCAGGTAGTCGGCGTCGGGAGCGATGCCGCGCAGCGGGTTGGCCGGGGCGTAGACGGTGTAGCCCTTGCGCTGCAGCCGCTCGGTCACCTTCGCCCAGCTCGACGCGTCCGCGAACGCGCCGTGCACCAGCACGATCGTGGGCTTGGGGGTGTCCGGGCGGTGCGCGCTGGCGCTCCCCATGGTGAACGCCGCCGCCAGGCAGAGCAGGAGGGCGGTGGCGAGCGAGCGGACGAGGACGCGGGTGCGTGCGGGCATGTCGGGCTCCTTGGTGGGTGGAGGTCAGAGGGTGGTGACGAGCCCGCCGTCGATGCGGATGTCGATGCCGGTCGCGTTCCAGGCGCGGGACCCGGCGAGCATGACGACGAGGTCGGCGACCTCGTCGGGACGCGTGAACCGGCCGGTCGCGGAGTCGGCGGCCGCACCCGCGGCGACCTCCGCGGCGCTGTGCCCGGTGCGGGCCGCGATGGTCTCGGCGACGCCGCCCCCGCCGAGCCACAGGTCGGTGGCGACCGGGCCGGGGCTGATCGTGTTGACGCGGACCCCCTGAGGACCGACCTCGCGCGACAGGGACTTGCTGAAGTTCGACAGCGCGGCCTTGGCGGAGCTGTAGTCGATGACGGCAGGGTCGGCGAGGACCGCGTTGACCGAGCTGATCGTCACGATCGACGACGGAGCACTGGTCAGCAGGTGCGGCAGGGCGGCCCGCGTCGCCCGGACGGCCGGCATGACGTTCGTCGCGAAGGCCCACAGCCAGTCCTCGTCGGTGACCGCGGCGAAGCCGTCCAGACGAGGGCGGACGCCGCCGATGTTGTTGACCAGCACGTCGACGCGGCCGTGAGCCGCGACGGCGGCGTCGATCAGCGCCACCGGACCCTCGGCGGTGGACAGGTCGCCGGTGACGACGAGCACGGGCAGCGCCTCCAGCGCGGCGTTCGACGACCGCACCCCGGCGACCACCAGGGCGCCCTCCGCGACGCACGCCTGGACGATCGCGAGACCGATCCCGCGGCTCGCACCGGTGACGACGACGACCTTGCCGGTCAGCTCCTGGTCCATGCCTCCACCGGACCACCCCGCCCGATTCGTCCGCACCCGGGAAAGACCCCAGTCAGCTCCCCAGGAGGCCCCGGAGCTCGCGGCGTGAGGTCGCGCCCGTCTTGCGCAGGATCTTCGTCATGTGGAACTCGACCGTCGACGCCGTGACGAACAGGCTCGACGCGATCTCGGAGTTGGTCAGACCCCTCGCCGCGAGGGCGGCGATGCGTGCCTCCTGCGGCGTGAGCGTCGCGTCGCCCCGCGACCGGACCGACGCGGAGGCGCGCTCGCCCGTAGCCAGCAAGGCCGAGCGGGCGCGCTCGGCGAACGCGTCGGCGCCCATCGTCGAGAAGAGGTCGTGGGCCCGACGCAGCTGCACCCGGGCGTCGACGCGGCGACCCGACCGGCGAAGCCACTCCCCGTACAGGAGGTGCGCGCGCGCGACGTCGGTCGCGACGTTCGTCGACAGCAGCAGCTCAAGGGCCTCCTTGAACTGAGGCTCGGCGTCCTCGGCGAGCAGCGCGCGCGACCGGGCGAGCAGGCCGAGGGCCCACGGCGTCGACGCCGCGAGCGCACGTTCGGTCAGCCGGTCGAGGGCACGGTGCGCAGCCGTGTCGTCGCCCGAGCGCACCGCCGCCTCGACGAGGTCCGGCAGCGACGTGGTCGAGATGCCCGGGGTGTCGTCGTCGTAGATCTCCAGGAGCAGGTCGCGGGCGGCGGCGTACTCCTGCCGGCCCAGCGCGAGGATGCCCAGGCAGTGGGCGGCGAAGGACGTCCACAGGCCGAGGACCTGCTGGCCGCGCATCTGGTCGGCCAGCTCCCGCGCCTCGTCCGTGCGGCCCTGCCAGGCATAGAGCAGGATCCACGGGACCTCGCTGCGCACGCCGTACGCGGCGGTGACGTCCTGGCTCTCGGCGTACAGGACGGTCGCGTCGGCGAACCGGCCCTCGCGGACCAGGCCGGCGCCGCGCGCGGAGAGCGTGACCGACAGGGCGATGAGCGCGCCCTCCTGGCGAAGCGGCAGCTCCAGGCGTCCGAACAGCTCGCTGCGGGCCTCCTCGTCCCAGAGGTCGTCGCACGCCATCATCGCCAGCAGGACCGCGCTGACCGTGTTGCGCCCGAGGTTGCCGGCGTCCGCGGTCAGGGCGTCGAGGGCCTCGCGCATCGGGCGGACCGCGGCGCCGTACCCGGAGCCGATCCGCGTCGCGAACGCGTCGAGAAGGTGGTCGAGCGCCTCGGCCTGCGGCCGGCGTGCCGCGGTGGACAACGTCGACGCCGCCACCCCGCGCAGCGTTGTGCCGCTGAGGTAGCGCCCGGCCATGATCGCGGACAGGAGCGCGTCGAAGAGGCACTCGCGGACGAAGTCGGTGTCGCCCGGGGCGGCCTCGGCGACGGCGCGCATGAGGGCCACGGTGGCGTTGGCCGGCTGCGCCCGAGCGACGTCGATGACCGCGGAGATCTGCAGCGCCCGGGCCCGCTGCGGGCCGGTCGACGACGGCGAGATCCGCTGCACGAGCACGCTCGCGGTCTCCAGCTCGCCGGACTGGACGTAGGCGTCGGCGGCCTCCAGGGTGCGCTGGAGCGCTCTCACGGGATCGGTGGTCAGCTCGGCGGCACGACGCAGGAACGAGGCCTGGGCCGCGTACCCGCCGCGGGCCCGGGCACGCTCGGCCGAGAGCTCCAGCTCGGCGGCGACGGCGTCGTCGGGGGCGCCCGCCGCCTGCGCCAGGTGCCACGCGCGGCGGTCGGGCTCCGCCACCGACGTCGCCTCGGCGAGGGCGGCGTGCGCCGCCCGCCGGTCGGCGGGCTCCGCCGAACCGTAGATCGCGGAGCGCACCAGGGGGTGGCTGAACCGCACCTCGTCGCGGACCGCGCAGATGTCCGCGACGGCCGCGGGATCCGCGTCCTTCGTCGTCAGACCGAGCGCGCGTGCGGCCCGCCAGACCGTCTGGGGGTCGTCCGCCGAGGCGCAGGCGGCGACGAGCACGAACTCCTGCGTCCTGGGGGGCAGCGCGGCGACGGCGCGCAGGAAGTACTCCTGGATCCCGCTGGCGAGCGGGAGCGGGTCGGGCAGCTCGGCCGTGCCGGCCCGTTGCTGCGGGCTCAGCGACCGCGCCAGGGCCAGGACCGCCAGCGGGTTGCCGTTGCTGTGCTCGACGATGCTCTCGACGACCGCCGCCTGCATCCGGCCGGGCACGCGCGCGGCGAGCATCGTCGTGGCGGCGCTCGTCGACAGCCCGATGAGCTCGATGCGGTCCAGCCCGTCGAGCGCGGCCAGGGTCGCGGCGTCGTCGCGCGACGCCAGGACCAGGGCGACGTGCTCGCGCTCCAGGCGCCGCGCCACGAACGCCAGCGCGTCGATCGACTCACGGTCGAGCCAGTGCGCATCGTCGACGACGCACAGCACCGGCTGTGCCTGAGCCGCGGCGCCGAGGACCGTCAGCGTCGCGAGCCCGACGAGGAACTTGCTCGGCGCCGGACCGGCAGCCTCGCCGAACGTGACCTCCAGCGCCGACCGCTGCGGCAGTGGCAGGCTCGCGACCTCCTCGGCGAGCGGCCGGAGGATCCGGTGCAGCCCGGCGTAGCTCATCTTCCGCTCCGGCTCGGACCCGGACACACGGATCGTCCGCGTCCCTGGCGCCGCGTCGACCACGTCCTGGAGCAGCCGGCTCTTGCCGATCCCGGCTTCGCCGACGACGACGACCGACCGGCCGACCCCGTCCGAGGCCTCGGCGACGAGCGACCGGAGGGTGGCGGTCTCGACCTCGCGGCCGACCATCAGGCCGGCGTCCGGCCTGGTCACTCGCCCTACGGCCATGGGTCGGCCCTCGCTCGCTCTCTGCATCGCGCGCATGCGGCACCCGACCCGGGCGGGTGTCCCGACACAGCGGTGAACGTACCGCGCCGAGGGGCACCGGAACAGCCCCTGACGTGCGGAGATGGCTCGGTCGGAGCTGATCGCGGACCCAGCTCGACGCGCACCTCGGGCCGGGGCGATCCGGTCGTCGAGCCGGGCCGCCGGCGCTCGTCACCAGCCCGACGACGAGTCCGGGTGCATCGCAGGGCACTCGGTGAGCCCGTCGGGGAGCTTCTCGAAGTGCCAGACCTCGTTGGCGTACACGCGGCACAGGCCGAACTCGAGCCCGTGCTGCCCGAGCCAGAGCGCTCCGTCGGTCGGGCCCACGTCGAGCGCAAGTCCCTGCACATGGGCCGACGACTCCGGCGGCAGCACCCACCGGTGCGCCTCCTGCACCGAGCCGTACTTCTCGATCGCCTCGTCGACGAGCTCGCGCTGCTCCTGCGCCGACCGCTTGCCGGACGTGATCGTCAGCGTGACGCCTTCCGCCGCTGCGGCCTCCTGGGCGGCGGCGAACCGCGCGGCGAGCTCGGCGTCGATCCCGTCGGCGGTCGGCGCAGCGGCCGCGGGGGCGTCTTCTCCCGCCGCCAGCGCGTCTTCTCCCGCCGCCAGCGGCGGCGGTCCGGGCGGTCCGGCAGCCGCGTCGAGGGGGCGCGGCACGAGCGTCGCGACGAAGACCGCACCGGCCGCGAGCGCGACGGCCAGCACGACCGCGAGGTAGCGCCCCCGGTGCGTCAGTCGGTGGGGGACGGCGTAGAGCGTCATGCCCATCAGGCTGCGCGACGCGCACTGCGTCGCACATCAGCCCGGGGACCCGTCGGGCGTCCGACCGTGGGGGTACGCGGTCAGACGACGGGCAGTCCCACGAGGTCGGTGCTGCGCTCCCACAGCGCGTCCACCAGCTCGTCGTCGAAGATCCGCGGATTGGTCTGGCCCGGGGTCGCGGGCGTCGTCTGCGTGTAGAAGCCGCCGGGCTCCCAGGTGGTGCCGGGCGTGCCGTCGACGAAGAACGCGAGGTTGGCGCCGCCCTGCTCGGGCGAGATGAGCATCAGGTGCTTCAACGGCGTGCGGTACACGAACCGGACGATGCTGCGGGAGCCGGCCGCGAAGTTGGTGCGGACGTTGCCCGGGTCGAACGCGACCGAGGTGGTGCCCCGGGCCTGCAGGCCCCGCGTGAACAGGATGTTCGCCAGCTTGGCATCGCCGTAGGCGCGACTCGGGCTGTAGGACCGCTCGTTCTGCAGGTCGTCGACGTCGAGCGAGCCGAAGCGGCGCGCGGCCGAGCTCGACGTGTTGACGACCGTGCCCCCGGAGAGCCGGTCGAGCAGCAGGTGCGTCAGCAGGAACGGCGCGAGGTGGTTGACCTGGAGCGTCTTCTCCAGACCGTCGACGGTGAGCTCGCGGCGCCCGAAGATGCCGCCGGCGTTGTTGGCCAGCACGTCGACGTGGTCGGTGGTCGCGCGGATCTCGTCGGCGAGCCGGCGCACGTCGTCGAGCCGGGCGAAGTCCGCGACGAAGGTCTGCGCCCCCACCTCTGCGGCCACCGCAGCGGTCTTCTCCGGCGAGCGTCCGACGAGCAGAAGGCGGTGTCCCTCGGTGGCCAGCAGGCGGGCGGCTGCCGCACCGATGCCGTCGGAGGCACCGGTGAGCACGACGGTTCGGGAGGCTGTCACCGGGACACCGTAGGCGAGTCGGCTATGGCTGGTCCCAGGCGACCGAAGCGATCATCGCCTCGGCCGTGGGGTAGAACGACGCGTCGGCCGTCGGGTGCAGATACCCGAAGCCATATGTGTAGCCGTCGTGGTCGATGATCCAGTCGGTCAGCGCGAGCCCGGAGACCGACTCGAGCCTGCGGTCGACGCGGACGAGCTCGCCGAGCGGGCTGTGGACGAGCGTTGCATCGGCGCTCGTCACGTCGTCGCGCCGGCCGATCGAGTTCGCGACGAACGCCCGAGCGCCGCCGGTCTCCTCCATGGTGCCGAGGCACACCCCGAGCACGTGCTGCTCCTCGCCGAGCGTCACGGTGCCGGTCGTGGGCATCCGGGCGTTGTCGCTCACGGGAGACCTCATGGAGAACCCGGGGCACTCATGCATCTGGTAGGCGTCCTCGCCGGGCCGCAAGTACTTCGGCGCCACCGGGACCACTTGAGGCAGCGCGACCGTGGCGTCGACGGCCAGCGTGTCGATCGGCCAGTGCGAGGGGTCCGCTCCGGGCGGAGTGCGCTGCCAGAGCACGAGCATCGCGGTCGCCGCGCCCGCGACGAGCGCGGCCGTGAACGTGACGGCTACGGTCCTGTGGCGCATGACGACCTCCCCTGCACGTCGCGAGGAGCGTACGACCGCACGGAGCGCCGTTGCCCGGGCGTCGCCCGTTCGGCTCAGCCGTCGTCGTCACCTGTGCGTCACCGCGACGCGCGTCACGGTCGCGCGGGCGGGCGGCGGAACTCGTTGGCCTCCCGCAGGAGCGCGTACGCGTCCGCGACCGGTCCCACGTGGCCGAGCTTGTCGGGGTTGATGACCGATCGGACCTGCTGGACGCGGCCGTCGAGCACGTCGAGCGCGACGATGTTGAACACCCGCCCGTCGCGGTCGCGCAGGATCGCGCCGGGCTGGCCGTTCACCTCGTGCCGCTCCATCGTGACGCCGATGCTGCCCAGGAGCGTCAGGGTCGAGACGAGCAGGCGCGCCACGTTGTCCGGTCCGTAGATGCGGTTGGGCCACGCCGGAGCCTTGCCGCCCGCGTCGCCGACCATCTGGACGTCGGCGGCCAGCAGCTCGCGCAGGCCGTCCATGTCGCCCTCGAGGAGCGCGTCGAAGAACCGCCCGGCCAGCTCGTCCTGCGCGCGCCGGTCGGCCTCGAACCGCGGTCGGCCCTCCTCCATGTGCGTCCGCGCCCGGCCGGCGAGCTGCCGGCAGGCCGCCTCGGAGCGGCCGACCACGTTCGCGATCGACGGGTAGTCGAACCCGAACACCTCCCGCAGCACGAACACGGCTCGCTCCAGCGGGCTCAGGCGCTCGAGCAGCAGGAGGGCGGCGGTCGAGACGGAGTCCGAGAGCTCGGCGGCCCGCGCGGGGTCCTCGTAGGGGTCGACGAGCAGCGGCTCGGGCAGCCAGTCGCCCACGTACTGCTCTCGTCGGACCCGGGCCGAGCGCAGCACGTCGATCGAGATGCGCGTGACGACGGCCGAGAGGAACGCCTTCGTCGACGCCGGCTCGGTCGGGTACTCCTGGAACCGCAGCCACGTGTCCTGGACCGCGTCCTCCGCCTCGCTGACGCTGCCGAGGATGCGGTAGGCGATCGCGAACAGCAGCGGCCGCAGCTCCTCGAAATCGTCGGCCCGACCCATCAGATGCCCTCCTTGAAGCCCTGCCGCCACGACGGGTACCGCGGCTCCCAGCCCAGCTCGCGGCGTGCCTTCGCGTTCGAGAAGGCCCGGCCCTCGGTCATCATCGTCACCGCCACGTCGCCGGCCAGCATCCGCGCGAGCCAGACCGGCACGCGCACCGGTGGCTTCGCCCCGGCGCACGCCGCGAGGTACGGCAGCCACACGTTCGCCTGGACGGGTTCGTCGTCGACGATGTTGAACGTCCCGCTCACCCCCTGCTCGATGGCGAGCACCGTCGCGCTCGCGGCGTCGTCCGTGTGCAGGAAGGACGTGTACCCCTGAGCCTTCCCGACGAGGGGGAACTGGCGCTTCCTGAGCATCTCGACCTGGTCGTCGGTGCTGCCCGGACCGTAGAGCGAGCCGTAGCGCAGGACCGCACCGCCCGCGGCCGTGACGGCCTTCTCGAGGTACAGGATCGCGTCGAAGTTCGGCTGCGCGCTGGCGACCCCCGGGTCCAGCGGGTCCTCCTCGGTCTTGACCCAGCCACCCTCGCGGATCCCGTTCCAGGACCCGTAGCTCTGGGCCACCACGCGGGCGTCCGCCGCCTGTGCCGCCGCGATCAGGTGGTCCGTGCCCTCGGTACGCAGCCGGTTGGTCACCGCGAACCACCGGTCCATGTGCTTCATGTCCGGCTTGCCGCTGATCGCGGTCATCTGGTGGACGACGACGTCGGGCGCCGCGGCCGCGACCGCCTGGCCCACCGACGCGGCGTCCAGGCCGTCCATGACGACCGCCTCGGCGCCGAGCTCCTTCAGGTCGGCCAGCCGTCCGGCGTCGGTGGTCGTCGCCACCACCTCGTGCCCTCGTGCCACCAGCTGCGGCACCAGCCGCCGCCCGACGACCCCTGTACCGCCTGCCACGAACACCCGCATGGTCGTTCCTTCCGTCGTCCTGCTCGTCGTCACGCTCGTGTCCCCGAGACGAGACAGGCCGCCCGTCTGTGACACGCCCGTCGCGCGGCGTGCACGTTCGGTGCCTACGCTCGGACCCTTGGACCGATGAGCTGGAGGACCGCCCATGAAGAGGATCGTGTTCGTGATCGGCGTCGCCGTCGGGTACCTCGTCGGCACCCCGTCGGGACGTCGGCAGCTGGACAAGGCACGGGTGTGGGCGCAGGACGTCTGGGCCGACCCGCGCGTGCAGGGCTACGTGCAGGAGTACGAGGCGCAGGCCGCCGCGTTCGCCAAGCAGCAGGGCACGGCCCTGTGGGAGAAGGCCGTCGACACCGCGAAGGGTGCGGTGTCGGGATCGACGACGAAGTACGACTCGGACACCATCGTCGAGCCCTTGATGGATGCCGACGACGCGAACCCCGGTACCGCCAACGCCCGCTGAGTCGGTCTGGGACTACCCCAGGCCTCCGCGCGTCGAGCCGTCCGACGAGCACGTCGTCGTGCGGCTCGGCGGCGTGCTCGTCGCGTCGACCCGCCAGAGCGTCCGGGTCCTCGAGACCAGCCACCCTCCCGCGTACTACCTCCCGCGGTCGTCCTTCGAGCCCGGGGTCCTCGAACCCTCGGCGGGCTCGTCGGTGTGCGAGTTCAAAGGCGTCGCGTCCTATGTCTCGGTGCGGGTCGGCGACCGACTGCTCGCGCGGGTCGGGTGGACCTACCCCGAGCCGCTGCCCGGGTACGAGGTGCTCGTCGACCGCATCGCGCTGTACGCCACCGAGCTGACCTGCACCGTCGACGGCGAGCTCGTGGAGCCGCAGCCGGGCGGGTTCTACGGCGGCTGGATCACGTCCCGGGTCGTCGGACCGTTCAAGGGAGCGCCGGGCACCCGCGGCTGGTGATCCCTTGACATGTGACTAAAAGGTCACCTATGGTCGTCGGTATGGACGAGGACCGCGACGACCAGGTGTTCAAGGCACTGGCCGACGCCACCCGCCGCCACCTCCTGGACCAGCTCTTCACGCGTGACGGCCGCACGCTGACGGAGCTCCTGGAGGGCCTCGACATGACCCGGTTCGGGGTCATGAAGCACCTGTCGGTGCTGGAGGAGGCGGGCCTCGTCGTCACCCGAAAGTCGGGGCGGGAGAAGCTGCACTTCCTCAACGCCGTCCCGATCCAGCTGATCCACGAGCGGTGGATCGACAAGTACGACCTCCTGGGGAGCGAGCGCCTGCACGCCCTCACCGACCTCAAGCACGCACTGGAGTCCACCATGAGCACGCCCGCTGACACGGCCCTCTCGACCGTTCTCGTCCACCGCATCTGGATCAAGGCCGACGCCGCCACCGTCTGGACGGCGATCACCTCGCCGGAGTGGAACGCCCGCTACGGCTACGGGTCGCCGTCGCACTACGACCTCGTGCCCGGCGGATCGTTCCAGACGTTCCCGTCCGAGGTCATGGGCCTGCCGCTCGACCAGCCGATCATCGACGGCGAGGTGATCGAGGTCGTCGAGAACGAGCGTCTGGTGCAGACCTGGCGCACGCTCTGGGACGAGGAGGCGCGCGCCGAGGGCTTCCAGCGCCTCACCTACGAGCTCGAGCCGCGCGGCGACAACCTCACGCAGCTGACCCTGACGCACGACGTCACGGGCGCCCCGCGCAGCGCTGCCCTGCTCTCCGGCGACATGCCGCAGTTCGGGGGCGGCTGGCCGCAGATCCTCTCCGACCTCAAGACCCTCCTGGAGACGGGCTCGACCCTCGAGGCCTGACCCCCTCCGCAACGTCCGCACTCGTGGTGCCCAGAGCGCCCACGAGTGCGGACGTCGTCGCTTCCGGGGTCGGGCCGAGCTCGAGGGTCATGCCGTCCTCGTCCGGCTGGAGGGGTTCGAGGGTGGCGAGCTGGCTGGCCAGGAGGCTCGGCGGCATGAAGTGGTGCGTCCGCGCGGCCATCCGGTCGGCCAGGTCCTCGGGCTTCGCGACGAGGTGCAGGAAGCGGACGCGACCGTCGGCGGTCCGCAGGATGTCGCGGTAGGAGCGGCGTAGCGCCGAGCACGCGACGACCGTCGGCCGCCCCGCGGCGTCCATCGCATCCCGGACCGCGCGCAGCCAGGGGCCACGGTCCTCGTCGGTCAGCGGGATACCCGCGTGCATCTTGGCCTTGTTCTCGGGCGGGTGCAGGTCGTCGCCCTCGATGAGCGGACGACCGAGCCGGGCGGCGAGCAGCGCGCCGACCGTCGACTTCCCGGTCCCGGACACGCCCATGACGACGAGATGCTCCACGCCGCCACCCTTCCACGCCGAGCGCTCGCGGGCTGAGACGACGCCCGGCCCCGACCCGAGGGATGCAGCCCAGGGCAACTACACTCCCGCGGTGCCCTCCCTCGCCATGGACCTGACGCCGCTGCGCGTCAGCCCCGCCTTCCGGCGGCTGTGGCTCGGGCTCACCATCTCGAACCTCGGGGCCCAGCTGACCGTCGTGGCGGTCGGGCTCGAGGTGTACCACCTGACCGGATCGACGGGGTCGGTCGGCCTGCTCGGCCTCTGCGCACTTGTACCTCTGGTGATCTTCGGGTTGTACGGAGGCGCGATCGTCGACCACTACGACCGGCGTCGGGTCGCGCTGGTCTCGGCATTCGTCACCTGGTCGGTCACGCTCCTGCTCGCCGTGCAGGCGTGGGCGGGGGTGCAGCAGGTCTGGGTGCTGTTCGTGCTCGTGGCGATCCAGTCCGGGGCGTTCGCGGTCAACGCACCCGCGCGGTCGGCGATCATCCCGCGGCTCCTCGACGCCCGGCTCATGGCCGCCGCCAACGCCCTGCAGACGCTCGGCAACAGCGTCGCGTTCACCATCGGACCGCTGCTGGGCGCCCTGCTCGTCGCCGTGTACAGCTACGCCACCGCGTACGCGGTCGACGCCGTCCTGTTCACCGCGGCGCTCGTCGCGATGTTCCGGTTGCCCGCCCAGCCGCCGCTCGGCGAGCGCAAGGGCCGCGCGGGCCTCAGCTCGGTGATCGACGGTTTCCGCTACCTGGGCACCCAGAAGAACGTGCGCATGACGTTCGCCGTGGACCTCGTCGCGATGCTCACCTCGTCGCCACGCGTCCTGTTCCCCGCGGTCGGGCTGGTGTACCTGGGTGGGGGCGCGACGACTACCGGCGTGATGACCGCGGCGGCGGCGGTCGGCGTGATGCTGGCCGCGCTGCTGTCCGGTCGCCTGACCAGGATCCGCTGGCAGGGCCGGATCATCAGCGTCGCGATCGTCGTGTGGGGACTCGCGGTCGCGGGGTTCGGGGCGGTTCTCGTGCTCAGCGGCGGGACCCACCCGACGCACGTGCTGTGGGTCGCGCTGGCCCTCGCGGTGCTCATGCTGGTGATCGCCGGCGGCAGCGACGCGGTCAGCGCGGTGTTCCGGCAGACGATCCTGCAGACCGCCACCCCGGACGACATGCGCGGTCGGCTGCAGGGCGTGTTCATCGTCGTCGTCGCGGGTGGCCCGCGACTGGGCGACGCGATGCTCGGCGGTGCCGCGACCCACATCGGCGAGGGCTGGGCCGCGGTGATCGGCGGGTGCCTCTGCGTGGTCCTGCTGACGCTGCTGGTCCGCTCGCAGCGCTCCTTCTGGGACTACGACGCCCGGCACCCGGTGCCGTAGCGGGCTGCCGCCACCCGTTTCCACGGCCGACCGACGGCTCCCGTTGCCGGCGMCGGCGCCCGCTGCTGGGGGCGCCGTCGCGAGCGCGGGGTGCCGTCGACCGGGGGTGCGTCAGGCGTAGACCTTCTCCAGCCACTCCGACCAGTCGGCCGTCGTCGTCTCGCTCGGCGCGGCGTCGGGCGCGAAGTCGTGGACCGCGATGCCGACGGGTGCGCCATAGGCGTTGCGGCCGAACAGCCGGACCAGCGCGGTGTCGGTGCGCAGGCCGAGGAAGTTCGGTGCGGCGTAGTCGACGACGACCGCGGTGTCGCCGCCCGGCAGGCTGACGGTCGCGGCCGTGCCCTCCGTGACGTCGTCGGAGAGCCCGAGCGCGGCGCGCAGGACGGAGAACCCGCCGACGGTGTTGGAGGCGGCCGGCGCGTCCGTCGAGGAGTACGTCACCGGGCGGCGCGAGAAGTGCGCGATGTACGAGCGCATCGTCGCCAGGTAGAAGTCCGTGTGCGCGCCGGCGCCGTCGTACTGGTTGTCCCAGTCGTCGACGAAGACGCCGGAGTGCACGTACCGCAGGTGGGTGCGGCCGTCGGACAGCCGGGTCAGCACCTCCTCGACCTGGTTGAACCAGCCGTCGGGTCCGTCGTTGCGGCCGACGAGGTGGTGCGGCGGCTCCCAGGCGGCGACGACGCCGTCGAAGGGCGCCCTGCCGCCGGTCCGCGGCTCGTACTCCATGGGCCAGAGCCAGCCGCCGATGCCGGTGGTGAGGGCGTCCCAGACCTCCTCCGGGGACGCGTCGACGTCGTGCTCGCGGACGATCTCGAACTCGCGGGACATGTCAGTTCTCCTTGGTCTCGATGGTGTTCACGGCGGGCTTGAGGGCGGGGTGCAGGGCGACGACGAGCCGGTGCTCGCGGCCGCCGGGGGCGGTGACGTCGTCGTACTTCTCGACGAGGTCACCGAGCGCGACGGAGAGCTCGTCGGCGAACGAGGCGCGTGATGCGGCCGACGAGAACCGGACCGTGCCGTCCACCGCGTAGGTGGCCAGTCGCTGCCCGGCCTGCTGGGCGCCGGCGAGAAGCGTGCCCACCTCGTGCACCATGCGGGCGCCCAGCGCGAGCATCCACTGCGCCGAGAGCTGGTCGCGCAGGCGGTCGGGGTCCGGTGCGACGGCGGGCAGCGCCACCGGGGAGATGACGTACGACGCGGCGGTGGCCTGGAGCACCCGCTCGGTCATGTTGCCCTTGCGCCGCTCCTCGACGAGCACGAGCAGCCCGTGGTTCTCGAGCGTGCGCAGGTGGTAGTTGATCTGCTGCCGGGACAGCCCGAGCGGCCCGGACAGCGAGGTCGCGGACCCCGGGGTGGCCAGGGCGCCGAGGATGCGTGCGCGGGTCGGGTCCAGCGCCGCCTCGGCGACGGCGGGATCCTCGATGACGGTGACGTCTAACATGGAGAAACCGTCTCACCGAAAACAAACCATGTCAAGAAATGAGTCGTTGTCGGTGCCCCTTACGGGCGCGGGACGTTGCGGAGGTTCGAGCGGGCCATCGCCATCACCTCGCCGAGGCCGCCGCCCAGCACCTCCTTGCTCATCGCGGCCGTGAACCCGGAGACCTGGGCGCGCGTGATCTTGGGCGGCAGCGACAAGGCCCGCGGGTCGGTGACGAGGTCGACGAGCGCGGGACCGTCGTGCGAGAACGCCGTGCGCAGGGCGGCCCGGATCTGCGACGGGTCCTCGACCCGGACCGACGGGATGCCGATCGCGGAGGCGATCGCGGCGTAGTCGACCGGCGGGGTGTCGGTGGCGTAGGAGGGCAGGCCGTCGACGAGCATCTCGAGCCGGACCATGCCGAGCGTCGCGTTGTCGAACACGACGACCTTCACCGGCAGATCCAGCACCTTGAGCGTGATGAGCTCGCCCAGCAGCATCGACAGGCCACCGTCGCCGGCCATGGCGACGACGTGCCGGCCGGGGGAGGCCAGGGCGGCACCGAGGGCGTGCGGCAGGGCGTTGGCCATCGACCCGTGCAGGAACGACCCGATCACCCGTCGACGGCCGTTCGGCGTGATGTACCGGGCCGCCCAGACGTTGCACATGCCCGTGTCGACGGTGAAGACGGCGTCGTCGGGCGCCTCCTCGTCGAGCAGGACCGCGGCGTACTCGGGGTGGATCGGCTCGGTGTGCTCGACGTCCCTGGTGTACGCGCCGACCACGCCGCCCATGGCGCGCTCGTGCTTCTTGAGCATCTGGTCGAGGAACCGGTGGTTCTTCTTGGGCGTCACCGTCCCCAGCAGCGCCCGGACGGTCTCGCCGACGTCGCCGAGCACCACGAGGTCGTTGCGCGTGCGCCGCCCGAGGCGCGTGGGCTCGACGTCGACCTGCGCGGTGCGGACCTTGGAGGGCAGGAACTGGTCGTAGGGGAAGTCGGTGCCCAGCAGGAGGAGGAGGTCGGCGCCCTCCATCGCGGCCTGGCACGCGCCGTACCCCAGCAGCCCCGACATCCCGACGTCGAACGGGTTGTCGACCTGGACGTGCTCCTTGCCCCGCAACGAGTGGCCGACGGGCGCGTTCAGCACCCGCGCCAGCTCGACGACCTCGTCGCGGTACCCGGCGGTGCCCGCCCCGGCGAAGATCGTGACCTTGCCCGCGGCGTCGATCGCGTCGGCCAGCGCCCGCACCGACGACTCGTCCGGGACCACCCGGGGTGCGGGCGGCGGCAGCAGGGTGTCGACGCCGTCGTCGGCGGCCTCGAGGTCCGCGACGTCCCCGGGCAGGGTCAGGACGGCGACACCGGGCGCACCGTACGCGTGGTGGATCGCGGACCGGATCACGCGGGGGGCCTGTGCTGCCGACGAGATCATCTCCGAGAACACCGAGCACTCGAGGAACAGCCGGTCGGGGTGCGTCTCCTGGAAGTACTGCGTCCCGATCTGCGCGCTCGGGATGTGCGACGCGATCGCCAGCACGGGGACGCGCGAGCGGTTGGCGTCGTAGAGCCCGTTGATCAGGTGCAGGTTGCCTGGCCCGCAGGAGCCGGCGCAGACCGCCAGCCTCCCGGTGATCGCGGCCTCGGCCGCCGCCGCGAAGGCGCCCGCCTCCTCGTGCCGCACGTGGATCCAGGCGATGTCCACGCCCTCGTCGCGCGCTCGTCGGACTGCGTCGACGACCGGGTTCAGGCTGTCGCCGACGATCCCGTAGACGTGACGCGCGCCGGCGGCGACGATCTGGGCGACGAGCTGGTCGGCGAGCGTGCGACGTCGAGCCACGGGGACCTCCGAGGTGCGGGAAGCCCCATCGTCATCCGACACCCCCGCGCCCGCACCCGGACCGCTGTCGACGCGCTCGACCGCGCGCCGGTGCCGTCGATCAGGACGCGCGCGGGTCCGGCGTGCGCGGCTTCGACGGGTCGACCGACTCGGCGATCTCGCAGGCGGCGACGGCGGCACCGCCCGTCGACGACGGCGAGCCCGGCTCGACCGAGTCGTGCACGTGCTCGGAGACGTCCCCGCGCAGGGTGCGCAGCGCGGCGAGGGTCGCGATGACGGCCGCCGCCGCCGCGACGACCACGACGAGGAACCCGGCGTGCGACCCGGCGGCGTCGATGCGGGCGCCGGCGACGGAGGACCCGACAGAGACGCCGACGCCGAGGGACGTCCCCACCCAGGTGAGCCCCTCGGTGAGGCGCTCGCGGGGCACCAGCTCCTGCACCAGGCCGTTGCCGTTGATCAGGGTCGGCGCGATGGCGAACCCGACGACGAACATGACGGCCGCGAGCGCGACGAGCGACTGCACGAAGAAGAACGCGCAGACGCCGACGGCCAGCAGGACCATCCCGTTCGCGAACCGCAGGTACAGGGGCCGCTTCCACTGGCGCGTGCCGTAGAGCAGCCCGGAGATCAGCGAGCCGAGCGCGAAGACCGCGAGGATGACGCCCGCCAGACCCTTCGACCCGGACTCGTCGGCGAAGGCGACCGTGGAGACGTCGGTGGCGCCGAAGATCGCGCCCATCGCGACGAAGACGATCGACAGCACCGCCATGCCGGGCCGGGCCAGCACGGAGCCGCGCGGACGCGGGGAGCCGACGGGCGCCGACGCGGGCTCGGTGGACCGCAGCGAGAGGAACCAGTAGCCGCCGGCCATCATCGCGACGAGCGGGACGATCAGCCCCGCGGTCGGGGCGACGCCGGTGGCCAGCACGGTCGCGAGGACGGGGCCGACGACGAACACGAGCTCGTCGAGCGCGGACTCCAGCGAGTACGCGGTGTGGGTGCGGTGGGGGTCGTCGCCGAGCAGGGCGGTCCAGCGCGCCCGGACCAGCGCGCCGAACGACCCGATCGCGGCGCCGGTGATCACGGCGCCGACGAACAGGAACCCGGCGGGCGCCTCGAGCAGTGCCGCCGTGATCAGCCAGACCAGGCCGAAGGCGGCGATCGCGACGGCCGGGCTCATGACCCGGGCCTGACCGTGCCGGTCGACGAGCCGGGACAGCTGCGGCGAGCACAGGGCCTGAGCGACGACGTACACCGCGGAGACCGCACCGGCCAGGCCGTAGGAGCCGTACAGGGACGAGACCATCAGCACGATCCCGATGCCGACCATCGACATGGGCAGGCGTGCGAGGACGCCGGATGCGGAGAAGGCGAGTGCCCCGGGACGCGTCAGTACGTCACGGTAGGGCGAGAGCATGGGGTCAGTGTCGCATCACCCCTATCGCGCGGCCTCCTCGATGCCGCACCATCGAGGGCATGATGGATGTGCAGGTCAGGGACGCGCCGGACGAGCACCGGTTCGAGGCGCTGTCGCCCGAGGGTGTCGTCGTCGGGTTCGCGATGTACGACACGATCGGCCGGACGGTCGTCTTCACGCACACCGAGGTGGATCCGCGGTTCGAGGGGCACGGCATCGCGAGCACCCTGGTCAAGGCGGCCCTCGACATGGTGCGGGAGAGCGGCCGCGACGTCGTCGCGTTCTGCCCGTACGTGAAGGCGTGGCTCGCGCGTCACGCGGATTATCAAGATCTGGTGCGACGCGTCCAGAGCTGACGGCTCGAGTTTCGAAACCCGTTACATCCGTTACATCCGTTTACACAGAGTTTTCCTGCACCGCTTGGCCAGACGGCCGACGGCACGCACAGTGGTGACATCTCGCAGCCGTCGTCGCCGGTTGAACCACTAGCCGCGACGACCATCCGACGGACAGGTAGACCCGGCCGCACCCGCGGACGACGCCCCTGACGTCCTCGCTGCATCGTCGATGAGGTCGGTCAGTCGTCCTGTGCCCGAACGGCCTTTGGGGTGCCCTGTGTTCGTCTTCGTCCTTCAGCTACGCCACATGTTCGCCGGTCAGTCCGAGATCTACCTGTTCGCCGTCTTCTCCACGCTCGTCTGGGCGTTGTGGCTGCTCAAGGTCGTGCTGAGCCGCCGCTACCGCCCCGTCACCGCGCCGTACGACGTCACCACGAGCGTCGTGATCCCAGTGGTCGACGAGCCGCTCGACCTCTTCCGGGAGGTGCTGCAACGGATCGTCGCGCAGCGTCCCGACGAGGTGATCGTCGTCATCAACGGCGCCGTGAACCCGGACCTCGAGCAGGTCTGCGACGAGTTCGCGCCGCTGGTCCGCTGGGTGCACACGCCGATCCCGGGCAAGCGCAACGCGGTGATGATCGGCACCCGGATGTCGGTCGGCGAGATCACCGTGCTCGTCGACTCGGACACGATCTGGACCGACGGGACGCTGCCCGAGCTGGTCAAGCCGTTCGCCGACGCCTCCGTCGGCGGCGTCACCACCCGGCAGCGGATCCTCGAGCCGGAGCGGTCCTGGATCACGCGCTGGGCCGACTGGCTGGAGAACACCCGGGCCCTCTACTCGATGCCCGCGCAGTCGGCGCTGGGCCAGGTCGGATGCCTGCCGGGACGGACCATCGCGTTCCGACGACGCATCCTGATGCAGGTCATGGACGCGTTCATGTCCGAGAAGTTCCTGGGGGTGTTCCTCGAGGTCTCCGACGACCGGACGCTGACCAACCTGACGCTGAAAGCCGGCTACCGCACCGTCTACCAGTACTCGAGCCTCGTCTACACGGACGCCCCGCTGAAGGTGAAGAAGCTGGCCAAGCAGCAGCTGCGCTGGGCGCGCGGCAGCCAGTACAACACCCTGCGCATGCTGCCCTGGATGGCCGGTCACGCCCCCGTGCTGGCGATCTTCTTCGTCACCGACATCTTCCTGCCGTTCCTGCTGCTCGGCACGATCCTCGGCTGGATCTACCGGTCCGCGACGAACACGGGCGCCAACCTCTACGAGGCCGTGCTGACCACGTACACCGGCCTGAGCGGCTGGTTCTGGGTGGTCACGCTGATGATCGTCTCGTCGGTGCTCTCGATGTCCATCCGGCAGATCCGGCACCTGCAGGAGAAGCCCTCGGACTTCCTGCGGCTGCCCGTGTTCATCATCGTCTCGACGTTCTTCCTCATGCCGATCCGCATCCTCGGGTTCCTGCGGATGGCCCACGCCAGCGGCTGGGGCACCCGCTCCGGCGCCTACGAGGGCGGGGCCGAGAACGACGACCTCATGGCCGAGCTCGAGTCCGTCGGCGACGGAGCGCCCGTCGACCTCGTCGACCGGGGAGCCCCCATGACGCCGCCGAGCGGCACCCCGTCCGTCGACGGGACCGCCGGCACCGCCGTCGCGCGTCGCCGCCGTACCGCCACCGCCACCACCGCCACCGTCCCCCCACCGACCCCACGTCGTCGGCTGAACCCGCTCGCGGCCGTCCCCTACGGGATCGCGTTCGCCCTGCTCGCTCTGGAGGCACTGGCCTATGTCTGACGCCCACCGGATCCTTCACCCGTCCCGTCGCGCCCGGCTCGCGGCCTTCGCGGTCGCCCTCGCGCTGCTCGCGGTCTCGGCCGTCGTCTGGCTCTCTCCGTCCACCGCCGAGCCGTCCGCGGCTCCCGCCAAGAGCGCGCAGCAGATCGCGCTCGAGCAGGAGAACGCCGAGCTCAAGGCCGCCCTGGCCGCCCGCACCGACGAGGTCGACAACCTGACGAGCTCGCAGGAGAAGGCTGCCGCCGAACGCGCAGCGGGTGCGGCGGCAGGCAAGCAGAAGGCGCAGATCGAGCGCGAGGAAGCCGTCGCTCGCGGGCAGGCGAAGGCCGCCGCCGAACGCGCCAAGGCCGCCTCCGGCGGTCAGGCCAAAGCGAAGGCCGAGCGGACCGCGGCGGCGGCGATCGGGAAGGCCAAGGCCGCCGAGGCGCGGGCCGCCGCAGCGAAGGCCGCGGCCGCGGCGTCCGCCGCCAGGGCCGCCGCAGCGTCCAGCTCCACGGCGTCGTCGGCACCCCCGCCCGCGCCGTCGACCATCACCGCACCCTCGCTGGCCTCGTTGCTCGCGCCGACCAAGCGCCAGTTCGGGCTCTACACCACGCAGTCGCCGTTCAACTGGGCGGAGTTCGACAACGTCGCCTCGACGGTCGGGGTCAAGCCCACGATCAGCGGCTACTTCCAGGGCTGGGACGGACCGTTCCGCGCGGACGCCGTCGAACGGTCGTGGACCAAGGGCATGATGCCGCTGCTCACCTGGGAGTCCCGCCCCCTCAAGGCAGGCAACGACCAGGCCGTCGACCCGGACTACTCGCTGCCGAAGATCATCAACGGCACCTACGACGACTACCTGCACCAGTACGCGCGGGACGTCGCCGCCCTCGGGCTCCCGCTCGCCATCCGCCTCGACCACGAGATGAACGGCAGCTGGTACCCGTGGGGCGAGCGTCAGTGGGGCGGCAACTCGCTCAACGGCAACGGCAAGGGCGACTACGCGAAGATGTGGCGCCACGTGCACGACATCTTCGAGGCCGAGGGCGCCAACGCCTACGTCATCTGGGTGTGGGCGCCGAACATCGTGAACGCCCTGCCCGACTGGGCCAAGAACTCGTCCTGGTACATGCGCTCGCTGTACCCCGGCGACGACTACGTCGACTGGGTCGGTCTGTCCGGCTACTACCGGCCGCCCTACAGGGCCGACCAGACGCCGACCTTCGACTACACCTACGGCCCGTCGCTCAAGCAGCTGCGCTCGATCACGCACAAACCGATCCTGCTGGCCGAGATCGGCGCGTCCGAGGTGGGTGGTCAGAAGCCCGCCTGGGTGCGTGACCTCTTCGCGGGCCTGGCGCGGCCGGAGAACGCGGACGTCATCGGGTTCGCGTGGTTCAACCAGACCGTCACGACGATCTCCGGCGGCCAACGCGTCACGAACGACTGGCGGATCAACTCCCGACGGGACTCGACGCAGGCGTTCATCGACGGCATCACCAACCCGGCCGCGGGGTTCGTCGACGGACCACCGGTCGCAGCCCTGGCCGCGCCGGCGCCCGAACCGACACCGACCCCCACCCCGACGCCAACCCCCACCCCGGAGCCGACGCCCACACCGTCCCCGACCCCGTCGCAGACCGCGGAGGCCACCCGCGAGACGGCACCGACGGCGACCCCGGAGCCCACTGCGACCGAGACCGCGGCCCCCGAACCGACCCCGAGCCCGACGCCGTGACCGGCCACACGCCGCGTCCCGTCGCCGGCCCGACCCTCAGCCCGTCGTCCAGCCCGGCCACGCGCCCGACCACGCGTCCGACCACCCGACCGACCACCCGACCGACCCACCCAGGAGACACCGCCATGACGCCAGCCACCGGCACGCGTGCCGCCAAGGTCCCCGCCCCCGACTCCGAGCCCGCCCGCCACCCGTTCGACCCGGACGCCCCCATGCCCCGGATCGCGGTCCTCGGCACCGGCTACCTCGGCGCGACCCACGCGGTCGCCATGGCCCAGCTCGGCATGGAGGTGGTCGGCGTCGACACCGACCCCCACAAGGTCGAGATGCTCACGGCCGGCAAGGTCCCGTTCTACGAGCCCGGGCTGCCCGAGCTGCTCACCGAGACCCTCGCCACGGGCCGCCTGCGGTTCACCACCGACGTGGCCGAGGCGGTCGGCTGGGCCGACGTGCACTTCGTCTGCGTCGGCACCCCGCAGTCCAAGACCAGCCACGCCGCCGACCTGCGCTACGTCGAGGCGGCGACCGCGGCGATCGCCAAGCACCTCACGCACGACGGCCTGATCGTCGGCAAGTCGACCGTCCCGGTCGGGACCGGCGCCCGGCTGCGGTCGCTCGTCGCGGCCGAAGCCCCGTCCGGCGTCCGCGCCGAGCTCGTCTGGAACCCCGAGTTCCTCCGCGAGGGCAAGGCGGTCCAGGACACGCTGCACCCGGACCGGATCGTCATGGGCGGAACGTCCGAGCCGGCCGAGGCCCTGCTCCGGCGCGTCTACGCGGGCCCGATCGCGGAGGGCTCGCCCGTGGTCGTCTGCGACCTGCCGACCGCCGAGCTGGTGAAGGTCAGTGCCAACGCCTTCCTCGCCACGAAGATCTCGTTCATCAACGCGATCGCGTCGGTGTGCGAGGCGGCGGGCGCGGACGTCACGGTGCTGGCCGACGCCCTCGGGCACGACACCCGCATCGGCCGGCAGTTCCTCGACGCGGGGCTCGGGTTCGGCGGAGGCTGCCTGCCCAAGGACATCCGTGCGCTGATGTTCCGCGCCAACGAGCTCGGCGCCGGCCGGGCGTCCGCGCTCCTCCAGCAGGTCGACGAGATCAACATGGGCCAGCGTGAGCGCGTCGTCGACCTGGCCGTCCAGGCGTGCGGCGGGTCGGTGCTCAACCACCGCATCGGCGTCCTCGGTGCCGCGTTCAAGCCGCACACCGACGACGTCCGCGACTCGCCGGCCCTGAACGTCGCCGCCGCTCTGCACCTGCGCGGAGCCCAGGTCACCGTCTACGACCCGCAGGCCGGCGACACCGCCCGCTCGTCGTTCCCGACCCTGGCCTATGCGACGAGCGTGGAGGAGGCCGTCGAGGGCACGGACGTCGTCCTCGTCCTGACCGAGTGGGACGAGTTCCTCCGGGCCGACCCGGCCCACCTGGCCGCTCTGACGGCGGTGCCGCGCATGATCGACGCCCGCGGCCGGCTCTCGGCATCGGCCTGGCGCGCGGCCGGCTGGTCGTTCACGGGCCTCGGCCGCGCGGCGGTGCCCGCGGCGGCCTGAGCGCGCCAACGCGGCAGCTCGTCACCCACGCGGCAGC